>JAKQEQ010000017.1 GCA_029556545.1 Candidatus Hydrogenedentota bacterium
CACCGGGTCCACCACCCGCAGCGCCGCCTCCGCAAGCCGCGCGTGGCCCACCGACACCGAGAACGCGTCCGACTTCGCATACGGCTCCCCGAGCACCTCCGCCGCGCGCCCGTTCGCGACCCGATACGCGAACAGCATCGGTTCGAGGTGGTCCTCCGCCTGCGCGTAGCCGAACGCGAACGCCAGCGCCCGCGGGTGCCCCGCGTACACGTGCGGCACGCCCCACTCGTCCCGATACAGCGTGGCGTCCCGCCACAACAGCGCCGGGTCCGCCTGCGCCCCCGCGATCGCCGGCGCGCAAATCGCCAACACCACGGCGCGCGAAACCGCCACGCGGACCACGGAACCCATGATCTCTGTCCATCTACTCACAGCGTACGATTATAGCCGCGGCCCACGCGCCGCGGCCACGCGCCCCTGCCTTCGAAGAAGCGACGGCGGACACGCGGGAGCCCGGCCACAACAAACACTCCCTCTCCCCGCAGGAGAGGGCCGGGGTGAGGGTTTCTTACTCCCTCTCCCCGCGGGAGAGGGTTGGGGTGAGGGTTGGGTGAGCTTTGGGTGAGCGTTGGGGTGAAGGTTGGAGATGGAGACTACGCACGGTGCGTGCTCCGAAAACCGTCCCATTACGCGTTCCGCGTTCCATTCGCGGGCAACATGATGGAACCACTAAAGCATTAGTGCGTCAGCACTTACATAGTTCCACACATCCCTCTTGACAAAATGCGTTCTTGGGAGTAGTATGGAGACACAGTAAGTCGTTGGGCTGAAGTGACACGGGCTCAACAACGAAAGGGGATGTGCCAATGAGACACGACTTACCCGGCCTATTGCTTTTCTCCGTAACCCTGATCGCCGCCGCGCCCGCCGCCGCCCAATTTCAGGCAACCGTCGCCGCCGCCGAGGCCCAAGCGCACCAGGAACTCACCTCGGGCGCGGTCCACGACGGCGCGGTGCGCCTCGTGGAATTGTTGCGCGACGCGCCCGGGGACGACGCCGCGGTAGCCGACTCCTTCGTCGGGCCGTCGCAACTGCTGGGATTCGCCATCGCATCGCTGATGACTTGGCCAGACCGAGGCAGGTTGGGCGAAATCCTCAAGCCGGACGAATACCCGACGGACAAGCTGCTGATCGCCGTCATGCAGGCCGGCTCCGGCATGCAGAATCTGGCGCTGCCGGCGCGGAAAACCCTCGAGGACCTCGCGAAGCTCGATCATCTGGCGGTGCGCGTTACGGCGCTGTACATCCTCGGCGGGCCGTATTACTACAGGGGGATGCCACCACAGAAGCCATCTGTGGCCGAAATGGTGCTGAGCTACCCCGAACTCGAATTCTCCCGCTGCCTCATCGAAATGCCCGTGTATTATACCCTCGATAAGATCGCCAAGACCGGCGATGTGGACCGCTATCTCTTCGAGGACGTGATCTACTGGGGCGGCCGTAAGGAGTTTGTGCTCCAGGCGTCTCCAGGACTGGCCCGGGCGGCGGAGGCGTTGCCCTCCATGCACTCCCGCGATCTGAATGATGAGGTGGCGGAACGATGGGCGGACGCGCTGAGCACGGAGGCAAATCCGCGCGCGCGGTACACTATCGTGTCCATGCTCGCGAAGACCTGTGGCACGCCCGAACGACGGGCCAGAGTCCGGGCGGGACTCAAGGCGCTCGCGGATATGCCGCCCGCCTCGCCGGACGTGCTCCGCGCGCGCATGCTCCTTGCCGAGCACGCCCGAGCGGACCACGACCCGCGGACCCTGCTCGGACTTGTCCAGGGGCTCCTGCGGCTGGGCGTACTGCCCTGCACCGCGGAGCGCAGCATGTACGAGGCCGTGATGCAGACGGCACAGCATGCAACCCGGTATTTCACGCGCCTCGGCTGGCACGCGATGGCGATCCAGGCACATGAGGCCCTTGCCGCCAAGTTTCCCGATACGGTTCTCGCCGAAGCCGAGTTGAAGCAGGCGGACGCGATACGCGCGGATGGCCTCAAAGCCAGCCTCGATCTCATCGCCGGGGAGATGGACGCGCCCCTTCGTAACGGTGACCTCGATACGCTCCGAGACCGCTACCGCGACATCATCGAAAACACGGCGCATGGTCCCCTCAGGAGCATTCTCCGAGAGCAACTCGAAAAGATCGAGCGCGATGCGACGAAATCTGACGGTGCGACGGGTTTCTAGGGCGCGCCTGAGCCACGGGGAGATTCGACTATGCGAGACCGCAACATGGGAAGAATGAACGGGCTACGCGCCGGAGCGGCGCTGGCGCTGACGGGACTTGCCTTGGTCTTTGTCACGCCCCCAGCCCATGGAAACATCGGCGTCGAGTGGGAGCCCTGCGAGTGCGGCGGGCCGACCTACACCCTGACGGTCAACACCCTTGGTTATGGGACAGCCAGCAAGAGCCCGGACAGGCCGAGCTACAATAAGGGCGAATCCGTTATCGTCAGTTTCACCCCCAACGCGGACAGGGTATTCTGGCTTTGGTACTGTATCCCGCCCTCCCACCTTGCCAGCCTTTCGGAGGAAACGGCCGCCGTCGTCTTTATGACCGCCGACACGACACTGACCGCATTCACCCGCGCGAAGACACAGACCCTGTACGTGGATTGGGACCCTTCCTTCGGCACGGTCGAATTGCCGCCCGGCGGACAGGGCGGCGGCGGCGCGTTCACCGTCCCGGTGGACTATGATGACACGATCACGCTGACGGCCACGCCGAACAGCGGCTATTACACGGTGTGGGTGGGTTATAACGGCACGTGGGGCGGCGAGCGCTACGGGAACAGCGTAAACGTAAAGATGCAAGGCACGAATCGCGTCCGCGCGACCTTCCGGCCCAACGCCGGGTATCCGCCGTCCATGAACACGCTCACGCTCGATACCACCGGCGGCGATTGTGACGTCTTCTGCTCCGGCGCGCCCACCAGTTCGTTTCAGCCCGGACCGTATCCCTACCTGTCCGCCACGGGACCGTACCGCTTCTCGTTCTTGTTTTCGCCCCGGAAGGGCTATGCGTGGAAGTATCTTACATGGGAGTACGGCGGACAGACCCGCTACACCACCAGTACCGGCGTGGTGTATTATCCCAGCGGCGAGTTCACAGGCCACCTCGTCGACAAGATCAGGCTGAACATCGAGGTCGAGGGCCAAGGCGTGGTCGCAAGTCCGCAATTCTCGTATTGGTGGAATCCGCAGCCCTATTATCCCGTCGCGCTGACGGACCCGCCCGCGACGTCGGTCACCCCGCTCGCGACGGGCAACCAGGTCGTCATGACGCCGTCCGCCTGCCCCGGCTGGTCCTTTGACCACTGGGAATACAAGAACGCCCAAGGCCAATGGATCAGCACCCCCGGCAACCCCCTCCAGGGCGGCGCCCTCACTGTCTACATGAACTGGTGGACCGGCGCCGGCATCCATGTCCCCGACGGCCACATGGTCTTCCACGTCAAGGCGGTGTTCGTGGAACGCGGGGTCGACATATCGCTCTATGCAACTATTGAAGGATGCTTCCAAGGTTACGCCGAGCGCCTAACGGGAGGCAACAGCTATGCGTTCACGTCTGGAGAACAGGCGTTGGAAGCCCTACAACAAGCCACAAGCCAACATTGTGCGATTGGCAACTTATTCATTTTATCACATGCGTGGATATATAACTCGATTTCCGGGCAAATTCATGGTGGCGGCTTTTACAACGATCCCCAGTTTGATAATGGAGTTTACGGAACCTCTTCGGGGTATGACCTGCCGACAGCCCGGTACCTATCTGACTTTCAGGCGGCCATCAACAATGGAAGCATCAAGTTCGCAGACAATCCTAATCTTCGCGTGTTCCTGGAGGGCTGCCGAATTGGAGAAACCGGCAGCACGATTGCCATCCCCAGTTCGTTTGTGTCGGGACTTGCTGGAATAGCGGGACGCCCCGTCGTCGCTGCCTGCGGTGGGAGTTCCGAGGCGCAGCTTACGCCAACTACCGTGAAATTCTTAAGTGCACCGGGGGGGACGCTTGAGCTGAACGACGAACGTTACGATGGTTGGATTGAAAACGGAACTGAGGAAGGCCGGTACTGCACTGTGCCAGGCTTCTTGTTTGAGAACTAGATGGCTGACTTGAGCCGAAGGGTACTATGTCATGAACGCGCTGGCCTATATTTTGTGTGCGTTGCTGTGTGCCGAGGTCACGGTAGAGGATTCCTTTCGAGTGGAGCACATCCGCAATGCGGTCCTGGCTGCTCTTGGTCAACGCGATTTGCGCGCCGAGGATGTTAATCCCGATGATGTGCGCTATCTTCACTTTTCACAGGACATTTGTTCCGAGAGTGTCGTCCCCGTGAATCTGCTCGCCCCATTTACTCATCTGCGATCCATCACTGCGGGAAACGTCTCGTTCACCGGTATGGACGCGCTTTCGCAGCTTGAGGATTTGCGTGCTCTGGTGCTCTGGGACGTGAATCTAGACGCACCGCGCGCTATTCCAAGTCTCAGACATCTGACTTATCTCACCATGCGCGCCATGAGCCTGACCGATGGCGACATGGCGGCGCTATCAGTATGCCAAGAGCTTCGCTTCCTGGACCTGCGGAACAATGAAATTGTGTCTCTTCGCGCATTCAAGAACATGGAGCGACTAGAGAGGCTCGATGTCTGCGGGAATCCGGTTTCTTCTGATGAACTGCTCGCCTTCGCAGCGGAACGGCCCACGGTGCGGATTCTTTCAGGCGCACGGCCGGCACCCGACCAATACGTTCGCCGCGCATGGCTTAGTAGTCTGTTTGTCTGTGAGCGCAATTGCCTGGGGCGCATCATCGGATACAAACAGCAAGGGCCGTGGAAGGGCCACCTCCCCTGGATCGGCGAAGCGGAACAAAGTTATCGCCTGCTGGACAGTGCAGGCGAAATGGATTACTATGCGGGGTGGGCGGCAGTCATTGTCCGGTACGCGGTCTATTTTCGGGGCCAAGCCATGCCTGACTACCACTTCCAGCCCGAGGACCCGTATTTCGCTTGGTTTCGCGATTACACCGAGATACCCCCCAATGCGGACGGCGTTTACTCGCTTGACCATGTTGTTCAGTGGATTGGCAAACACAAGGACTCGGACCGTCTTCCGCCATCGCTGTTGCTCGACGATATGCTTGATTCGTGGTTTGATACGGAATAAATAGGGACTCGTGCCATCTATATTGCCATTGATCACAGGAAGGTCGAGGGCCAAGGCGTGGTCGCAAGTCCGCAATTCTCGTATTGGTGGAATCCGCAGCCCTATTATCCCGTGGGGTTCACGGACCCACCCGCGACCTCGGTCACGCCCCTCGCGACGGGCAACCAAGTCGTCATGACGCCCTCCGCCTGTCCCGGCTGGTCCTTTGACCACTGGGAATACAAGAACGCACAAGGCCAATGGATCAGCACCTCCGGCAACCCCCTCCAGGGCGGCGCCCTCACCGTCCACATGAACTGGTGGACCGGCGCCGGCATCCACGTGCCCGACAGCCACATGGTCTTCCACGTCAAGGCGGTGTTTGCGGAAACCGGCTACGGCGTAGCGAACATGCCATTTAAATATAGACTCTCGCAGAATGGCGCAACGATATCGGGTGTGAGGCAGTTTTGGAACGTTGCCTATAACGAGTCTACGCCAACTTATTGCTGTCAGAATCACCGAGACCCAGATGGGAACAAGTACTGTCACGCGCATCTGCCTCACGGGTTTCCGTTCGATTGCCAGGGCACGACGATTACGCAGCAGATGTCCGATTGGGCATGGGATGCAGAATACGCGAACCAGACACGGCAATCCGGCTCCACGTTTCGTCACAACTGTTACTCCTATTCCTGCGATGCTCCGACGGTCATGTTCCATGAGGCGTGGTACAACAACTTCACTTTGTCCAGCAGTCTTTCGGAGGCTACGACACAAATTCGCTCCTTTGGGGATGACGATCACGTCATTCGAATTACGGGGATATACAACAAAGGCACTGAACAGAACCCGGAATACGTTGTGTCACACAGCGTCGAAAAGAATGGTTCCAGCGGCATCTATTCCGGCGCGTGGCTTCCAATGGGACTTGAAACCTTCGGCAGTATCCGAAAGCTGAAGCCTGGGAGTTAAAGGTATGGTCATGAACACAGATCGAATGCGGACGCTTGTTGTCGTGATGGCTATTACAGGCGCGCTGAGCCTCGCCGCACGAGGGATCGCGCCGGGTGAGACTCCGGCCCGTGAAGAGCCAACGGGCAAGAAGTACCTTGCACAGGATTCAGACTTCCCCTCGAATCCGACCCGCGCCGAACAGATAGCAATGCTGAGAACAGAATCGCTTGAACAGAGTCTCTACCGCCTGAAGAACATCAACATGTTCTTTAGCCCGGGCCCTGTCGAGCCGGGCGACGCCTCGATCGAGCCACGGCGCGAATGGCCCTTACCGGACGAATTGGAACTCTACAGCGTCGACGTCATCATGGGTAATCGGCGGGTGCTCAAACTTCATCGGGATTTGGCCGCGTTACCACACGATGTTGCCGCCAACTTGGTCAGTCGCCGGCTTCAGGACGCACTCGCGGCCTACCGCGCGGCTTATGCGGCTGACGAGCAAATCCATAATCCCCACGGTTTCACAAGGGAAAGCGCCGAAAGGGCCCGCTCCACGCCTGGCGGCAGCCTGACCGGCGTCGGTTTTATCTCGCGGACGCCCGACCCGAATGAAGTGACGCTTTCAGGGCTTCGGTATGCCGTGTTGTCACTGGTATGGCTGGCGGGGGCGTTGGAACTCGAGGGTGTCCGCGATGCGATAATCGAGGTGTCCGAGGAAGCCGTGAGCCAGCGCAACACACTCTACGAGGATCAGACTCATCACGACCTTTACAAGGCATCGATTCTCAAGTATCTCTCATTGTATAGCCGGACAATACTTGGCACGGCATTGCTTCGCTTGTCTCCCGAAGGGCTGGAATCGCAGGAGATCGCCGCGGAACGCAGGACTTTTCGGCAGACAGCCTTTGACGCGCGGCAGACTGCCACCGATCGGGCTGGCCCGCCCGACTTCAGTCGAGGCGAAATCACTGTCGAATACTTCGTCGGAATCACCGATGCCGTGTTCGACGACATTCTATGGCGCGCCAAGTCACCATAGTCGGCCCGAGCAAGCGGCAGCGCTGCCTACAATTCCGGGTCGTCCGCCTGCTGCCCCGGCGGGCGATGGCCGCCATGCGGCAAGACAGGGCTAGCGCCCCCTATTGGTCCACGTTGAGCGGAAAGGACGCCTTGCGTGTCCTGAAGTCCGGCGAGGACCGGTCTTCACGCCGCGACGCTGATCATCCACGACACGCCGAAGCGGTCCGCGACTATGCCGAAGCGCGGGGACCAGAAGGTCTTGGCCAGGGGCATCTGGACCTGCCCGCCTTCGCCCAGCGCCGCGAAAAGGCGCTCGGCCTCGGCCTCATCTTGCACCGCGAGCGACAGGGAGAAGCCCTGGAAGCGGGGCTGTCCCGCGCAAAGGCCGTCCGAAGCCATCAGCGTCGTATCCCCGATGCGGAGAACGGCGTGCATGACCTTGTCCTCGCTGCCGGGCGGATTCGGGCAGTCTTCGCCCGCCGCGGGATTCTCCTTGAAGCGCATCAGCGCGCCGATCTCGGCGCCGAGCGTGTTGCGGTAGAATTCGAGCGCCTCTTCACAGCGGCCGTCAAAGAAGAGATAGGTTTCGACTTGCATGGGTGTCCCTTTCCTGGCTGATTGAAGCAACACGCTGACGCGCGCCGGCATTTCCGTCCCGTTCCCATTCCGGGGCGACACAACCTGTCTGGCCGCGCCACGAGCGTGTCCGTGAGGTCTTGCGGCGTCTCGCAACCCCTTGCTATGCTGCCGCCGGAACCTCCGGGGACTGGCACATCTTCGAGACGTGCCTGTCCCCGAACCCCTTTTGATAAGAAGCCTCGAGGTCGTAACCGTGCGCCCCAGAAAGCCCCGTCCTGACCCGGAAAAACGGGCCGAAATCCTCGCCGAGGTGCATCGCAACCGACTGCTGCGCGAGCAAGGCTACCGCGAACAAGCGCTCAGGCTTTTCCCACACGTCTGCGCGCGATGTGGCCGCGAATTCTCGGGGAACGAGCTCCGGGAACTCACCGTGCATCACAAGGACGGTAATCATCTGAACAACCCGCCCGACGGCGGCAACTGGGAACTCCTCTGCCTCTACTGCCACGACGCCGAACACCAGACGCCGTTGCAGCGAGCGCATTACGAGAGCGATCCGCTCGCCCGCGGCACTGAGCCGCCCCTCACCTTCCGCGCATTCGAAGGACTGAAGGACCCGCCGACGCCCGAGAACGGGAAGACCGACTAGGCAGCGTCCCCGCTTCTCCGCTCTCTTCCCCCTCACCCTGCCCCTCTCCCACGGGGCGAGGGAAGAAGGCGTGATTCCTCCCCCCTTATGGATAAGTGCGCGGCTACGTGCTCCGGAGAAGAAAAGCGGACCCTCGCAAGGGGGCTTGCGAGGGTCGCGCGTGTGTTCGACGGACGAGGAGCGGCTCAGAAGCTGATCTCCGTTTCCACGAACAAGTAGTGATAGTTGTCGTCCTTGTCGCCCAGATGCGGCACGAGCCCGTTCGAATTGATCAGGTTCAGGTCCGCGATGCCGTCATCGGCGAAGAAGTGGGCGTACCCCGCGCGGAAGACCAGGTCTTCGCTGTACTGATAGTCGGCGTAAAGCCCGGCTTCGAGACCGAGGTCCTCATCGGCCGTCCACTTCCAGAACCACCAGCCCGCCTCGCGCGGCTCATCCACCTGGAAGTAGGTGAGGGCCAGGAGCAGGCTGAGGCTCTCGGTCGGCTGCGCGCTCAGACCGGCCCGGTACACGAACACGTTCGACAGGTCCGTGTTCTCGATGAACTCGGTGTACTCCCAGTTCGAGAAGATCCGGTTGAAGCTCAGGTCGTCGTACGTGTGCACACCCAACGGCCACGAGTTGCTGTCGTCCGCGCCTTCAAGCCAGGCGAAGCCGAGGTAGATGCGCGGCTGCCAGCTCGCGTCGAAGGTGTAGCCGAGTTCGAGGTTGACTCCGAAGGCGTCATAGTCGAAGTCGTTGTCCCACCAGAGGAAATTCGGCAAGTCGGCCTCGCCGAACTGGTAGGCGACTTCCGCCTCGAAGTCGAACGCGCCGATAGTACCCGATCCGCGGAGGCCGACGGTGTGCAGGTCGATGTCCGGAAACGCCGGCGAATATGCGCCGGACTCATCGTCCCGGATAAACAGCCAGTAGGCGTCGATGACAACGTCCTCGAGGCCGAGGTAGCTGCCGTAGATGCCGTACAGGTCGACATCATCATCGCCGAAATCGCTGAAGGTCTCGGCGAGTTTCGCCGCGAAGGCGCTGATGCTGACCAGGTCCGTGCCGTAATTCAGCAGGATGGCGTCATACGACAAGCCGGGGAAGAACGCCGCCGTGTCGTTCGTGCCGAGCAGCCATTCACTGCCGAAAGACAGTTCCTGACGACCGACCCGCAGCCGCAACGGCGTGTCCCACATCTCGCTCGCCTCGATGTACGCCTGGTAGATTTCCACGTCGTCCACACTCGCCGCGCGGCCGTCCACGCCGGTGATGTAGTTCGACCGGAAGTCCTCGCCCCAGACGTCGTAGCTGTCGAGTTCGATGAACGCGCTGACGTTCTCCGTGAAGTCCGCCTTCACGCTCAAGCTCGCGCGCTGCTCGACCCACGCCGCATCCGGCAGGGTCACCGATTTGTCGTGGTCGTACATGTTCCCGCGGATGCGCAACGACCCGCCCACGGAAACGTTCTGCAATTCAGCGAATGCGCCGAAACTCGTGCACACCACGAGCGCGGCCACAACACACATCTTGAAGATACGCATAACGCGATTTCTCCTTCTAGGAGGTGGGGCGTCCCGCCCCACGGTCCTTCCTCGGAGCCGGGGCGTCCCGCCCCTTGACTCCGTTTCCCTCGCACGCGGTACCCGCTACACCGCGGGCCCGCATCGAGAGCATCCTTATGATCACATCGCGTCCGCCCGACGCCTGGAGATGGCGTTACGCCCACTGAATGGCATCCCTCCTTTCGCCTCCGGTGTTGCCATCGGGCCGGATGAAATACGCTTCGCCGCGCAAAGACACACTTCACGCCCTACCAGAATGGAATGCCAAAACTCTCACCCCCCTTGCCCGCGCCTACCCTAGCAGACCCGCGCGCGCATGTCAAGTCCATCGCGCCCGGAAGGCGTAGTTTCACGGCGGTGGCGCGGGGCGGCGCGCCCGGTGGGCCGTTGACACCCACAAGGGCCTTATGTTACGTTGAGCCTCGGACTTAGGTGGATGGCGTTTCTCGTGATCCCGTCCGTCCGGGCTCCGGTCACGGGCGAGGATCGCGGTGGCGGACTTCACCGGCGGAGGGTGTCCTGGAGTGCAACAACCACGGGCGGCATCAACCTGCGGGAAAAGCCGCGGCGGGAATCCGTCCATTGAGAGGGGCTTATGACGCGCATCTCGAAACTTGTAGTTCTGTCAGCGGTCCTGTGGGCGCTGGCTGTGCCTCCGGCCGTCGCATGGGGACCGCGCGCACAACGCAGCATTGCATACATGGCGCTGCAGGTCATCCAGAAAACCCACCCAAACCTGCTCCGCGAGTACGAGCAGGACCTCCTGCGTGGCAGCGAACAGGGGTTTGCCGTCATCGCGGACACCGTACCCCTCAATTCCGACGCGGAATCCATTATCGCGGTGCGCGGGCAAATCCAACTCCTGCGGAAAACACGCACCTATGGAGTGGGCAGTTATTTCGCCTACCGCATGGGCGTTCTCGCCGCGATGACGGCGGATGTCATGCTCCCTTACGGTTTCGCCTGGACGCCCCAGGAACAGGCGCTGCGCGACCGCATCGCGCAGGACATCGACGAGCGACTGGACAGCTTCCGTTACAATGCGAATCCGCAGCGACGCGCCTATCTCCGCAACGTGCAAGCCTACTTCCAGGAGCGGCGCACGTTCTTCCTCGACAACAAGACGCTCATCGCCGACGACTATGCCACCGGAGACGCGTACAACGGGTACTTGTCCAACGCAGCCCCGGCCTACTTCCAGAAAGCCGTCGAGGCCGTCGCTGACGTCTGGTTCACTGTTCTAAGAACGGAACCGGACCCCAATGATGAAGACGTGTCCCGCACCTTGCTGACGTGGTATTTCGTGCGCGAGATCGAGTACCTGCTCACGGTCAAGAAGAACCTTGTGCAGACGGACGTGACTTACGCCAACTTCGCCAAGACCAACCCCGGGATTATGGCGGCCTATGAGCGCGTCGGCGATCTCTATTACGCCTTCGGCACGGACCCCGCGATTGACCGCGCGGTGCGGGAATGGCGTGTGGCGCACGGTCTGGGCGGCGCCAATCGCGACCGCGCCGGCAAGAAACTTGCCAACCACTACCTGATCGTCGGGCGGCGTCTTCTCGAAGCGGGCGTGCAGCCCCGTGCGAAGGAAACCGACCTGCCCAATGCGTTGCAGGCGTTCCAGGATGCCCTGTACTTCGATCGCGGAAATCAAGACGCGGCCACGGGCGTACAGGACACCAATCGCGCCATCGAGGAGCGCCGTGAACTCCACGCAATGTATCTGGAGATTATCGCGAACGCCGAGCGGGTTCGCGAGGAGGCGGGCCGTGCATTTACGGAAGGCGACTACGGCACCGCAATCACCACGTTTCGGAAAGCCGTCAGCCTCTTCGAAACCGTCGGCGATGACTTCGAGAAGCTGGCCGTCACCGCGCGCGAAGGCGCCAGCGCCGTCAAGAAGGACGTCGCCAAGGTGGTACAGACCGTCATCGACAAAGCGACCGAGGCCATTGATGCCGGCGACCGCGCCCGAGAAGACCGAAAATACGACGAGGCGGTCCGCCTGTATGGGCAAGTGGAGATTGTCCTCAGTGAAATTCCCGCCGACGAGGAAAGCCCCACATTAGCCGAGGACAAAGCGGAACTCCTCCAGATGGCGCAGGACAAGACCGCCCAGGCAAAACGGGAACAAGCGGACGCCATCGCGCGCGAGCGCGAGGCAGCCGCCGAGGCGGCCCGGCGCCCGGCCGGCCAGCCGGCCCCGCGCTGAGTCAGGCGAGACCCAGCTCCGCCGCCAGGTCGAGGACGGTCAGCCGGTTTCGGATGAAACGCGCGCGCCGCAAGGCGTTATAGTACTCTTCTGTCGAAGCGGTCATCGCTTCGGGGCGTGACGGACCGCCGGCCTCTTCAATACAACGCGCAACCACCCCCGCGGGCTCAAGTTCTTCGCTGAGCGCCGCGCGCAGTTCCGGAAGCTTGTCCCCGAACGTCCGCAATTCCTCTCGAAGGCCGCCGGGGGACAACGCCTTCTGCGACCACTGCGCCCATACTTCTTCGCCCACCTGTTCGCCCCAGTCCTCGATCACCCACGCCCGCACTTCCTCCTGCGACGGCTGCACGGCCGCCAGCGCCTCGATATCGAGGGCACGAGTGTCCACGGAAAGCACCTTTTCCCACAGCCCCAGGGTGTACACCGTCGCCACGCCCACCTGCGCCCCGTGCAAGTCCACCGGCGTGCCCCGTAGCGCGTGTTTCATGTCGAGGTAGTGCGAAATGAGGTGTTCGCCGCCGGACGCCGGCGCGGACGACCCGGCAATCACCATGCCGAATCCCGACAACATCAGCGCCTCGAGCACCAGTTGCACGGCCTCCGGTTCGCCGCGCCCGATGGCTGGAGCGCGCTCGAAGATGCGCGCCTGGATGCCTTCGTTGAACTCGCGGGGCCGGGAACAGTAATAGCCGCCGCGCAGCACGTGGCCCACGCGCCAGTCCGCCGCGGACGAGCATTTCGACAGGAAATCCGCCACGCCCGCGGCGGTCATGCGCGGCGGCGCCGCGGCGGCGATCTCCGGGTCGGCGAAGATGCCCGTGGCCGTCCTGCACGGCAGTGTGGCCTTGAGACCGCGCACTTTCAACGCGACAATCGCCGACGAATACCCGTTCATCGACGCGGCGGTCGGATAGAGCAGGACGGGCTTCTCTTGCTTCGATCCCGCCGCTTTCGCCAAATCGCTCACGGTGCCCGATCCGACGGCCACGTAGAAATCGCAGTCGCGCCCGGCTTCCGCCACCGCATCGGCGGTCTCGATCGTAGCGTCACAGGCGTCCGCCCGGAAGATATGTTCCTCGATCTTCTTGTGCGCCATGCCAAGCAATGAAAGAGGCTTTTCGCCCGCCGCGGCGCGCGTGTTCTCATCCGAGACCACCAGGCATCGCTCGCCGCACCGCCCATGAGCAAATCGCGCCAGTTCCTCCGCGGCGTCCGTGCCGACGTGGCACGCCTCGATGGGCAACTCGTGCCGGATCCCGCATTCGCAGTCGAAAGATTTCCCAAGCGTGTGCCAACCAAGTTTCATTCAGCGATTCTCTCTCGGATTGTACGACCCTGGAGTCCAGGCCGCCGCTAAGTGCACGGACCAGCAGGCCTCACGAATGTACGTCATCGCGGGATTCCAGCGGCCCCATGGCATCGCAATTATACGACGCCGTCACCGTGCTGGCCAGACCGCCGCGCGGCCTGCACGTAATCGTCACGGTCATACTCCGGGGCCGCGCGCAACGGACCAGGTCTTCGAGAACCTTATTGACCAGATGTTCGTACCATATGCCCACGTTGCGATAAGACAGCAGATAGTACTTCAACGACCGCAGTTCGATACACTGGTGGTCCGGCACGTACCGTACCGTTACGTTCGCGAAATCCGGCAGACCCGAGAACGGACAGACCGACGTAAACTCGTCCGTGGCGATGACTACTTCCATGGCCGCGCCGTGCGGCGTATCTGCATACTCGTAGGGAAAGCATTCAAGCACGTCCGTATCGACCGCCTCCGGCCCCTGAAAGGGCAGGGTGCGATCCAGGGCCTTGAATTGGCCTGCCGCGTCCGATGGAGGTTTGGTGTCCATCATGGGGTCCTCTTGGCGGTCTCGCCCGCGCATTATAGCAGCCGGGCCTTCGCCCCGTCCCGCGAGCCGGCGGCGCTCATGCGCGGCATGCTTCCGAGGAAACGCCAGCTCCAGACCCGCAGGTCGTCAATAAGGCTGTAAGCCAGCGGCACCAGGAACAAGGTCAGCGCCGTGCCCGCCGTAAGTCCGCCGACCAGCACCCGGCCCAGCCCGTCGAGCGCGCCTCCCGCGCCGGTCGCCCCAACGGCTATGGGCAGCACGCTGAGGATGGTCGTCATCGTGGTCATCAAGACGGGCCGCAGGCGGTCCAGGCCGCCCTGAAGCACGGCGGCGGATCGGTCAAGGCCGCCGCGCCGGAGCCGGTTGATGTGATCCACAATCACGATCCCGTTGTTGACAATCACGCCGCACAGAATTACCGATCCCACGAGGCCGATCGTGTCCAGCGGCGTACCGGTGAGATACAGCGCCCAGTAGACGCCCACGTACGCCAGCGGCACCGTCGTCAATACGGAAAACGGAAGCAGCCACGACTCGAAAAGGGCCGCGAGCACCAGGTAGATCAAGACAATCGACATGGCGACGGTCATTCGGAACTGCTGCATGGTTTCGTCGATGTGCGCCAGGTTCTCGTCCAGTTCGATCGAATACCCCCGAGGCGTCTCGAAATCCTCGATAATCCGGCTCAGCGCCGCGCGCACCGGCAACAGGTTCTTCTCGCTCACGCGGCCCCGTACCTCCGTGTAGCTCTTCGCGTTCAATCGATACGCGCTCGGAGGTGTCTCCGCCTTTTGCATATCGACCAGTTGGGACAACGTCATTACCTTGCCGTCCGGCGCGGGAAGCGCCATGGCCTCGAGGTCGCCTCGATTGCGTCGGTCGGAACCCGCGAGTTGTCCTCGAACCTCGATCTCCGCCCCGTCACGTCTAAGTCGAGGCAGATTGGTTCCCCGCAGCGCGAAATCCACCGACTGAGCGATGGCAAGAGCCGAAAGGCCGGCTGTGGCGGCCCGCTCTTCATCGACGTGCAGTTGGAATTCATTCTGCTTGTCCGGCATGGTGGATTTCACGTCCGTCAGGTGCGGCGTGACGCGCATGCGCCGCATGAATTCATCTGCAATCTGTTCGAGTCGCTTCGTGTCGTCCCCGCGGAACCGGACCCGCACCTCGCTGCCTTCCTCGGCCGTCATCGAGGAGACACCGCAGTCGACGCGTCCCCCCGGCACCCGCACCGGCAGCAACGCGTGAATACGCTCACGTGCCTCCTCCGTCGTGCAAGGCAATTCCTGGCCCGGGGCCAAGTCCTCGGACTTCACCAGGTACGCATCGATCTGACCGCCCCAACCGCCGCTGTTGACGTACAAGTGCTTGATGCCGAGCGCCTCGCGCTGAGGCTCGATGCGCGCGAGCAGTTGCTCGACGGTGGCCACCGCGGCATCCTGGCCGTAATTCGGGTCCGCCGCGAAGCGTATCCGAACGACGCGCAGGTCCATGTCCGGCAGACCGCGAAAGCCCGTCTCCTGATAGGGAACAAGGTAAGTCGCCAGGATCAGCGCCGTAATCAAGGCGATCGTGACGTGCCGGCGCGCAAGCGCGGTCCGAAGTCCTTCCCGATAATACGCCTGGAGGCGGAGAAAAGGCCGCCACGAACGCCGCGGCTCGCGTCGACGGCCCAAGCCCAGGCCCGCCAGCAGGCGCAACCGCTTGACGAAATCCGCGGCCCACCGGGCTTCCGCGTGGCACTCTACGACGGGTATCATCGTGAGCGCCAGCAGCAGGCTCGCCAGCAGCGCGCACGCTATCGGGCCCGCGAACTCGCGCATGATCGTGCTGAGTTCGCCCGCGGGCATGTAGATGATCGGAATGAACACAACCAAGGTGGTAAACGTCGAAGCCGTGATGGCCAGCGCCACTTCCGCCGCGCCGCGAACAGCGTTCACGCGTCGATTCCGGGAAAGGGCGTTGTGGCGGTGGATGTTCTCGACCACCACGATCGCGTTGTCCACCAGCATGCCCACCGAGATGAGCATGGCCGCGATGGTAACCAGATTCAGGCTGCGGCCGCTAAAGTAAATGAAAATGGGCGCGGCCACAAGCGAGCACGGAATCGCCGCGGCGACCACGACGGTGGGGCCCGCCCGCCGCAGAAAACCCCACAGCACCAGAATCGCAAGCAGCGCGCCGTATCGGCCGGCCAGGTAGAGACTGCTCAGCGCGAACCGGATGATCTCCGATTGATCCTCGAAGACCAGCATCTCCGCGCCTCCGAACTCGGGCTCGCGCGTGATCTCGGCCAGCGTCGCGTGCACCCGGTCGCACGTCGCGACTGCGTTCGCGTCGGGTTCTTTGATAACTTCGAAGAAGACCCCGCGCTTCCCGTCTATCCGAAAACTCTCGGCGCCCGCAGGCGGCTGCGTGATTACCTCGGCTACGTCGCGCAGGCGAATACCCAGGGGAGAAACGATCGCCGCCCGGAGGTCATCGGCATGCGTGAACTCATCCACGACGCGGACGTGATACCGGCTCCTGTCGTCGCCCAAGCGCCCCACGCCCAATTCGACGCTCTGCGAGCGCAGCGCCGCCAATACTTCATACACACTGAGCCGGTGGGAAGCCAGCGCATCCTGGTTGAAATCCACCGAAACCCGCTCCTCCGTGTCGCCCGAGATACTGACTTCCGCAACCCCTTCAATCCGCAGCAGGCGGTTGCGCAGCTTCGTCCGCGCGTACTGCGCCAACTCATCGCTTTTCTCCTCGCGAAACAGGGCCATGCGCATCACCGGGATGGCCGTCATGCTGAAGCGCCGCAGAAACAGCCGGTCAATCTCGGGAGGAAGCCGCAGCTTGAGTCGTTCCATACGATCGCGGACTTCCGCCGAGGCGAGACTCATATCCGAGTCCCAATCGAACGACATCCAGATGTAGCACCCCCCGCCGTGCGAGTGCGTGGTGATACGCTTCAATCCCGTGACGGTCTTGAATTCGCCCTCGCACGGTATCGCCACCTCTTGCTCGACCTGCTCCGGCGTCGCGCCGGGATACGGGATGAACACGCGCAACGCGGGGTGCGTGATATCCACCATGAAGCTCAGAGGCAATCGGGACCAGGACACGTAACCGAGGCTCAGGCAGGTCAACGCCAGCATGAACACCGTTACCGGACGGCGCACCGCAAACGCCGGAAGCGATCCCCCACCGGACCACGCGTCGTGGGTCGTGGGCTCTTGTCGGGAATCAGCCGCCACGAAATACACCCCTTCCTTCAGGCCGGCGCCTCAATATAGCAGCGTGGCTCGGCCTGCGTCCAGATTTCGCGCCGTAATGGACTCGAACCGGCATCGTGTATCGAGAATCTCCGGGTTCGCTGGGAACGTCCGGCGTTCATTCCGACTCACGAGACTGCCGCCGGGTTTTCGTTGCCGCGTCGCGCTCCGCCATCGCTGCGGATGATCGCTATTCTGCCTTGGGGGCGGCGGCCACAGGGGCGATAGGCCGCAACTCGGCCGAGAGGCCGGGCACGACGCCGACGCCTACCACCCGTCGCCCGGGTCGTCCGCCTCGCCCGTGCGCAAGACCGACCGCTGCGGAGCGCTTGCTTTGTCGGTCGCCTCCTCGCGCGCATCGTCGGGGGCTTGGGTTTCAGCGGCCTCTTCATCGGCGGCGACCACCCGAAACAGGAACACGCGTGAATCGGTGCTGGTATAGCCTTGAAACGCGCCCCAGTGGACCGCGTAGGCGCCGGGCGCCAGCGGCGCGTCGAGGGACAGTTCAACCAGCAGGCGCTCGGGTTCGTCGATGGGTCGCGCGGCGATAGCGATGGGCCGCGCGGGCGCCCACACCTTCTGCGCGTAGCTAGGGGTCTCAAGTTCCGGGTCGGACGCCTCGACTTCCTGCATCTCATGCATCTGAATGTCAAAACCGGGCATTCTGTGACAGATGATCGCGGGCTGCGTGACCTCCGTCGCGAACACAATGTCCTTTTTCGCCGCGTGAACCAAGCCGAATTCCCGCGTAAGAAAGCGCTTCGGCTCCGTGCGATCGAGATCAAGGTACCGGTTATTCTGAAGTAGATACACGCCCCGCGCGATCGGCAGCGGCCACAGCCGCGCTTGCACGGCCTCAGTCGTCCCCGGCCCCGCCGTCATGGCGATGCGACCCGGCGTGAACCCGGTCTTCATCAAGGTTAACTCGACGTCTCCGGGTACACAGCGAAGCTGATAGACGCCGAGTTCAGTACTGGTCGTCTGCACCTCCTGGCTTGGGATGGCGACGGCCACGCCCGGCAGCGCCTCGCCCGAGACATCCACAACCGTGCCCCGCACGACCGCGGTGCGGTCGCACCCGGCAACGAGGCACACAACAACGATACAAAGGCACGGTAGGCGCTGCTGCTCACGACTTCTCACGGCGATGTTCCCGATGGTTCATGGGCGGCGTATGTTCGTGATAACGGCCCTCGCGGTGGAGCCGGTTATGGATTTCCCGGTGCGCGGCGGTAAGCACCAGTCGCATGCGCCGGGCCGCGGCCGGGTCTTCGCTCGTTGCCAACGTGTCAAGATAAGCGATGCTGCCCTCGATCTGCTCGAGGATCGTCAGCGCGTCCGCCGCCGCGAAAAACGACGACCCTTCGACCTCGATCATAACCGGCGAACTATGGGCGACGATACTCTCCGGCTTGTCGGGATAATGCCCGCGCACGAGCAGCGCCGCCCAAGCGCTGCGGTCCACGCTTAGATTCCAATACCCTTCCGCGCGCCAGGGTTTCACACCGCGGCTCTCGCGCACCTCGCCGTTCACCACGAGGTCGACCCGCGACATGGGCACGGTCGCGCTCGCGGCTTCCCAGTGCACGCACACCTCGCCGCCGTTCCGGGTCATGCGGATGCGTCCGCCCGGCGGGTGTCCGTCCACGCCGAACTCGATCAGCGGGCCGTAGGTCACGAAGGTGCGCCCGGCCCGGACGGCGTCCATCCAGGCGCGGTAGTCGAAGGGCCGCCCGTCTTCGATGCGCGCGTAGGTGCGTACCGCGCCGACGGGCGTATCGGCGCTCATCTTGTCCGTGCCCGCGACCGCCGGCACGAAATAGCCGCAGTTGAGGTAGCGGTACCAGTCGGAAATCGAGTACGGGTTGATGCCGCTGTAAAGGTCGCCCCAGGAGGTCATCTCGACGGCGTCGATGTCGCCCTGCACAATGCACGAGGCGTTCTCGGCCCGTGGCTGCGCGAAATGGGGCAGCACGACGATGCCGCCCTGCCGTTTGCACTGCCGCGCCCACTCGCTCATAACCACTTCGACGGGATCGCCAATCGCCGACTCGTCCGGACCGCCCGTGGTCAGCGGCAGGATCGGCTTGCCGCCGTAACCGAGCAGCGAGATGTGCCCCAGCACGTGCTGCCGGTTCTCCGTCCCGACGCGCAGGAGATACTCGCCGTCGCCGCCCGCATCGATCGCGCCGTGCGTCGTTCGTCCGTCAAAATCGCCGATGTTTGTGAAGAGCTCGCCCCACTGGCTCGCCAGCAGGTTCACCACGTTTACCCCCTCGGCCGCCCCCTCGAGCAGGCCCGTCGTGGGCGAAACGAAGTGGACGTGCGTGTCCGACGTCACCCAGCCGCGTTCACGCCACGGCAGCACGCGTTCGAGCGTGATGGTCAGCGTCTTGGTGCGCGGGCCGATATCGAATGTCTTGCGAACGGGCCGGATTTCAAAGCCTTTGCTGACCTCGACGTAAACGCGGCCCAACGGCACGTCGATCGTGGTCTCGCCGTCGATATAGGTACAGTTGTGCAGCCCGCGATGCACGAAATCGACGCTGTAATCTTCGAACCACGCCGGATTCGGATACCGATGCCGACCGCGCGGCGCGAGGTATTCGCCCGCTTCGCCATGGACGTGCAACTTCACCGCCACCGCTCTCCGGCTGCCCTTCTCCACGACGCGCAGCGTGACGCGACGCCGCGCGGGCGCCACCGGCGCGATCGGGATGCCCCGTTTGCCGACCCGCGCCACGGGAAGCGTGGTCCCGTCCCACAGGTGGAAATGCGCCTCGGGATGGGCCGTGTACTCGATGAGCACCTCGCGATCACTCACCTCGGGAAGCGCGCTATTGTACGAGTCGTCCCACGTGGCGTCAGGATAGCGCTTGCGCGGCTCGGCGCGGATGATCTGGCCGAGATCGACCTGGATCTGTTCGAGCAATCCGGGCATATTCAATTCCGGCTTGAAGGCAACCCCCTCGGGCAGGCGCAGCACCGCTTTCTCGCGCCGCTCCCAACGGTAGGGAAGCGAGGTTACGTTGCCGGCGCTCAAAGCAAAGAGGATCACGCCGCCGTTGCGCGGCTCGACGCGCATGCCCGCAAGCGCCTTGCGCGGCCGCAGGTTTTCCCACGCCCACACCCAGTTGGTCCACGGCAAGAGATCGATGTGCGCTGTGCGCGTCTGCGAGGTTCCCCACCCGAAATGGTGTTCGGGGTCAAACGGGATTGGCTGCACCGGCTGCCTGCTGAGCGGGTACAAGGTGTACGGCTTGATGTGGGCGACGCATGCGAAGCTCGATTCCCCCCAGGGACGCTGGAATAGGTTGATCTCGTAACGTCTGCGGAGGGGCTGCCGCGCCTCCGTGCCGTCCGCGTACAGAAACACGTAGTCCGCGACCGGCTCGCCGAGCAATCCGTAACCCTTCGCGGGCGCATACACCCCGTCGTCGCGCCGCGGGATTTCGACGGCGTCCGTCGTGTGCAGGAACGCGAGCCACGGCGCGCGCGTCGGTGTGAACTCAAGCGTGACAGGCTTGGTCAGCGCGGCCGCGATGCGCCCACCGACGCGAAACGGGATACCCCAGCACACACAATCGCCCTCGGGCGCGTAGGGCAGTGCGTCGCGCATCGCCTGCGAGACGCCCTGCGCGCCGAGGCGCGCCATCGCCGTGCCGCCTTGAAACCGTATAGGCGCAAACAACGGGGATGCGGGACCGTCGCATGGGGTCGGCATCGTGTGTTCCCTCCAAATCTCCGTTGAACATGCTACCTGAAACCTCCCCCTCGTTCCCAAATCTGCCGCCAAGACTATCCGCGCGCATCCGAGTGTGTCCGTGTTAGTCCGTGCGGGTCCGCGCCCATCCCCGGCGGACACGAACCCCGGCCAGTACCGCCAGGTACACGCCGCCGCTCAGCAGAATGATGGCCGGCCCGCTCAGCACTTCGAGACTGTAGCTGACGCCGAGGCCCGTCGTGACCACCCCCGCGCCGCACAGGACCGCGATCGCCATCATCACGCTCATCCGCCGCGCGAACTGCGCCGCCGTTGCCGCGGGCAGCGTCAGCAGCGCGATCACAAGCACGATGCCGACGACAGTCACCAGCAGCACCACGGTAACCGCGGTGAGGCAGAGCAGCAGGAGGTAGTACGCTTCCGCGCGAACGCCGCGCATCCGCGCGAATTCGGCGTCGAAACAGACCGCCACCAGTTTATTGTGAAAGAACGCCGCCAAGGCGACCACCGCCGCGTCAAGGCCCAATATGAGCCAGAGGTCGCCGCGCGTGATCAGCAGTATGTTCCCGAAGAGGTAGCTCATCGGGTCCTGATTGCCGGGCGTCCATTGCAGAAAGAGCAGTCCAATGCCCATCCCAATTGCCCAAACGGCCCCGATCACCGTGTCTTCCCGTTCCCCCGCGTAGAGAGTGGTCAACCCGATGATGACCGCGGACAACAACGCGGCGATCATGGCCCCGAACAAAGGGTCGCACCAATCCCAACCCAGGCGGTATTGCAGGAAGATAGCCCCGCCGATACCCCCGAGCACGCTGTGCGCTATCGCCCCGGCGATGTACGTAATACGCCGCGCCACGATGTACGACCCGATGACCCCGAATGGCACGCTCGAAAGCACGCCCGCCACGAAAGCGTACCGCAGGAACGGGACGCGCGGATCAAGCAAGGCGTCAAGCAGGTCACTCATGGCGGTGCTGGTCCTCCGGGAATTGATGATCGTGCCGGATGATCCGGACATCCGAACCGTACAGGCCGCGGATGGCTTCGCTGGTTACCTCGCCCGTCGGATGCTGCGCCACGGTGCGGTTTACGCAGATGACGCTCCCCACGCTACTCGACACAAAGCTTAGATCGTGTGACACCATGATAATCGTCATCCGCCCGTTCA
This sequence comes from Candidatus Hydrogenedentota bacterium, assembly GCA_029556545.1. Lineage (GTDB taxonomy): Bacteria > Hydrogenedentota > Hydrogenedentia > Hydrogenedentales > JAGMZX01 > JAGMZX01. The sequence goes on from JAKQEQ010000017.1 coordinate 22,118, forward strand.
GGCCGCGCAGTAGCTCAAAGAGGCGCTTCTCGATCGCCGCGTCGATACCCGCCATCGGTTCGTCCAGCAGGAGCAAGTCCGGTTCGCACGCCAGCGCGCGCGCGATGAGCGTCCGTTGGCGTTGCCCGCCGGAAAGACTCGCGAACGGCAAGTCGGCGCAATCCGACAGGGACACTTCCTCGAGGGCGCGCCGCGCGGCATTGCGGTCGCTCCTCGAGTATGGCCCGCCGAATCGACGCTCGATCCGCCCCATCAGCACGACGTCCAGCGCCGTTACGGGGAAATGCGCGTCGAATTGGAGGTGCTGCGGCGTATATCCGATGCGCGCCCGCGCCTCATGCGGCGGCCGCCCAAACAGAAGCACCTGACCGCGGGTGGGCCGCAGCAGCCCGGCAATCAGCCGCAGCAGCGTCGTCTTGCCCCCGCCATTCGGTCCCACCACCACCGCGAAGTCGCCCTCAAGAATATCCAGGTTGGCCCGCTCGACCACCGGCGTCCCGTTGTATGCGAACGTCAGGTCTTTCAGGCACACGACCGGCGGCCCATTCCCCGTTACCCTTTCACTGTTGTGGCCGGTCTCCGGACCTTTGTTGTGGCCGGTCTCCTGCTTGCCCGCCGAAACGTTTGTGAAGGCGGGACCGCGCCACCGGCCCGACCGAAGGTCTCCCGCCCCTGCCGCGTCTCTGTTCCCAGCATGCTCATCCCTCGGACACATAATCGCTCCTTGATGTGTCAGCGGCCCCGAAGGCCGCGGCGAGTTCCTCGGCGATCCGCTCCAGATTTGCCAACACGTCTCGGGCCAACGGGTCCACCGCTACCACGCGTCCCCCAATACACGCGGCGACTGCCGCCGCGGCGTGGCGGGCAAACTGCGGCTGCACGAAAATCACATTGACCCGCTCCTCGATGGCCTGATGCACAAGCGCCCGCACGTGTCGCGGCGTCGGGCTCTTGCCGCCCGTTTCCACGGCTGCCTGCTCCAGATCGAACGCGGAGGCGAAATACGTAAACGCCGGATGATAGACAAAGAAGCGCCGTCCCGCATACGGCGCAAGTTTCGCCGCAATACGCCCCTGCGCGGCGTCAAGCGCCTCAAGAAAGTCGTCGAGACGCGCTCGGTACACGGCGGCGTGCGCCGGGTCCGCCGCAACGAGCGCATCACAAACATTGTGCGCCAGTACGCGCAACTGCGGCGGCCCGAGCCACACATGGAGATCGAAATGCGCGTGTTCACACGCCTCTCCGTGCGCATGATTCCCATGATGCTCCTCGTTGGGCAGCAGCGCGACGCCGTCCAGTACGTCCACGACCCGCAGCGAAGCAGCCTGCGCCGTCGCCTTCTCGATAAGTCGCGTCTCGAAGGCAAGGTGGGTATTGAAGTAGAGATGCGCGCGATTCAGCGCCAGCACCTGTCTCGGCTCCGGATCAAACGTGTGTGGGTCCTGTCCGCTCGAAACCAACACGCGGACATCGACACGATCGCCGCCGACATGCTCGACGAGACCAGCCAACGGCGCAACGCCTGCAAAGACCGCGAGCTGATCCTCCCGGCACAATCTATCCTCCTGACATCCCAACACTAAAAAGCCGAGGCAAGCAAAGAGCGTGCTGCCCGTACGGATACGGCATCCGAACCCGCAGGTCATTGGCGGCGCCGCGCGGTCTTCTTGCCCCGCGCGCCTTTCCGCTGTTCCGAGCACACCAGATGAATCGCGTGGCAATCGTCGCACTCCTCGATGGCGTGCGTCTTGGTGAAGCTTTCCCAGTGTTTGCGTTGCGCCACGGAAATGGTGCCTGCCCCCTGGCACAAGGGACACGCCCCCTCGAGTGCGGTGAGAATGGCGCCGCGAATAAACTCCGATCGGTTCGGAATGGACCTCAGCGCCTCCCACAGCGCCCCGTCCACCTTGAACGTAATGATCTCCTGCTTCTTTTCCGACATCCGGCGCTTCCTCATGGTTCAAGTTCGATATTAGTACATTGTATTACCGAAAGCAACTTCGCGGCACGCTCCGTAGTTCTCACGGATGCGCCCTGCCGTTTCTCCTTCTATGCTTTAGTCGAAGTTGCGTGCGGACGCCTTCCAGTGTAGGATACGTTCCTCATCGGCGAAGTCCCGCATGCATACCGAGACATAACGATAGGAGATGTGCGCATGCAAGCCGTTGCGGAAAGATTCTCGACCTTCCTTCAGGAAGAAAACATTCGGTGTCAGCTTGAAGCCCGGACGGGATCGGAGGCGATCGCCGAACTGGCGTACCTGCTCCACGCCAATGACGACGGCTTCGACTGCGAGGCCGTCATTGGCGCCTGCATGGACCGCGAACGCGCCGGCTCCACCATCATCATGCCGGGGCTGGCCCTTCCTCATGCGCGCATCGCGGACCTCGATCGCCTCGCGGTGGCCGTTGGCACGTCGGAAGCGGGCGTCTACTTCAATGGTTCCGCCGAAAGCGTCGCGCATATCGTTGTCTTGATTCTTACCCCGGTGTCCGCGCCGGCGCAGCACTTGCAGGCCTTGGCCGCGCTCATGCAGCCCTTGAATCATCCCGACGCCGTGCGCGAGGTGGCCGCCATGACCGACCCCGCCGACGTGTGCGCGTATTTCTCCGGGGTAGATGAAGTACTGCCGCCGTATCTCGAGGCCCGGAATATCATGGACCGGGACGTGCCTACGGTACGCGAAAGCGACGATCTGGAATCCATTATCGGCAAATTCTGCTCGAAAGGCGTACTTGATCTGCCCGTGGTGGACGAGGAAGGCGACCTCCGCGGCACCGTCGCCCTCGAAGACATTCTCAAGGTGGCGCTGCCCGAGCACCTCCTCTGGATGGAGGACCTCACGCCAATCATCCATTTCGAGCCGTTCGGAGACATGTTGCGGAAAGGCAAGGAAAGCAACGTGTCGGACATCATGCGCGACAAGTGCGTAACCGTCGGCCCGCGCGTGCCCGCAATGCTGCTGGCGAAGATGTTTCTCACACATCAGGCGCGGCAAATCCTGGTGGTGGAAGGGCGGAAATTCCTCGGCGCGGTAAACCTTAACGCTTCCATGTCGAAGATTATCTGGGCGTGATTCGGCCCATGTCCTCGTAGTTTGCCCGGAGAATAGGCCGCCGAAACCGTCCTTTTCCCGGATGCGCGTCTCCCCCGACCTGCCTATCCTATAAGCGGGGTCGAAGTGCGACCGCGCGACGCCTCGAACACACGCACGCCATACTTATAAGGAGCCACCGCGACCATGCACGGAGAGAACGGGCAGGAAATCAGTGTAGGAATGTTGCTGCGGCGCATGGCCGTGTTACTCACGCTGAGTATCTCCGTAGCGGTGGGCGCCGCGTACATCGGCCTCGAAATGCACCAATGCGTCGCCGTGGGCGTCTTTCTGGCCATCATTCTCGGCACGCTCTTTTTCTGGACCTTCCGCCTCGCCATCGCGTTCATAGGCGTCGCCGTGCTCATCTTTACGAAGTCCCTCAACATCCCCCAGTTCGTCGAATCCTCGGCCCTCCCCGTAATCCTCTTCTTGGCCGGTATGATGATCATCGTGGGCGCCCTGCGCGACCTCGGCTTCTTCACTTGGGTCGTTCAGGTAATCGTCTCCATGCCGCGCATTACCGGCATAAAATTCATTGTCGCGGTCTCCGTGACCTCCGCGCTCCTCGCCTGCGCCGTGGACGAGGTAACCTCGATAATCTTTATCTCCGCGCTCGTGTTTCAGGTCTGCGACCGGCTGAAACTGAATCCCATGCCCTATATCATCATCTGCGTCCTCTGCACCAACGTCGGCAGTGCGGGCACCATGCTGGGGAACCCCGTCGGCATCTACATCGGTACCCAGGCCGGCCTCGCCTTCCAGGACTTCATTGTCTGGGCGTTTCCGGTCATGCTGGTAGCGCTGGCCGTCACGGTAATCGTCACGGTGCTCTGGTATCGCAGCGAACTCCGGCTCTTTGACGAGCGCCTGCGCGAACGCCTCAGCCGCAACCTCAGCCTCGCGCCCCGCGTCGAAGTCCCCTATCGCAGCGGCCTCATCCTGCTTACCCTCACCATCGCCTTTATCGCGTCGCACCACCCCCTTGAAAAGGCGCTCGGCCTCTCGCCCAACAGCATCCTTCTCATCGCGCCGCTGGTCTGCTCCGGCATCATCATGATCCTCAAGCGCGAGCGCGCCCGACATTATGTCGAGGCCGAGGTGGACTGGTGGACCCTGCTCTTCTTCATGCTCCTCTTCGCCATCGCCGGAACGCTCGAACACACAGGCGTCACCGAGTTCGCCGCCCACAAACTTGCCCAGGGGTTCGGCCGCTCCGTGACCGTACTCGTGCCCGTCATCATGGCCACCACCGCGATCGGCTCGGCCTTTGTTGACAACGTCATCTTCGTCGCCGCGTTCAGCCCCGTCATCAAGGAGCTCGGCAAGGAAGTCACCGCCATGCCCCTGTGGTGGGCCCTCTTGTTCGGCGCGTGTTTCGGTGGCAACATCACCATGATCGGCAGCACCGCGAACATTGTCGCCTTGGGATTACTCGAAAAGCACAGCCGCACCAGCGTACAATTCTTCCAGTGGTTCAAGATCGGCGCGGCTTCCGCGCTGGTCGCCTGTCTCGTCGCCTGGGTGCTGCTTATGTTCCTGGCGCCATACATGCCGGAAATTGCCGCCCATGCGGCGGTCGGCGGCCACTGAATTCGGTCTCGCCGGGCGGATTCCCCGCCCGTAAGCGGATGCGGAACGGACCATAGGAACGCCGCAGGCGGATAAGCCGCCCGGCACAGCATGGGGGACCGATTATGGCCATTGTATTGCCGTCGCTGCCGTATGCCATGAATGCGCTCGAACCGGTCATCAGCGCCGAAACCATCGAGTTCCATCACGGCAAGCACCACCAGGCGTATGTGACGAACCTCAACAAGTTGATTGACGGCACGTCGGACGCCGACAAGCCGCTCGAGGCCATTGTCCTGGCTTCGGAAGGCGCCGTCTTCAACAACGCCGCCCAAGTCTGGAACCACACGTTCTACTGGGACGGCCTCTCTCCCGAAGTGACCGCGCCCGAGAGCGCCCTCGCGGAAGCCATCGCGCGCGACTTCGGTTCGCTGGCCGCGCTCCAGGATCAACTGGCGAACACCGCGACGACGCAATTCGGCTCCGGATGGGCGTGGCTCGTCCTGGACGCCGGCACGCTCAAGGTCACGAAGACCTCGAACGCCGATCTGCCGACGAAACACGGCCAGACAGCGCTATGGACCATCGACGTGTGGGAACACGCCTACTACATCGATTACCGCAACGCCCGACCCAAGTATGTCGAAGCCGTGCTCGCGAATCTGGTCAATTGGCGCTTCGTCTCCGAAAATTACGCCCGCGCCCTCACAACTTGACCGACGCTACGGCTCGATCACCAGGACATTGTGGATGGCCAGACCGGAAATCCGCGCGGTCAGCACGCCATCGCGCCAGGTCCATTCCAGTCCGGCTTCATCCGGCGCGAGATAACAGCGGCGCGGTCGCTCATCGATCGGTACGGTCACAGTAAACGGACCGGTGTCGGGAACGTGCTCGACGGTATGGCGGTTCGGCGCCAGATACCCCGCCGCGCCCCGGTTCACGAACTGGACCAGCAATCTCCCGTCTCGTTGCCGCGCCGCCATCTCGATCCACCAAGGGCCTTCGATCCGGATCAGGCCCGGCGCGTCGAGCGCCTGGAACACGTCCCCGATAAACCGGCGCAGCCGCGGATAATGCGACTGGTGGTAGCTGCGAAAGACGGGGCCGTGCACCGCCGCAACCGCGCCGTCGCCGACGCGGTTCAGCGTAGCTGCTGCCGTGTCCCGTTGATTCAATTCCGGTTCCTGCTGGTACAAGAGCGGGGCCAGGGCGCGCGCCGTCGTTAGCGTCACCGCCTGGAACACGCCGCCGACCGTCGCCGCCCCGTTGTCCGCGGGAACCCAGCCGCCGTGTTGTTCCCCGGCGCGCGGCGCCACGCCCGCGACCTCGCCGTACTGCTCGGCGACGTGCGCCCCGCTGATCAGCAAGCGCCCGCCCCGGCGCACGTACTCGCCAAGCGCTTCCTTCACCGTGTTCGGCACGTGTTCCTGTTCGGCGACCACGACCGCCTTATACGCGCCCAGCCGTTCGAGCAGCGCCCGTTCGTTCAGGATATCCACGCTGTACCCGCTTTCGAGCAGCGCGTGCAGCGCGCCTTCCATCGCCTGGTTCGCCGCCGCGAAATTGAACAGCGGGTCGTTGTGCATGTAGTAGGACGACTCGCTGTGCAGCAACGCCACCTGCGGCACGGTCTGCGTATTGAGGCAATACTCCTGCCGCTTCCGGCAGAACGCGGCAACCTGCCCGAGCAGTTCCTGATGCCAGCGCGTAAGCCGTCCCGAACGCTGCGGGGTGTTATAGATGAATACCGAACCGCCCTGCGTCAACACCACCGACACCTCCTGACACAGGTGCGGCGTCGCCTTGAACGTCCAGCCCTGGCCGCCCGTGTTCAGGAAACTCCACGCCATGAGGTCCCACGGCATGCCGCGGCTTGATATAAATCGCGCCTCCGCGCACGCGCGCTCCGCGCCGAACGAGGGGTCGAAATCCCCGCTGAGGTAGTCGATGGGCGCCTCGACCGACTCCGGCTGCCGCACGCTGTACATCCAGTTGCTCGTCACCATGCAGGCGGGCTTGAGGTCGTGCACCGCGTTCACCACGTTGGTCACGTGCCGCGTGAACAGACCCCGGTGAAAGGCCAGCCAGTCATACCAGTGCGGCTCGCCCGCTTTCTTTGGAATCTCGGCGACGCCCGACGCCTGGGTAAACGCCGCCTTGCAGCGTTCGCACCAGCAAGGATGACTCGCCCAGTTTTCGCCGTCAATCCACATCCCGTCGATGTCGTACTCACGGACTACTTCGAGCAACTGCGGAATCATGAGTTCGTCGTCATACCCGCTCGTGCGGCACGTGTTGTTCGGGTCGGGCTTCCCCTCCGCGTTGATCCGCGCCCACTCCGGGCGCACCTCGATGGCGCGCGTGTCCCACACGCCCGAGTAGTGAATCGACAGGGGAATGCCCATGTCGCGCGTGACGTCGCGCCATACCCGCAGCGCGTCGCCCACGATGCCCGGCGATGACGAACCCACCTTCGTGGGATATCCCGTATAACCGGGATGCCCCTTGCAGTCGTACTGCACGAAGTCCGGCTTCACGATCTCGAGCATCTCGCGAATATGTTCGTAGGTCGTTTCCCGCCCGAGCTCCGTGTCGCCCGCGTTCGGGTGCAGGTCGTAGTGCAAACCGAAGAACGCGGTCTCGTGCCAATTCTCCGCAGCCATCGCAACGCCTCCCGCAAGCGCCAACAGCGCCATAACCAGACCGCAAACTCTCCCCGAACAATACCACATAGTTGTAGCCTCCCAAGCCAGGCGAGCACATTCGCTTGTGCCCACTCTGTTGTCAGCCGGGATTGCGCTCCCGCCATTCCCGGCCATCCATCGATACTATCGTATCCTCTTCCGTTGACCGGATCCGCCATTCCTGTCCACAAGCGTCAGCAAATATCACAGCGCCGTCCTCGCGCACCGCCGCCGCATACGGCGCTTCCTTCTCGCCAAGTACTTGCAGTACCGTGACGAACCGCGCGCTCCGTCCCTGTTGACGCCGCAATACGAACGGCGTCCGCGAATCCGACCCGATTGGCCCCGGCCCGGTTCCGGTCCAAACCTCCCCGGCGTCGAGCAACACAACGTGGAGCCGTGCGCCCTCGCGGAGCCGAACCTCGAACACGGACGCCGCCGACGCTCGCCGCAAGTCTCGCATTTCGCGGTAGCCCGGCGCATCCGAGTTCAATCGTTGCGGTTGTGGCCGGTCTCCCGCGTGCCACGCCGAAGCGTCCCGCGAAGGCCGGGACCGCGCCACCGCCCCGACCGAAGGTCTCCCACTCGTGGCACGGGCGTCCCGCCCGTGATTCAAGACATGGGCAAGATGCCCATGCCACCCTTGCTGTGGCCGGTCTCCCGCTTTGTGTTGTGGCCGGTCTCCCGCGTGCCACGCCGAAGCGTCCCGCGAAGGCCGGGACCGCGCCACCGCCCCGACCGAAGGTTTCCCCTCCCATGTCATCTTGTCGCCGAAGTGCAGCGGCAGGTCGAATATCCGCGCCGTATCCGATACGCAATGGAATATGTCCACCACGACATTGTCCCGGAGCATTACGGTCCGGTCCAGCGCCACGCCCGGATAAGCGTCCTCGCAGCTTGCGCGCACGAGCGACCACCCCTCCTCGGCCGCGAACGCGCGCACTGCGCCCCGTGCGGGCTGCTGGCTGGTCTCGTCCACGACGACCGTATTGTGCGCGACGGTCTGCCTGCACCAACCGGCGTGCAGGGGATGTCCATAGGGCGCGCGCCCCGGATCGATGAGCCGGATGTCCCCCGCCGCGTAGATCACGACGTTCAGCTTCGCCGGTTGCACGTGGCCCGCCGATGCGGGGCCGTAATCGAGCAGGATCACGGTCTCGTTTGCGGCGTCCCGCAGCACGGCGAGCCCCTCGTCCGGGTCGTTCGACGAGGCCCACTCGAGCGCCGGAGGCGGCTCCGGCAGCGCCTCGACGCCCCAGAACAGGGCCAACGCCGCCGCTTCGAGCCCCAGCGCGCGCGATTCCGGCAGGTCCTCGGACTTGTGCAGGATCGCCTCGCCCTCGGGGCGCGCGCCGGCGAACGCGGCATAGCGCGGGTCGCCATAGCGCCGATGCGCCACTTCGTAGTACCAGCGGTCGTCGGACAACGCCAGCCGGTCGCTGTCCTGTAGCGGCGCGAACGTCGCGTCGGGCAACAGGCCCCGCACAGGCGCGTCAAACATGCCGCGCACCTTCGGAAGCGCGTAGCAATCGATTCCGGCGCGGGCCGCCGCCTCGAACAGGTAGACATACGCGTTGAGCGCGTACCAGTGATAGATGGGCGCGAGTTCGTGCCAGAGGCCGCTCGGCAACAGCGAGTGCTCGAGTTGGAACAGCAGTCCGGACTGCCCGTTCAGCGCCCGGTCCACGAGCGCGCGGTCGCCGAGCAGGAACCCCGTCAGGCCGATGGCCGCGTTATGCCACGCCTGCCAGTTGGACCGGCCTGAGTCCCGCGCGCGAACCACCCGGACCATGGGCCGCAGCAGCCGCGCCGCGATCCGCTCCCGGTCCACCTCCGAGAAACACGGCGCATCGTAAACAAGGTCGTATCCCGCGACGATATGACACAGGATCACCGCCTCGTCGAGCGTCTGCGCGAAGAGCCGCGCGCCGCGCCGGCTCCACGTCCCGCTTTTCGTGTGCTTCCACAGCCTCGGGTAAAAAGAGGCGTATTCGAGCAGGATTTCGCGCACCCGTTCCGCGTAGGCCGCCCGCGCCTCGATGGCGTACGCCATGCCCAGCGTCTGCACCCCGCGCAGCCAATAGCCATGGCGCATGCCCGTGTACGCCTCGTCATAGGGACTGCCCCGGTACACCCGGCCCGTCCTCGGGTCGACGTGTTCCGTCGGGCCGCGGGGCACGAGCCGGTTCCCGGCCTCGCCCACGTACCAGTGCGACCACTGTCCCCCCGCCCGCGGGATGTCCAGCGGCGCGGCGGCGATGGCGTCGGCCTCCGCCACGAGCGCGTCCCGCACCTGCGCCGCCCACGGATCGCGCGCCACCCGCGCCCGAAGCGCCTCGCGCTCCGCCGGCGTCAAGAGAATGCGCGGTCGCTCCATCGCGATCGCCACGGGCAGCGATCGCGGCGGCGCCAAGTCAGCCCCCGCAGCCGACATCCAGGCCGCCAGCAGCCACGCGCCCAGGAAATACGGCATCGCCATTGTCCTGTTCTCCAGAATGTGGCATAGTGGGCACAGCATACAGAACACGAGGGCGAACATGGAACAGGACACGCTGCCGGGACCGCCGCGCATCCAGATACAGACGCAGGCAGGCTGTAACGGGCGCTGCGTATTCTGCCCGAACGAGGCCGTATTGGAGTCCGGTCTCGATCATGGCCGCATGTCCCTCGAACTCTTTCACAAAATCATTGACGAACTCGCGGAAACGCGCCCCCGCCGCATCTTGCCGTACCTCCAGAATGAGCCGCTGAACGACAAGCGCATGCCCGATCTTGTCCACTACATCGCCGAACGGCTCCCGGACACCACCACGCTGATTACCACGAACGGGACCGGCCTCAGCGAGGAAATGGGCGATCAACTCATCGACGCCGGCCTCAAGCGCGTCAAAGTAAGCCTGCAATCGCTGGACGACGCCACGAACCGCGAGATCATGGGATATGACGCGCGGAAAGTCATCGACAACGTCATCGCGTTCAACCGGCTGATCCGCGCGAAGCGCTCCCAACTCGACCTGCGCGTGTCCATGGTCGTCACGGCGAAAAACGAAGGGGAAATCGACGAGGCGCGGCGGTTCTGGAAGCGCCATGGGGTGCGGCTGGTCACATCGGTCCTCGAAAATCGCGGCGGCTTTGTCACGGATGCCGCGACGCTGAACGCGGGCCGGCCCATGAAGCCCATGAGCCACTGCATCCGCCCCTCGCGCGAGATGTGCGTGCTCTTCAACGGGCAGGTGGTCCTCTGCTGCGTCGACTGGTTCCGCACGGTCATCGCGGGCGACCTCAGCGCCGAGTCCGTCCGCGCCGTCTGGAACAGCCCGGTCTACCGCCGCATCCGCGAGGGCTTCGCCGAGGACGACGTCGCGAAACTCCCGGAAATCTGCCGCAACTGCACCGAAAGCGCCACGCCCGACGCACACCGCCGGGGTTTCACCGCCATGTTGAAGCGCATGCGCCGCGCCGTCCTCGCCCGCGCCTGACGCTGGACGTACCCGTCCCGATCAGTAATCTCACGGTCATCCCGAAACCGCCTGAGAATTCCGAGTGACGATGTTGCTGGACACACCGGCATGCGCTATCATCGTTTCCGCGTGGGTGCGCTCGGCGCGTTGTCGGTCACGGATGCCAACGTTAGGGCAGGTGGGGCGTGAGGCCGATCAGCGCGGCGTGGTCTGCTATGGATGAAAGCACCCGCGGAAGAGCCATGCGGAAGGAATTTCGACCATGAGCACCGGTATTCGCGTGACGGTATGGAACGAGGGCGTGCACGAAAAGGAACTGCCCCGCTGCAAGGAGTTGTATCCCGACGGGATGGGCCGCGCGATCGGGCGTTACCTCGAAAAGCAGCCGGGGATCGCGTCGGTGCGCTGCGTCGAACTCGATGACCCGGACCAGGGCCTTTCGGACGATATCCTGGACACCACGGACGTGATGACGTGGTGGGGCCACTGCGCCCACGACCGGGTCACGGACGAGAACGCGGCGAAGGTGCAGGACCGCGTATTGAACGGCATGGGCCTCGTCGTGCTGCACTCGGGGCATATGTCGAAGCCGTTCCGGCGGCTCATGGGCACGGGCTGCATGCTGAAATGGCGCGAGTGGCGGGGCGTGGGCGAGCGCGAACGCCTCTGGGTCGTCGATCCGGCGCACCCGATCGCCGACGGCATCCCCGAATACATCGAAATCCCCCACGCGGAAATGTACGGCGAGCACTTCGACGTCCCGCAGCCGGACCAACTCGTGTTTATCAGCTGGTTCCAGGGCGGCGACGTGTTCCGCAGCGGCTGCTGCTGGCACCGGGGCCTTGGCAAGGTCTTCTACTTCCGCCCCGGCCACGAGACTTTTCCCATCTACCACCAGGAAGAGGTGCTCGAAGTTATCCGCAACGGCGCGAAATGGGCGGCGCCGACCCGCGTCCGCGGCGGCGTGCAGCGGGGCAACATCGAGCCGCCGCTGGAACAAATCTCCTGACAAGAGAGCAGGACGAAGCCCATACTACAAGTGCAATGGCCCCAGCCGCCCGAGGTGGTGCTGGACCAGCGTGGCCGCGACGATGGCGGCGGTCTCCGCGCGGAAAGTGGTCGTTCCGAGGCTGATGGGGCGCGCGCCGCGTTCAAGCGCCGCGCGGATTTCCTCCGGCGTGAAGTCGCCCTCGGGGCCGATGAGAAGCGTCACCTCCGCGCCGCTGAGGGCCCGCGCCAGAGGAACGGGAGGCCCCTCGATTGCGGCGACGATCAGGTCGCCGGACGCATCGCGCAGCACCTCCGCCAACGACGGCGCCACGACGAATTCGGGCAGCCAGAGGCGACCGCACTGTTTGCACGCCTCGACGCCGATGCGGTCCCACTTCGGGTTGACGCGCGGCGCGCGTTCCGAGCGGTCGGCGCGGAAAAAGAGGAATCGGTCCACGCCCAATTCCGTGCCGATGCGCACCAGCAACTCGACCGCCTTGTCCTGGTGCAGCCACGCCTGCGCGAGGGTGACGGCGGGCGCGGGGCGGGGCGCGCGCCGTTCCTCTTCGACGGCCACCACGACGTCGCGCCGGTCCATCCGCGCGACCGCACCGACGAGTTCGCGGCCTTGGCCGTCAAGCAGCGCGACGCGGTCGCCTACGCGCAGCCGCAGGACCTTCAGCGCGTGGCGCGCTTCCTCGGGCGGCAACGCGACCTCGCCCGCGCCGGGCGTGTCGGCGGGCACATAAAAGCGATGCAGATGCGGCATGTTCCTCCGTCATTGTCGCGAGGCGGGCGCTACGGCCTCTCGACGGTGTACATGTCGAACACGTTGCCGTCCCTGTCCAGCGCATCGAGCACGACGCGGGCCTCCTCGATACGGAAGCGCACGTACAACGCAACGCCGGGCTTCTTCATGACGGCGGCGTAATCCGGCTTGGGCGGCATGGCGCCGCCGTCATCGAGCGAAATGGTGATCAGGTAAGTCGTGCCCTCCGCCGGCGACGCCACACACTCCCCGCCCCGCATCGGGTGGGATCGCATGTACGTGTGGACGTGCCCCGCGAGGGCGAAATCCACATGGTGCCGGTCAAGGACCGGAATCCAGGCCTCGCGAATCGCCGCCTCGCTGTCCTCGGGGAAATAGGGCGGGAAGTGCATGACCGCGAAATTCCATTTCGCGGAGGTTTGCTCGAGTTGCGCGTCGATCCACGACGTCTGCGCGGCAATCGGCTCGGTCACGTCCATCATGAGAAAGATCGCATTCCCGTACTCGAAGGCGTAGGTGCGCTGCGGCGCGAGCGACGCCGGGCCGTTCTCCGGCAACTCGAAATGGGCCAGGTACAGGTCCGCGCCGAGCCCGTCGATGGCATCGTGATTTCCTATGGACGGCATCACTGGCCGCCGCGCCATGAACGGCGCGCCGTACGCGAAGAAATTGTCCCAGTCGTCGCGGTATTGGCCGGTGCCCACAAGGTCGCCGGAGATTAGCGCGAACGCGGCGTCCGGGTCCCGCGCGAGCGCGGCATCGAGCAACGCTCCGGCGGCGGGCGAGTTATGCGTGTCGCTCAGAAAGAAGAACGTGAACGGTTCAGGCGTCGCGGGCGCGGTCTGAAACGTCGCCGCGTCGCTGATCCGCTCCGATTCGGGGTCGCCGACGCGATAGGCATACGCCGTCCCCGGCTTCAAGCCGCTGAGCGTCGCCGTGAAGCGGTGCACGCGCCGCTCATTGATAATCAACGGGTCGTCGAGGGCCCGCATCGACGCGACGACCTCGGACCACGGCGCGTCCGCCGCCGCGTCCGCCTCGCGATAGCACACGAACCCGCGTTCCGTGGAGGGACTCGTCCGCCATTGCACCGCCATGCTCGTGCGTGGATCGCCGTTCCACGTGAGCAGCACTTGATCCGGGTCCGCCGCGGACGGGAACGCTGTCTCGCGGAACGCGCCGATCAGATGGGCCTCCCGCGCGCGGCCCCGGATGGTCGGCAGGAGCGCCTGCCCCTCGAGGGCTTCCGGGACCTCGGACAACACGAGTTCGGGCCAATCATGATAGATGCTCGCACCCACGCCCATTTCGAAGACCTGCTGGTCCTCGGGGACGAAGTTGGTCAGTTCGAGGCGGGCGTCGGGGTCTTGCGCGCCCACGGACACGAAGTAATGCGGCCGGTGCTTGTCGAAGCCATTGATCCCGAGACCCACCGATCCCGCGTCATAGGCCCGTTGCCACACTTCATAGGTCGTGTACTCGTTGCGCACGACCAAATCCGCCTTCGCGAAACCCGCCCCCTCGAGCCAGAACGGCAACGCCGTCTGATTCGCATCGCGCATCACGGACACCACAACGGGCACGTTGACGTCGAAACGCCAGTATTCCGAGGCCAGGGAGCGCAATTCCGCCGGTTTCACGAACGGGCGCAGCGTTTCCTCCGTCAGCCCGCGCAGTTCCTCCGGCGTGAACGCCTCCGTCAGCCGCCCCGCAATGGCTGACACCGTCGATTCGATCGGCGACGTCCCCTGCGCGACGCTTACAAGCAACGCCGCGACGCCGAGCAGTGTTATGCGCGATAACCAAGAAATCGGTTTGACCTTCATCTCTTTCCTCCGGGTGTTTCCCGCAATGATAACGTCCCGCGCCTGCGGAGTCATCCCTGCGGTGTAACGCGGGCCACAGCTTCTGGTACACTGGATAACGGTAGCTGGTCCCTTACGGCCGTCGCCGCGAGGCTCGGAATGGCCGGAAAGAGCGCCGGCCGGGAGTAGGGAACGAAGTATGATACATGTAAAGACCATATCTATACAGTGGGACTATCTGGAGCAACCGACGCTGGGCCAGATTTTGTCGGTGGTCGCCCGCATGTTCACCATCGTGGGCACGTCCCTGGTGTCGAAAGAGGCGGAAGAGTCGGAATGACCCCGATATGCGCCCTGCACGCCGCCGCCGTGCGGTCAGAGCAAGGTCCATATCGTCTATGTCGTCCATACCGTCCTTACCCTCTTCGCGCCCGCCGCGGGTAGCCACAAGGAACTTCTTGGAGAACCGCGAGATCAAATAGCGCGCCGGAGATACTCGGCCAGACACCGGTTGCACCCGCGTGGCAAGCCGCGCAAGTGCCCGGCGCTGTTGAAGTTATAAACCGTTGCACAAGGCGGCGAACTCATTGACTGACGGTATAGCCGGTGCTATACTGCCGACGACATAGACCAAGGAGTCGGAAGGAACCCCATGAAACACCTTGCGATCATTTCAGCGCGTCCGCGGCGAGCCTCACTAAACGCCACGCCCGGACAGATCATCGCGGTCGTGGCGCAGTTGATGACGGTCGTCGCGACGGCGCTTCTGGCCAAAGAAGGTACTACCGGCTGAACGTTACGGTGCTGGCGCACTCCACAGGGTGTAAGGTATGCCCGACGTACCCTGCAACCGGCGGGTGTCCCGGCGGATGAATCGGGGACAGAAGTCATGAAACACGTTGTGTCTGTATCGCGAACGCCTGCGGCCGCCTCCTCCGACCTGTGTACCAATCCCACGAGCGACCTGCAGGTCAAGCTCTGCTTCTTGTCAACGGTCCTGACCGGCTTCTTCGTTCCGGTCCTGGAGATCAAGAACTCGGTTCAACAGGACGACAACACGGACGCCGCCTAGCCGCCCCGAGCGGCCGCAGTGGTCCAAGGAAGACCCGTCATGCAAAGGATACATCCGGTAACCCGCCTGCCGGCAGGCGCTTCCAACATTCCGCCGGAGGTCAAGCTGACGTTTGCGCGGGACCTTATCGAGATTAGTATCCCGCTGTTTGAGAATAAGAACCCGAGCAATCCGTTGCCCGATACGGGCGGCGGGGATACAACGTGATTACGCGCCGCCTGGGGGTCCTGGCATGCGCGAGACCCGCTCGAGGCGAAAGACAGTGTGTCGACCTGGATTCGGTAACGCGACGGTGTGGAGTAAGCTTATGAGGCATTTGCGCACGATTTCGATGGCGCCCGCGGACGCTTTCAACGACTTCATGAACGCGCTCTGGCGCGCGTGGCAAGATTTCCGGTACGAAAAGAACCGCGAAATCACGTTCTAGCGCGTGCGCGAGCCGCTTCCGCCCTGATCACCGGGCGGGCCGCCATTCGGGTCCAGCTATCTGGATCCCCGAAAGGAATTCGCTGACCGTCTGAGAGTGACATCAAGCGCTTGTGTCGTTCTGCGTGCTTATTTGTTCTTGTGCGTCTTTTTTTGGGCGTTAGCGTCGCAGCGCCGCTGTCGAGGGGCCTCATGATTCAAACACCCCATGGCTATATCCGCGCCGCTGAGCGGGAGGACGCACCAGCCTTGGCGCGGTTATACGATCCCGAGTATCCCCGTGCCGCGCTGCTCGACGCGAAGCGCGAGCCGATCATGCCCACGGAGGACGAAGTGCGCGAGTTGCTTTCGCGCAAGGAGGTCCAGCAGGGCGTGCTGTACGCCGTCGAGGATACGGCGGGCGTCGTGTGCGGGTTTTGCAGTGTGCGCGGCGTGAATCCTGAAGCGGGTTTCGGCGAAACCTCCCTGCTGTTCCTCGCGGACGCAACTTACGAGACGCCGCTGGCGGAAGACGCGCTGGGTTTCGTCCTCGAACGCGCCTTCGAGCGGCAGCGCCTGCGGAAGCTGCTCGCGAACGGTCTCGATGGTGAGACCGCGCTAAAGCAGTTTCTCCTCGGGCACGGATTCGAGAGCAGCGGCGTCCAGCGGAACGCGCTATACTCGTTGGGACAATGGCATAACCTCGAAGTATTCACCCGGTTCGCCGGGTAAGCGTTCGTTTCCGCACAACGGCGGGCGAGTACGAGTACGCGAACAAACACGAAATAAGGGCCGAGAATGCCTCCTTCGTTGACTTCCTTCATTCGGCGCGCGGACCGTGATGATCTCGACACGATCGTCGGGTGGGTCGAGGACCCGGATTTCGCGCGCTTTCTCTACGGCGACCCGGCGCGGTCGCCGCGGCAGGTCCGCGAGCAGATTGTGTCCATGCTGGGCCGTACCGCGGGCCACACGATGCCGGGCGGTATTTACCTCATGATCGACTCGAAGGAACACGGCCCCATCGGGTTGTTGTCGCTCCAGCACATCAGTTGGCGCAACCGCTGCTGCTCGGTCGACTTCTACATCGGCAAGAAGGAACTGCGCAACGGCATCGTCGCCGGCATGGCCGCCTATCGCACCCTCGAGTACTGCTTCGACGAACTGAACCTGCACCGGGTCCAGGCGTACATCTACGCCTTCAACCGCGCGTCGTGGCGGCTGCTCGAGATGACCGGCGCGGTGCGCGAGTTGACACTGCGCGAACACGTGTCCCGCGACGGCAAACTGTACGACGTTTACGGCTACGGGCTTTTGCGACACGAATTCGAGGTGTTTCGCGAGCGCGTGGGCCGCATGCGGGGCGTGTCGCTGCAGGACATGGTCCGCGCGCTCGAGGAGGCGGCGCCCGAGGGCGGCGGCGCAGGCGCGGAGTCCAGCGCGTGAAGGCGCTGTTCTGGACCTTGCTGTTCCTCTACACGGGCGTGTCGGTGTGGCGGCACGTCCGCGGCGGGGCCGCGGCGCCGCGTCCGGACCGGTTCCGCGCACTGGGGCTGCAAACGCCGCTGCTTGCCGTCGCGCTCTGGATCGCGGTCGAGCGCGGCGCGCTTTCGCGCGACCTTTTGTCGCCCTGGGGCATCGCCGCGGGGTTTGCCTGCGGCTATCTGATACACGCGGCGTCGTTGATGGTGACCAACGCCACGAAGGATCTGCGCGGCATCTTGCGCGCGCTGCGGGTCTACTTCTTCGGGAAATCCCGACGCGGGGCCGTCTTCGCCGACCAGCCCGGTCCGATGTTCGCGCTCTTCCAGAATAGCGTAGTCGAGGAGGTCATCTTCCGTGCGGTGGCGCAAACGTTGCTGATCGCGGCGACAGGCCGCGTCGGATGGTCCGTCCTCGCGGTGGCGGTCCTGTTTTCGCTGGGTCACGAGCACTTTCTGCGGCGCCCCCGCATCGAGTCCATCGAATTTCTCGGCTATGCGGTGGCGCTCGGCGCGTTGTACTATTGGACGGGCAGCCTGATTCTCGTTATCGTGGCGCATACGGTCCGTAATTTTGAGTTGCAGTACCAGCAGCACCTTATCCGGATCGATGCCGCGCGGCGGCGCAAGCGGGCCGTGATCCTGCGGGTCCGACGCCGGTCGCGCGTCGCGCGGTCGTGGAATCGCGGCGAACGAACCCTGAGGTTATGGGCACACACATGAGCGCACAGCCCCTGGTGGAACTTGATCACGTCGCCAAGACGTTTTACACGCGGCATTTCCTCCATCTGGACGAGGAAACGCGCCGGCGGCGGCTCTATGCCCGGCGCACCGTTCACGCCGCGCGCGACATCAGCTTCACGATTCAGCCGGGGGAGGTCTTCGGGCTCCTCGGACCGAACGGCGCCGGCAAGACGACGGCGGTCAAGATGATCTCGGGCTTGGTGCGGCCCGACGGCGGCGCGGTCTACGTGGACGGGCTCGACGTCGAACGGCGTCGCCGGCAGGTGCTGCGGCAGATCGGCGTCGTGCTCGAGGGCACCCGCACCAGCATCTGGCCGCTTACGCCGCTCGAGAACCTCGCGTATTACGGCAACCTGAAGGACGTGCGCGGCGCGGAACTCAAGGACCGTTCGCATCGGCTCCTCGATTTCATCGGGCTGCGGGACAAGAAGAATGTGCAGGTGCGCCGCCTGTCGCGCGGTGAAAAACAGAAACTTGCCATTTGCATCGCCCTTATCGCTGACCCGCGCATCATTCTTCTCGATGAACCGACCACCGGCCTCGATGTCCAGAGCAGCCGCGCCATTAAGGACCGCATCCTCGAAATGACGCGCGAACTGGGCAAGTGCGTGCTCGTGACGACCCACGACATGGCCGTGGCGCAGGAACTGTGCGACCGCATCGGTATCATCAACAAGGGCGAACTGGTCACGTGCCGCCCAACGGCGGAACTGCTGGACCTGTTCTCGGAGCAGATATTCGCGTTCAAGCTCGATCGCGCCCCGGCGGCGGCGGAGTTCCAGGACATGCCGGGCGTGATCGCGGTCGAAGCGGAAAACGGTGAGGAGGGCCCCGCGCTCGCGCTGACCGTGGTGCGCGAAGCCGCCGGACGTTCCGAAGCCCTCTACGAAGTCATCGCGCGCCTGCGCCGGGGCGGCTATCAACTGCGCTCGATAAACCAGCGGCAGCAGACACTCGAAAACGTGTTCCTGCAATTGACCACGGACTTGCGGGAGTCCCCCGCGCCGTCCGGGAGAGAAACGAAGTGAGAGGATTCTTCCTCGTACTCAAGGCGGAAATTGTGCGCTCGTGGATCATCACGCGGCGCTATTGGTTCCGCACGTTGACCGGCATCATCGTAGGCTACGGTATGCTCATGGCGCTGATTATCGGGTTCATGTCGCGCGGCGGCATGGACGCGGTGGCGCCCGCGGACGCGCCGCCGACCACGGTTGTCACGGAACAGGCTGCCCCGCCGCCGGGCGTGCCGGGGGGATTGGTCAGCGACCCCACCAAGGCCACGCGCTACGTGCTGGGGTTCATCATCGGGTTGTTCGCCTTCGGCATCGTCGGCCTGTTCACGCAGGGGCTGCAAGGCATGGCGCAGATGGGCGTTCTCGAGCAGCTCTGCCTGAGTCCGCACGGCCTCGTGACCAATTTCCTCGCGCGGTCCGTCGTGGGCGGGGTCAACACCATCTTTTCCTCCGGGATCATGCTGTGGCTGATCACGTGGACCCTGCGCGGCACCCTCTATTGGGATTGGGTCGCCGCGCCCGTGCTTCTCGCGCTCACGTTCATCAACCTGCTCGGCTTCGGCTTCATGGTGGGCGGCCTCGTGCTTGTCTTCAAGCAGACGGGCCAGTTGGCGATCATCGTGCGACTCGTATTGTTTGGGCTTGCGCTCTTCGCCGAGGAGGGGCTGCTGCACGGGCACTGGCTCATGACCGCGTTCCTCCACATGCTCCCCGTCACCGATGCCGCCATCTGCCTCAAATACGTGTTCATCCAGGGCCAGGGTGTGGCCACGGGAGGGCCGGTCACGTCGGTCTTCGCCTTTGAAGCGCCATATTGTTTCTATTTCCTGATCCTCAATTGCGTCGTGTGGACGGGGCTGGGCATCGTGTGCTTCAAGGTCATGGAGAACCATAGCCGCCACAAGGGCACACTGGGGGCTTACTGATGGCGGCTCCGGCGCTCCATCGCTTCACCCACGGCGACAGCCGTTATGCGGTCGATCCCGAGTCGTGCTTCTGCTTCGAGTGCGATAAGGTTTCGTGGGACGTGATCGAGCACTATCCGCACGCCACCCCGAACCATATCGCTCACCAACTGCGCGACCGGCACGACCCGAGGGTGGTCGGCGAGGTAATCAGCGAACTCGAATGGCTGCGCGCGACGAAGGCCATCCTGAAGTCGCCGGGACGGGAGGAATTCATCAAGCGCTTCGAGATCGAGCGCGGCGCGAAGCTGCTCACGCTGCGCCTCGGCGAGACGCCGCCGCGCCCCGAACTCATCCGCGACGCGGCGACGTTGTTGCTGGCGCGTTCGGCGGCGCAACAGGAACTTCGTCTCGTCGTCGAAGTCCCGCCCGCCGGATTCGCCGCGTCGCCGCTGGCGGAGGCCTGCGGGGAGGCGCTGCGGTTGGGCGCGCTCGCGGGGAAGCAACTGACCGTGGCCGTGCGCGTGGGGCCCTTGCCGCTCCGGGAGGCGGGGCCGCTTCAAGGGCATGGCTGCGCCATGCAACTCGAACTGCGCGCGGGCGCGTCCGTCGCGGCGTCGCTCGAAAAGCTGGCGAAGTCGGGGCTTGATAGGCTAGGCCGCCTCGTCAAGGCCTTTGGCACCGAGAACGACGCCGTGACGGGGCGCATCATTCTGTCGCCCGGCGCGGCCTCGTTCGCGGATGCGGTCGCGGCTCTGGACAAGACCGGGTTCCCGGTAATCGAGATTGATCTCGATGCGCTCTTCGCCGCGCTGCCGGGCGCCACCCCCGCGGCGGTCTTCGATGAACTGCGCCGCGCCGCCGTGTACTACGCGAATCGCCTGCTCGAGGGCCGCTACTTCCGCCTTGACCCCATCGCCCCGCTATTCCTCCGCATCTACCAGGGCGAACCCGTGCGGCGCACGGACCCCGTCGGGACCAATGAACTCGCGGTGGATGCCTCGGGGGGAGTGTATCCGTCGCGACTCTGGATGGGCAACCCTGCCTTCCGCGCGGGAATCCTCGAAGAAGGCCGGCTGGACGAAGCCCTGCTGAAACGATTTGACGACGTGGGCGCGGTCACGACGCCGGCCTGTATGCGCTGTTGGGCGCGCGGTTTATGCGGCGGCGGCGTGGCGGCGGTGCATCACGCGCTGTCGGGCAACTTCCGCTTGCCGCATGCGCCCTGGTGCGACGCGCAGCGCGCGTGGCTCGAGGCGGCGGTGGCCGCGTTCAATCTGCTGGCCGCGCGCGGCGTTCATTTCACGCGCATCTACCAGAACCTCGGGCGCGCGGGCCGTCCCTCGCTGTTTCAACTGGCGCGGGCGGCGTTCGGCGCACGGGTCGGCGTGCGTCCTCTCGAGGAGGGTGACGCGGAACTGCTGACCCGCTGGGAAAACTGGAACGAAGCCGCATATTTCCTCTGCACCGAATCGGGCATGTTCATGGCGACGCGCTATGATCGTGAAATGGATTCCCTGTATCCGCGCGATTACGAGCGCGAATTCATGCTCCTGCGCAAGACCGGCGCGCCCATCGGCCTGATGCGCGTGCGACCCGATCGCATCCCGCGGACTGCCCGCGCGTGGCTTTACCTCCGCGACCAGGCCGATTATGCGGACCGATCCGTGCACCGCGGGCTCCGCCACATTCTCGAGGAGGCCGCGAAACAAACCGCCGAAGGCGGACTGCGCCGCATTACCGTCCCGGTCAGCCCGAGCGAGGACGCCCTCGCCGGCTTTCTTGATGCCCTCGGCTTCCAGCGCGAAGGCGTCGAGCGCGAGGCCCTGTACCTTCATGGCCGTTACCACGATGTGCGCATTTACGCATTGAATCTCGACACGCCGTGAGTCGTATTCCATGGTGTCCGCGGGAGACGGCGGCGCCGGGTTGACCGCATTCCCGTCGGAACCGTATGCTTGGGTTTTACGGCGCGTGCAAGACGCGCGATGCAAAGAGGAGGGTTTATCATGACGGAAGTGAAGGGCATCTACCGGTTTTCCTTCGGACCGTGGAACATCGACGAGGGGGCGGACCCCTTCGGGCCGACGGTGCGCAAGCCCGTCGCACTGGCCAGGAAAATGGCCGCCGCCAAGAAGATGGGTTTTCAGGGCATGCAGTTCCATGACGACGACGCCGTACCCGACCTTGACGGGAAGACCGCCGCGCAGATCGAGAAACAGGCGAAGCAGATCAAGAAGATGCTCTCGGACCACGGGCTCGTCGCGGAATTCGTCGCGCCGCGCCTGTGGTTCTCGCCGAAGACGATTGACGGCGCGTATACGAGTAACGACCCGAAATGCCGGAAGTACGCCATCGAGCGCAGCAAGGTCTGCATCGACATCGCGAACGTTCTCGGCGCAAAGAGCATCGTGCTCTGGCTCGCGCGCGAAGGCTCCTATATCCGCGAAAGCAAGAACCCGCGCATCGAGGTGCTGCAAATCCGCGACGCGATCAATGCCATGCTCGCGTATGATCCGAAGACGATGATTCTCATCGAGCCGAAGCCGAACGAGCCCGTGGACAGCGCGATCATCCCGACCATCGGCCACGCCGTCGGGCTGTCCTATATGACCGACGAACCGGACCGCGTCGGCGTACTCTGCGAAACGGCCCACTCGATTCTCGCCGGACTCGATCCGTCGGACGACATGGCCTACGCCCTCGCGCACAGGAAACTGCGGAGCGTTCACCTGAACGACCAGGGCGGGCTCAAATTCGACCAGGACAAGTCGTTCGGCTCGTACAACCTGCGTCGCGCGTTCAACCAGGTGCGCGTCCTCGAGGAATACGGCTATGGCCGCAACGGCGAGTGGATCGGGCTCGACGTGAAGACCATGCGCACACAGAAGCAGGACGTGAACACGAAACACCTCAGCAACAGTCTTGCCACGTTCAAGTTCCTTGTGCAGAAGGTTCGCACGTTGAACAAGAAGCTCGAGGCGCAATTGATTGCGGCCCGCGACTACGAGGAACTCGACCGCTATCTCCTGTGCCATCTTATGGGCGTGAAGTATTAGCGGCGGCGCGCGAAAAGGGCGAGGGAGCATGATTGAACTCGGCGTGAACATCGACCACGTGGCGACATTGCGCGAGGCGCGCAAGGGCGCCGCGCCGGACGTGATCCTGGCGGCGAAGCTCTGCGAATTGGCCGGTGCGCATCAGATTACGGTGCACCTGCGGCAGGACCGCCGCCATATCCAGGACCGTGACATCGAGCAGCTCAGGCAGGTCTTGCAGGTGCGTATGAACCTCGAGATGGCGGCGGTGGACGAGATCGTCGCGATCGCGCACCGACTCAAACCGCACACGGTCTGTCTCGTGCCGGAGAACCGCCAGGAAATCACGACCGAGGGCGGCCTCGATGTCGAGGCGCAGCAGGATCGGCTCGCGGAGGTGGTCGCGGGCATGCACGCGCACGGGATCAAGTCGAGCATGTTCATTGATCCGGAGCCGAAGCAGATCGAGGCGAGCGCGGCCATCGGCGCGGACTCGGTCGAGTTGCACACGGGCGCGTATGCGAACGCCCGCGGCGCGGACGTTCAGCACGAGTTGCAGCGATTGGCGAAGTGCGCCGAATACGTGCGCCGATTCCCCGGCTTGGCGCTTCATGCCGGCCACGGCCTCACCGTGCGCAATCTGCGGCCCGTGGCGGAACTACCCGGCCTGCGCGAGGTCAACATCGGGCACGATATCATTGCCCGCGCGGTATTTATCGGCCTTGAGGCCGCCGTGCAGGAAATCCTCGACGTACTTGAGATGTACGCGGAGGAGGACTAGATGCGGCCTCGGGGACAGGCACGTCTCCCCCGCGCGGCGCGGGGTCGCTTGTGCCAGTCCCCCGTTCCTCTGCATCATTGCGAATATTAGCTGTGGGTTCTTAGTAGTGCAACATCAATCCATGCGCTTGCATGGGAGGGGAAATGCCATGCGGTTAAGAAATCGTCGTTTTGCTCTCATCGGGATGTTGGTCGTTGCCGCAATTGCCGGTGGATTTGCCGTTGCGGAGATGACCGTTACCGGCGGCCTGACGCCATACCAGGTGCTGCAATGCGACGCTTCCGGCGTCGCAAGCGTGTCCTGCGAAGGTGCGTGCTCCGGTCAGGGCGCCGCCTCGGTGCGCGGGCGCGTGATGAAGGCGGGTCAGCCCGTATTCGACTGGAAGCACGCGGGCGAAGCTTCGGCGGGCGCCTGGAAAGGGACGTTGACAGGTATTCCCGCCGGCGGGCCGTACACCATCGAATGGATGGTCGGGGAGGAGAAGTGCGGCGTGTCCGACGTGCTGGTGGGCGATCTGTGGGTGCTTGCGGGGCAGTCAAACATGCAGGGCGTAGGCAACATGATCGACGTACAGGACCCCGACCCGCTCGTCCATATGCTGGCCATGAATCACGAGTGGCGGATCGCGCGCGAGCCGCTGCACATTCTCGCGGAGTCGCCCGACCCCGTGCACTTCAAGCCGAAGAGCGACGAGGAACGCCAGGTTGCCATTGAGAATCACAAGAAGGGCACGAAAGGCGCGGGCCTCGGGCTGCCCTTCGCCGTCGAGATGACCCGGCGCACGGGCCGGCCCGTGGGACTCGTCTGTACGGCCCACGGGGGGACCTCGATGGACCAGTGGAGCCCAAGCCTCAAGGATCAGGGCGGCGAGTCGCTCTACGGCTCGATGTTGAAGCAGGTGGAAGTCGCGGGCGGCAAGGTGCGCGGCGTGCTCTGGTACCAGGCCGAGTCGGACGCGAACCCGGAGAAGTCCGCGGAGTTCAAGCAGAAATTCATCGATTTCGTAGCGGCGATCCGCGAGGATTTCGGGGACCCGAATCTGCCGTTCTACTATGTACAGATCGGGCGTTTCGTGACACCGTCGCCGACGGCGTTGTCGTGGAACCGCATCCAGCAACTGCAATTGGAGTGCGAGGCGCTGATCCCGAACAGCGGCGTGGTGGCGTCGATTGACCTCGCGCTGGACGACCTGATCCACGCCGGCACGCCGGGGCTCAAGACACTCGGCGCGCGGCTGGCAAGTCTGGCCGAGCGCGACCTGTACGGCGGCAAGACGCTGCGCGGGCCGCGCCCGGTCGAGGTCACGAGGCGTGAGACGCCGTACGGCAAGCAGATGCTGGTGAAGTTCAGGGAAGTCAACGGGCGTCTCGTTGCGCCGGGGCGGCCCGCCGGGTTCTTCGTCACCGCGGGACCGGAAGGCGCGCCCGTGCCCACGATTCTCAACCAGGAAATTTCTTCGGAATCGCCGGACACGGTGATCCTGTGGTACTGGCAGGATTTGCCTGAGGACGCGCAACTCTGGTACGGCTGGGGCTTTGACCCCTACTGCAACATCAGCGACGAGGCAGGCATGGCCGTGCCGGTTTTCGGGCCGATGCCGATTCCATAGGTCTTATACGACCAATAGGAGCCATTTGACTCAGGCTTCCAGAAAGAAGCGTGGGCAAGAGAAGCACACATGAGGGCAGAAACTATGCGAGCGGCGACCTGTCTGTTATTGGCGGCGGTACTCAGCGGCATCTTCGGCTGCGCGGGCCGCGCCGAGGAACCCGTCACGCTGCGGGTACTCACCTTCAACGTGCTGGTGGACTGGGAAACCAAGGAGGCCGTGCCTCCGTGGTCCGCGCGGCGCGACCTCTGCATCCAGGTGGTTCGCGAAGCCGATCCGGACCTCATCGGTTTTCAGGAGACATCTCCGGCGCAAGTGGACTTCCTCCGGGAAAGTCTGCCCGGCTACGGCATGGTAGGCGCGGTGGCGTTGACGGAGGACGACCTCGCGTATCTTACCGAGAAACTGCCGTTGATGGCGGCGCTCGGCGTGAGGACATTCACCGACGCGATGTTGTTCTATAAGGAGGCGGTCTTCGAGAAAGTCGACGAGGGCCACTGGTGGCTTTGTACCACGCCCGAGAAGCTCGCGATGGACCTTGGCAACGCGTTCCCGCGGATCATGGTGTGGGCGCGGCTGCGGCACAAGGCCACGGGCCGCGAAATGTACGCGATCAATACGCACTTCGACAACACGATGCCGTCGCAGGTGCGCATGGCCGCGCTGGCTCACGAGTGGATCGACCAACATCTCGACAAGTCGCTGCCGATGGTCTTCACGGGGGATTTCAACACCGATCCGAATCGCGGCGACTACGCTAGATTGACGGAAAGTCCCTGGCGCGACGCCTACCTCGCGAGTCCCTTGGCGAGTGAAACCGGCCACGACAACAACGTGCCCACGTCGCTCCACGGCAATACGCGTATCGATCACGTCTTCTATCGCGGCGCGGCCCTCGATGCGAAGGAGTGGCGCCGTGTCGAGTCGCCCGACCCCTCGAAAAACTTGTCGGACCACTATCCCGTGTTCGCCGTGCTCGAGTGGCGTTGACCGGCAGGAATGCCGCGCGCCCGCGCACTGTTTTCTGGAACGTACACGCAACCGGAAAGGAGTGCACGATGCGACGCACGGCGACAACGTTGCTTGCGGCGGCGATATTCGGAATGCTGGCGCCGGAGGCCGCGCCCGCGGCGGACGTCTATAAGTTGGACCCCGTCCATTCGGTCGCGGTCTTCAAGATCAAGCACCTTGGCGTCAGCTACACCTACGGTCTCGCGCCCAATCTCGAAGGCGAGTTCACCTACGACCCGGACAACCCGGAGGCGTGCGCCATCACGGTGACGGCCCCGGCGCTCGATATCACAACGGAACATCGCGAGCGGGACGACCATGTCCTCGGCGAGGACTTTCTGAACGCGGTCGAGCATCGCACCATGCAATTTCGCGGCACGGGTTTCAAGAAGACGGGCGAGAGCACGTATGAAGTCACCGGCGACCTGACAATTCTCGCCGTGACGAAGCCAATCACCATCGAGGCGGAATTTGTCGGGTGCGGCCCGGTGCAGGAGGGAGAGATTCGCTGCGGCTTCGACGCGCGCTTCACGATCAAGCGGAGCGACTTCGGCATTTCCGCGTACCTGGGTCCGGTCGGCGATGAAGTAACGCTCATGGTCGGTATCGAGGGCATCAAGCAGTAGGGAATTGGGGGTTCTCGTCATTCTTTCGCGGTCTTCGCGGCCCCTGTTATAATGCGGCGCTTTTCAGGAAACACCTTCAGTGGCGCTGCTACATCGATATCTTCTGCGACAGGTCGGCCCGCCCGCGCTGATTGCGTTCGTCGTGATCGCGTTTCTGGCGATGATCGCCGGCCTGCGCCAGCAAATCTCGGAACTGCCGCTCGACCAGGTGACGCTGGGCGACCTGACGCGGCTCTCGTTCCTGTCCTTGCCCGCGCTTATTGCCTACATCGTGCCCATCACGTACATGATGGGCATACTTGCGGGGTTCGGCGGATTGGCGCAGGCAAACGCTTTCGTGGCGATGAAGGCGGCGGGCATCCCGATGCGGCGTCTCATTCTCTCCGTAATCGGGTTGGGCGCGTTGCTCAGCGTCGGCTGCTTCCTCGTCCAGGACCAGGTGCGCCCGTGGGCGATGCGGCAGGCGATCAGGCTCATTTACAGCGATCTGCCGCTGCGCGCGTCCATCGACCTGTTGCCGCCGGGCGTGATGCATGAGTTCGCGGACTGGCGCGTCTACATCGGCGATAAGGATACGCGGACGAACACGCTGCGAGATATTGTCATACTGCGTCCGGAAGACACCGGCGAGACCTCCGCGTTCTACGCCGACAGCGCGCAGCTCGTGCGCGACCCGGCAGGCAGCACGCTGGTGCTGACGAACGGCTCGTGGATTCAGTCGCGCGGTTTAGACCGCGTTTTTCATGCCGAGTCGCCGCGGATGGAGCTTTCGGTGCCGAAACTGATGCCGAAGGAGCCGAAACGCGAACGCGAAGGCATGACGCTTCGGGAATTGCTCTATAGCGAGGTGCAATTGGCGCAAACCTATGCGGAGACCCAGGCGCTGCCGACGTATGCGGCGCTCTTGCGCGAGCGCGGCGAAATCAGCGACCGGCTTGCGTTGCCGCTCATGTGTCTCGCGGTCAGCCTGGTGGCGGCGCCCTTGGCGGTGCGCTCGCCTCGGACGGGGCGCTCCTTCATCTTTGCTATCGGCTTCGTCATGCTCATCAGCTACTTCACGCTGAACCGGCTCTTCGAACCGCGACTGTTGATGCCGTTGCACCAGGTCGTTCTCATGGGGCAAGCGCCCAACCTCGTCCTCGGCGCGGCGGGCCTCGTCTTCGTCTGGCGGGTGGACCGCGTATGAGATTGACGTTGCTTGATCGCTACCTCTCGAAGCGCCTGCTGTTCACGCTGGCCAAGGTTGTCGTGGCATTATTGCTCATCGTGATCGTGGTGGATCTGCTTGCCACGCGCCGACGCCAAATCGAGAAGTATGACGTGCCGTGGCGAATGATCCTGGAGTATTACGCGACCTTCGCGCCGACAGTCCTTTTCAAGTATCAGGCTGCGGCGGTCGGTATGTTGTTGTCCGGCCTCATCGTCTTCGGGCGCGCCGCGCAGGACAACGAGATCACGGCGGCGCTCGCGGGCGGGGTCAGCCTCCGGCGCCTCGTGCGGACGCCCCTCCTTCTCGCCATGCTGCTGACCGTTGGGACGTTCTTCGCGGTCGACACGCTCGGTGCGGCGGCGTACCGGCGTTTCGAGCGGCTCGACAACGAATATTTCCGGGGATTTTCGCCGGGAGCACGCCAGGGCGTGAGTTGGACCAACCTCTCCGGCGACTGGACCGCGCATATCCGGCAATTCAATCGCCGCGCCCTGACCGGCGAAGGCGTGATCATTCATTCCGTAACGCCGGAACTGGTCCAGGACATCCAGGCGAGGCGCATCTACTGGGACGAGACGCGGGGAAAATGGATTATCGAGGATGGCCGGTGGTTCGCGTTTGACCGCGCCGCGCAGCTCGAACGCACAACGCGCATCACCCAGATACCCGCGCCGTTCGCCGAGCCGCCCGATCGTCTCTTCGCCCTCGACGAATCGCCCGACGGCAAGAGCGCCGCCGCGTTGCGTCGCGACCTGCGCCTCGCGGGCGGACTCGGCATGCCGGTCCAGGCCCAGTGGGTCGACTATCACGCGAAATTCGCGCAGCCCGCCCTGTTGTTTATCATGCTGCTGCTTGCCGTGCCCTTCGCGCTGCGCGTGCGCCGCGGCGGCGTCGCCATCAGCTTCGGGCTGAGCATCGCCATTGGCCTCGCGTACATTCTGCTGTTTTTCATCGCCACCGGCCTCGGCCATCTCCAGCAACTGCCGCCGCCGGTCGCCGCGTGGCTGCCGAGCGCGCTTTTTCTCGGCCTCGGCGCATATCTGTTCCGGAAGACCCCGACCTGACACCGCGGCGCACGGGGTATAGTCCCCAAGGGAAGGATAACCGGTATGACGGGAATTTCGCGTCTGAGAATCATGATGCTGCTGGTCGTGACATGCGCGGCGGCTGCGGGGAGCGAGACCTTGCCGGTCGAGGCGACCGTGCCGGATTTCGCGCTGACGGACTCGAATAACGCGCCGTTCTCGAAGGCGATGCTCGACGGGAAGGTCTGGGTCGGCTACTTCTTTTTCTCGACCTGTTCAGGGCCGTGCCCGCTCATGAATCGCGCGATGGCGGACGTTGCCCGTGAATTCGCGGATACGCCGGATGTCGCATTCGCGGGCTTCAGCGTCGATCCAAAGGTGGACACGCCGGAACGGCTTGCGGAGTACGCCAAACAGTTCGACGCCGACACGACGCGCTGGCATTTTCTGACCGGCGACCTGAACGTCATCAAAGCATTAGGCGTTGCGCTGAAAGTCGGGGCCGCCGACGAGCCAATATTCCACAGCACGCGGTTCATTCTTGTGGACCGACAAGGGCGCGTGCGCGGCTACCACACGGGGACCGAGATCGACGGCGTGGCGCAACTGAAACGGGACATGCGCGTGTTGCTCGGCGAAAGGGACGCGCCGGCGTCGCAATTGCCGACGATCAACGCCATATTGAACGCGGTCGCGGCGTGCTTCCTGCTCGCGGGTTGGATTGGCATCAAGCGATTCCATGACCCGACGTTGCATAAGAAGATGATGCTGGCGGCATTCTTCGCGTCTGTCGTCTTTCTCGCGTGCTACCTCTATTACCACGCGCAGACCGGCGCGCGGACGCCGTATCAGGGGGAAGGCGTGCTTCGCATGGTCTACTATACGATTCTCTTCACGCACATCCCGCTGGCGGGCCTCATGGTCCCGTTCATTCTGGCCGCGCTCTATTTCGCCCTCCGGCGGCGCTTCGATCTCCATACCCGGATCACGCGCTGGGTCTGGCCGGTGTGGATGTACGTGTCCGTCACCGGCGTGCTGATCTACCTGATGCTCTACCGCCTGTAGTCCCCAAGGCCGCCGCTCACTCGCGCTGGAACCAGATTTCGAGAAACGCCGTCAACCCCACGTCATATGTCGCCGTCTTGATGTTCATCCACGAGAGCTGGTCGCCGACGGCGAAGTAGAGGCGTGTCTTTCCGTCGATCTCGATGAGATCGGGGTCGGAGGCGTTGATGCCTTCATCGACGCCGAGCGGCGAGATCACGGGATTGCTCGCGGCCACGTCCCACGATTTCAGGTCTTTGGACCGGGCGATGTAGGTCTCGAAGAACCAGCGCGGCGTGCGGTGTTCGAGGTAGAGCAGATAGTAATAGCCGTTCGCGTAGCGAATGCACGGACACGCCGTGTATCGGTCCGTGCCGAACAGCGCCTCGGGAACCTTATCCCAGTGTTCGAGGTCCTTCGACTTCGCGAACTTGATCGTAAACGCCGGATAGTCCGCATCGTTGCTCTCGTAAGCCATGACGTAGCCGTCCGGCCCGTCGCATACCGACGAGTTGAAGAGGTGCTCGTCGCCGTCCTGCTCGATGACGGTCCGCGTCGTCCAACGCTTGAGATCGGTCGACCGGAACAACGTCACGTCGTTCCAGTTGTTATTTTCGAAGCGCGAGGCGAAGGCGTAGAAGGTCTCGCCTGCGACGTGCGCGCTCGCAAGACTGTAACCTTCGGCAAAGCGGGCCAGTTCCTCGCCGCTATCGGCGTCCACGACCCGCAGGTGGTAATCCTCTTTGGTCCCGCCGCTCGCCGGGCGGATGCTCTCCATGTGGCGGAGGCGGTCCTGCCAGATGACGGGCGCGATTTCGCAGAGGTCGCGCCGCAACAGTTGGCGGTCCCGTGGGGCGGGGCGCATGTCCGGCGCGGGCGGCGGGATAATCGCGGCGAACACGTCCGCGGGCCAGTAATCGAGCCGGAAGAAGCCGGGCGGCGTCTCCTGCACGTATTGGACGTATGCCTGCACCGCGCCCCGGGTCGTGTAGGTAAGGTCCTTTACGGTCTCGGGGTTCTTGCGCACGCCGAAGACCTTGTAGCCCATGAGCGTGCAGGCTTCGAGGTCCACGTGCAGGAACTTCCCCTCGATCACGCTCTGGATGACGCCGTCGCTCGGCGTGCCGTGGGGCTGCGAGAAGTTGAGCGTAACGAGGCGGCAGCCCTTGAGGGCGACGCGCGTGTAGCCGTCGTAGCCGGGGTTTCCCGCCTTCAGCGAGCACTGGGGCCCCACGAGCGTGCAATCCTCCATGATCAAGTCCGGGTGATCGGGCATCGCCGGGTTTTCCGCGCGCACGTACATGCCCGAGGCGTCGCCCCACCAGTCAAGACTCCATAGTTGGCAGCGACGGAAGACCACGGGCTCGTCGCGCCGCGACACAAACGCCCCCACGATGCCGCCGAAGGCGCGACCAATCCCGAAGCAGTCCTCGACCAACACGCTGAACTCGGCGCCCTTGTGGCACGTCAGGTCCCAGCCCATGCCGCCTTCCGCGCCCGTGGCGTACAAGCGCCGGAACTCCCAGCGGTCCCAGATGTCCGCCGAGAACTCCGGATCGCAGCGCCACGGCCCCCACCAATCGACGCTCTTCAGGCCCTTCTCCGGCCCGCCCGAGTCGAGAATCACGAACCCCGGGTTGCCGCCGCCGCCATGCGGGTCCGTGCGCACGACCACGTCGGGCACGCCCGAATCGATGACGGCCCAACCGGTCCGGCCCGACCCGTACTTCCCGTCGTAGTCGCCCTCGATCACGTTGTACGCGCCGGGCGCGCCGGCGAACGTCGGGTAAAGGTTCGCCTCCATGTAGGTGTCGGGCCGGATGATGACGCGGTGTCCGCCGTTTGCGTCGGGCACCGCCTGCAAGGCGGCCTGGATCGTCGTGAACGCCGTGCGCCACGACAAACCGTCCGCATTGTCGCCCAGTTTCGAGACATAGAGCGTCGCGCCGTGCGTGGCGACGCAGACGCCCATCGCCGCCGCTGCGGCCAGACACACCACGGACACACGTGCGGAAACTCGCATGGTTCGTCTCCCCGGCCCGATTCCAGGCCGCCGCCATCCTATAGAAAACCCGAACTTTGTTCACCTCGTTCATATCGTCCGTACCGTCCATACCGTCCATCGCTGGAAACGCCGGTCGCTTGATTTCCGTCTCGCCACCTGCAATAACGGAGCGGACGGCGGGGCGCCGCCGCGCCCGTGCGCCCGACGTATTGCCGCCGAAGGGTCGAGCCCTTGGATAACGTGCTGCAACTGAATCTCGATACGCTGCCGGACCTCGAGGCGCGCCTCGCGCTCGGGGCGCTGGCGGTGCTAGGCCTGCTCTACTGCTACTTCGGCTACCCGCTCTTTCGCGCGCTGCTGGCCTTGGCGGGTTTCATGCTCGCGGGCGGCGTGGCCGCGCTGCTGACGGGCTGGTTCACCGGCGGCAGTCTTCCGGCGATGGGTGTCGCGCTGCTTCTCGGCGGCATCTGCGGGGCGATGGCCTTGTACTGGCTCTATCGCGTCGGCGTGTTCTGCCTCGGCGTGCTCGGCGCGTTTGTTATCGCGCAGACCGTTTTGGGCGACCGGCCCGAGGAGTGGGCGCCCTACGCGGTGATTGGCGCGGCCATTGGCGGCGGCATTCTTGCGCTGCTGCTTGAACGCGCCGCCATGACCTTCGCAACGGCGGCGGTCGGCGCGTGGATCGCGGTGTACATGGCGGCGTTTATCGTGCTCGGTCTGGGCGTCGAGCCTTACCTCGACGATCCCGCGTGGCAAGCGCGCGCGCCGTGGATACTGGCAGGCTGTTGGATGCTGCTCGCGGTGACGGGCGCGCTCGTCCAGTTTCGCATGCGGCGGCGGCAAAAGGAGCGGTGATCATGGCAAGCTCGATGGACAGACGGCATTTCTTGACGTTGGCGGCGGGCTGCGCCGCGGGGATGTCGCCATGGCCGGCCTCCGGCGCGCGCGCGCAGGCGGCGGGCGGCCGGCGGCCGCCCAATTTCCTGGTAATCATGGCGGACGACATCGGCGCGAAGGAGTTGAGTTGTTACGGTCATGCGACGCATCGCACACCGCATCTCGATGGCCTCGCGCGGGACGGCGTCCAGTTCCAGACGTGCTACGCGACGCCCATCTGCCACCCGACGCGGCTCATGATTATGACGGGACAGTACGGCTGCCATAACGGGGTCTACAACTTCGCGGGGCGGCGCGGCGGCCCGGACCCCAACGACCCCGTCGAGGACATGACGAACCACGTCAACTTCGCACAGATACTGAAGCAGCAGGGGTACGCGACGGCGCTCGCGGGCAAGTGGCAACTTTCGGGGAAAGTGCCGACGCTTATCCACGAATGCGGTTTCGACGACTATTGCTTCTGGGCGTACAAGCACAACCTGCCCGAGGGCGTCGAGCACACCGGCGCCTGGGAAAGTCCCGACAAGAACAAGCCGTCGCGCTACTGGCATCCCTCGATCATGAAGAACGGCGAATATGTTCCGACAAAACCCGACGACTACGGGCCGGACCTCTACGCGGACTTCCTAATCGATTTCATGGGCCGCAACAAGGACCGGCCGTTCCTCGCGTATTACCCGATGTGCCTGACCCACGGGCCGCATGTGCGAACGCCGGACACGAAGGCGCTTGAGGACCCGAAATACGACAAGCCGCCCCGGGTCTATCAGGGCGCGGTCGAGTACATGGACAAGATTGTGGGGCGGCTCGCGGCGGCGCTCGACGCGCTCGGGCTCCGCGAGAACACGATCATCTTGTTCACGGGCGATAACGGAACCGGCGGCGACGGCAAGGGCGACCCGACGGAACTGGGCGCGCGCGTACCGATGATCGTCAATGCGCCGGGGATTGTGAAGGCGCGCGGCGCTACCGACGCGCTCACGGACCTGTCGGACGTGTTGCCGACCCTGTGCGCGTTCGCGGGCGCGCCGTCGCCCGCGGACCGGCCCATCGACGGGCGCTCGCTCGCGCCGTTCCTGCGCGGCGAGACGGACGCCGCGCGCGACTGGATTTTCAGCTACATCGCGGACCGGCGTATCCTGCGCACGTCGCGCTGGCTGCTCGAGGACAATTCGCCGCTGCACTACGGGCGGCTGTACGACTGCGGCGATTCGCGCGACGGTTCCGGCTACCGGGAGGTGACGGTTGCGGGGACGCCGGAGGTACTCACGATCAAGGAGCAGTTTGACGCGATTCTCGGGAAACTGCCCGCGCCGCACATTCCGGAGGAGGGCCATCCCGCCGCGCAGAAGAAGGCCGCGCGCAATGACCGGGGCCGGGAAAGGAAACGCCGGTGAATCGACTTGGGAGGGACGCGTGGCATGGGCGTCCCGCCGATGTTCTTGAACCCTCACCCCGATCCTCTCCCTCGGACAGATCGGACGGATCGGACGGGGCATTACCCTCGGGGAGAGGGAGTGTGACTACAGCAGGTCTTCCGCGCGCTTGCGCAGGGCGAGCGCCGTGGCCCATGTATCGACCCAGAGATAGACGCGCTCCGCGATGAAGCCCAGGAAATACCATGCGGGAACAAATCGCAGCGAAATCTGCCCGTACAGCGCATAGGGGTCGCCTGAGTAGTCCCAGACGGCGGTTTCGCGGCTCCCGCCGATCTTGTTGAGTCCCACAGCGAGAAAGATCATGCCGGAGACGAACTCGACGGCGAAAATGCCCAGCATGTAGACGACGGCGCGCAGGGGAAGGGGGATGCGCCACTCCCGCAGCCGCGCGGCGATGGGCCAGAAAATGACGCCCAG
This sequence comes from Candidatus Hydrogenedentota bacterium, assembly GCA_029556545.1. GTDB lineage: Bacteria > Hydrogenedentota > Hydrogenedentia > Hydrogenedentales > JAGMZX01 > JAGMZX01. The sequence continues at coordinate 57,218 of JAKQEQ010000017.1, forward strand.
CATCCCGTACACCGGGATCATCCACGGCGAGGAATAACCCCGCATGACGATTCTGCCGCGCCGCAACTGGCTCAACCCCGTGCCGAACACCTCGAAGGCGAGGCCGAGCACGCCAAAGATGAGAAACCGAATCCATGTACGCCGCGCGTTCAACGACATAGTCAACGCTCCTTCGTTTCGCTATTCATCGAGGACCTCCCTGTGCGAGCGCATCCGCGCCGCGCGGCGGAGGGGCACCGCCGCCGTAGTCGGTAAGCAGGGTATCCGCGCGCAGTTTGAGGGTGAGGGCCGTAGCGCAGGTATCGACACGCTTGTAAAGGAATTCGAGGGTCAACCCGAGCAGGTACCACGTCGGCGCCATCTCGATCGCGATCTGACCGTGCAGGTTGTATCGGGTCCATCCGTAGTCCCAGACGGTGTGCATGCTGCCCACGCCGCGCTTGTTGATGCCGATCGAGAGAAACATCATGCCGCAGACGTACTCGACCGCGAAAATGAGGAGCATGTAGACCGCCGCGCGGCATATCAGCGGCACGCGCCGTCGAATCATCGGGGCGGACACGGGTTCGAGAAGCACGCCGATGAGGCCGTAGATGGGCAGCATCCAGGGCGAAGATGCGCCGCGCAGGCTCAGGTTCCCGCCCTTGCCCACGTGCCACGCCATGAGGCACACCTCGAACAGCATGCCCAGCATGCCGAACAGCAGCCACCGAAAAAAGGCGCGTTTGTAAGCGACTGACACAACTTTCCCCTTCCTTCGCACACGCGGCGTCGTGACAGGCGTACGACCCTGAGAGCAGGGGCACGGTTTCATCGCCTCGCGCCACGGGGCTGAAACGAGACCGGGGGATCAGCTGTATAATAAGGGAGATTCCACGAAGTATCACACGGCAACGAGGGGTACTCGACCGGATAATGGAGAAGCCGACATGAAAAACGCGCATTTCCTCACAATTGTTGGCCTGCTGGGCGCCTGCGTCATGCTCCAAGGGTGTTTCCTGATTCCCTCGCCCGGTGGTCTCGAGGGTGTCTGGAAGAACGTCGGTGAAGATGACGATCCCGAGGATGGGGTCACTTCGCGAACCACGACGAGCTACCAGTTCATCGGCAATCAGGTCACCCGCACCATCGAGCAGGTGCTGCGCGACGTCGCGAGCGGCGACCGTGTTACGCTGCTGGGGCGCGAAACGGGTACCTACGCCGTGGACGAAACCGTCGAACCGCACCGCATGGACATCATCGGCATACAGCGCACCGCCTATCCTTCCCAAGTGGCGTTCGGCGGCGCGGCGGCCCTGCTGGATATGCCCGCGGATGAGGTCCAGACTTTCTTCGACGAGGCGCTCGGCATCACCTTCCAACCCAAGGGCGTATACGAAAAGAGCGGGGAGGTGCTGCGCCTCCGGTTTGGAAGCGCCGCCGAGTATCCGCCTGACCTGGAGGGCGGGGTCGTTATTCGCGTCGAGCGCGCGGGCTGGTTCGTCAAGATGCTCGAGTGGGGCACGCTTGCCTTGTGAAGGCAAGCCTCTCTCTCGGGGAGCGGGAAGTCAAGGCGTGTGCGCGCGAATCCAGGAGACAATCCCGTCAATTGCCTCGTCCTTGCACAGGTCGTTCCAGACTTCGTGATAGGCGCCTTCATAGATGCGCAGTGTCTTGTCTTCCGACTTCGCGCGATCATGCAATAGGCGGCTTCCCCTGACGGGGACGAGTTTATCATCCGTGCCGTGAAGAATGTAGAGCGGCGCGTCGATGGCCTCCATGTTCGCCGCGATGCGGTCGATGGCGCGTTTGAACTGCGCGCCCGTGCGCGCGCGCACGCTGCCGTGATAGCTGAGCGGGTCCTCGTCCGCGGCTCGGACGACCGCCGGGTCCCGCGACAGCGTTACAGTACTCACCGAAGAAACAGGCAAGCAGGGAAGCACCGCGCCGACGACGCCCGACAACGCCACCAGCAACTCTGGAACATCGTCGTTGAACTGCACGAACGGGCTGCTCAGGACAAGGCCGCGCACGGCGGGCCGGCGCGTGATGTAGTGGAGCGCCACGAATTGTCCGCCCATGCTGTGGCCCATGATGAAGAATGGCTTGTCCGCGATACGCGGTTGAATGTGCGCCAGGAAAGCGTCGAGGTCGCGCAGCCATACCTCACAGTCGTGAATGTACGCGCGTCTGCCGGGCGAATGGCCGAAGCCGCGCTGGTCGTAGCTGTGGACCGTGATGCCCGCCTCGTTCATGGCGCGCGCCACGTGATCGTAACGGCTGCAATGCTCGCCGTAGCCGTGGACGAGGGCGAGATGGGCCCGGGCGTCGCCCGGGGCGTCCCAGCACCGCTCGAACAGTTCCACGGCGTCGAAGGTCTTGAAGCGGCCGGAATTTGGAATGGGTTCCATGGTGTTTGACTCCTTGGCGGCAACCTCGCGGGGGAACAAACCGACGCGCGACTCCCGCGCTTTCCGCGTGTTAGAGTATGGGGCCGGGGCCATGAGAATGCAACGCGGCGCGTTCGGAGTGCGGGCTCTGGCCCGCCCCGTGTTGGAACGGAGACAACTCATGTGGATTGCTTGCCTGCTGACCGTGCTTTGGACCGGCATGAATGCTCCAGACGCCGTGCCCCCGGACAGCGCGACCGGTCCGTGTCTGTCCGTGTCCGTCCCTGTTCCTTCAGACGAACCCAACTGCGCGATCACCGGCGTCGTGCGCTACGAGGGCAAGCCCGCGGCGATGCGCCCCATCAACATGGACGCCGACCCGACCTGCGCCGAGAAGCACGCCCATGATCCGGCGCTGAACGAATCGCTGGTGGTCGGCGACGACGGCGGCCTCGCCAACGTCTTCGTGCAAGTAACCGACGGCGTGCCGGACAAGGTCTATCCCGTCCCCGAAACGCCCGTGACACTCAGTCAGGCCGGTTGCGTCTACCGTCCGCGCGTGTTCGGCGTTCGCGCGGGACAGACCCTCCGGCTCCTGAACCCCGACGGCACGATGCACAACGTGAACGCCATGCCGAAGGTCAACCAAGGTTTCAACAAGCCGATGGACCGCGAGACCGAGCAGTCCGAGACGGTCTTCGCGCGACCGGAGCCGATCTTTCCGATCAAGTGCGACGTGCATCCGTGGATGCGCGCGTATTGCGCGGTCATGGCGCATCCGTTCTTCGCCGTCACGAAGGAGAACGGCGCGTTCTCGATTGCGGGACTGCCTCCGGGCGAATACACGCTCGAGGTCTGGCACGAGCGCCTCGGAACACAATCCACGCGGGTTACGGTGACGGCGGACGCGACGGCGCAAGTGGACTTCGTGTTCGCGCGGTAGGCATGGAGGTTCTTTTTGGCGATGTTATCGGCGATTCTGGAAGACTTGAACCGATTGACGCTGAGAGAGCAGCCGATGCCCGAGACCGGCGACGACGAGGCGCTGCTGCGCGTCGAGGCAGTCGCCATCTGCGGGTCCGACGTGCGCATTCTTCATCACGGCAACCCGCGGGTGAAGCCGCCGGCCGTCATGGGCCACGAGGCGGCGGGCGTCATCGTCAAGGCGGGCAGCCAAGTCACGCGCGTGAAGGAAGGCGACCGCGTCGCGCTCGGAGCGGACGTGCCGTGCGGGCAGTGTTCGTGGTGCCGCAACGGCCTCGGGAACAATTGCGCGATCAATTATGCGATCGGCTACCAGATTCCCGGCGCGTTCACGCAATACATGAAGCTGCCGCGGCTGGTGCTCGAAGAAGGTCCGGTCACGCCGTTCGGCGACGCGCTCTCCTTCGAGCACGCGGCGCTCGCGGAGCCGCTGGCGTGCGCCATCAACGGCCTCGAACTGGTCAACATGTCGCTCGGCAAGACCGTCGTGATCCTCGGCTTGGGCCCGATCGGCGCCATGATGATCGACCTTGCGCGCGTCATGGGCGCGACCAAGGTGATCGCGGTGCAGCGCAGCCACAAGCGCATGGAGATCGCCCGCGCCTACGACGCCGACGTTTACGTCGCCTCCGAAGAGGAAGACGTCGTGGCCCGGTGTCGCGAGGAAACCGGCGGCGAAGGCCCGGACATCGTGGTCACGACGTGCGGGTCCGTCGAGGCGCACGAGCAGGCCATCGAGATGGTCGCCCACCGCGGTTACGTCAACCTCTTCGGCGGCCTTAAGGAGGACGCGCGCCCCCTCAGTGTCCTCTCGAACACCATTCACTACAAGGAGTGTTTCGTCACCGGCTCGCATGGCAGCGTCCCGCGCCAGCACGAACTGGCGGTGCGCCTGCTTGAAAAAGGCATGGTCCGCGTGGCGCCCATCATCACCCACCGTTTCCCGCTGACCCGCATCCACGACGCCTTCGCCGCCATGGAGTCGCGAGAGGGGATGAAGATCATCGTGCAACCGCACGGGTAGCGACGGAGAGCGAGTGGGGAGCGGGTGGGCGAGGACGAGGACGAGGACGAAGAAGAACGGAGCAGGTCATCGCTGGCGAGGTGACGCGGCGCTTTCAAAGCAGCAGGGCCAGTAGGAGCGGTACGGTTAGCAGGGCGAGCACGTGGGTGAGGAGCACGGAACCGCCCATGAGCGCCTTGTCGCCGCCGTAGACCTCGCTGAACATGAGACTCGCGATCGAGACCGGCATAACCGCGACGATGATCATCACCGCCGCGTGCATGGGCTCGAGCGGCAGCATGCGCAGGGCCGGCACGGCAAGCAGCGGAATGCCCACGAGCCGCAGCAGGCTGACCAGCCATACGTGGGCGGTGCGCAAGTCATCCGGGACAAGCTGGGCGATGCGCGCGCCGCCGATAATCATCGCCACGGGCACCGTACACGCGCCTATCGCCTTCGCGGTCCCGTGCAGCGTCGCCAGCGCCGTCCCGCGCGCCGTGAAGACCGCGGGGTCAATGCCCGCCGCATCGAACACGGCGAGGCACGCGAGGGAGGCGTAGAGGGCCAGGAGCGCGGGGCTCAACAAGTGTTTCAGCGCCGCTTTTCCGGGCGGCGCGCCGCTCAGGGTCATGACGCCGAGGGTCCACATGGCGGCCTCGGCGCCCAGCGTCGAGAAGATGAGCGCGGCGACCCCTTCCGGTCCGTAGAGCTGCGCCACGAGGCCCATCGGGAAAAACGAGTAGTTGTTGACGGTGGTCTGAAAGAGAAACGCGCGGCGATGCGCCTCCCCGGGGAACCGGAGCCGCCAGCAAACCAGGCGGCCCACGGCGTAACCGACCAGCATGATGATCACGGTCGCCGCCGGCAGCGGCCAAGCCCGCAGCAGCTCCCGCCACGTGAATTTCTCGGTCACGGACGTAAAGATGAGGCACGGGTAAATCACGTTGATCATGAGCCGCGAGAGCGACATGATGCCTTCCGAGCCCATCCAGGCGCGGCGTATCGCGGCGTATCCCGGCACCATCATCAGGAACACGCAGGCCACAATTATGAAGAGCGAGAAGACCATGGACATTCGTGCGCGGCTCCCCGGCAAGAACACACTCGCCACAACGTGGGGCGTAGCCTATCCGCGCCACACGCGCCGGTCAAGTAGATGACGACAGGTGAATTCCGGCCACCGATTCCGGAACACGCGATCATGTCTTCGGCGGGAACTTGCGCATGCGGTAACGGGATTCCTCGACGACTATTACGGATGCCGACGCGAGCGCCGCTCCCGACACGTCCAGTAGCCCCGCAAGGCGATCGATCACGTGAGGAGCCCGCGTATTGCGCAATCGAAACACGACAACGGGAAGCGCCGTACCATGGGACATTGCGACGATTTCACCGAAATCCAGGTCGAAGGTTAGTACGATGCGGCGCTCCCGCGCGGCCTTTGCGAAAATCTCACCATTTGCCGACCGTTCCAGACCCTGCTCCGCGAGGTGGACAGCGTCGTATCCTTGCTTGCGCAACCAGGCAACCACGCCGGTACTGACCCCCATGTCGGCAAGGAATCGCAGTTTCTCTTTCAGAGACAATGCACCTCTTCCTGCGCAAGCCAAGCCGCGTAATCAAGAGCCTGTTGAATGTCCTCGCGTTCGAGCGTCGGATATCCTCCGAGTATTTCCTCGATGCCGGCCCCGTGAGCAACCTGCCCGACAATGACGGATACGGGAATACGCATTCCCCGAATACAGGCGCGACCGCCCATGATATTGGGGTCGAAAGTGATACGTTCAAACATGTGTAAACTCCAGAGAGTCCGACTCATTCGTCGCCAGTACATTCTAGCATATATGACAGGATTTGCCCGCCGCGCCCCTACTCCGAAGGCCCGATCATCTTGCTCGGATCGACGATAACGTCGAATTCCTCGGCGCCCACGAGACCCAGCCGGACGGCCTCCTCGCGCAGGGTCGTGCCGTTGGCGTGGGCGGCCTTGGCCACCTTGGCGGCGTTGTCGTAGCCGATGCGCCGATTGAGCGCGGTCACGAGCATGAGCGAGTTTTCGAGGTGTTGCCGAATGCGCGCTGCGTTCGCCTCGATGCCGACGACGCAGTGCTCGCGGAATGAGTCCGCCGCGTCCGCGAGGAGGCGGACTGACTGGAGCAGATTGTAGATGATCACCGGCTTGAACACGTTGAGTTCAAAGTTGCCGGAAGCGCCCGCCACGTTGATGGTCACGTCGTTGCCGATGACCTGCGCCGCCACCATCGTCAGGGCTTCGCACTGCGTCGGGTTGACCTTGCCGGGCATGATGCTCGAGCCCGGTTCGTTCTCGGGCAGGACCAATTCCCCGATGCCGCAGCGCGGCCCGCTGCCCAGCCACCGGACATCGTTCGCAATCTTCATGAGGCTGCACGCCACCGTTTTCAGCGCGCCCGAGGTCATGACCATCGCGTCGTGCGCCGCCAGCGCCTCGAACTTGTTCGGCGCGGACGTGAACGGCAGCCCCGTGAGTTCGGCGATCTTCGCCGCGACCTTCTCCGCGTAGCCTTTCTTCGTGTTGAGGCCCGTGCCGACGGCGGTGCCGCCGAGCGCGAGTTCGGCGAGCAAAGTCAGAGTCGACTTGACGCGCGCGACGCCATTCGCGACCTGTTGCGCATACCCGCTGAATTCCTGCCCGAGTGTAAGTGGCGTCGCGTCCATGAGGTGCGTGCGCCCGCACTTGATGATGTTTGCGAACGCGGCGGCCTTGTCGTCGAGCGCGGCGCGCAGGTTTTCGAGTGCGGGCAAGAGCCGGTGCGTGATTTGCTCGACCGCCGCGATGCTCATGGCCGTCGGGAAGGTGTCGTTCGACGACTGGGACATGTTCACGTGGTCGTTGGGATGGACCGGGTCCTTGCTCCCGAGTTGGCCGCCGAGCAGTTCGATGGCGCGGTTCGCGATGACCTCGTTCGCGTTCATGTTCGTTTGGGTGCCGCTGCCGGTCTGCCATACGACGAGCGGGAAGTGGTCGTCGAGCGTGCCGGCGATAACCTCGTCGGCGGCCTGGCAGATGGGCTCGCATAGCCGATCCGGCAGCAGGCCGAGGTCGCGGTTGACCAGCGCGGCGGCCTTCTTGAGGATGCCAAGCGCGCGAATGAGTTCGCGCGGCATGCGCTCACCGCCGATCTTGAAGTTCACGAGCGAACGCGCGGTCTGGCAGCCGTAGTAGCGGTCCGCCTGCACCCGCATCTCGCCCATCGTGTCGCGCTCGATACGGTAATCGGGCATGGGTCGTGTCTCCTTTACGATATCCAAGCTGGCGGGTATGATACGTGGCGCCTGCGGGAGTTGTAAAAGGAACATCGCGCGGCGCGGAAGGTATAATAGAGTCGAAGAGCAGCGACAGGAAGTGTGCAGTGCCGGTATACACGTACCAGATTATTCACGACGACGGCTCCGAAGGCGAGACCTTCCAGGTGGTGCGCCGCATGAGCGACCCGCCCCTGACGCGCCACCCGGAGACGGGCGAGCGGGTCCAACGTATTTTCGAGGCCCCCCATATCGCCGGAAAGTGGAGCGAAAACGCCGGCAAGGCCGCCATGAGCGACAAGAACCTTGAACGGCTCGGCTTCACCAAGTACCAGAAGTCGGCCAAGGGCCAATACGAGCGCACTGCGGGCAAGGCGGGTCCGTCGAAGCTCGACGTGCGCGACTGACGTAACGCTGGGCCTCTGCGCGGCTCAAGGGGCCTCGGGCTCGCCGGTTACGATTGGCGCGTCCCCGGTGGGAATGTCGTTCGCAACCAGCCACCGGAACACGTCGGTATTGCTGAGGACTCCGACGAGTCGTCCGTTCTTGACCACGGGCGCGCGGCGGATGCCCGCCATGCGCATCAGCCGCATGCAATGGCGTATGGCCAGTTCCGGCGTGACGTAGATGGCGGGCTTCGTCATCACGTCGCGGACGCGCAATGGGGCCATGCCCGGCATTTCCGAACACAGCGCCTCGACGATATCCTTGCGCGTCAGGATGCCCAACGCGCCGCTCGCGCTCTCCTGTTCCACCACGAGGCTGGATACACCGAGATCATGCATCAGCCGCGCGGCATCAAGGAGCAGCGCATCCTCCGTCACGGTCCGCACACCGGCGTGCATTAAGTCCCCCACACAAAGATGTTCGATACTCATCATGTCCCTTCCCTCATCAGTGACTTCGTATTCGTGCTCGTGCTCGTACTCGTAATCGACAAACCGCAGACCGAACCTCGCAGACTATCGCCATCCCGGAGGCCGCACGGCGGCTAGCTGCGATAAACTACCCGGTCCTCCTGAACATCCAATACGAACTCTCCCGGTCCGTTGGTCTCCTCTCGCATGACCAGCCGCCGGCCGAGAATGAATACCACGACGCCATCGTGAACGAGCCGGCGCACTTTGACGGATGCGCTGGTTTCGATCAGTCGCCTCCAGTAACTTGCGATACTTCTTCGCTTGAGTTCAATGTCGCGGCGATAATGCGTTAATTTGGCCAGCGCCTGCTTTTGGGCGGGCGTTAACGTGCCGGTCTTCTCTTTTTCGATGAGGGTGGCCAGGCTTCTTGCAATCTTGTGGCGATTGCGGTCGTACAGCGCGCACTCGCGCTCCATCTGGGACAGCATGCCGCGCGTCGCCGCGTCCAGCCCGACGTCCACGACAGTGCGCAACCCGACGCCCGACCCCAACTCATTTACCTCGACCCCTCTCGCGGCCCGGGTCGTTCCGCCGATGATTCGGCCGTTACCTTCCGTCGCCTTGACGCCGCCATCGGAAGTCACCTGGCTGTTCAGGATGCCGTGGCGCACGGTCACATCGCCGCCGGCCCACACCCGCGCGTTCTCGATGAACTGCGCGCTGACGGCGCCGCGACTACTGACGCTCCCCTGCTCGCCGCCGAGAATCCCGCCCTTAACGATGAGGTTGGCGTCCGTGGCGACGCGCGATACTTCGATGCCGCCGTCAATGACCAAGTCGCCCGTGGTATGCACCTTGAATCCGGAACGCACCCAGCCGTTGATAAACAGTACGCCCCGCATATCCAGATTGCCCGTGTGGTAGTCCACGTCCGAGGAAATGGTGTATTGCTGAAAGACGCCCACGGTATTGGCGCCCACCGAGACGACCACGCCGTCGCTGGCCGCGCGACACTCGAGGCCGTCCTCGCTCAACGCCGCGTCGCCGACGGTGTCGATTGCGATATCGCAGCCGGCGACCTGCGGAATGTCGTTGCAGTAGACGTCGCGGCCCGGCTCTCCCGGCGTGGCCGGAGTCTTGCGCGCAAGCAGAGCGCCTCGACGGACGCCTTGGAAAAAGGCGCGTTCGCGGTAGTCGATGGGCGCGTCTTCGAGTTCGCTCCAACCTGCCAATGGTTCCCGCCGGAAGAGGAACTCGATCCGCGCATCCTCGCCGGGTCTTGGCGGCGTGCCGCTCGCGATTACGACGTCGTGCACGGGTGTTTGGTCTCTGCGCGCCTGTTCGATGGCCGCCGCGACGGCATCATGGCGCACACCATGTACAATCCCGCGGCCTTCCAGCAGGCGCGCGACCTCGGCGGCCTCGATCATTATCCCGTCCGGCGTCGGCGGGTGAAACGTCGCGCGCACCTCCATGTGGTCCGCCGAGATAGCGAATGGGTCTTCGACCACCAGGGCTCCATCGAGAAAATCCGCGTAACCCGTGGCGTCCGGCGCGGCCACATAGGTCAGGCCGTCCTCGAGCGTCTGGACGCCGGCGCCGATCCGCACCGTGATCCGGCATGGCGGCACGGCTCGAAGCACCACCCCGGCCACCGTGAGTCCGTCGGCGCCCGGTTGGGGCGGCGTTACGACAGCCAGTATATCGCCCGGGCGCACGAGACATTTCGTTAGCGCCTTCTCATTCGCGATGCCCGCCTCGCGTTCCCGCGCCACCACGGCCGGGTCTTTGCCGTCCAATTGGAAATGAAACTTCAGTGCCGCGTCCACGCTCTCGCGCACCGGCTGACCCTGCGCTATCAAGACGTGGTCCGGGGGGCTGCCCGTGGCGAGTGCTTTCTCGACGGCTTCGCGAATCGCCGCTTCGTCCACCCCGTTCACGACGCCGTACCCCGGAAGCCGGTCAAGGACGTCGGCAACCACATAGTCGACGTGACGCTCTGCGGGAACATGCCGCAACAAGAGATAGGCCTGCATCTTGTCTTCGGCCACAATCACGTCATAGCGCAGGGCTTCCGCCAGTGGCTGCTCGCCGGAGTTCTCCATGAGCGCCCCCTCCTGAACACAAGATAGCACGTTGCCGCCCCGTCTGCAATCACTTATCTTGCCTCGACAGTTTGTCGGAATTCACGCGGATTACGGGACGAAACAGCAAGTAGGCGCCGATGAGGCTCAGTCCCACCCAGACCATGAGATGCGGACCGACGGGATACGGATTGCGGTAACCGGGTACGGGGAGGCGAGTCCAAGCCGTGTACCACCACGCCGGGAAGATGCGCACGTCGGGCAGCCACGGATAGAGCCAGTGGAAGCCGGCGTGTGAGATCAGGTCAAAGAACATATGCGAAAATGCGCCGAGGAACAGCGAAACCAGCACGTATCGCCAATGCCGGCGGAAGGCGTCCAGCGTTTGCGCGGCGCGAATCGCGGCCATGCCCATGTTCCACGCGCGCGACAGGAACCCCGCGCCCTGCGGCGTCGGCGCGTGCCGCGCGAGCGCGTGTAGGGCGAACCACAGCAGCACGCCTCCCGGAACACACAGCGCGAAGAGGCCGATTAACGAGTGGCCAAGACCCTGACCCAGATGCCCCCGGTATGCCCCGATGAGTCCGTCCACGACGTCCGGCATCGCCGCGCCGACGCACAGGGCGGGCATGTCGAAAACGTGGGGCCAGCGCCGCCAAAGCGGCGCAATCAACCCCTGATGCGAGGGAAAAGTCAACGGCATGACGGCGATGCTCCCGAATACATGACACCCGCGCCGGCTTGGGACGTGATTATGCCCGGCGACGAGAAACCACATCCAAGACACGAGACATAGCCACAAGGTTTCATCCCGTGACTCCGGCCGTCTCACCGGGCACGTAACTCCCCTGCGGTGCCCTCTGGGGAGTCGTCCTTTCCGCGCCTGCAGGTCTTTCTGTCATGCGGGCGCGGCGTGTAGTACAATCGATCGGCATTTGATTTGCTGATGCGCTGCCGATTGCTCAGGGATACAGCATGAAGCGCGCCAACCGCGCGGGAGGAACCTGTCATGATCGAATTGGGCATGCACACGGACAACTGGCGGCCGCTCAGCGGCGGCTTCCGGCAGGCGGCGGAGACCGCCGTGAAGTATGGCCTGCGGCACCTCGAGTTCGCCGCCATCCACGGGCAGTACTTCATCCAGGCGATGGGGTACGAGCCGGGCATCTCGCTCCAATCTAATCCGCGCGCGCTCAAGCGCTACTGCGACCAAATGGGCCTGCAAATCTCGCAGATCGACGGCTCGTATCCGTTCATGGGGCCGGACGGGTCGGCCTTCGGCGTGCAATACGTGCAACAGTCCATCCGCTTCGCCGCGGAGTTGGACTGCCCGATGGTGGACACGGTGGACGGCGGAACGGAGATCGAGGGTTTCACGCGCGACGAGGTCTTCCGCATCACATGCGACAACTACCGCCAGGTGCTGCCCTGGGCGGAGGACTACGAAGTTGTCATCAACGTCGAGCCGCACGGCCCCTACACAAACGACATCGAGTTCATGCTCGAGTTGTTCAAGCATTTCGACTCGGAGTGGCTGCGCTGCAATTTCGACACGGGCAATACCTTCATCGCCGGCCACGACCCGCTCGAATACCTCAAGGCGCTGCGCCCCTACGTTTCGCACTGCCACATCAAGGACGTCAGCGAAGGGCTGGCCGCCGCGGTGCGCGGCGATGAGACCGGCATCGCGTGCAGCGAGGTCCCCATCGGCGGCGGCGTGAACGCGGAGAACATCAAGCGCTGCCTGGCCTACCTGAACGAGACGGGATGGAACGGGGTCGTCTCCCTCGAGTGTTACGGCGCGGACGAGAATATCCGCAAGAGCGTCGAGTTCCTCCGCGCGCTGACGGGCTGAAGCCCGCACTTCGAACAAAGTTGGAGTGCGCCCCTCAGGGCGCCTGATTCGGACTGTATGAACCACCTGCTCAAGTAATTTCTTGACAACTGCGAAATTTGCGATTATTATGCCTCGCGCGGAAGAAATGGACCGCCTTTGCCGGTTGTTGTCTTCGCGAAGGCGCGGCTCCGGCGGCGGGCTGCCGCGGCCATCGAGCGGAAGAAAGCGGTCTATTCTGGGAGAAGATATATGTACATCGGATCACGCTGCTGGTTGGTGGTAGTATTTGGGCTCGTCCTCAGCCCCGTATTTGCCTACGGAGACGTCAAGTTCGACGAGGGCCGGTGGCGGCTTGAATTATCCGGCGCGCGCGGCATCCATTCCGGCAGCACGGACCGGGAAGGCGACACGCTCGTGACCGGCTCGGTCGAGTACGAATTCCCCGCCTCCGCGCGCACGACGCTGGGCCTCCGCCTGCTACCGTTGTTCATTTACGATCAGGACGACTACGAGACGGTGGTCGGCGGCGGGTTTGGCCTGAGCGGCCGTCTCTACCAACATGCCGCCGAGTATCGGGGCTGGTTCGGCGAACTCGGGGTCAGCGCGCTTGCCCATGACGGCAAGATCCGACGCAATAGCTCGAACGTGAATTTTCTGACCGGCGTCGGCGTCGGCTACCAGTTCAAGAGCAACTGGCACGCCACGCTGCGCTACGAGCACCTCTCGAACGCGGGCCTCGGGGACCACAACGCCGGAGTCAACACCGTCGGTCTCGCATTCGGCTTCACGTTCTGAGGGGCACGGGCTCCGCTTCCGCCGCGTCGGCGGGCGGTTCGCCGCGAACGCTCTCGATGAGTGCAAGCACGAGCATGTAAAGCGCGAGCACTCCCATCAGGCAGGACATGACGAAAAACAGCCGAAAGCCGCGATCCCACCAACCGTAGCAGATGTGGCCCACGATGCCCGTTACGAATATGTAAACGAGTCCCGCCCCCCATGAGGGCCGCTCGATTCTACCCGCGAACAAGAGCATAGGAAGCATGAGGAAGACGTAGTAGTAGTAGGTCGGCGCGAAGAAGAAATAGGCAGGGACAAATCCGAGCGCCAATGCCTCGTGCGGATGGAGGCGGCCCACCACGAGGAAGCAGGCCAGGAAGACGCACGCCTGGATTCCCCACCACAAGGTCTGATAGCTGTCAAAGAACGTCTGGGCGCCCACGCCCCAGAACGTCGTCGAATCGTATGTCATCAGGAAGACGTACTTGAATCCGATGCGCCACGCCGAAAGGTCCTGATTGTGGCGGCCCACTTTGTCGAAGAACTCGCGCCATGCGCTCAAGCCGCCCGTATACCAGACGGAGAACCCAAAGAGCAGCACGGTAGCGACGCCAAAGGCGGCGCAAAACGAGAAACAGCGCCAGTTGAAACGGCGACGAAACGCGAGATCGAAGGTAAACAGCGCGCCGACGCCGAACATGAAAATCCCAGGGAAAATCCGCGACAGCGCCGCCCACGCCGCCAACGCGCCCGCTATCTTGGCGTAGTCCTTCTTCAACATGCAGACCGCCATGACGAGACACGCGATCCAGTCCAGGCGCAGGAACGCCGCGCGCAGGGTGTTGTGGCTCATCAAGTAGTGCGTGCCCATGAAGATGAGCAGCAGGAATGCCGCGCGGTGACCAAAAGCCCAGAACGCGCACAAGCAGGCGGTCAGCAGGAGCGCCACGTCAAAGAGGACGAGCGTTTGCATGCCCCCCTGGTTGTCCGTGGACACGGCGTTGCTCAGGCTGCCGCCGGCCACGGTCCACAGCGGCGTCGCGTTGTAGCCCTTATCCCGCAACTGCTGTTGCCACTGCGAATTGGACGCTCGATTGTGGAAGAACGCGATGTCGCGTTTGAATTCCTCCCAGCGGGCGGCGCTGAACAGCGCCTTATACCTCTCCCGGGCCCGAAGTACTTCTGCCACAGGCATGCTTCGCCCCGTGTCCAGGTCGCGTATCGATTGGACCATGCGCTTCGGGTTCGTCTCCGCGTCCGCCACGACCGTCGCGTTGTACATGTTCGTGTAGCCGAGTTCCCGCGCGTACTTCGCACCGATGTAGTAGTGATAGAACTCATAACTGTTCAACCAGAGCGTGCCGTGGCGATTCCCCATCGTGTAAGACTGCATGGCGAGTAGCGCGCACACGAGCAAAATCGCCGCCATAATGCCGCGCAGGAACCCCAAGGAACGGCGGCCCATACACGCGTATGCCGCGATAAGCACGATCGCGACGACGGGAAGCGCATACTTGAGGTGCTGTATATACTGTATCGGTAGAATAGATAACATGACGAAATGTCTTGCTTTGGCGTCAAGTGACGCCGGGCGCCGCGAACAACTTTCCGAACTCGCGAGGGACTATACACCATCGGCCTCCGGCGCGCCAAGACGCCGCGGATTTGGACAAGAAACGCCCCAGTTGTGGCACCATTTTCGAGGGAGACAGTCACGGGGCGTGTTGAAGCTGACTGAACATGGCGTCAATTGGCATTCGTGCTCGGTTAGGGGCACTGTCTGTGCCTCTCTGGATTCCCGCTTTCGCGGGAATGACGGAAAAGAGGGCCAAACTCGCCCCCGGCGTCATTCCCGCGAAAGCGGGAATCCAGGCCAATTCGTGCAAACGAAGAAGAAGTATGCGTTATGCGCTTGGAGACGTTATGTGCAGCGGCTTAACCGACCACGAATGCGTCAATTGGGCATGTTGACTGGAATCCATCCCAGAATGAGGCAGCGACGGCCATTTCATATTCTCGTACCCCAGTGTCATGCCCGCGAGAACGGGGTTCGGGAGGAGAACCAGAGAAATTGTCGCGGAATAATTGGGTCCTCGCTTTCGCGGGGATGATGAGCAGTTATGATTCCTGCAATATGCAGGCGGTATCGAGTGCCTCATCAAGAGTTCCGCAAAGGGCTGTAGTCCGTGGGCGCACCAAGCAAGAGACGCCACTTCCGTTGTTGGGCTTAGCCTTGGGCGAACGCTATAATGCCGCCCCGAAACCGCTTGGCGGCACAGCCCATCCCGGAGGAGAAGAACGATTCATGGCCCATTTTGAACCCGAACGTCGCATCGAGTTGCAGCAGACCCGCAACCGGCTTCGCGAGATATTTCAGTACGTCTATATCGACCGGCGGCCCGCGGATCGGGTCGAGTATTGCGTCACGGGCCGGGAGCGCGGCCCCGAGCGGCCGCCCGAGTCGGGTTGGCGGCCGTTCGCCGTGCCGGGAACGTGGGGCGGCCTGGACGAAACGACGTGGTTTCGCGTGACGTTTACGCTGCCCATGGAGTACCGGGGCCAGTGCGCGGTGGCGCTGCTCAAGATTGCGGACCAGACGTATCTCGAAGGGGTCGGACCGGAGGCGGAGGGCGGCGACGCGCTCGCGTTCGTGAACGGCGTGCCGACGCAGGGGATCGACCGCAACCACGGGGACATCGTGCTTGCGCAGGAGGCGCGCGGGGGCGAGCGTTTCGAGATTGCTCTCGAGGCGTGCCCCGGCGCGCGTTTCGAGGCCACGCACACGTTCCGTCAGGCGGAAATCGCCGTGTTCAATCCTCTCCTATGGGACTTCTATTGGGACGCCATGGTCGCGCTGGACGTGTGCGAGACGCACGAGCCGGACAGCACCGTATATCGCCGCATGCACCATGCGCTGGCCGAAGTCGTGCCGATGGTGAACTTGCAGACCGCGGGCAGCGCCGAATTCTTCGAGTCCGTCGGGTACGCGCAGCGACTGCTTCGGGCGGTTCTCCAGGGATTTGAAGCCAGCTTTGACATGGGCAGCCTGGCGCTGATCGGCCACTCGCACATCGACACCGCGTGGCTGTGGCCGGTGCGCGAGACGCGGCGCAAAGTCGCGCGCACATGGTCCACGGTCTTGCGCCTCATGGAGCGGTATCCCGAGTTTATCTTCGCCGCGAGCCAGCCCGCGCTGTACGAGTTCGTGAAGGAGGACCACCCGGAACTGTGGCGGCAAATCAGGAAGCGCGTGAAGGAGGGCCGCTGGGAGCCCTGCGGCGCGTCCTATGTCGAGCAGGACAACAACATCCCGTCCGGCGAATCGCTGGTCCGCCAATTCCTCTACGGCAATCGCTTCTACGAGCGCGAGTTCGGCGCGCGGTCGCGCATCGCGTGGCTTCCGGACGCCTTTGGCTTCCCCTGGACGTTGCCGCAGATCATGCGTCGGGCGCAAATCGAGACGTTTCACACCATCAAGATATTCTGGGGCCGTTTCACGCGGTTCCCGTTCAACCTGTTTTTCTGGCAGGGCGCGGACGGATCGCGCGTGCCCACGTTCCTGCCCTACGTCAATTACAACGGCAATCCGATCCCATCGGAGTGCATCAAGCAATGGCGGCACTTCGAGCAGAAACACCTGGTCGATGAAGTCCCGTTTACGTTCGGTTACGGCGATGGCGGCGGCGGGCCGACCAAGGAGATGATCGAGTACGGGCGGCGGCTCAAGAACATTGTCGGTGTGCCGCGCTGCGAATTCAGCCGGACGCAGGACTGCTTCGACCGCGTGCTTTCCTCGGAGACCGCCGAGGAGTTGCCGGTTCACAACGGCGAGTTGTATCTCGAATATCACCGGGGCTGCCAGACCACGCAGGCGCGCACAAAGCGGAACAACCGCAAATGTGAATTCCTCTTGCAGAATACCGAGTTGCTTTCGAGCCTTGCGCTACTGCACGGCGGCGCTTATGACAAGAAGAGCATCGACGCGGCGTGGAAACTGGTGCTGCTGAACCAGTTCCACGACATCCTGCCCGGCTCTTCTATCGGCGAGGTCTACGCCGTCGCG
The DNA here is from genome assembly GCA_029556545.1 of Candidatus Hydrogenedentota bacterium. Lineage (GTDB taxonomy): Bacteria > Hydrogenedentota > Hydrogenedentia > Hydrogenedentales > JAGMZX01 > JAGMZX01. Next base: position 74,480 of record JAKQEQ010000017.1, read on the forward strand.
GAGGGGGACTACGCTCGGGCGCGCGCCCTTGCGGTGAAGGCGCGGGACGCCGCGATCGCCCATCTCGTTAAACGCATCGACACCACCGGGCCGGGCGCGGCGCTCGTCGTGTTCAACCCGTTGTCGTGGGTGCGCACTGACGTCGTCCGTGCGACGTGCGATCTGCCCGAAGGGACGTTCCACGTCGTCGGGCCCGATGGGCGCGTCGTGCCCAGCCAGGTCGTCGGCAAGAACGAGATACTCTTCGAGGCGCGGGACCTGCCGCCTCTCGGCTACGCGGTGTACCGCGTCGTGAAAGGCGCGGCGAAACCACGTTCTTCGGCAACGTTGAACGCGACATCCCGCCTGCTCGAAAATGAATTCCTCCGCATCCGGTTCGATGCCCACGGCCATTTCACCAGTGTGTACGACAAGATCGAGGGCCGCGAGGCGCTCGCGCCGGGCGCGAAGGGCAATGTCCTACAGGTGTTCGACGACCGTCCCCACGGCAACGATGCTTGGGACATCGATCATAACTTCGAGAAGATATCCGCGGCGCCTTGGACGTCGGCGCACGCCAAAGTCATAGAGAAAGGCCCCGTCCGGGCCGTGGTGCGCGTCGAGCGCAAGACGGATCACAGCACCATAGTTCAGGACATCACCTTGTACGCCCTGCTGCCGCGCGTCGAGGTCGTCACCCGCGTCGACTGGCGTGACAAGCATGCCCTCCTGAAAGCGGCCTTCCCCGTCGATATCCTCAGTTCCCGGGCGACGTACCACATCCAGTTCGGCACGGTCGAGCGGGCCACGCACGACAACACGGCTTATGACCGCGCGCGTTTCGAGGTCCCGGCGCACCACTGGGCCGACCTGTCCGAGGGCGATTACGGCGTGAGCCTGCTGAACGACTGCAAGTACGGCTACGACGTGAAAGGCAACGTGTTGCGGTTGTCGTTGTTGCGCGCGCCGACGGACCCGGACCCCCACGCGGACGAGGGACGCCACGAGTTTACCTACGCGCTCTTCTCGCACGTCGGCGACTGGCGCTGCGGCACGGTGCAGCAGGGGTGGGAAATGAACAACCCGTGCCTTGCGGTCGCCGCGAAGGCCGCGCCGGGCGCGATGCCGAAGGCGTATGCGTTCGCCGCCGTCAGCGAGGACAACGTGATCCTCGAGACGGTCAAGAAGGCCGAAGACTCGCGCGCCCTCGTGTTGCGCCTTTACGAAGCCTACGGCCAGCGCGGCGACGTGGCGGTCACGCTCGCGCAAGCGCCCCGCGAGGTCACGGAATGCGACCTCATGGAGGAAAACGACCGCGCCGTCGAAGTCCAGGGCAATGTGATCCGGTTCTCTATCAAGCCCTACGAAATCCGAACATTCAAGGTACGGTTGTAGCCGCGTTGGCCCCGCGTCCGATTCGATACAGTGTCGTCCCTGCCGGCAGAGGCGAGCGGGCCGGTCAGTACAGCATCCGCATCAACGATCAATATCGCGTATGCTTCGTGTGGACTACGGATGGACCGAGAGGCGTTGAGATTGTGGATTACCATTAACGGAGAGAAACCATGCGCAAAGTACCTTGCCCGCATCCGGGCGAAATCCTGTTCAAGGAATTCCTGAAGCCGATGGGCATTTCGCAGTACCGGTTGGCGAAGGAAATCGGCGTGCCGCAACGGCGCATCGGCGAGATCGTGGCGGGGAAGCGGGCGATTACCGTCGATACGGGGCTTCGGCTTTCGCGGTTCTTCGGCATGTCCGAGGGCTTTTGGACCGGATTGCAGTTGGATTGGGAGACGGCCAAGACGAAGGATGCGTGCGCCAAGCAGTTGGCCGGGATCAAGTCATGGTCCCGCGATGGCGCTCATGCCGCCGCCGGGTAGGGGCGTGATTCTATCCTGCAAGTCTTCCATCATCGGGCCGATGGCCCTTATTCGCGTGTGTCGTCGCCGCGCGCCGCATAGGGGAAGCGTCGTTTGAGCGCGTTCAGCGGCTTCTCGAGCGCGTACCACGTTACGCTCGCCGCGAGGACCGACAGCGCGAACACAAGCACGAGCCGGAACGCGAAGGTCCGCGGATAGGACATGCCCCAGGCGGCATGCGCGTGGAGGCAGAGTTCCATGACTAGGGGATGCAAAACGTAGACGCCGTAGCTGATGATGCCGACGTATCGCACGGGCCGCGCCTCGAGCAGCCGCCGCGCGGGGCCGCCAAGCCCCCGGGCGGCGCCCGCCACCAGCGCCGCGTACAGTGGCGCCAGCAGCGAGCCCAGCGCGACGCCTTGAGCCGAACCGCCGAGCCTGCCGGTGAGGCGTCCGTAGGCGAGCGCGCAGAGCCCGGCCGCGCCCATCCACGGCGCGATACGAAGCAGGAAGTGCCGAAGGGCACGGTATCCGTCTGATTCTCGCTGGAACAGGGCGAGCAACGCGCCTATGCCCAAGGTGTCGAGACTCGCCAGCGGAATCGTGTTCAGCGCGACAAACGGCGCGCCGAGATACCATGCGCTGAAGCGATATACCGGCGCGACCGCCATGAGCACTAGAATCACCGGCACACGGCGCGCGCGTGGGACAAGCAGGATCAGGAACGGCCATGCCAGGTAGAACTGCTGCTCGACGGCGATCACCCAGAGATGATTCAGGAAGTTGATGCCCGTGGCGCTGCGCCAGAAGTTCATGAGACAAAGGGCGTGCCAGTGGAGCGACTCGCGGATCATGCCGTAGTCCAGGACAACCAGAACCGCCAGCACGCCATAGTAGAGGGGAAGGACGCGCAGGGCGCGCCGCGCGTGAAATTGCCGCAACGCAAAGGCGAACGTCTGGCCGCCGCCGTCGTCGATACGGTCGCGGCAGTCGAGCAGGATCGTCGTGACCAGGTAGCCGCTCAGGACGAGGAAGAACTGCACGCCGACGGAGCCCCACGGCAGGGCGTCCAACATGCCGCGGGCTGCGGGGGGCACGACGTGCGAAAACACCACGAGCGCGCACGCCACGGCGCGCAAGCCGTCCAACTGCGGCACATAGCGCAGCGCCAACGGCCGCCCTTGGAAATATGCGTCGGTTTCGGACCGCATGATATCGAGAGCATACCGGCCCCCGGCGACGGGCGCGAAACACAGGCGCGCGGCGCCTCGCCGGGCGGACGCGCGGTCACCCGAAGTGCCGCTGCAAGAATTCCAGGTCGAGTTGCGGGTAGACGGGGAAGCGGTCGAGGAGTGCCTTGGTGCGTGCGCGGGCGGCGTTGTGCGCGGCGTCCTCGAGAATGTACAGGCGCTTGCTGGGCTGACCGGCGCTCTTGCCGGAATCGAGGATTTTCGGCTTGGTCCCGTCGAGTACGACCTTGATGATGGCCGCGATCTCCTTCATTTCATCGGCGCCCATGCCGAGCGTGGTGGCGGCGGGCGTGCCGAGGCGCAGCCCGCTGGTGATCATGGGGCCGTTCGGATCATACGGCAGCGAATTGAAGTTGAGGGTAATGCCGCATTCGTAGAGCGCCGCGGCGGCCTGCCGTCCCGTGAGACCGCAACTCGACGCCACGTCAATGAGCATGAGGTGGTTGTCCGTGCCGCCGGTCGCGATGCGGAGTCCCTCGTCCATGAGCGCCTGGGCGAGTGTCCGTGCGTTCGTAACGATGCGCCGCGCGTAGTCCTTGAACTCGGGCCGGTTTGCCTCGGTGAGCGCGACGGCTTTCGAGGCAAGGATGTGCGGGAGCGGCCCTCCGATGACGAGCGGGCAACCTTTGTCCACATACTCCGCGAATTCCTTCGTGCAGAGCACGATCCCACCGCGGGGGCCGCGCAGGGTCTTGTGGGTGGTGGAGGTGACGATGTGCGCGAAGGGAATCGGATTCGCGTCGCCCTCGAATATGCCGCCGGCGACCAGTCCCGCGAAGTGCGCCATGTCGACCATGAACACCGCGCCGACGGCGTCGGCGATGTCGCGCATGCGGCGGAAGTTGATCGCCCGCGGATAGGCGCTGTACCCCGCCAGCAGGATGAGCGGCTTGGTCTCGCGGGCCATGCGCTCGATTTCATCGTAGTCGAGGAGGCCGGTCTCGCGGTTCACGGCGTAGTTATAGGCGTCAAACATTTTCGCCGAGAGGTTGCGCCGGTAGCCGTGCGTGAGGTGCCCCCCCGAGTAGTAGTCCATGCCCAGGAGCCGCTGACTCCCGAGCGCGAGACGGATGCGTTCCCAGTCCTCGCGCGACAGCTTCATCGGGTCCTTCGTATCGAGCGCGTCGAGGGAGGGGACCTCGACTTTCGCGGTGAGGACGGCCCAGTAAGCGATCATGTTCGCGTCCGCGCCGCTGTGCGGCTGGACATAGGCGTGATCCGCGCCGAACAGCTTGCATGCCTGCTCGCAGGCGTAAGCCTCAATGGTGTCCACGTTCTCGCAGCCCTCGTAAAAGCGCGAGAAGGCGAAGCCTTCGGCGTACTTGTCCGTGAGCAGGTTGCCCATGGCGAGTTGCGTCGCCAGGCTGCTGTAGTTCTCGCTCGCGATGAGCTTGAGGTAGCGCCGTTGGTCCGACAGTTCATGGATGATCGCGCGGGCGGTCTCGGGGGTAACCGCGGCGGTCTCCGTCAGCGCGCAGAGATACCCGAGCGCCCCGGCGTCGATGCGGTCCGCGCGTGTATCTTTCAGATAGGCTTCGATGGCTGTGTTCGACACGGATGGTTCCTTCTTCGGTTGCTTGTGCGCGCGCCTCGCGCGGACGGAATGGTAGTCGTTCGGGACGGCGAAAATAAAGGCGGCGGTATCCCGCCGTGACAAGGACCGCGCTTTTCCATCCGCCGGGAACAACGTGCTAGAATCCGGTTTCTCACGCCCTGAACCTTGCGGGGCGTTCCATGTTCAAGGAGAGTCTGATGGCGCTGCGTTTCTTCAATACCATGAGCCGTACGAAAGAGGTCTTCGAGCCCATCGAAGCGGGCAAGGTCGGGATGTACACGTGCGGGCCGACCATTTACAACGTCGCGCATATCGGTAATTTCCGGGCCTACGTATTCGAGGACTTGCTGCGCCGTTACCTCGAATATCGCGGGTATGACGTGCGCCACGTCATGAACCTCACCGACGTCGAAGACAAGCTGATCCGCACATGCCGCGAGACGGGCGAACCGCTAAAGGCCGTCACGGACAAGTATGCCAAGGCATTCTTCGAGGACGTGGACACGCTGGGCATCCGCCGTGCGCATGTCTACCCCGCCGCCACGGACCACATCCCCGAAATGGTCGAGATGATCAAGACGCTACGCGACAAGCGCCATACCTACGAGCACGAGGGCAGCATCTATTTCAGGCTGGCCACGTTCCCCGGCTACGGACGGCTTAGCCACATGGACCTCGATCAACTCCGCGCCGGGGCCAGCGGCCGCGTCGACACGGACGAGTACGAGGCGGAAGAAGCGCGCGATTTCGCGTTGTGGAAAGCGTGGGACGAAGACGACGGCGCGGTGTTCTGGGAGACGGAACTCGGCAAGGGTCGCCCCGGCTGGCATATCGAGTGCTCCGCCATGAGCATGAAGTACCTCGGCGAGACCTTTGATATTCACTGTGGCGGCGTGGACAACATCTTCCCCCACCACGAGAACGAGATCGCCCAGTCCGAATGCTGCACAGGCAAGCCTTTCGTGAAGTACTGGCTCCATTGCGCGCACCTCGTCGTCGAGGGCCGCAAAATGTCGAAATCCCTCGGCAATTTCTTTACCTTACGCGACCTCCTCGAACGGGGCCTCGATCCGATGGCGATCCGCTGGGTGCTCATCGCCACACACTACCGCCAGCCCAACAATTTCAGCTTCGAGGCCGCCGACGCGGCGAAGGAATCGCTCCGGCGCGTCCGCGATTTCCGCGAACGGCTCAAGGCCGCGCGCGGCGACGGCGACGACCTCGCGACGCGCTGCGCGGAGTGCGAGATTGCCTTCCAGGAAGCGCTCGACGACGACCTCAACATCTCCGGAGGGCTCGGCGTCGTCTTCGATTTCATCCGGGACGCGAACAAGCTCATTGACGACGGCAGCGTCGGCGCGGCGGGCGCGCGCAACGCCCTCGCGCTCATGGACCGGCTCGACGCGGTTACGGGACTCTTCGGCGACGCGCCCGAGGAGTCCGTGCCGCGGGACGTGCTTGATCTGGTGCAGGCGCGCCAGGATGCCCGACGCGCAAAGGACTTCGCGAACGCGGACGCTTTGCGCGACCAACTCCGCGGCCTCGGCTGGGTACTCGAGGATACGCCCGACGGCCCTCGCGTAAAGCGGGGTTGAACCACGTGGGGCATTGAAGAAAGCGACCCGATGAACGCAATAGACGGGAAGAAGACCCGTCGGCAAGGCGCACAGGGCGCTCGCCGGTCTGAAAACGCGCCTCCCCGTCCCTTTAGCCACTTGGGCCCTTTGAGTCCCCTCTCTTGGTCGCCTGACGTCTCCATTTCCGCGAATCTTCCCGGGATGAATACGCAGCGTTGTTTCGCGTCCTGTGTTTCGAGACGCCGATGGGGCGGCCTCACGCGGAGAGAAACGCTATGAAGAGCGCCAGGAGCTACAGCGGGCTGGTCGAGTTACTGGACCTGCCCTTCCACTTCTACCGGTTGATGGATGGCCTGTTTGGTTGGCGGCTGAGCGTTCCCGCGACAGACGAGTCGCGCCCTGGGTCAGCGGATGCGCTCGACGCCGAGCGGGACAGGACGGACGACCGACGTGCGGTACTCCGCGACGGCCTCCGCGGCCTGCATCGCGTCGCGTCTCGTGGCGCATAGGCCGAAGAGCGTCGGGCCGCTGCCGCTCATGGCCGCCGCGGCGCAGCCCGCATCGAGCAGGCGGGATTTCACCCGCGCAAGCTGCGGGAAGTCGTGGAATACGGGCGCCTCCATCCGGTTGTGGATAACGGAGCCCACGTCCCCCTTGGAAAGACGCCGCAGGGCTTGCCGGAACGCGCGGGTCTTGCCCGCGAAGAGGGGCGCATCATTGCGCGTGAGGGCCGGGTGGTTGTACGTGCGCGCGGCGCTGACCGCCAGCGGCGGATGCACGAGGACGAACCAGACTCCCGCGAGGGGCGGCAACGGGCCCAGGAGTTCGCCGCGCCGCGTGGCCGACGCCGTACCGCCCACCGTACAGTAGGGCACGTCGGACCCGAGTTCAAGGGCGAGGGCGCGCAGACTCTCGGGGGAAATCCGCAGGTCCCACAACGTGTTGAGCGCGACCAGCGCGGCGGCGGCGTTGCCGGAGCCGCCGGCAAGTCCCGCCGCTATGGGGATATTCTTGACAAGATGAATCCGCGCGCCATCCTGCACATTGAACCGTTCCCGCAACAGCGTGGCTGCCCGATACACAAGATTCCCCTCCCCCGTGTCCAAGTCCGGCGTACTGCACGTGATATCGATATGACGGGGCTCTTCCGCGAAGGTCAACTCGTCATATAAATCGACCGTCTGAAAAATGGTCTCGATGTTGTGATAGCCGTCCCGCCGCCGCTGGAGCACGTCGAGGTACAAGTTAATCTTCGCATACGAGCGATACACCATTTCCGTCGACACGCTGCGTTATCCTTCCTCGCCTTTCCCACCGCGCCATCCCCTGGGCCCCCAAGCCTCTAACCTCTAACCTCTAACCTCTAACCTCTAACCTCTAACCTCTAACCTCTAACCTCTAACCTCTAACCTCTAACCTCTAACCTCTAACCTCTAACCTCTAACCTCTAACCTCTAGTCCCGCCTGTTCCACACCGCCGCGAGCACAAGCGCGAACCCAAGTAACCCCGCCACCACCAAGCCGACAATTCCGACGCGGGCCAACGGCGGCGGACTGACAATCAGGAGGCTCGAACCGATGACGAGGCCCCCGCTCAGAAGGCCAAACGCGATGCGATTCCCAGCCCGCTCAATGGCGCGGGGCAGTTCGCCCGATTTCGGGTCCTGGGTCTGGATGCGAAACCGGCCGCGCCGGAGTTGTCGCAGGAGATGGCTCAAGTCGTCAGGGATCTGCTGCGTAAGACGCCGCACAGTCGATGCGTTCTGCTGCAAACCCCGCAACAACTGGGCCGGTTTGTAGCGGTCCGCGACAAGCCGCTCGACATAGGGCTGGAGGATCGGCACAATGTTCATCTCGGGATTGGCTTCGCGGCCCACGTGCTCGATGGTCGCTAATGCCTTTATGAGCAGCGAGAAGCGCGGCGCCAGTTGAAGGCGATGCTCTCGCAGGATTTCCGTGGCCCGCTCGAGCCCTAGCGCCACTTGGCCCCGATCAATGATGGCCCGCGCCTCAAACGCAATGAAATCGGCGATCTTATGTTGTAGCGCCTCCGGGTCGTCCGGCTCGACCCCCGGCGTCAGCAGGAGCAACGTTTCGAGGCACTCCGCGGAATCCTGCCGCAGTACTGCGAGCAGCAGATCGGCCAATAGGGCTACGTCTCCCTTTTCGAGGTGTCCCGCCATGCCGTAATCGAGCAGCGCGAATCGGTTGTCGCGCAAGATGAAGATATTGCCAGGGTGCGGGTCCGCGTGAAAGAGGCGGTGCTCGAACACCATGTCGTAGACGATTTCACACCCGCGCACGGCGAGGGTCTTTCGATCGCAATTCCGCGCCTCGTACTCATCGAAGCGGTCAATACGCACGCCGTCCACCCAGTCCATCGTCAACACCGTGGTGGCGCTGAGTTCCGGATATACCTTCGGGATGAAGATGTCCTCATAACCCTCGAAATTGTGTTGGAACTGGGCAATAATGCCCGCCTCGATCTCGAAATCGAGTTCGCGACGCACGCTCCGAGCGAACTCCTCGACTATGCCCGGCGCGTCGAGCCACTCGAGGTCCCGCACGTGTTCGTGCAGCCACGCCGCCACCACGCGCAACAGACTGATGTCCGCCTCAATAATCTTATCGACGCCCGGACGCCGTACTTTCACCGCAACTGGTTCCCCGGTCTTCAACAGCCCCCGGTAGACCTGGCTCAACGAGGCCGACGCGACGGGGGTCTTCTCGAAACCGGCGAACAGCGCGCCCACCGGCGCGTGAAGCGCGTCCTGGATGACCGGCGTAATCTCGTCGAACGGCAGCGCCGGCACCTCGTCCTGGAGCCGGCTCAACTCGACGGAGATGTCATAGCCGAAGAGGTCCGGACGGGTACTCATGACTTGGCCGAGCTTGATGAAGCTCGGGCCGAGTTCCGTGAGTGCCGCCCGCAGGCGTTCGCCGAAGGTCGCAGGTTCGCCCGCGGGGGCCTCGAGAAGTTTCACGCGCCGCAAGAGGCGCGCGGGGAGACTGCGGTGGAATCCGACGCGGCGCAGCAGATCGGCGAAGCCGTACCGCACCAGCACGTGCAACACCTGGATCAGACGCTTGGCGTTGCGCGTGCGGCGGCCTAGTCCGAGATATCCGGTATACATGACGAATTTCCGCGTCCCGAAAGCAGCTTATACGATAAGAGCGCCCGTGCGCCACTGCCTGCGGCCGGACGTGCCGGGCTTGCCGGACACGCCAGACATCAGTTTCGTGCGAACTCGAGTTCGAAGTCTGCGGCGCCGCTGCGCAACTCAAAGGCCAGGCGGTTGCCCTCGACTTTTCGCCGAACGGATTGCCCACCCGCGCGCCCGCCGCGAAACGCCCAACCTTGGGGTACAGAGACATACGCCGTGGCCGGGCCCTCGAAGCTGCGTCCGATACGCCCCCGCAACACGCCTTTCCGCTCGTCCCACGACAAGCCCGCAACATCCTTCAGGAAAAGCGCGAGGTCGCCGCTCGCGCCCATGAACGATGGATGCGGGCATACCGGCGTAACGCCGTGTAACGTAAGTTGCTGGGCCGCCGGAACCGGGTCCGTCTCGGTCGAGATCAAGCTCCCATCCGCAGCCCGCCAAATCGCTACCGGACCGCTATCCGCGACGTCGAGATCCGCTAGCGTCCACGCCGGAGCGCCCGGAAATGCCAAGACCGCGTCGCCAAGGTAACCGTGATCGTTATTGTCCGCATGAAACTGCCACAACTTGGGCCCCTGGGCCATGAAATCGACGGCGCGCGCCGCAAGGCGGCCTTGCGAAAGGACACCGCGCAGGGCTGTGCGCTGCTCGTTGCTTGGGCGGCCCACAAACTCGATAACGCCGCGCCATAGGCGCATGGCGATAGCCACGGTCTCGGTCGGCGCGCCCGCGCTGCCCGCGTCGAACCGTATCGGCGCGGCTGTCACGGCGTATTCCCCCATGCGACTCGCCGCGGCGGCGGCGTCCAACCAGACGTCCAACTCCGCCGGGATCGCGCCCGCCGAACTCGGGAACACTGGCAGGCCTGCCGCCGCTTCCTCCGCAAGTTGGAACGCGATTCGGTCCGCCTCGGCGCGCGTGAGGTTGAGTTCCGCCAACGCGGTATCCGGGATATCCGAAGGGCGCACGACGAAGAACTGGAACCCGCCCTTTATCAAGTCGCGCAGCCGCGCAACGGCGGCCGCGCGCGCCTCCGGGTTACCAGGTTTTACCCACAGCTGGCCGTCCGCCGCCTGGACCACCCACCCCTCGCGAAGTCCCTGCACCGCAAGCGGGTCGATGGTAACGCCGGGCTTCACGCCCGCGCCGCGCAACGCGCCCGCCGCCTGTTCGATTCGCTTCGGATAGCGCGGCCCCGCGCCCTCGAACGAGCCGGGAACCCGCTCCCAATGCGCGGGTATGAGCGCGTGGGTCACGCCCACGGGCGCCCACGCGGCAGCCGCCGCAACAAGGTCGTCCAACGACTTATCATCGGCGACGGTCGTCCACGCGAGCGGCGCGGGATCCTTCCACGCGCCGCGCGGCGCCATGCTGAAAGCCCACGAGTAATACATGTCGACGCGCCCGAGCACCGTAAGCGTGTGATTGAAGAAGACCGGCGGGACAGAAAGCGTCTCCCCGGGCTGCAACGTGATGCCGGGGCGGTAGCGGCACGTGACGCTTCCCTGCCAGGCGTCGTTTTCCGAGATGATTTCGACGCTCGACTCCGCCTCACCGAAAGGCAGCACCCCGAAGGCGAGGCACAGCGGCGCGCCCGGGAAATGAAACGCGGCGGCGAGCGGCGGCGTCCGCGGCGAATACACCGGTATTCCGCCGCGCGTGTTAATGTGGCGGGCTTTGAACCGGGTCTGGCCGCCGGCGTTCGGAACGCCGCCGGGACTGATGACGAAGGGCCGTGCATTCGTGATAGTGACAGGCGCGTCGCCCGTGTTCTTAATGACCATCTCGATAAGCTTGAACGGATATTCCTTAAGCGCCGCGATGCGGTGCGTGACGGCCAGCCCCTGTTGCGGCGCAAAATGCGTGTTGTAATGGGTCCCCTTCCCGAACGGCCCCTCAAAGGGTGTCCGGTCGGGCCGCCCTCCGTTCAGCAGTTTTGAGTCAATACATCCGCCGTCGGCCAAGTCAATGGAGAAGTGCGCCCCGCTCAGCGCCCACGTCTTGTCCGGCAGCAGGAACCGGAGTTCCGCGTTGTCGTCGAAATAGATGAGCGTGCCGTTCGGGCCATCAAAGCTGTAACGGTCCCGCAATTGCCAAGTGGGCTCGTTCGGGTCCTGGATCGCCCCGGCGACGCCGGGAATCAGCGCCGCCAACAACATGACGACCAAACACTTCTCAGTCATGGATATACCCTCTTCATTCTTGCCGGTAGTTGTTCCGCCGATGCATTCAAGACGCGCTGCGGCGCGGTTTTCTTCACGCGCCGGGGCATAGAGTCCTCTCGGGGTGTCATGTGGCGCCATCGTGCTCGCGTCTGGACGCTCAGCCTTGGCGGGAAACCCCGTACTCACCTTTCAATACGCGCTAGTCTACCTGAATGGGCTCAGCGGAATAAACGCGCCATAGATACGGCCCGATCAGTCTTTCCAACGGCCAAGAAGCAAGGCGCGGCTATCTGTTCCCTTCAAGCGGAATGAGCTTGAAACTCTTGATAACCTCTTCGTAGACGGGCCCCCACTTCTCGAACTGCTTGTAGGTGCCGCACAGCCCGATGGTGTAGGAACTCTTGTTGCCGAACGCCTTGATGTGCCAGCGGTGAATCTCGTCAGGGTCGGACTTGTCCCTCTCTTTGTAGCGGTATGCGGAGCCGCCCTCGATCGCATAGCCGTTCTTCTTGTCCATCACCACCAGGTCCTTGTACGTGGGATCCGGCGAGTTAATGTCCTGGAGGTCGGATTTCTTGTTGGCCTCAAACAAGGTGCTCGTGGCGACATCGGGCATCCAGACCCAATTGACATAGATGGTCAACGCGGATTCAAGTGCTTGACCGCCTCCGGCCTCCGCGGGGGCGCCCGCCGCTTCCTCAGCTTGAGCGCCGCCCACAAGGCTACCGGCCGCGCCTCTTGCTATTCCGCCCAAGCCCTTCTTCGGTTTCTTCTCTTCTTTCTTCGCCGGTTCCGCGCTCTCGGTGGCGGGCGCGGCGCCAGGTTGATAGATCCACGTCGTCGTCTTGTCCTCTTGACCGTCCAGCCTGAATTCCTTCGGAATCTTGAGCGAGTAACCGTACTTCTTGCTCTCGAAGACGGTGTAGTCCTCCGCCGCCACGACAGCGGCAACGAACAGTCCAAACACACACAAGGTCAGTATTCGCGCCATGCACTTCATGATCGTACCCTTCCGTGTTGTGCCTTTCGGAGTCGGCGGCCCTCATTCTACACCAAACGGGGTGCTCCCTGCGTGGCTTCGGACGAAAGTGCGGAAAATCCCTAACCTCTTCATGCAGCTGCCTATGCAAACCTTTGTGCGGTAAGCGGTTATGCGGGCGTTGCTGTTGGGGAATCTGCGCATCCGGCCGCCAACGTCTTGTTGGCTCTCGCTCGCCACCAAATGCCGCGCTCTATCCCTCCGGTCCCGTTGGTGGCATGGATCCCGTTAGTACATTCTGGCCCGCTCGTAACACTCGCTGCACTCGACGATGCAAGTCGGGCCTTACTCGCGCCAAAGGCCGCGCTGCGTACACTTTTTGCCGCTTACAGACGACCACGTGCCCCGCCCAGATGCGAAAACTCCGCCGCATCCAAGGCTATTCTCCCGCCCGTCGTCATCTTGCTTTCCCCCGTCTCCAGACATTATGATCACCCTTCTTTCCGGTTGTCTTGCGCATGCTATAAAGGAAAACCACTTCATGATTATCGTGATGGCGTCCCGCAACAAAGAGGACGTCGACCACGTCGTCAGCAAGGTCGAGGAACTCGGCTACAAGGCCCATGTCATCGTGGGCGTCGAGCGCACGGTCATTGCCGCGGTGGGCGATGAGCGAGGCAAGCACCGACTGCAAACCCTCGAAGCGATGCCGCACGTCGAGCGGGTCGTGCCGATTCTCAAGCCGTTCAAGCTGGCCGGCCGTGAGGTGCGCCACGAGGACTCGGTTATCGAGATCGGGCCGGTCAAAATAGGCGGGGGCCACTTCTGCGTCTTCGCCGGGCCATGCGCTGTCGAATCGCGCGAACAGCTCTTCGATACGGCCAAGGCGGTCAAGGAAGCGGGCGCGCACGTGCTCCGCGGCGGGGCCTTCAAGCCGCGCACGTCGCCGTACAGTTTCCAGGGGCTCGAAGAGAAGGGCCTGGTACTGCTCGAAGAGGCGGGAAAGACCTTCGGCTTGCCGGTAGTGACGGAAATCATGACGATCGAGCAACTGCCTTTGGTCGAGAGATACGCGGACGCGCTCCAGATCGGCGCGCGCAACATGCAGAACTACGGGCTGCTGAAGGCGGTGGGCAAGTCGAGGAAGCCGGTATTTCTCAAGCGCGGTATCGCGGCCACGATCAACGAACTCCTCATGTCGGCGGAGTACATCGTATCCGAGGGCAACCCGAACGTCATCTTGTGCGAACGGGGCATCCGCACCTTCGAGACCGAGACGCGGAACACGCTCGATATACAGGCCGTTCCGGTCTTGAAACGGTACACGCACCTGCCGGTGGTCATCGACCCGAGCCACGCAAGCGGCCACTGGGACCTGGTGCCGCCGATGGCGAAGGCGGCGGTGGCCGCGGGCGCGGACGGCCTCATGATCGAGGTGCATCCGCATCCGGAGGACGCCGTGTCGGACGGCGAACAGTCGCTGCGGTTGGAGCGGTTTGCGGAATTGATGCGGGAACTCGAGGCGCTTATTAAGCTCGTCGGGAAGACGACCTGAACACCATGCCCGAAGACATTCAGGAAACACAGGAAGCGCTCGAACCGGTCGAGTCGCTCGGCCGCGAAGAATCGCGTCAGACCATCTACGCGATGCTCTTCTCGAGTGATCGTCCGCTGAGCGTGGGCCGGCTCGCCGAGGCGCTCGGGGATACCGACCCGGACATCGTGGCCAACCTCGTCGAGGAACTGCGCGAGGAAATCAACGGCCGCGACGACCTGCCCTACACGCTCGGCGAAATCGCGGGCGGCTACCAATTGCTGACCAAGCCGCCTTTCGGCCCGTACATTCGCCGTCTGTTCCAGATTCGCAAGAGCAAGCGCTTGTCCCGCCCCCTCCTCGAAACCCTCGCCGTCATCGTATATAAGCAGCCCGTGACCCGCGCCGAGGTCGAGGCGATCCGCGGCGTCAGCGTCGCCCACGCGTTCGACCAACTGCTCGAACGCCGCCTGATCAAGGTCTCGGGCGTCGCCGAACTTCCCGGACGACCGAAGCTCTTCCGGACCACGGACGAATTCCTCGTCCATTTCGGACTCAAGAACCTCAAGGAACTGCCCTCCCTCGAAGACTTGCAGGAAATGGCGTGATCTCATGCCGCGTCTGCAGAAATACCTTGCCGAGTGCGGCATCGCCTCGCGTCGCGCCGCCGAACGACTCATCGCGGCCGGTCGCGTCACGGTCAACGGCGGCGCCGCCGTGATCGCGCAGGACGTGACGCCCGGCACGGACACCGTGTGCGTCGACGGCCGGCTCGTGCGACCGAATGACAAGGTCTACGTGGTCTTGAATAAGCCCGAGGGCACGGTGACGACCGCGAAGGACACGCACGGCCGCCCCACCGTGCTCGATTGCCTCAAGGGCGTGCGGGCGCGCGTCTTTCCTGTGGGCCGGCTCGACATGGACGTCGAGGGCGTGCTCCTCCTCACCAATGACGGCGAACTCGCCTACCGGCTGACCCATCCCCGTTTCGAGGTCGAAAAAGTGTACTTGGCGTGGGTTCACGGGTGCATGAAACCGGAGACGGCGCTGCTGCTTGAGAAGGGCGTGCGGCTCGACGACGGCCTGTCCGCGCCCGCCCGCGCGGTCATCCTCAGTGCCGGTCAGGAGACCACGCTGCTGCGCCTCCATCTGCACGAAGGCCGCAAACGCGAGGTCAAGCGCATGTGCGCCGCCGTCGGATACCCTGTCAAGACGCTGCACCGCGTCGCTTTCGGGAACATTCAGGACAAGGGGCTGCGCCCTGGCGAATGGCGATACCTGAGCGAGCGCGAAATCGAGGGATTGCGCGCGCTGGTGCGCCTGTAGCGGGAGCCGTGCGGACGCGGTCCGACACACGCCTAAACCAAGGGGAACGTTCCATGGTCTTATGCGGGTAAGCCCGTGGGGCGCGACCACCGGGCAGTACATGGGTACGCGAAGGGACAAGGACCCAAAGGTCGTGAAAAAAAGACTGCTCATCGGCTGCGGGGGGCTGACGGCAGTGCTGGCTTTGTCCGTCGCGATATTCGTTTTTCTCCTTGTTGACCGGGCGGGCGGTCACTATTTCAACTCGAACGGCGCGCGCATCTATTACACCGACGAGGGCGCGGGCGAGCCGGTCATCCTGATTCACGGCATCGGCGCCAACGCGGACCTGAACTGGCGGCGGCCCGGCGTCACCCGCGCGCTGGCAAAGCATTTTCGCGTCATCGCCTTCGACCTGCGCGGCCACGGCCTCAGCGACAAGCCTGCCGAGCCCGAGCAGTACGGCGTACAGATGGTCGAGGATGTGCCCCGGCTCATGGACCACCTGGGTATCGACCAAGCGCATGTCGCGGGCTATTCCCTCGGCGGATTCCTGCTCCAGCGCCTGCTGGTCCTGCACCCGGACCGCGTGCGGAGCGCGGCCATCTGCGCCGCCGGCTGGAAGGACCCGGAAGATCCAACGCCCATTCCCAGCCCGTACAAGTCGCCCGAAGACCAGCCCAAACCGCGCTCCCTCGTTTCCCCTCTCCGCGTGGGAGAGCGGTGGGGTGGAAGCGGGGACTTGGAGACCTTCGGTTGGGCCAGTGGCGCGGTCAGGAGACCGGCCACAACGGTAGCGACTTGGGCCCAACCGCGCGCGCTTCACGCGGCTATCTTGCCTCTGGCCGACTCGAAATCGCTCTTTCACCGTGCGCGAAGCTGGATTGGCGACCAGTTCATGAGCCGGCCCGTGAAAAAGGCGCTGAAGGCGACCTATCCCGAGTTGGCCGTCTACGAAGCGGACCTCGAAGCCATCCGCACGCCCACGCTCTGCATCATTGGCGACCGGGACGGCTTCCGGTTTCTTGCGGAGGACCTGCGCCTGCACATGGACGGCCTCGAATTCGTCGAGGTGCCCGGCGCGAACCACTTCACCCTGCCGTTCTTCCCCCGCTTCAAGCGCGACCTCGTGCGTTTCCTGACGGCTCATGCGATGACGAACGCCGCCGCGGTCGATCCACTTCCCGCGAAAGCGGAAACCGCGCCGCCGCCGGAAACGGTTCTGAAGGTCCTTACATGGAACATCCAGATGTTGCCCGCCACGTTTGGGGCCATCGACCCGCGCCTCGACAAGATGCAGGCCATACGCGCCCCGTGGATCATCGAGTACCTGAACCAATCCGACTACGATGTGCTCTGTCTCCAGGAGGTCCTGGACACCGCCATCCTCGATCAACTCGAAGCGGGACTGAAAACGGTCTTTCCCCACGTCGTGCCGCCGCAATACGCCGCCGACGGACGCGCCTTCAGCAACGGCGTTCTCTTTATGAGCCGCGTGCCCATCCGGTACGTGGCGCACGTGGTCTTCGAGGACCTTTCGCGCATCGAAATGTTCACGTCCAAGGGCTGCTGCCTCGTCGAGGGCGAGAAGGACGGCATCCCGTTCCTGCTCGCGGGAACCCATTTCCCGACCGGCAAACAAGCGATTAAGGACAAAGCGGTCACGGCCATTGCGGAGCGGCTTCTCGGGCCGCACCGGCGCGAGGGCGTGCCGGTGATTCTCGCGGGTGATTTCAATACAGCGAAGGGCTCGCAGGAGTATGGGGAACTGCTGCGCATTACGGAAACGACCGATTTCCCGGTCGATGATCCGCGGCCATACAGTTCGGACAGTCGAAACAGTTGGAAGACGGACAAGCCGCGCAAGTTGAGCCTGATCGACCACGTCCTGCTCGATCCGCGCGGCACGGCAACGGCTTTCTCGCGCATCGCCATCCAGCGCCCGACGCGCGAATATGAGGGCCGAACCATCGACCTCGCGGACCACTACGGCGTTATTGGCGAATTCGTCCTGCGCAAGTAGCATCGCGCTGTGGCTCGATAAGGAAAACCGATTATGAACCACGTTGTTATCGTCTGTTGCCTCACGATTGCGGTAGGCGGGCTATCGTCGGCGTGGCCTGCTCCGGCGGAGGTCACGGAAGAACTGGAGGCGCGACTCGCGCGGGTCTCCTCCTCCCATCCGCGGCTCTTCTTCACGGACGCGAAAACCGCGGCGTTGAAGGCCAAGATTGACGGCGACATCCTGTTGTCGGCGGCGTATGGCCATCTGCTGGCCGGTGCGGACGCGGTGTTCGCGACCGAACCCGTGAAGCGCGAGAAAGAGGGCAAGCGGCTCCTGGCGGTATCGCGCACCTGCCTGCGGCGGGTGTCGTATCTGGCGTTTGCGTACCGCATAACAGAGAACGAGGAATACCTGCGGCGCGCCGAGCGGGAGATGCTTGCCGCCGCGGCGTTCGACGATTGGAACCCGAGCCATTTCCTGGACGTGGCGGAGATGACCGCCGCGTTGGCCATCGGCTACGACTGGCTCTTCAACAGTCTCGCCGCGGACGCCCGGAACACAATCCGGGACGCCATCGTCGATAAAGGGCTCGAAACCTCGATGAAAGGCGGCGGATGGGTCATGACCACCAACAACTGGAACCAGGTATGCCACGGCGGGCTGACGCTAGGTGCGCTGGCGCTGTTCGAGGACGAGCCGGAATTGTCGAAGCGCGTGATCGCGCGGGCCATCAAGTATGTACCGCGCGCCATGGACGAGTACGAGCCGGACGGTGTGTACCCCGAGGGGCCGAGTTATTGGCTGTACGGAACAACGTATAACGTGCTCATGATCGCCGCGCTTGAGTCAGTGTTGGGCAGCGACTTCGGCCTGGCGTCCGCCGAGGGCTTTCTGAAGACGCCCGAGTTCTACCTCCACGCCACCGGACCCACGGGCCTCTTCTTTAACTTCGCCGATTGCGGCTTTCGGAGTGGCCCCGCGCCGGCCATGCACTGGTTCGCGCAACGCCGCAACGACCCGACGCTGCTCTGGCGGGAAAAAGCCACACTGGAACAACTCGCGGTGGAAACGCCGAGCGCGACCGACGGCGGCGACCGCATGCTCCCCTTGCTCCTGGCGTGGGGGCAGCCCGTCCGCGAGGCAACCGCGCCGCGTACCCTGCATTGGAAAGGCGACGGCCCCGTGCCGGTGGCGATGCTGCGCAGCGCGTGGCAGGACGACGCGACGTATATGGGCGTCAAGGGCGGTTCGCCGAGCGCCAACCACGGCCACATGGACATCGGGTCCTTCGTGCTGGACATGAAAGGCGTGCGGTGGGCCGTCGATCTGGGGATGGAAGCCTACCACGCGCTCGAAGCGCGGGGACTCGACCTTTGGAACAGGCGTCAGGAGAGCGAGCGCTGGACCGTGTTCCGCTTGAATAACCACAGTCATAACACGCTCGTGATCGATGGCCAGTTGCAGCGCGTCGAGGGCAACGCCCGGATCACGCGGTTCTCGGACGATCCGGGCCGCCCGTTCGCGGTCGTGGATATGACCTCCGCATACGAAGGGCAGGTGGACCGCGCGCGGCGCGGCGTGCGGCTCATGGGCGATGCGGTGCTGATACAGGATGAGGTGGCTGCGCCGAACCGCGCGGTCTCGATTCGCTGGGCCATGGCGACCCGGGCCGAGGTGACGATCGCGGAAGACGGCGGTGCTGTCTTGCGCCAGGACGGACAAACCGTCTCGCTCCGGGTGCTCGCGCCCGCGAACGCGCGGCTCACGGTGCGGGACATCGAGAACCCGCCGCGCGAATTCGACAGCAAGAACCCGAACACGCGCATGGTCGGATTCGAGGCGCTCATCCCCGCCGCGACCACGGAGACGTGGGGCGTGCTCCTCGAACCCGACGCCCCGTCGGACACGCCCCCGACCCTCGACGCGCTCGACGCCTGGTAGCCCGCGCCGCCAGAGACAGGTTGCGCATACGGGGGGCTTCGACTTCCTTTTTCGGGGCGATTCCCGCTATTTTGAACAAATTACGGACTCAATTGTTGAAGGGGTGGAGAACGTTCTCGGGAAAGTTTAGCGAAGGGTGGGAAGAACCCATGAAGACCATCGCGCGAAGCAAGGCGGCTTGGGTGGCGGAGGCGCTGCGGCAGTTCGAGCGCCCGCTGCTCCGCTACGCGGCCGGGATTACCGGCGACGCGGAACTGGCGCGGGACGTGGTGCAGGAGACCTTCCTCAAGCTGTGCACGGCGGACCGCGCGCAAGTGGACGGACACCTCGCCGCCTGGCTCCACACGGTGGTGCGCAACCACGCGCTCAACGTGCGCAAGAAGGAATCGCGTATGGCGCCCCTGCTCGATGAACATGCGGTCCCGCAGGCCGACGGTGGTTCCGGACCCGGCATCGAGGCGGACCGCAACGAGACGCACCGCCTCATCGCCGACACGATCCGCGAACTCCCGCCGGACCAACAGGAAGCCTGCCGCCTTAAATTTCACAATGGACTGACCTATCGCGAAATCAGCGAGGTAATGGGCGTGTCCCTCGGGACCGTCTCGAACCTGATCGCCGGCGCGCTCGACCTGCTGCGCCGCCGCTTGCGGACCGTGCTTGACCCGGTCCGGGAGGCCTGAACCATGAGCAACAAACTCGACCACGAAAAACTGACGGCGTTGGTCCTCGGGGAATTGGACGCCGACAATCAAACCCATATCTCCGAGGAAGTGGAATCGGACTCGGAATTGAGGACGCTCGCGAAGGAACTGCGCGAGGCTGCAAACTTGACGCGCGAGGTCTATGCATCGGAACCCGACTTACAGCTGGACACCGCTCAACGGGAGCAGGTGATGCGGGAAGCCACGGCACAGCCCCCGGTGTCCAAGCCGCGACGCGTGAGCTCCAAGGAATCGCGCGCGGGATGGCGATGGTGGGCACTTCGTCTTGTGCCCGCAACGGCCTTGGTCGCCCTCCTCGTGGTACTTATCTTGCCACTGCTCGTCCGTCCTCTCGAATCCGCCAGGCGCGGCTCTCCCGCCGATCTCGCAAATGAACTGGCTCTCAGCGCCCGTATGGCGGAAACGGATGCGACAGAAGAGCGTTATCACGCCGGCAACGTGCGCGCGGAGGCCGAACAATGGGCTATGCAGGCGGTTGAGCAGATGAAAGCCCGCGGGTACAGCGCGTCCGTCAACGGGGGGCCGCGCACACCGTCGCTTCAAGACGTCAAGGTCGGAGGAGAGATCAGAGTCAAAGGAAACTTCTACGGTCAAGATATCAACGGTCTTCCACCAACAGGTCAAGCATCGTATTTCGCCAAACCGGATGGGACGGCCAGCCCTTACGACGACCCGGCGCGCAATTACTGGCCCGGCCATAACACGGAGGCGTACGCGAACATCGTCGAGAACCCGTTCAAGCGCGTCACGGACGAAGCGCTGTCGACGTTCTCCATCGACGTGGACACGGCGTCGTATAGCAATGTGCGGCGGTTCCTTGAACAAGGGATGCTGCCGCCGCCGGACGCGGTCCGCATCGAGGAACTGGTCAACTATTTCGATTACGACTATGCGCCGCCAGAGGACCGGTCGAAGCCGTTTACCGCGCACGTGACCGTCGCGGGCTGCCCGTGGAACGCGGATCACCGCCTAGTGCGCATCGGGCTCAAAGGCTGGGAGATGGTGAAGTCCGAGCGGCCCGCGAGCAATTTGGTGTTCCTGATCGACGTGTCGGGCTCGATGCAGCCGGAGAACAAGCTGCCGCTCGTGCGCCGTGCGCTGCGCCTGCTCGTGCGTCAATTGGATGAGCGGGATCGCGTGGCGATGGTCGTCTACGCCGGCAATTCCGGCCTCGTGCTGCCGTCCACGCCGGGCAACGAGCGGAAGAAGATATTTCGCGCAATCGATCACCTCGATGCGGGCGGCTCGACGAACGGCGGCCAGGGCATCCAACTCGCCTATCGCGTCGCGGTCGAGAACTTCCTTGACGGCGGGGTCAACCGGGTCATCCTCGCGACGGACGGCGACTTCAACGTCGGGATCACGAACGAGGGCGACCTCACGCGGCTCATCGAGGAGAAGGCGAAATCGGGCGTGTTCCTCACGGTGCTCGGGTTCGGCCTGGGCAACCTGAAAGACGCCACGATGGAGAAGCTGGCCGACAAGGGCAACGGCAACTACGCTTACATCGACACGCTGAACGAGGCGCGCAAGGTGCTCGTCGAGCAGATGAGCGGCACGCTTGTCACCATCGCGAAGGACGTGAAGATTCAGATCGAGTTCAATCCGGCGCGGGTCGGGGCGTACCGGCTTATCGGCTACGAGAACCGAGTGCTCGCCGCGCAGGACTTCAACGACGACACCAAGGACGCCGGCGAGATCGGCGCGGGCCACACCGTCACGGCGCTGTACGAGATCGTGCCCGCCGGCGCGCCCGTCGAAGCGCCGTCCGTCGATCCGCTGCGCTATCAGCAGGCGACGGGGCTCAGCGACGCGGCCACGAGCGGCGAGTTGATGACACTGAAGCTTCGGTACAAGGCGCCGGACGGCGACACGAGCAAACTGTTGACGTTTCCCGTGCGCGATGCGGGTCTCGGATGGGAACAGGCCGACCCCGACTTTAAGTTCGCGGCGGCGGTCGCGAGTTTCGGCATGTTGCTTCGGAACTCCGCGCACAAGGGAAGCGCGACCTTCGACACCGTGCGCACCTGGGCCGAAGCGGGCCTCGGGGACGACCCGAGCGGCTACCGGGCGGAGTTTCTCGATCTCGTCGGGAAGTCCAAGACATTGACCGGAAAATAACCTGGCATCGGTTCCGGGGACTTCACGCCGCGCCGACAAGCGGGACGTCCCCGGGACCGACGCGCCACCGCGCGGAAACGCGAATCCGGTTCTACTCACCACGAATCACGCCAATCACGCGCATAAGAACCGCGTAGTTCGTCTCAATTGGTGCATGCGCGGTCCGACGCTCGTCCCTTCTTCCCTCGGGCCGCCATTCCGCGCCGTGCACTCTGGAAATAGGCATATTCCCGCGTCTGTTTCGGTAGTGCGATCGAATGCGTTGCGCGACGATTTGGCGTCAAGAAAGCTACCAAAATGTCACGAATTATACTAAAAATATCAAAGATTGCGACGCGCGCGCGGTGTATCTGACGCAAAATCAGCCCTGGGTGTAGTATCCCTTGAAAAAGGGTTTGACTTCCAGCGCGCGCGTTGCGTAGTATACGCTCCCGACGCGCAGCAGGGAGACCGACAGGTCCCGACGCAAGCGCTCACCTTCGTTCGCGCATTCCAGGAATCAACCGGAGAGGCGGCGGCAAGTGCATACGCGTATGACATGGCCCCGAAGCTTATACGAACCGAGCACGGAACACGATGCGTGCGGCATCGGGTTTCTGGTCAATATTCGGGGGAACAAGAGCCACGATATCATCGACGACGGCGTCAAGGTATTGGTGAACCTCACGCATCGCGGCGCGTGCGGCTGCGATCCGGAAACCGGCGACGGCTGCGGGATGCTGCTGCAATTGCCGCACCGCTTTTTCGAGCGCGAGGCGGCGGCGTTGGGGTTCGATCTGCCCGCACCGGGGCGTTACGGCGTGGGCATGGTGTTCCTGCCGCGCAAGGACGAGACCCGCGCGGCGGCGGAGGCGCTCTTCAACAAGACCATCGCGGACGCGGGCCAGCGCCTGCTCGGCTGGCGCGACGTGGCGCTTGACTCCTCGAAGCTGGGCTGGCTCGCGCGGGAGAACGAACCGGTGGTTCGGCAAGTGTTCGTGCAGGGTTCGCCGGACCTCAATCAGGATGCCCTCGAACGCAAGCTCTTCGTCATCCGCAAGAGCGTCTCGTGCGCGATGCGCGGCTCCGGCCTTGAGGGCGCGCAACAGTTCTACGTGCCGAGCATGTCCACGCGGACCATCGTGTACAAGGGACTCATGCTGCCCGAGGCATTCGAACAGTACTACCTCGACCTGAACGACCCGTCGTTCGAGAGCGCGTTGTGCCTGGTGCACCAGCGCTACAGCACGAACACGCTGCCGTCCTGGTCCTTGTGCCATCCGTTCCGTTTCGTGTGCCACAACGGCGAGATCAACACGCTGCGCGGCAACATCAACATGATGCGGTCGCGAGAGATGCACTTTAGCAGTCCCCTCTTCGGCGAGGACGTGGCGAAGATTCGGCCCGCCGTCACCGAAGGGGCTAGCGATTCGGCCATATTCGACAACGTGTTCGAGGTGCTCGTGCAGGGCGGACGGTCGGTCGAGCATGCCATGATGATGATGATCCCCGAGCCGTGGAGCGGCCACGAGTCGATGCCAGACCACAAGAAGGCGTTCTATGAGTTCCACGCCTGCAAGATGGAGCCCTGGGACGGCCCGGCGTCCATCGCGTTCACGGACGGCGTGAAGGTAGGCGCGGTGCTCGACCGGAACGGGCTCCGGCCCTCGCGATACTGGGTGACGGGCGACGATCGGGTGATCATGGCGTCGGAGGTCGGCGTGCTTGACGTGCCGCAAAGCAATATTGTGAAGAAAGGCCGGCTCGAACCCGGCCGCATGTTCCTCATCAACACCGAGGAACAGCGCATTGTCGGCGACGAGGAGATCAAGGAAACCCTGTCGCGGCGGCGTCCCTACCGTACATGGCTGAACAAGTACCGTCCGAGCCTGCCCAAGAACGTGCCGGACCGGCAGCCCATCATCGAGCCGACACCGCTGCTCGAACGGCAGCAGGTCTTCGGCTGCACTGAAGAAGACCTCGAACTGATCATCGCGCCCATGGCGAAAGACGGCAAGGAGCCCGTCGGCTCGATGGGCAACGACACGGCGCTCGCCGCGCTCTCGCCGCGCCCGCAATTGCTTTACAACTATTTCAAGCAACTCTTCGCGCAGGTGACGAACCCGCCCATCGACTCCATCCGCGAAGAGATCGTCATGTCCCTCGAAACGGACCTCGGCCGCGAGTGGAACCTGCTCGACGAGGCGCCCGAGCACTGCGAGCAACTGCATCTCCCGTCGCCAATCCTCACCAACGGCGAACTGGCGAACTTGCGGCGCATGATCAAGCCCGGATTCCGCACCGCGACCATCTCGACGCTGTTTCCCGTGAAGCACGGCCTTGGCGCGATGTCCCAGGCGCTTGATCGCGTCTGCCGCGAGGCGGAAGCGGCGGTGGACAACGGGGAGACCATGCTGATCCTCTCGGACCGGGGCGTGGGATCGGAGCAGGCGCCAATCCCGGCGCTGCTGGCCTGCGGCGCGGTGCACCATCACCTGGTGCGCGCGCTCAAGCGCACGGAGTGCGGGATCATTATCGAGTCGGGCGAACCGCGGGAAGTGATGCACTTCGCCCTGCTCTCGGGCTACGGCGCGGGCGCCGTCAACCCGTATCTCGTTTTCGAGACCATCGACGAACTGATCCGCCGCGAGGTTATTCTCGAGGACCATCGCGGCGACGCGCGGAAGCATTACATCAAGGCCGTCGAGAAGGGCCTGCTCAAGGTGATGTCGAAGATCGGCATCAGTACGCTGCACTCGTACCGCAGCGCGCAGATTTTCGAGGCCATCGGCCTTGGCGATGCACTGATCGACCGGTGCTTCACCGGCACGCCGTCGCGCATAGGCGGCATCGGCGTGGACGAGGTCGCGCGGGAAACGCTGATGCGACACGGGGCGGCGTATCCGATCAAGCCGTCGCGGCGGCGAGAACTCGACCCCGGCGGCCACTATCGGTGGCGGCAGCGGGGCGAATTCCACCAGTGGAACCCGGAGACGGTAGCACTGCTGCAAAAGGCGGCGCGGGGCAATCGCTGGGACACGTTTCAGCAGTTCTCGGAGGCGGTGAACGACCGCAGCCGCACGCTGGCCACGCCGCGCGGTCTGCTCAAGTTCAAGCCGGGAAAGCCAATCCCCATCGAGGAAGTCGAGCCCGCCGGCGAGATCGTCAAGCGGTTCTGCACTGGCGCAATGTCCTTCGGGTCGATCAGCCGCGAAGCCCACGAAACGCTGGCCATCGCCATGAATCGGATCGGCGGCCGCTCGAACACGGGCGAGGGCGGCGAGGACCCGCGGCGCTTCGAGCCGGACGCGAACGGCGACCTGCGCCGGAGCGCCATCAAGCAGGTGGCCTCGGGTCGGTTCGGCGTGACGAACGAGTACTTGGTCAACGCCGACGAGTTGCAGATTAAGATGGCCCAGGGCGCGAAGCCGGGAGAGGGCGGCCAGTTGCCCGGACACAAAGTGTTTCCCGAGATCGCGAAGGTGCGCTACTCGACGCCGGGTGTCGAACTCATCTCGCCGCCGCCCCACCATGACATCTACTCGATCGAGGACCTGGCGCAACTGATCCACGACCTGAAGAACGGCAACGTCCACGCGAAGGTGTCGGTGAAACTTGTGTCGGAGGTGGGTGTGGGCACCATCGCGGCGGGCGTATCGAAGGGCAAGGCCGACCTCGTGCTTATCAGCGGGCACGACGGCGGCACGGGCGCGTCGCCGGTGTCGTCCATCAAGCACGCCGGGCTCCCGTGGGAACTCGGGCTTGCCGAAACGCACCAGGTGCTCGTGCAAAACAACCTGCGCGACCGAATCCGGGTGCAGACCGACGGCCAGTTGAAGACGGGACGCGACGTGGCGATCGCGGCGCTCCTCGGCGCCGACGAGTTCGGGTTCGCGACCGCGCCCCTCGTGGTCAGCGGCTGCATCATGATGCGCAAGTGCCACTTGAACACCTGCCCGGTCGGCGTGGCCACGCAGGACGCGGAACTGCGCAAGAAATTCAGCGGCAAGCCCGAGTACGTCGTGAATTACTTTTTCTTCGTGGCCGAAGAGGCGCGGCGGATCATGGCCGAACTCGGCTTCCGCACGATGAACGAGATGATCGGGCGCGCGGACATGCTCGAGTTCGACCCGCTGCCCGAGCACTGGAAGGCGAAGTTCTTGGACTTCTCACGCATCCTCTGCGTCGCGAAGCCCTGGCCTGACGCAACGCTCTATCAAAGCAAGCCCCAGGACCACGGCCTCGACAAAGCGCTCGACCACGTGATCATCGAGAAGGCGGAACCGGCGCTCGAACGTAAGGAATCCGTGCGGTTCCACGTCAAGATACGTAACGTTAACCGCACGGTGGGCACCATGCTCTCGAGCGAATTGACGCGCCGGCACAAGCTCGGCATGTACACGGGCCACCTGCCTGAGGACACGGTCTGGATCGACTGCGAAGGGCAGGCGGGCCAGAGTTTCGGCGCGTTCACCATTCAGGGCGTCACGCTGAACGTGGTCGGCGAAGCCAACGACTACTGCGGCAAGGGCCTGTCGGGCGGCAAGATCATCATAACGCCGCCGCCGGACTGCCCCATCATCCCCGAGGAGAACATCATCGTCGGCAATGTGGCGCTTTACGGCGCGACGGGCGGCGAGGCGTATTTCCGCGGCGTGGCGGGCGAGCGGTTCTGCGTGCGGAACAGCGGCGCGTGGGCGGTGGTCGAGGGCGTGGGCGATCACGGCTGCGAGTACATGACCGGCGGGCGCGCCGTCGTCCTGGGCCGCACGGGCCGTAATTTCGCGGCGGGCATGAGCGGCGGCATCGCCTTCGTGTACGACAAGACCGGCGACTTCGAGGGCCATGTCAACAAACAGATGGTGGAACTGAAGCCGCTCCACGAAAAGAACATATCCGAGCTTCGGTATCTTATCGAGCGTCACGCGCGATACACGGGCAGCCTCGTCGCGCGGCGAATTCTCGACCATTGGGACGTGGCGCTCACCCAGTTCGTCCGCGTAATGCCGACGGATTACGCGCGGGCACTCGAGGAACTCGAACGGCAGACGCCGCAACGCGAGGAGGTGGCGCATGTTTCCAAGTAAAGAGCGGGGTTTCATGGCTTTCGACCGTGAATTGGCGGAACACGAGCCGCCGGTGGAACGGCTGCGGCACTACAACGAATTTGTTCAGTCGCTGCCGCCGGAAAAGACGCGCCAACAGGCGTACCGCTGCATGAACTGCGGCGTGCCCTTCTGTCACAGCGGGTGCCCGCTCGGAAACCAGATCCCCGATTTCAACGAACGGGTGAAGGACGACGACTGGGAAGAGGCGCTGCGTATCCTCCACTCGACGAATAACTTTCCAGAGTTCACCGGCCGCGTCTGCCCCGCCCCCTGCGAGGGCTCATGCGTCCTCGGCATCAACGAGCCGCCCGTCGCCATCGAGATGCTCGAACGCGAGATCGCGGACCGCGGCTGGGCCGAGGGGTGGATTAAGCCTGAGACGACCGCGCCCCGCACCGGCAAGCGTATCGCGATCATCGGTTCGGGCCCGGCCGGTCTCGCCGCCGCGCAACAACTCAATCGCGCGGGACACGACGTGGTTGTCTACGAGCGCGACGACGAACCCGGCGGCCTGCTCATCTACGGCATCCCGGCGTTCAAGCTCGACAAAGGCATCGTTCTCCGCCGGATTCGGCAACTGCGCGAGGAAGGCGTCGAGATTCGCTGCAACGCCTGGGTCGGCAAGAACGTGCCGACGAGTGAACTCGAAGCATACGACGCGGTGCTTATCGCCGTCGGCTCGACCCAGGCGCGCACCTTTGCGGGCATGGGCATCCCCGGCTCGGACCTTAAGGGTATCCACCCAGCCATGGAGTTCCTGCCGCAGCAGACGCGGCGGCTCTTCGGCAAGCCCATCGAGAGCGAGGAAATCCTCGCGACGGGTAAGAACGTCATCGTCATCGGCGGCGGCGACACCGGGTCCGACTGCGTCGGCACAAGCCTGCGGCAAGGCTGCAAGTCCCTCGTCAACATCGAACTGCTGCCGAAGCCGCCTCTGGCCCGCGCGGCGGATAACCCGTGGCCTGAATGGCCGTTTGTCTACCGCACGTCATCAAGCCACGAAGAGGGCGGCGAACGCGATTTCTGCATCCTCACCAAGCGATTCGAAGACGACGGGACCGGGCACGTGAGCGCATTGCACGCCGTGCGTATCGAGTGGAGCGACCCCGACGCGGCGGGCCGTCGCAAGATGACCGAGATTCCCGGCAGCGAGATGCGCATCCCGGCGGAACTGGTCCTGCTTGCCATGGGCTTCACCCAGCCGGAAACCGACACCTTCATCGCGGACCTCGGCCTCGAAATGCAGAAGAACCGCTTCGGCCAGGCCGTCAAGGCCGACGAACAAACCTATAGGACGAGCCGCGAAGGCGTCTTCGCCTGCGGCGACGCGCGCCGGGGCCAGTCGCTGGTCGTGTGGGCCATCACCGAGGGCCGCGAGGCCGCCCGCGCCATCGACCTCCATCTCATGGGCTACAGCGACCTGCCCGGCAAGGCCTCCTTCGGGTACGAGACCCTCGCGCCTCAGACCGGCTGAGGCCGCTCTTATCGTCCATACCGTCCATCCGCCCGCAAGGCCCTCATAGCAAAGCCCCGGGAATTTCGCTTCAAAGCGCCTTGTTTGCGAAATCAAGCATCTCATGGTAGAGTGTTATCGAGACGGAGACAGGTTCATGCGAATTTCGAGGCACATTGCGGTTCTGCGACTGCGACTCGCGCTCCTCTTGCGCGGGAGCGGTCCGCTGTGCCTCGATTGCACGTAACGCACGATCCGATAATAATCGCTTCACCGAGGCCACGGACCCACGTTCGTGGCCTTTATCTGTATGTATTCACTGGCAGCCGCACACAGCGAGGCGTGCCGCCACGTCGCGAAGGGAGGTGGTATCCATGGAATCGGGGCTCGACGAGGATGGTCTGGACGGACTCGAATCCGCGCTTTGCGGCTGCTTTGCGCCCGCGTGTGATTGCCGCAAAGGAAGATGGAAAACGACGACAGACAAAGGAGTTCTTAGACCATGGAACAGGATTACGTACGAATCTGGGATACCACGCTGCGCGACGGCGAGCAGACACCCGGCGTCCATATGACGGCGGCCGAGAAGGCGGCGATCGCGGCGCGTCTCGAAGCCTTCGGCGTGGATACCATCGAAGCGGGGTTCCCGGCGTCGTCGCCGGGCGATTTCGAGGCGGTTCGCGCCGTCGCGAAGACCGTGCGCCGTTGTGAGGTCGCCGCGCTCGCCCGATGTATTCCACAAGACATCGAAACGGCGGCCGCGGCCCTGTGCGACGCGGCACGGCCGGTTCTTCATGTCGTAATCGGTGTCTCGGACGTCCACATCGAGAAGAAGCTGTGCACGGACCGCGCCGCCGTGCTGCGCGCCATCGCGCGCGGCGTAGCCCAGGCGCGGCGTCACGCGGACGAGGTCGAATTCAGCGCGGAAGACGCCACGCGCGCGGACCGGGTTTTCTTGCGCCAATGCGTGTGGACGGCCATCGAGTCGGGCGCGACGCGCATCAACATCGCCGACACTGTGGGCTGCGCTACGCCGGAGGAATACGGCGCGTTGATCCGGGACATTGTGGTGTTTGTCGAGGGTCGCGCCGTCGTCTCGGCCCACTGTCACGACGATCTTGGCATGGCCACCGCCAACACGGTAGCCGCCGTGCGCCAGGGCGCGCGGCAGGTCGAGGTCGCCGTGAACGGCGTCGGCGAGCGCGCGGGCAACGCTTCGCTCGAGGAGGTCGCGGCGGTCCTGGACGCCAAACGCATCGCGCGCACCCGCACGGACCTGACGCAGGCCGCGTCGTTGAGCGCGCTCGTGGCCGATATCACGGGGATTCCCGTGCCGCCGAACCGCGCCGTCGTCGGGGCGAACGCCTTCGCGCACAGTTCAGGCATTCACCAGGACGCCATCCTCAAGGACCCCGTCACGTATGCGTTCCTGACCCCCGAGTCCGTCGGCGTCGCAGGCCACCATTTCGTCCTGACCGCGCGGTCGGGCCGCAGCGCGGTGGCGCACGTCGCGGCCCGGCACGGATACGCAATCGAGGGCGCGACGCTCGACGCGGTATACGACGCTTTCGTTCGGCACGCCGATATCGCCCAGGGACCCGTGTCGGAAGACGAGTTGCTGGCCATTGTCCAAGCCGTGATGCGAAGGGTTCCCCAACGAGCGGCGTGTTGATTTGCGGGGCGCCGGGGCGGGCGGTCACGTCTGCTCCGGCGATTCCCGCTACCGCAGTGTCCGCGCGTGTTCTATCCCCGGACCCGAATGGTCCGCCCGCAGGCCGTGCATCGCGTGGCGTCGCCCTCGAAGGACGGCGCAAGCTGCTGCACCGCGCCGCAGGCGCACTTGAAAGACATCCACTGGCGATCCTTGCGCACGATTTCAAGGGGCGCCTGCGGGGTTGTCTTCGCTTGCGCGACGGGGACGTTCTCCCGGCCCGCCGCGCCGCTCACAGCGGCGATGGCGGCCAGGTGCGCCACCGGGACCTGCAAGTTCCGCCCGCAGCGGGGACAACCGATGTGGTCGCGCTTGAATTCAGGCGGTATCTTGACGCGCATGCCGCACGCGCACGCCAGAAACAGGAATTGACTCGCCTTGCGCAGGATATCGCCCGTCTCGCGCAACCGCCGCCGCGCGTCCTGCGGTGTGGGCGCGGCCTCGGCCCCGGGCGCCCGGACCGCGACAGGCGCGGCTTCGGATAAGGCGGACGGCGGCAGGCTGCCCGCCCTGCTACCCGCGACCTTCTTCCACGCCTCCTGGTAGTTCGTGAAGGCCGCGCCGCCCGCCATCGAGCGCAGGATGCGCACGCGCTCTTCGATGGGCGGGTGCGTGCTCATCAGGCCGACGGCCGCCCTGCGCCCCTTATCGAGCGGGTTGACGATAAACATCGGCGCGGTTGCGCGGCTCACCTGCGTCATCTTGTGCGTGTCATTTGCGAGCAGTTCGAGCGCGGAGGCAAGCCCCTCCGGGTAGCGCGTGAACACCGCCCCGCTGGCGTCGGCGAGGTATTCCCGGCGGCGCGAGCAGGCGAAATAGATCAGTTGGCCGAGAATCGGCGCGAGAATCGCGAAGACAATCGCCAACACGAGCAGCACCGCCTGCGCCTGCGGTCCCCCGCCGCCGCGCCGCCCGCCGCCGTAGCGGCGCGTCATGCTCGCGCGGAACATGCCGCGCAGAAAAAATTCGGACAGGATTACGATGGTTCCGAGCATGACGCCGACAATCGTCATGTACCGGATGTCCTGGTTCTTGATGTGGCCGATTTCGTGGGCGATGACGCCTTGAAGTTGGTCGCGGTTGAGCCGGGCGAGCAGCCCGCTCGTGATCGCCACCGCGGAATTCTCCGGTTTGCGGCCCGTGGCGAAGGCGTTCATCGCCTGGTCGTTGATGATGAACACGCGCGGCATCTTCGGCAGGCGCGACGCAATGGTCATCTCCTCGACCACGTTGAAGAGCTGCGGATGGTCTTCCTTCTTGATCTCTCTCGCGCCGCTTGCCGCGAGTAGGATGTTGTCTCCCTGGAAATACGCGACGAGCGTCATGATAATCCAGAGCCCCGCGGCCACGGCAACGCCCAGGAAAACGCCGTCCGGCGGCAATACCGCGCCGCCGATGGCGGCCCCGAGCGCCGCCAGCAGGAGTAGCATGACACCTACCAGCAGGACCGACCGGCGCTGATTCGATCGTATCTGCTCCCACATGATATCCCGTCCAGAAACCCTACGTACGCATCCAACCTGCCGTCTTCCTCGTACTTGTACTCGTACTTGCCCCCGCCATTTCCCAACGCCGCCTAGTCTACCGTCGCGGCGTCGCGAATGCGAATCCCGCGTCCGCACTGCGCGCAGACCATGCGCGGCGCGTCGAAGTACGGCGACAATTGATTCCGTGCCCCGCAGACACACCGAAACGTCAGCCACAGCTTGCCGGGCCGTGCCAGTTCAGCGACTTCCGCCGAGGCGTCCGTCGGCGATGCCTTCGGCAGCGCATGGGCCGTCGGCACACGCACATCCCGCCCGCAACGAGGGCACACCGCGTGGTCGCGCGCGTGCCACGGCGGCAGTTTAATGCGCATGCTGCAGCCGCAGGCCAGGAACACATAGCGGCCCATGCCGCGCATGAGATCACCCGCATCGCGGACCTGCCGCCGCGCCACATCGTGCACCGTCGCCGCCGGGTGCCCGTCGCGGATGGGGTAGGCGTGCCGGTCCGTTACCGCGCCCTTCGGGAAGAGCCGCCGTGACGCGCCCGTGGCCTCCCGCCACGCGCGCTCGTAGCCCTCGTAGGAAACAACGTTGTGAATCCGCCGTAGAATAGAGATGCGCTCCTTGACCGGCGCGTGCGTGCTCGCGGCAAGCAGCGGCGTATGGATACCGTGTTCCTTGCGGTGTGGGTTTAGCGTGCAAAGCGTGGCGATGCGCGGGTTACGCTGCAAGAGCGTGTTCGGACTGCCCGCCATGACGTACAGCGCCGAGGCCAGACCCTCGGGATAGCGCGTGTACAAGGCGGCGCAGGCGTCGGCGAGATAATCGCGCCGCCGCGCCACGCCCGCGAGAATCAGTACGCCGTAAACCGGCGCAAACAGCGCCAGAAACCCGCTGCACGCGCGCAGGAACCGATGCCCGAGCGTGAATACGGGCGCTTCGCCGCCGAAGCGGACCGCGTGGCGACGCCCCGACTCCCGCCCGGCGAACCACCCCGCGCCGCCCGCTGCGCCCGTCATGAGACTCGCCAGCGTCATGAACAGCACGTCGTCATTCGCGATATGCGCGGTCTCGTGCGCCACCACGCCCTGGAGTTGGTCCCGGTTCAGGCTCGCGAGCGCACCGGCGGTCACCGCGATGGCCGCGTTGTCCGGGCTGAACCCCGCCGCGAGCGCGTTCATTGCCGGATCATCGATAACGTAGGGCCGCGGCATGCGCGGCAGCGCCGCCGCGATGCTCATCTCCTCGACCACGTTGTAGAACTGCGGATGGTCCTCCTTCCGCAAGGGCCGCGCCCCGATCGACGCAAGCAGGATGCGGTCCCCCTGGAGATAGGTCACGACCGTGACCCCAATCCAGACGACGACCGCTATCTCGATCCCCAGCAGTCCCGCCATAGGGTCGAATCCGCCCGCGTATCGCGCCCCGGACGCCGCCGCCCTCCACGCGCCCACGAGCCACCCGGCACAGCCGCCCACGGCAAACCCGACGACGGCGAACGCCGCCAGACTCAGCGCGACCAGCAGCGCGGTGTATCTTCTGTTCAGTCGTACAAGCGCCCACATGGCGGCGGTCTCTCTCCGTGGTTGCGCAAGCGGCTACATAGGAGCAAACAGAAGGACACAGCGCGCACATCCCGCTCGCCCGCCCTTCGGGGACGCGCTTCCCGATTCCTTCAGGAGAAGCTGACCTTGGGGACTTCGCGCTCGGCGGGGGCCTCGATCTCGAAGAACTCGGCGCGCTCGAAGCGGAACATGCCCGCCACGATGTTGCTCGGGAACATCTCGATCTTGTTGTTGAGGTGCATGGCCTGGTCGTTGTACGCCTGGCGCGCGAAGCTGATCTTGTTCTCCGTCGAGGTGAGTTCCTCCTGGAGCGCGAGGAAATTCTGGTTCGCCTTGAGGTCGGGGTATTGCTCGACCACCACGAAAAAGCTGCTGAGCGCCTGGCTCAGGCCGGCTTCGGCCTTGCCCTGTTCGCCCACGCCGCGGCCGGACGCCCCCGCGGCGAGGTTGCGCGCGCGGGTGACGCTTTCGAGCGTTTCGCGCTCGTGCTGCATGTAGCCCTTCGCCGTCTCGACGAGATTCGGGATCAGGTCGTGGCGGCGCTTGAGTTGCACGTCGATCTGGGACCAGGCGTTCCGCACCTCGTTGCGCAGCCGGATCAGCACGTTGTACACGCCGATCAGCCACAACACAAGGAGCACGGCCAGCCCGACGAGCACGAGCAGGACTATGATCAATGCGCTCATTCCTTGTTCCTCCGCCTCTGGTTGTTATTGCCTCTAGTACAACGGACGGCGCGGTCTTATTCGGGACTGGTCCGCCCGTGTTCCGGGAACATCTCGCGTAGCCACCGCGAAACCTCTTCGCCGCCGGGCGCCGCGCTGCCATGTTCGAGAACCGCCTGCAACTCGCCCGCGTCGAACCAGAGCCCGTCGCCGCGCGTGCAGCGGTCGTAAAGGACCGGCGCCTCGCCGCCCGTCGTGTGCTTCGCCATTTTCTTCTCGCAGATGGGGCATCGTCGCGCCGCCTCGCGCGCCGCGCGCAGGTCGTCGCCCGCCGTCATGAACCCGTCGGTCAGCGCCCGGTCGCCGAAGAGCAATTCAAGTTCGCCCGCATCGAGCCAGACGCCGTGACAGGCGACGCAGTAGTCCACCTCGACGTCCTGATACTCGAGGATAATCATGGTCTCGTTGCAAACGGGGCATTCCATGAGCCCATTGTAGGAATCGCGTCCCGGCGAGTCAACGCGCGCCGTCGCGCTGCTGGAATTGGTCCGGGCGTCAGTGTAGAGTGGGGGGGCCGCGAGAGGCGTTTTCGGTGGGAACTGGACTGCAACTTGAAAGGAACGCACTATGAAGACGAATAGCATGCTGACCGGTTGCGGGGGATGCGGAATGACACGGCGAGGGTTCCTGACGTCGGGCTGCGCGGCCTGTGTCGGCGCGGTCGGCTTGCTGGCCGCATCAAGGCCGGCGCGCGCCGCCGAGAAGATGCGCATTCGCGTGGTCTACTCGCTTCATGCGGAGACGCAGCCGGGGCCGGACTGGCCGAACGTGGGCTTCGAGTTCCGGCCGGTTATGGACCGAATCAACGCAACCCTCGCGAACGCGTTCCCAAACACCACGTTCCTGCCCGCGATGGCGACGGGTGAGGAACAGGCGAAGGCCATCCTGAGCGAGGACGCCTCGGCGGATATTGACGGCTACATCGCCTACCAGATGAATGCCTGGAACCGGGTGGTCCAGACTATCGCGACCTCCGGCAAGCCGGTGCTCTACGCCGACTTTCAGTACGCCGGGAGCGGCGGCTTCCTCGTGTACATGGCCGCATTCCTGCGCGGCGAAACGACCAACGTGGGCTTCGTCGCCTCGTCCCGCATGGAGGACCTGATCGCGGCGGTGAAGTGCTTCGAGGTGGTGAAGCGCGGCGGCACGACGGCGGATTTCGTGGCCGCAACCGCCCGCGCGCGGCTTGAAAATACCCCGAAACCCGGCGACCTCGCCTGCCTGCCGGACAAGCTGGACGTCCTGTCGGCGGAGGAGTGCATCCAACGGATGAAGGAGTCGCTCATTCTCGCGGTGCGCGACCAGAGTTCCGGCCCGGACGGGGATTACGCCGGCATTCCGGTGGTCAAGGTGGCGTTCTCGGAACTGAACGCGGCGTGGGAGGCCGCGGACAAGGATGAGGCGCGTGCCATCGCGGACCGTTGGGAGAAGACCGCGACGGCGGTGACGGACGTGTCGCGCGAGACCCTCGAAACCTCCGCCGCCATGTACCTGGGCGAGAAGGCCGTGCTCAAGAAATACGGCGCGAACGCCATTACGATCAACTGCCTCGGCGGCTTCTACGGCGGCCACATCCACGCCTATCCGTGCCTCGGTTTCTACGACCTGAATAACCAGGGCCTTATCGGCGCATGCGAATGCGACGTGCGATCAACCGCGACGATGGTAACGTTTACGACGTTGACCAAAGGCCGTCCCGGCTACATTTCCGACCCGGTCATCGACACGGCGAAGCGGCAAATCATCTACGCGCACTGCGTGGCGTCGAGCAAAGTCTTCGGTCCGGAAGGCTCCACGAACCCGTTCGAGATCATGACCCACTCGGAGGACCGGCAGGGCGCGGCGGTGCGGTCGGTCATGCCCGTGGGCTACATGACCACGTCGCTCGAAATCTCGCCTGAGCGCAAGGAAATTCTGTTCCACCAGGGCAAGGCCGTCGACAACGACCCCGATGACCGCGCGTGCCGCACGAAACTGTGCGCCGAGCCCGTGGGCGACATCGAGAAGCTGTTCACGCAGTGGGATCAGTGGGGCTGGCACCGCGTCACCTTCTACGGCAATCTGAAGGAACCGGTGTTTGCGCTCGCCGACGCGATGGGCTACAAGGTGATCGAGGAAGCGTAACGCTTCTGGGCAATACGCCCCCATTTGTTAGCGGCTTTCGCCTGCTTGGTTGTTCGTAGGGCAGGCTTCAGCCTGCCTTATCGTTTGGAGTGCAGGCTTCAGCCTGCCTCAGGCGTGTTACATCCGGGAATCTTCATGGAAGCCACAATCGAGATCACATCGTTGGCGCACGGCGGCGACGGCATCGGCCGCATCGAGGGGCAGGTATGCTTCGTGCCCGGCACGCTGCCGGGCGACACCGTGCGCGCGCGGGTAGTCAAGCAGGCGAAACGCGCGCTGTGGGCGCGCTCTCTCGATGTGATTACGCCTTCGCCGGACCGGTTGCCGCTCGCGCCCGCGGGCGCGGCGACGTGGCTCTATTTCGCGTATCCCGCCCAAGGAACCTGGAAACAACGTATCGTGACCGAATTGCTCGCGCGCATCGGGACCGTCCATGTCGAGCCGGAATGGGTCGAAGACCCCGCCCTGCGCCTCGGGTATCGCACCCGCGCCGAGTTTCACGGCGACGGTGCGCGCTTTGGATACTTCGCGCCCGGCACGCACGCGGTCCTCGACACGCCCGCGTGTCCCCTGTCGCATGAGAGACTGAACGCCGCGCTCGCGCGCCTGCGCACGCTGCGGTTGAAAGGTAGCGTCACCGCGACAGTCAACCCCGAAGGCGACGACGTACTCGTGTGGACCGGGTTCACGAACCGCCGCTTGCGCGAGGCCTTTTCCCAGGCGCAATCGCCCCGCGACGAGGGACCGCGAGCATCCTTCCTCTTCGACGGCGTCCCCATCGTTAATGGAACGTTCAGCCAGTCCAGCCTCCTGCTGAACCGGCTGCTGGTGCGCGTCGTGCACGAATGCGCCGGGACCGCCGACAGACTGCTCGACCTCTACTGCGGCAACGGCAATCTATCGCTCGGCCTCGGCGAGCGCATGCGCGTCGCCGGATATGACCACAACCGGGCCGCCGTCGCGGCGGCCGCCACGATCGGTCGCGGCGAATACCGTGCGGGCGACGAGGCGGCCATGGCGCGCGCGGTCGCGCAAGGCCGCTGGGACGTAATCGTGCTTGATCCCCCGCGCACGGGCGCGAAGGCGCTCGCGCCGGCGCTGGGCGCATCCGCCGCATCGCGGATAGTCTATGTCTCCTGTGACCCGGCGACCTTGGCCCGCGACATCAAGACGCTCGCAGGGTACGGCTGGCGCGTTGCCCGCGCAGTTGTCCTCGATCTCTTTCCGAACACCCCGCATGTCGAAACCGTGTGCCTGATGGCAAGATAGATTGCGGGCGGCAAAGGTCTCTTCGAAGACAGGCCACACGCCACATGTGTCAAGAAGCGGAGTCACACCGCCGCCCCGGCCCTCAGGCACCCCGGCGCAGCAGGCGGCCCGGCTTGAGGTCGCCGCGAAACGTCTCGCCGTCGACAACGTGCCGGCCGTTAATGAACACATGCTCGATGCCCGTGGGCGGCTGCGCGGGGGCCTTGAAGCAGGCGCGGGACGCGATGGTCGCCGGGTCGAATACGACGATGTCGGCGAAAGCGCCTTGCTCGATCTTGCCGCGGCCCTTGAGGTTGAAATGTTCGGCGGCAAGCCCGGTGCACTTGCGGACGGCGGTCTCGAGGGGAAGCAGTCTCTTCTCGCGCACGTATCGACCGAGGTAGAAGGGATAGCAGCCGTAGAACAGGCTCGAAGGCTTGCCCATCCCCATGAGAATCGTGTCCGTCGAGATCATGACCTCGGGATGCCGCAGCCCCGCGAAAGTCGATCTCTCGGTGAAGGCGTCGTCCGGCTCGGCCATGCTCTCGAACACCAGCACGTGCCCCTCTTCCTCGATCAGAAGGTCGCACGCGGCGTCTAGCGGATGCACGTTGCGCTCGCGCGCGATATCGACAAGACGGCGGCCCTCGAGCGGCTTGTTCTTTTCGCTCGCCACGGCCATGATACGCGCGCATTCCCATCCCATGAGACGGAACAGGTTGAGTGTCCAGGCGTCCGGCCCGGTGTGGGGCCACGCCATCCGGCCATGCTCGATGCTGTGCAGGATGCGGCGCCGCTGCTCCGGCTCGCGCAGACGCGCGAGGACGGCCTCGCGGCCGCCTTCAAGCGACCACGGCGGAAAGAACGCCAACATGTGGGTGAAGCCGGTGGTCGTCGGCATGATGTCCATGCCCACGCGCACCCCCTGCTCGCGGGCGCGCATCATCTGGTCGATGCGTTGTTGCTGCGGTACGTGCAATGGCAACGGCACGGTCCAGTACTTCGACAGCTTCGCGAGGGCGCGGATGCCCTTGCGGATCAGTGGTCCGAGACGCCCGTAATCAGGCACCCAGAATATGTGCGAAATCTGACCGGGAATGTCGCTGGTCCGCGCGACTTCGACCACCTCGTCGATCGCCTTGTCCAGCGTGTTCGAGTAACTGCGCAAATGACTCGTGAACACGCCGCCGTACTTCTTGAGCGCGCGCCCCAACCGGACCAGTTCACGCGTGTCGCTCTGGCTGCCTGGCCAATATTGGAGACCGGTGCTGAGTCCGACGGCCCCCTCGTCAAGCGCCTGTTCAAGCGCGCTCTCCATACGCGCGATTTCGTCGTCTGTGGCCCCGCGCGTGTCGGCGCCGGTCTCGTTCAGGCGGAGCAAGCCGTGCGGCGCCAGCACGGCACTGTTGAGGAGCAGCCCCTGTGACTCGACAAGGTTGAAGAATTCGCCCATGGTGCGCCAGGGCGCGCTCGCGAAGTTGATCTGCGTGAAGATTTCGAGATAAGTCTCGATGGCCGGGCGATTCTTCTCCTGGATCGGGGCAAGCGCCATGCCGCAATTCCCGCCGACAAAGGTGGTGATCCCCTGCCGCACCAGCGGCTCGAGCAGCGCGACGTGGTCGCTGCGAAAAATCGTCAAGTCCGCGTGGGAATGCGGATCGACAAATCCGGGGCAGACGACCTTGCCCGTCGCGTCAATTTCCTTGTTTGCTGATGCGCCGTTCGCCGGGCCGAGCAGGGTGATGCGGTCCCCCACGACGCCCACGTCCGCCATGAATCCGGGCCGCCCCGATCCGTCCACTACCACGCCGTTTCGAATCAGTGCGTCGAACATGGGCAAGACCTCCTGCCTTTGCGCGCCGCCCCGCATCGGGCTGGGCGGAAGCCAGCTTAGCGCGCCGGGCCAGTTCGAGACAACTGGCGTGGGGGAGAGGCGCCTTGGGAGCGGTTGGCGGCCCGGATCATCGCCTTTCGCCGTATCCTAAGGGGGCGGTACCACATTCCGTCCATATTTGGAACGGGTGTTCAAAAATTATTGACTGGAGCGACTATTTGCGCTATTCTCATGTGCGTCAGCGAGTGAGTGGGTGTTCATTATTTCGTCATCCTAATGCGTAGGGAGAAATAAGGAGCGCTCCCAAGAGAAGGGAATGAGACCATGCGATTCGGCAAACACGTGTGTTGGGCAGTGCTGGCGCTCGTTTCGGGGGGGCTTTGTCTGGACGCAGGCGCCGAGTTGAACCTGTGGGTTTCGTACTACTTCGCGGGCGAAGACCGCTTTGGCGCGGGCGATTTCAAGGAAGCGGAGACGCTGCTTGTAAACGGCCTGTCGGAGACTAAGACCGCGTACCGCCAAGGGGAGACGCTGGACGCGCTGGGCCGCGTCTATACCTCGCAAGGGCGCTACGACGACGCCGAAAAGGCGTTTCAGGAAGCGCTGTGCCTCAAGCGGAAGTCCCTCGGCGGGCGCCACAGGGAAGTGGCAGTCTCGCTGAACAACCTTGCTGATCTGTACTATGTATGGGGAAAGGAAGATAAGCCGGAATCCCTCTATCGCGACGCGCTGGACATCCACCGTCGCGACCAGTTGAACGTCGAAGTCTGCCGCGCCCTTAACGGCCTCGCGCTGATTCACAACGCGCGGGGCGAGTTTGTGGAAGCGGAGGAACTGCTGAAACGCGCCATCGAGGCCCACGAGAAGGCCCAGCGGCGCGAACACCCCTTCCTGGCGACCGTCCTGGTGAACCTCGGCATCCTGTACACGAACCAAGGGCGTTACGAGGAGGCGGGGCCGTTGTTCGATCGGGCGGCCTATATCCAGGACCAAGTACTGCGCGCGGACCATCCCGACGTGGCGGTGCGGCTCCACGGCACGTCGGCATTGTATCATGCAACCGGCCGGGCAAAGGAGGCCGTGGCGTGCGCATCCCGCGCGCAGGTTATCCGAAACAAACAGGCCGAGGCCGGGAACGCGTACTGATTCCCCTGCGGAGGGATGCGTTCTGAGTGCGGCCTTAGCCTGTCTTCGAGACCGGCCGCGCGGTGTGTGGCGATATCGCGGACAAATAAGTAAGCAGCGGTGGAAGGAAGACGCAGATACGTGAACGGCCACAAGACGTTTCAGAGCATGCTTCTCGTGCCCGTGCTGTTCGTAATCGGTTGCGCTGCCCGACAAAGCGCGTTCGATGAATCACCCGCGAAGCGGCTCGACGCAGCCCCTATGGCCGAGGAAATGGAAATGCCTCTGCGCGGCAACGGGGCTGGCGCACTGCCTCGAGTCGCCCGCACCACCGCCGCTCCGACCACCGCCGTAACGCGACAAACACAAGACCCGGCTATTCCCGAGCGCGCCACTGTCAATAACGCGGAATTGTACGGCGACGCATTTCCGGGCCTGAACGCGGACTTGAGCCGCGGCCCGGATATCGCCCCCGCCGAGGCGCAGCCGGCGTCCGCGCAATCTCCCGCGGACATGACGCAGCAACAACTACAATCGCGCATCCGCGAGATGGAAGCGAAAATCGCCGAGATCGAGGGCCGCCCACCGCAAGTCATCGAGATTACCCCGGAAAACGTCGAGAGCCGCTTCCTCGAACTCGAGGGGCGCCTCGCCGAAATCGAAGGCGCCGCGCATGTTCCCGCAGCGCCGCCGCGATGGGTCGATACCCACGTCGCGAATGCCGCGGACGCCGACTACCTTATCGGCGCCGGCGACCTGCTTGAATTCTACTCCTTCGACGATGAGACGCTAAACCGCGAGGTGACAGTCCGATACGACGGGCACATTTCTCTCCCCCTTATCGCGGATCAGCGCGTCGCGGATATGACACGGGCTGAAGCTGAATTGCGACTGCGCACGGCCTATGAGCGTGTCTTCCGCTCCCCCCAGTTGTCGCTGATCGTGCGTGATCCTTTGAGCAAGACGTTTCTGGTGATGGGCGACGTGGCCAGTCCGGGCCGATACCCGTACACGCGGGCCACGACGCTCGTCGAGGCCGTCACCTTGGCGGGCGGGTTGCGGCAGCGCAACACCACGAGCAGCACGGGCGGTTTCATCGGCGTCACGGGCCAGTTGACCAAAGCGTTCGTGGTCCGCGAGGTGAACGGCGAACGGCAAGTCTACGACTATGATCTCCGGCACATGGGACAGCCCGGCTCGCATGCTTCCGAAGCGCAGGTGTACTACGGCGACATCGTGTACGTGCCGGAAGGCGTGAACCTCGTGTATCTGCTCGGCGAGAGCCGCAATCCGGTCATTGTCGAATTGACCGAAGGCATGACGCTGCTCCAACTCCTGGCGCTGTCGGGCGGATTCAACACGAGCACCGCGCGCCTGCGCAGCGTCGTGCTTCTACGCCAGACTGACAAAGAAAACACCGAAGTGCTGCACATGAATGTGCGGGAGATGCTTAAGACCGGCCGCGATTTTCCGCTGCAGCCGGGCGACATCGTATACATACCGCGCAGGCAGTTGGTGCGCCTCGAGGAATTCGTGTCGCGCATCACGGGTTCCATTACGCCCGTCATCGACATGTATCTCCGGGCGGTCGACGCCTATTACATCAACGACATAAACCGGCGCATCCTCGAGGCGGACCGACAAAGCAACACGCTGCGCATCCTCAATCAGTTGGAGGGATTCGGCGCCTCGACGCGCAATCTCGTCGAGTTGTTCGGGAGACCCTGATGTCCGAATATGCGTTTGAATTGGCTGAATTGATGCCCGAGAAGGCGATCGCGCCGCGCCAGGGCATCGGCATCAACGTGCGCCGCCTGCTCAAACTGCGAGGCCGGCTCATGATGCTCGCGCTGCTCGCCTCCCTCGCCCCCGCGCTTGCCGCCGTCTGGCTCATCGTGCCAAAGGAATACCTCGCGTCCGGTAACGTGAAATTCAAGGCGACCTCGCCGCAGATTCTCGGCGGCGAGGGCCGCGCCCTCACCGGAACCTCTTACGAACTCTTCGTCAACACCCAAATCGAGTACCTTACCGGCCCTTCTTTCGTCGATGAATTGCTCAAAGACGCTGAGTTGCAGCAGAAACTGCCGCGCATTGCTCGGCTCCCCAATGCGCGCGCCCACATCATGGAACACCTCTCCGCCGACGTCGTGCCGCGCACCGAAGTGGTGACGCTTACGTACCGCGACTTCGACCGAGACGCGGCGGTCCTCGTGATGAATCGCATTCTTGCCACATACGAGGAGCAGCTACGGCGCGAAGTGGTGGACCGCGGCGGCTATGCGCGCAAGACGCTTGAAGAGCGCCTTGACGCCCTGACGCAGGCCCTCGAAGCGGACCAGCGGCGGATCGCGGAGGAACGCCAGGCGCGCGGTATCCCCACGGGCGGCGTGCCCGGGCAGGCGCCGGTCGAGACCGAGTCCATCCGTATGAACCTCGCCCAGGCGGAAGCGGATCTGACGCGCGCCGAGATCGCGGCGGAACAGGGCCAGAAACTGCTGGAAGAGTTGGACCGCTTTGTTGCGCAGCATGATGCGAATCCCTCGAAACCCATCTACGCCTTCGGCGTCGAGGAAAGGGTCTCGCAACATCCCACCGTGGTCTTCCTGGTCGAACAACTGGCGCAGCAACAACAGGAGTTCTCGGTGCTCGAGGACCGCTACATCGAGGGTGCGCCGCAGGTGGCGGTCAAGCGGCGCGAACTGGAGGCGCTCGAACGAAAAGTCGAAGCCGCGCGGGCACAGGCGCGCGGCGAAGCGCTCCGGTCCGTGGTGGAACAACGTCGTTACGAAAACGAGCTAGTCACTGCCCAGATTCAGGAAGCGCAAACCCGTCGCGACCGCTTCCTTGCCGCTTTGGAGGAATATGAAGCCAAGTCGGTGGAACGCTCCCAGGGTTTGGCCGTCATCCTAGAAATGGAACGTCAGGCCGACGAAAAGCGGGCCCGCATTCAGCAGATGCGCAACGAACTGTTCCGCATCGACCTCGAAAGCAACGCGCCCGCTCAAGTCACGCCCGAGCGGTCCGCCTGGGCCGCCAACCGGCCCGACTACACCCGTCGCGTCAAGTACGCCGCCATCGCGCTTTTCGCGGCTGTTATCTTCAGTCTTGGACTCGGCGTCTTCCTCGAGATGACGGACCAGAGTATCCGTTCCGGCGAGGACGTCGCCTTTGTTACGAAACTGCCGGTCATCGCCAATGTACCGCACGCGGTCGAGGATCGACTCCCGGACCAGGTGCGCGTGGGCGCCGTCGCGCGGGAATTCCCCGACTCCTATACGGCGGACGAATTCCGACGCGCGGCCGCGCGAATGCTTGCCCCGGGCGGAGAAGCGGGCATCAAGAGTTGTATGGTGTCCAGCGCCTCCCGAGGCGACGGCAAGACCATCGTGGCCTGCAACCTCGCGACCGTGCTCGCCCGCGCCGGGCGGCGCGTGTTGCTGGTCGATCTGGATTGGCACAACCCAAGCATCGAGCAGCTTTTTGGTCTGCGCCCCTCCGCCGGACTGGCGGAACTCCTGGCGGGCGAACCGCTGCACCATGATCCCGATCAAGCGACGGACATCGAGAACTTGTATGTCCTTGGGCCGGGGCTGAACAGTCGTGAACTGCTTTCCCGGCTGG
Source organism: Candidatus Hydrogenedentota bacterium (assembly GCA_029556545.1). GTDB lineage: Bacteria > Hydrogenedentota > Hydrogenedentia > Hydrogenedentales > JAGMZX01 > JAGMZX01. The sequence goes on from JAKQEQ010000017.1 coordinate 118,619, forward strand.
CTTCACGCGCGATGGCCGATTTCCTGGCGGGCGCGGAAGAGGTCTTTGATCATGTCATTATCGACGCGCCCGCCGCCCTCCTCATGTCCGAGGCGCGACTACTTGCGCCGATGGTGGACGGCTCGGTGGTGGTCGTGGGCGCCGGGATTACCTCGTTCGGCATGTTGCGGCGGTGTCTGCACACTATCGAGGACACCGGCGGGCGGGTGTTGGGTATTGTGCTCAACGGACTGCGTCAGTCGCCCTTTGGCTACCTGCGGCGCAATCTGACGCTGTACTATGACGAACGACGCGGGCATCCCCGCCACACCGTAGTGCCGGGCCCCGAGGGGCGGCGTTACCGCCGGGAGCAGTCCATCGTCCTTGTACGGGAAACGGCGGATAAAGACCGCGAGGCGTAGTCGCCCCGGGGCGTGGCCGACACTTGAAGACAGGGTCCGCCGATCAAGACAGGCGGAGGGAACAAGGCGGCGCGAGCGGGTCCGTAGCAGTGGAATAGGAATTTGCCACGACGCGCTTCAATAAGGGGTATTTGAGATGAAGCTGCCGGCGCCGCTGGTGAGGGTTCGGTCGGCCGCGGCCCAAGGTTTGGCCCTTGTGCTTCGCGTGGCGGAACCCATCTTGTCGCGGGCGCGGCGTTTCGGATACGAGGTGCTGGCGCGCAGCCGCTTGCGCGGCCGTGTGGCGTCGGGCGTCCAATTCGTGGGCCCGGTCATTGTTGAAGGTACCGGCAACGTGCATATTGGCCCACGCACGCGCGTTGGCAGGCATGTGTTCTTTGAAACCTATGGCGCGGCCGCCATCGAAATTGGGTCGGACGCCACCATCAACGATGGTGTTGTCCTCGTGGCATATGCGGGTATCCACATCGGCGATGGCGCTATGATTGGCGAATATGCAGGCGTGCGGGACGCAAACCATGGCGTCCGCCTAGGCGTGCCGGTGCGCCTTCAGGAGCACGCGAGCGCGCCTGTCCAAATCGGCGCGGACGCCTGGATTGGAAGGGGCTCTATCGTACTGCGGGGCGTGGCGATTGGGGCGGGCGCCGTGGTAGGCGCGAACAGCGTCGTCACGCGGGACGTCGCTGGCAACGCCATCGTGGCGGGCGCGCCTGCGCGGCCCATCGGGGAGCGCCCGGACGCGGCGGACTTCGGCGCGGCGACAGGCTTGCGGGAAGAAGGATGAGTACTGATTCAGAGAGAGTGGAAGTCCTGGGCGTCAACTTTGATAACCTGGACTACGAAGGCCTGTGCGAGCGGGTCGAGCGGCGTATTGCTGACCGCCAACCCGGGTACATCATTACGCCGAATACGGACCATGTCTGTCAGTATCATCGCAACCCGGAATTTCAGCAGTCCTATACGGACGCATTCCTCATACTACCGGACGGCGTGCCGATTCTCTGGGCGTCGCGGTTCTTCGGCACGCCCTTACGGCAGAAGCTGAGTGGATCCGACCTTGTACCGCAATTGGCGGATTTCGCCGCGCAACGGGGCTACTCCGTATACTTTCTCGGCGGCCATCCGGGCACGGCCGAAAAGACCGCACGCATACTGCAGAGCCGGCATCCCGGGCTCCGCGTGGCGGGCGTGGATTGTCCCGAATACGGCTTCCACCTCAACCCGGAGCGCAACACGGAAGTAGTGCGACAATTGAAAGAGGCGCGAACCGACTTCTGTTTTATCGCGCTCGGGTCTCCGAAGCAAGAAATCTGGATGCGGCGCCATTTCACTGAAGCCGGGGTGCCAGTGATGATTGGCGTCGGCGCCGCGTTTGATTTTGTGTCGGGCCGCATTCGACGCGCCCCGCGCTGGATTCAAGCCGCCGGCCTCGAGTGGTTGTGGCGGCTGTGCCAAGAACCGCGTCGCCTCTGGCGCCGTTACCTGGTCGAAGACTTGTACGTCTTCAAACTGTTCTGGCGCGACTTCAAGAAGAAGCGCCTGGGACGCGGCGTCTGAGAGAAACAGGCCATGATCCCATATCAAGTCGCACTGCTTGCCTGGATTCCGGTGGCGGCGCTGCTCATGATGGACGAAAACCGCGCGCGCGGGTTCTCGCTGGCGACGCTGCTCGGCTTGCTTATTCTCCCGGAAGCCCTGGAAATCGAATTGCCGGGCGTTCCCGATCTCAACAAGCTCAACGTCATCTTTATCGGCATTCTGCTTGGCACGATCGTCTTTCATCCGCGCGCTTTTGATCGATTTACGTTGATTGTCGGCGACTTTCTGCTGCTCGCGTGCCTGTTCGTGGCCTTTCTGAGCGCCTATCTCAACGATGGCTCGATAACGTATTGCATCTCGCGCACGTTCACGCTCTTTTTCGGGTTTATTCTGCCCGTGCTGCTCGCGCGCATACACATCGGGACCCCGAACGGCGTTCGCACGTTCCTGCTCTGGACCGTGGCGGCCGCCGTCGTATACGCCCCCTTCGCGCTGTGGGAATTCCGCATGAGCCCGCAACTCCACGCGAACCTTTACGGCTATTTTCAGCACGTGTTTCAGCAGCACTTCCGCGGCGGGTACTGGCGGCCCATCGTGTGTTTCTCGCACGCCCTCGCGCTGGGGCGCTTCTTCGCCTTCACCGCGTTCCTCGCTTTGTTTCCACTGCGCAAAGACCTCGTGGCATTACTGGGCCGCGCGGGACATTTCGTGTTTCTCGCGCCGCTTGTCGGGCTCCTGCTGTCCATGTCCTTCAGTCCGTATCTCGTGTTCGGCCTTTTGGTCGCGGGGTATTTTCTGATTCAACGGCAGTGGCTGCTGGCCTACGTGCTGCCCGTGGCCGCGTTGCTATGGTTGACCATCGTGTTCATCGGGATGCGGCCCGGCCACGGGTTCGTCGAGGATATCGCCGCGGTGAGCGCCGAGCGCGCCGCCTCGTTGCAGTACCGCCTCGATGCGTGGCAAGAGTACAAGAGCGTCGTGCAATACCGCCCTGTGTTCGGTTACGGCGGCTGGGGCGGCGGACGTATCGAGGGCCGGGCGACGGACTCGCAGCTCTTGATCAGCCTGCTCGACCGGGGCCTTGTCGGCACGGTCTTCTATTTCGGCTGGTGGTTCTACGCTATGTATGCGGCATTGCGCGTGATGACGCACATGCAGGGGCGTGTCTTTGCCCGGCGCGCCGCCGCAGTGGCCATGCTCAGCTCGATAGCGATCGCCATGGTGACCATCGACGCTGCCTTCGATATGCATCTGCTGGTGACAGGGGCCGCCATGGTCAGCATCTATACCTGGGTGCGCATGGAGCCGCGCCTGCCGAACGAGTCGGCCACGGCGCTGCTGCCGGCGCAACAACCCGGCTGAGCCGCGGCGATGCCCGAGCACGGCGCAGTATCCGAGGCGGGGGACATCCGTCTGCTCCTCTTGTGCATGGGCGACCCGGACGACGAGCGCCCCTTCTCGGGATCGGCGCGCAGTCTCTTTCGCGCCCTCGAACGCCGGGGCTGTGTACACCACAAGGCCAATGTCGCGGGGTTCACCGACCCGTTCGCTCGACGCGGGCCGCTGGCGCGGCAACTCGCTCGGTTGGACCGCTTCGGGATCGAGGACCGCTATCGCTGGAGCAGCGTGGCTTTTGCGCGCGCCACGCGCCGCGCGGAACGCATCGCCGCCGCCCACCCCGGCTTCAATGCTTGCCTGCTGTATGGCACGAGCCTCCTGCCGCGCATTGACGCGCCCCTCTATTGCTACCTCGACGCCACAGCCGCGCAGGTCCATGCCGCCCGCGCCTGGGAGTTCGCTCGCCTTTCGGAGGCGCACGCCCGGCGCGTCATCGAGCGCCAGCGCCTGGTTTTCGAGCAATGCGCCTGCGTCTTCCCTCGCACGGAGTGGACCGCCGAGTCCGTCGAGCGGGATTACCGTGTCCCGCGCGAGAAGATCATCGTCGCGAGCGCCGGGCCTAACTACTACGCGCAGCCGCTGCCCCACGGGCCTTACAATACGCGGACCATCCTCTTTATCGGCAGCGAATTCGAGCGCAAAGGCGGCCCGCTGCTTATCGAGGCGTTTCGCCGCGTGCGGCTGCGCATTCCCGAGGCGCGCCTGCGCATCATCGGCTGCGAACCGCAGATAGCGGCGCCGGGCGTCGAGATACTCGGGCGCATCAGCAAGGACGCGCCCGGCGGGCTGGAACAACTGCTCCGCCATTTCAGCGAGGCCTCGGTCTTCTGTATCATGAGTGCGTTCGAGCCCTTCGGCATCGTCGTCATCGAGGCGCAGAACTGTCTCGTCCCCTGTGTCTTGCCCGCGCGTTTCGCCTTTCCCGAGATGGTCATCGACGGTGTGACAGGGCGTCTGGTCACGGAGTACGACCCGGAAATGCTCGCTGCCGCGCTTATCGAATTGCTGACTCAACCGCGGTTGCTCGAGGAAATGGGCCGGGCCGCTCACGCTTTCGTCCGCGAACATTACACGTGGGCCGCCGCCGCCGCACGCATCCTTGATCGTATCCGCGCGGACCGGAGCGCGACATGACCACCGACGCGATCATCGTCAGCTTCAACACGCGCGAGTTGCTGCGCGCCTGCCTCGCGTCCGTGCTGCGCTTCGGCGGCTCGTCCCTCGGCCAAGTGTTCGTGGTGGACAACGCTGGGACCGATGACTCCGTTGGGATGGTTCGCGGGGTGTATCCGATGGTCCGTGTGATTGCCCTTGATGAAAATCTCGGTTTCGGCGCGGCGAACAACCGCGCCTTGCGCGAAAGCGCGGCGGAAAGCGTGCTGTTTCTGAACCCTGACACGGAACTGACCGACGGCGCGCTGACGGCGTTGCAGGCGTGTCTCGCATCGCGGTCAGACGGCGCAATCGCGGGCCCGAAATTAGTCTATCCTGATGGGCAATTCCAGCCGTCGTGCCGCCGCTTCCCGACGCCGCTGCGCGCTTGCTGGTCGTTGACCGGGATGGAGAGGCGGTTTCCAAACCGTTGCGCCCGCCTGCGCAACTGGTTGACCGAGCGCGAGCACGTCCCCGGCGCGAGCGTGGATATGGTCTCGGGCGCGTGTTTCCTTGCGCGGCGCGCGTATCTTGAAGAGGTGGACGGTTTCGATGAGGAATTGTTCCTGTACGAGGAGGAAACGGACCTGATGTTGCCCGCGCGGCGGCGCGGTCTGAAGACCGTGTATTGCCCCGAGGCGGTGGTGGTCCATCATGGGGGCGCATCCGTCGCGGCATCGGGGTTGAGCGCCTTCGCCACGCGGCACCTGTACCGAAGCAAGTACTACTGTTTCCGCAAGCACTATGGGCGGCGGGCGGCGCGGCGCGCGTATCGGCTGGACCGCGCAGTGCTGGTGTGCTCGGCGACGCGGCAACGGCTGCGCGGGCCCGGCGGCGAGGCAGCCGCCCGATTGCGCGAGGTGCGCCGCGCGTGGCGCGAATCCTTTACGCCGCTCGCGGTGTTGCGCGCACGGGCGGATTTCCACGATAGTTAGCGGCGGCACTGCCGCTACTGGGGACAACGGCGACATGGCGACGACGAATACACCGGACATTGCGGCCGCGGCGCGGCCCCGGCTCGCCTATCTCACCACGCAATATCCGAGTGTAAGCCACACGTTCATCCGCCGCGAAATTGCGGCCCTCGAGGCACTCGGGTACCGCATCCTTCGCTTGTCCATCCGGCCCGGCGCGGCAGTGGCGGACCCGGCGGACCAGGCGGAAGCGGGCCGGACGTTCTGTTGTCTCGCGCAGCCGCCGGCGACGTTGCTCTTCGCGGCGGCCTTGTCGCTGATTTCACGGCCAATCGCCGCGGCGCGGGCACTGACCATGACCCTGTCCATGCATCGGCGCAGCGAGCGCGGCCTCCTGCGACACCTCGCCTATCTTGTCGAGGCGGCGGTCCTCCTGCGCGTGCTGATTCGCGAGAACGTATCGCACGTTCACGTCCATTTCGGCACAAACGCCGCCGCCGTCGCGCGCCTCATTTGCCGCCTGGGCGGACCCGGCTATAGCATGACCGTCCACGGCCCGGACGAGTTCGACGCGGCAATCGGCCTGAGTCTGGGTGACAAGATTCGCGACGCGGCGTTCGTCGTGGGGGTATCGCAATTCGGCGCGGCGCAATTGCGGCGTTGGATTCCTTGCGACATGTGGGATAAGGTCCACGTCGTCCACTGCACGGTGGACGAGTCCTGGCTCGCGCCCGCGCCGCCCGTCGATGCCGCCTCGCGCACGCTCGTGTGCGTGGGGCGCTTGTCCGCCCAAAAAGGGCAGGCGCTGCTCATCGAAGCCTTCGCGCGAATGGCCGCCGACGGCGTGGACGCGCGGCTCGTGCTCGTGGGCGATGGTGAACTGCGCGGTGCGATCGAGGCGCGCATCGCGCGTTACGGACTGGCCGACCGCGTCGTGATCACCGGTTGGCAAAGCGAGGTGCAAGTCCGCGCGCACGTACTCGAGGCGCGCGCGTTCGTGCTGTCGAGTTTCGCCGAAGGACTCCCCGTCGTGATCATGGAGGCCCTTGCCCTCGGGCGGCCCGTGATCAGCACCTACATCGCGGGTATCCCGGAACTGGTCCGGCCCGGCGAAAATGGCTGGCTCGTTCCCGCGGGTGACGTCGCGGCGCTGGCCGCCGTGATGCGGGAGGCGCTCGAGGCGCCGGTCGAAACACTCCGCGCGATGGGCCGCGCCGGACGCGATCGGGTCGCCATCGAGCACTGCGCCGAAACGGAAGCCCGCAAACTGGACATGCTGTTTCGGCACTACCTCAAGCCGGGAGGGTCGGCCCATTAACGTCGGGACCTGGATACTCGCGCCGCTATTGATCGCGCCGACCGCGTACCTGCTGATAGTTTGCGCCTACTTGTTCCTGGTCACGTGCGCCGCGTATGCGTTCCGAAAGAAGACGCGGCCCGACGCGCCGCTCGTGCCTTTCGCGCTTGTCATGCCCGCGCACAATGAGTCGGACCAGATCGACGCCATCCTCGCGGACGCAGCGCGCCTCGATTACCCCAAGGACCTGTACGTCGTTTTCGTCATCGCGGACAACTGCACGGACGACACCGCCGACCGCGCCCGCGCGGCGGGCGCCGTCGTGCACGAGCGCCACGATCCCGATCTGCGCGGCAAGGGCCCCGCACTCGATTGGTTTCTCCGCGCTGCCCGCGAACAACTCGAGTCGTTCGATGCCGTGGCCTTTGTGGACGCCGATATGCGCATTGACCCGCGCTTCCTCCGGGAGCTGTCCGGCGCATTGGCTTTCGAGGACCGCCAGGTTGTACAGGCGTCAAACGGCGTCGCGCGCCCTGAAGCGAATTGGCGAGCCGCCCTCGGGTATCTCGGTTTTAGCGTCATCAATCACGTGCGTCCGGCGGGCCGGGATGCCCTCGGCGGCACAGCGGAACTGAGGGGCAGTGGCATGGCCTTTCGCACCCGGCTGCTGCTCGAATACGGCTGGCCCGCCCACTCACTCGCGGAAGATATCGAGTTCTCGAGGCGGCTCCTGCTAGACGACATCCTCGTGCATTACAACCCGCACGCCCGCGTGGTGAGTGAACTTGCGACCCGGCGCGCTCAGGCCACGGTGCAACAGGCCCGCTGGGAAGGCGGCAAGCTGGACCTGTTCAAGCGGTATTTCCCGACGGTCCTGCGCCGCGCTCTGCGGACGCGCCATTGGCGCTATATCGACGCCGCGCTCGATATGCTTGTGCCGCCCCTGTCCCTGCTCGTGATGTCGATCTTGATAACGGGTCTTGTCAGCCTGCTCGTACACCCGGTGTGGACCGCGGTGGTCGCGTTGTGCGCTGTCGCCGTCGCGTGGTGCGTACTCTCCGGGCTCATCCTTTGCCGCGCCCCCTTGCGCGTCTGGCTGTACCTCGCTGCCGTGCCGGTGTTCATCGTGTGGAAGGGCGCGCTGTTCCTGAGCCTTATTGTTCGACGCGGCCCCCAGGCTTGGCAACGCACCCCCCGCGACCGCGAACTCTGAACTCCAATTCCGGCGCGACACCATACGCATGGTGCAACGGCTTGGCGTGCCAGTTCGTAGTACAGGCTTTGCCTGTCTTCAAGACAGCCTGAAGGCTGTACTACGAACAATGCTATTCCTCGATGGGGAGGCGATCCTCCAGGACTTGTTTTGCGCGTTCGCGGCGATAAGCTTGAAGTTTCTCGCGGTATTCGGGGCGATTGTTGGCGAGAATCGCGACGGCGAGCAGGGCGGCGTTCGTGGCGCCCGGCTTTCCGATGGCCAACGTGCCGACGGGGATGCCCGGCGGCATTTGCGCCATGGCGTACAGCGCGTCTTCGCCGTTGAGCGCCCAACCCAGCAGCGGTACCCCCAGCACCGGCACGGTGGTCAGGGCGGCCACCGCGCCGGGCAACGCCGCCGCGCCGCCGGCGCCCGCGATAAAAACCTCCGTGCCCTCGGCGTCGGCGGTGCGGACCCACGCGGCCAGTTCGTCCGGCGTGCGGTGCGCGGACAGAACCCGGCACTCGTGGGGTACGCCGAACTCCTTCAGCGTCTCGTGCGCGCGGGACATGGTGTCCCAGTCGGACTTGCTGCCCATCACTATGCGGACCAACGTTTTCTGTTCTGATGCCATGTCGTATTCTCCCCGGGGGATATCGCGGACCAGTCTAATGAAGCGCGCCCGGAAATCCAAGCGATCAGGTCTCTCCCCAGCGCGCCTTGTGGGCGCGGTCATTTAGCCATTCACACTGCGAGGCCAGCACTTCCATCCACTGGGCGGCGGTGAGCCCGGCCACATTCGCGCCCTGCTGCACCAGTTGATATGAGACGGTGGCGATCTGCTTTACGCCGACGGCGAAGTACAACGCGACCATCTCGGCATAGGAAAGGCTGCGGCTGAACTGGTAGTGGTCGAGCATTATATTGGATCGGGCGGTAAGCACGTTATGCTCCGGCGTGGTGCGCAGACACAGGTTCGACATGCCGTATGCGATGTCTTCGAGAAAGCAGCCGTCGCCGGCGAACTCGAGGTCCACGATCGCGACCAGTTGCTCGCCCCGGAACATGAGATTGCCGCCGTGCCAGTCGCCGTGGATAAGGCCGGTCTCGAAGGTCGAGCGCTTCTCGGTGCTCAAGGCGTCCGCCGCGTTGTGCAGGAACAGGGCGATGGCGTTGCAGTGGGGCACTATGCGCTGTTCGTCCGTCTCGGCGCACGCTTTCTTGAACAATTCCTGGAACGCCGCCCGGGGCACGTCGCTGAATCGCCACATCTGCGCGTCGCGCGGCGGACAGGGCACGTCGCGGCAGACGCGGTGAAATTCGCCGAGCGCGCGCGCCGATGCGACCAGCGTATGCGCCGTCAGCGGCATCGATCCGCCTTCGATGAATTGCTGCAACTCCATCGCCCACGTATCGAGTTCGACGATACCTTTGCCGTCGCGGGCGCGCTTGATCACGGCGACTGGCAGCCCGTTCGCGTTGAGATGGTCCGAGAGGCGATGCTGAAAGCGAAGCGCGTCCAGCACGACGGGGTCCCGTTTGTACGTCTTGACGAGAAATCGGCCCGCGTCGGTCTGCACCACCATCTTGCGGTGGCGGCGTTGATGGGCCGCCTCCAGCGGCTGCGGGAGTTGCACCGCGCCGACGTCGTAGTAACGGCGGATGACTTCCGCGACGACCTCCAATCCGCTGAGCTTGCTTGTCACGGGATGGTCAACACCTTTTTCGATTCCAGATGCTCGATCAGTTCGTCCTTCTTGAACCAGGTCGGCTTCATGAGGCGCTTCGAGTACAGGTCGCGCGCTTGGTCAACGTGATGCGGCGAGGCCGGGTCCGCGCTCTGGCCCCAGGGCGTACACGTGTACGACTCGATGCCGTCCGCGTGGAAGAACATCAGCATGGCCGCCATCGAGCCGCTGTTCGCGACAAAACGGCCCGAGCCGGGCGGCGTCTCCTTTGCCTCGACGTTGCGCAACGTCTCCGTACTGTTCGCGCCGCGCCCGAAGTCCGCGCCGTCGCAGGGGAAGTACTGCCCGCCGCGCCCCACGACCTGCACCTCGCCCCAAGTCACGCGCTTGCCGTCATACAGGCGCTCCATTTCGGCGAGCGTTTCTCGTAACTGCTCGAGCAGCGCCGTCCGGTCCGCCTCCGAGAGCGTCTTCCCGTCCGCTATGGCGTCTACGTCCACCTTGCCCTCGCACGAGAGCCGCCACAGTCGCATGATCGCCGCGGCGGTGCTGTCCTGCGTGAACTCGCAATTCCACGCGAGCAGGTCCGCCACCGCCGCCGCGAGCACCGCGTCGTCACGCAACTCGTCCGGCGCCGCGACGAACGCCGCGCGCAAGGCGTCCTGCCACGCCCTCGAGGGCAGGTCGTACACGTCCATGACGATGGCCTTCGCTTTCGCCACCGTGACGGCGTCGTCCGCGGCAAGCAATTCGAGAGCGCGCCGTCCGCGCGGATTGTTTTTGTCCCACGTGCAGTTGTAGAGATAGGGCAAATATTTCTCCGGCGTCAGAGGCGAATGCTCCATCATGTTCGCCGGACTGATATTGCAGTTCTGCATGTAGCCTTGCGGCGGGTTCATGATCCACACGTGATCATCGAGACTGTGAATGCCGAGCCATTGCGTCGCGGGCGTGTCGCCGGGCACGGGCCGCGACCAGTCCCAATCGCCCTCGGGGCGGATGGGCGTGCGCCCCACGCGCGCATAGCCGATGTTCCCCTTGCGGTCTGCAAAGAGGATGTTCTGCTCCATGAAGCTGTTCAGCCGCAGCGCCTCGAAGAATTCGTGCGCGTCCTGCGCCATGCACATGGCGTATTGCTGATGGAAGAAGCCCGCGTCGTCCAGGTACGGCGTATTCCCCGCGTAGGCGACGCCCTTCTCGAAGTCCGGCTCTTCGAGCAGCGGGCCGTGGACCGTGAACATGGCGGGCATCGCGCGCGGCTTTTCGCCCTTAACCTTGATGGTGAAAAGCTTCAGTTCGGGCGTGCGCCAAGCGCCGTCGTATTCATACTCGAAGCCCAGCGACGTCTTGCGCACCCGGAGCATGTACGCGTCCGACGTGTCCGGTCCCCCCGTGGTGCAAGCCCAACCCACGTTCGCGTTGTGGCCGAGGCCGAGCGCCGGCGTCCCCACAATGAAGAACCCGTTCATCACGAGGTCGCCCCCGAACACGCGCGCCTCGTGGAACACGGCCAAGCTTTCCCAGGTCAGGTGCGGGTCGGTGAGCAGGATGGCGCAATTATTCGCCGACCGGGACGGCGCGACGGCCCAGCCGTTTGAGCCGAACGCCGGTTGCTCCGAGCGGCGGCGAAACTCGCTCATCACCGTGCCCAACGGCCATTGCAGGAGCATGGTCCGGCCGATGGCGGCGCAGTGCCATCCCTCAAGCTTGATAGCGTATTCCGGCTTCTTCTCCGGGTGGTCTTCCAGATAGGCCTCGACCCCGCGCACGAAGCTGTCGCCCAGTTCGCGCACCTCCGGCGACGCCGTTTGCCAATAGGTCTCGCAATGCCGCGCGTTCCCCACCAGCCGCATCGCGTAATCCGTTTCCACGTGGTCCGGCCCGAAATGTTCCGCCATCGTCCCAATCGCCGTGTGGACATTCCGGAAAATGTCTTCGAGGCGGTCTTCGGCTTGGGCGTAGCCGAGCCCATACGCCGCCCCCGCCGGGGTGGACGCGTAGATATGGGGCACTCCGTAAGTGTCCCGATAGATGGTTACCGTTTCCGCCACGGCGGGCAGCCACGGCAAGACCGACAGCCCGATCAGCGCGACGACGACTGCAAGGGGGCGGCCCGGGGGTAGTGGCCGAATAGACTGCTGTAACTGGGTTCTGCCGGTGCGCACCTCAGTCTCCTTCGCTTGACGCCTGCACATCTCCCTGAAGAGTCTCTAGAATATAGAATCAAGGCGGCGCGCTCAAGAACGTATTCACGGCGAGACGCATTTCCCCCTTTTGTCTTCGCCGTCTTCGTGTGGCCATAGACTCAATTGCACCATGACGGTCGTCAGGGTGCTCGGCTGCGATCGATCGCTTGCCTCCACGGAACCGGCGAAGGTAGAGTACGCATACCCCGGAAGATTACTGCGGCCAAGGGTATTCCCTCTGGGTCTGCGGGAATACTTGACATACCCTATAATGTTTGTTATGATTAGTGTGCCGGGGGAAAGAAAACCGTCGGGGGGCTCTCCACCCCGCGCAAGGAGTGTCTCAAATGGCGAATCTTATCGAGTCGCAGGGCGACGTGGCCCAATTATCCGGCGTGGAGAAGCTTAAGCACGCGAGCATTGGTCTTTACGGCACGATTGCCGGGGAACTCGGGCAGCCAACGGACCATTTCTCGGAAGACACCGTCCAATTGCTGAAGCACCACGGCACGTATCAGCAGGACAACCGGGACACGCGCCTGCAACGCAAGAAAGAGGGGCTCGACAAGGACTATCGGATGATGGTGCGCACGAAGTTCCCCGGCGGGCGCATCACGGCGGAGCAGTACCTGATCTGCGACGCCTTGTGCGACAAGTACGGCCAGGGCGACCTGCGCGCCACGTCGCGACAGGATTTCCAGTTTCACGGCGTGGTCAAGGGCAACCTGCGCCTGCTTATCCACGACTTGAACACTCTCTCTCGCATCATGACCTTCGGCGGTTGCGGCGACGTGGTCCGCAACACGATGGCCCCGCCGGTCGCCGACATCGACGCGCGATATAAGGATTGCGGCGCGGACCTGCTTGCTGTGGCGCGGGAGATCAGCGACCGGTTCCTGCCGCGGACGACTAGCTATTTCGACCTGTGGATTAACGACGAGAAGGCGACGGTCAACCCGGACGGCACGATCTCGTTTCGAGGGACCATGCCGGAGAAACCAGTCGAGGAGCCGCTCTACGGCGCGCAGTACCTGCCGCGCAAGTTCAAGATCGGCCTCGCCGCGGATTTCGACAATAGCGTCGACGTGTACACGAACGACGTGGGCGTCCTTGCGGTCACCGAGGGCGGGCGCATCGTGGGCTACGAAATCCTCGCGGGCGGCGGCATGGGCTTCTCGCACGCGAAGAAGAACACCTACCCGCGCCTGGGCTCGCCGGTGGCATTCGTCCCATACGACGACGTGATCCCGATTTGCGAGGCCATCATCAAGACTCAGCGCGACTATGGCGAGCGAACGGACCGCAAACAGGCGCGCCTGAAGTACACCATCGACCGGATGGGCCTCGATGCGTTTGTGAAATTGATCGAGACTTACGCGGGGCGGCGGTTCGACCCGCCGCGCAACGTCCGGCCCACGGCGCAGCCCGACTATCTCGGCTGGCATAAGCAGTCGCAAGACGGCCTGAACTACGTCGGCGTCTGGATCGAGAACGGGCGCATCCGCGACTTCGAGGACAGCCATCAGTTCAGGAGCGGCCTCCGCGCCGTCGTCGAGCGCTACCGCAGCGACGTGCGCGTGACGCCGCACCACAACCTCGTCCTCGCCAACGTCGCGGATGCGGACGTAGCGAGCGTGCAGGCGTTGCTCGATGAATACGGCATCCCCACGGACCGGGGTATCTCCACGATTCGTCGGCAGGAGATGGCCTGTCCCGCCCTGCCGTACTGCGGGCTGGCGCAGTCCGAGGCCGAGCGCGCGCTGCCGACCATCATGCGCGGCCTCGAAGCCGCGGGCTACGGCGACCTCGACGTGAGCATCCGCATGACGGGCTGCCCGAACGGCTGCGCGCGTTCGAGCACCTCCGAGATCGGCCTCATCGGCAAGGGCCCAGAACGCTACATTCTCAATATCGCGGGCGATTACAACGGGACGCGCCTCAACACGACGCTAATCCCGACGATCAAGTTTGACGACATCGTGCCGACACTGTCGCGCCTTTTTGACCTGTGGAAGGAACAGCGCGAGGACGGCGAGCGGTTCGGCGACTGGGCGCATCGGATCGGGACGGAGCAGGTCCTGAAACAAATGGGCATCGAGGTAAGCGCATAAAGCGTTCGTAGTACAGCCTTCAGGCTGTCCAAGTTCGTAGTGCGGCTTTCAGGCCGCCTTGAAAACATAGCGAGTACACAACATGGCAGTAGCGGCAAGAGAAGAGACCGTCTCGCGGCTCAACGAGATGGGTCCCGAGGAGTTGTTCGCTTGGGCGCTCGAGGCGCACGGCGACCGCGCCGGGATCATCACCAGTTTTCAGGATACCGGCTGCGTCATGATCGACCTCATGTGCCGCGTCGCGCCGGGCCTGCGCGTGATCACCGTGGACACACTGCGCCTCCACGACGCAACCTACGCCGTCATGGACGCCATCGAGGGGAAATACGGCATCGAAATCGAGCGGTTCCGACCCGACCCCGAACGGCTCGCGAAAATGGTCGCGCAGCACGGCGAATACCTCTTCTTCGACTCGAAGCCGAAGCAGGAATTCTGCTGCAACGTGCGTAAGGTCGAGCCGAACCAGCGCGCCCTCGAGACGCTCGATGTCTGGTTCACCGGCCTGCGCCGCGACCAGTCCGAATTCCGCGCGCAGACGCCCCGGGCCCAACTCGTCGACCGCAACGGGCGCAAGATCATTAAAGTCGCGCCGCTCGTCGATTGGGACCAGGCGCGCATCGACGCCTACATCGCGGAACACGACGTGCCGAAGAACGCGCTCTACGATGAGGGCTACACCAGCATCAGCTGCGTCATCTGCACCACGCCCACCCTCCCCCACGAGGACAAGCGCGCCGGCCGCTGGCGCTGGTTCAGTTACCTGGAAAAAGACGACAAGGAATGCGGCATCCACATCGGCGGCAGCGGCATCTGAGTTCAGGCCAGGTCGCTTGCCGCAGGCACAGCGCCGGAGTCCACCCATTGCGGGTTGACACGCCTGTCACACTATGCTTCAAATAATGTGCGAGGCAATCCCGACTGACGGATGATGGAACGTAACGTACCTATGCGCAATTCGCCATGATCGGGAACGGGAATCGTGGTCGTCCCCGTGTCGTCACGGCGCTGCATTACGATATGGCTGCCTTTTCTGCGCACTTCGACGTATCCACGGGCTTCGAGCAGACGGCAGAGTTCCGCGCCGGACATGGGTCGCAGTTTAGGCAATGTTGCATTCCAATGGGACGATATACCGCTCGCCCGATGTCCGCCGTTCAATCTCTTCTTCGCTCGCGCATTCAAGAAAGAGCTCGACGGCTTCCTTGAGCATGGCGCGCGCTTCCTCGACGGTCGATCCCTGGCTGGCAATATCCAACTCGGGGCAAAGCGCCACGAAGCCGTCGTCTTCTCGTTCAATTAGCGCGGTGAAATGTACGGTTCGCACAGGCTGACTCCCGGTCGTGTTTTCTCGATCTATCGAAATTCGCCCATGAATTCGACACTGCCGGAATTATAGCCCGCCACAGGCGAATCAGCAACGGCCTCGCGGCGGGACTCATCCCCGCAAACGCGGAGACCGCCTGCCTACAGCACCTTTTCGTCGTCGCGGAGGGCGCTGACGAGGGCGCGGACGCGCTCGGGCGTTTCGCCGTCGAGTATCTTGTTGAGGCGGTCCTGTCGCGGCAAGGCGAGGGCTTCGACCACGAGCCCCGGGCGCAAGGCGTCGGGCGCCAAGCCGAGGTCCGCGAGCGAGACATCCTTTATCTCCTTCTTCTTCGCCTTCATGATGTTGGGCAGCGTCGGATAGCGGGGCGTGTTGATGCCCTTCTGCGCGGTGAACAGGGCGGGCAGCGGGACTTCGAGGGTGTATTGCCCGCCTTCGATCTCGCGGTCGACCACGGCGCGGTCGCCCGCCAATTCGAAGCGGGTGATGACCGAGGCGTGAGGCAGTTCGAGCAGTTCCGCTACGCGCTCGGGCACCTGCGAGGCGTCATCGTCCACGGCCTGCTTCCCCGCGAAGATAAGGTCGGGATTCAACGTGCGGACCGCGGCGGCGAGCACCTGGGCCACGCCGTTCCCCGTGAGTCCTTCGGTGTCCGCGCCGGTGACGAGGAGTCCCCAGTCCGCGCCCATCGCCAAGGCGGACCGGATGGTTTCCTTCGTCTCGGCGGGGCCGAGGCTGACCACGACGACCTCGGCGCCGTTCGCCTCCTTAAGCTTGATAGCCTCCTCGACGGCGTGCTCGTCGTAGGGGCTCATCACGTACTTGAGAGCCGTCATGTCGATGGACTTGCCGTCAGCGCCAATCTTGAACACCGAAGCCGTATCGGGCACGCGCTTGATCAGAACCGCAATCTTCACTGTTGAATTCTCCTCTGTCTTACGGCAAGCACCAAGAATGGGAAGACTGAATATGGAAAGCGGGAAATGGGGAAAGGAAGAGTCGTACATCGAGACGGTTGCGGGAAGATGTGAACTTCTCTTGTCCCACGTTTCCAATTGCCATGTTCAGAACCCGTTCAACCTCCAGAATTGCCTCTAGTGCGGAAGATCAACACAGTCTCTTGTGGGGCGGGACGCCCCACCCCCTGTGACAATGCCATCCGGGGTTGCGGGCGGTCAAGTCGCGCCGATGCCGAGGAACTTGCAGATGATTTCGTTCATGACCTCGGTCGTGCCGCCGCCGATGCTGAGGATGCGCGTGTCGCGGTAGAGCCGCTCGACCATGTACTCGCGGGCGCAGCCGTAGCCGCCGTGCAGTTGCACGGCGTCGTAGGCGACGCGATCGCATACCTCGCACGCGAAATTCTTGGCCATCGAAACTTCCGTTACGGGGTATTCGCCCGCCTGGACCTTCGCGGCCACGTCGTAGTTGAACGCGCG
Source organism: Candidatus Hydrogenedentota bacterium (assembly GCA_029556545.1). Taxonomy (GTDB): domain Bacteria; phylum Hydrogenedentota; class Hydrogenedentia; order Hydrogenedentales; family JAGMZX01; genus JAGMZX01. Next base: position 135,263 of record JAKQEQ010000017.1, read on the forward strand.
CGCCGCGGCGACGCGCGTGGCCATGTCGGCCAGTTTATGGCGCGTGACCTGGAACCCGACCAGGGGCCGCCCGAAGGCGCGGCGGGTATTCGCGTATTCGAGGGCTTTTTCATAGGCGACGTGGGCCGCGGCGTGGGCAAGCACGGCGAGCGCGAGGCGCTCGTGTTGGAAATTGACCATCAGCCCTTCAAACCCGGCGCCTTCCGCGCCGATAAGGTTCGCGGCGGGCACGCGGCAGTCCTGGAACACGAGTTCCGCCGTGTCGCTCGCGTTCCAGCCCATCTTCTTCATCTTTTTCGCCACTGAGAAGCCGGGACACTCCTTCTCGATTACCAGGAGGCTGATCCCGTCGCTTCCTTCGGGGCCCGTGCGCACGACGGTGGTGATCAGGTCCGCGCGGCAGCCGCTCGTGATGAACGTCTTCGCGCCGTTGACGATGTACCAGTCCCCCTCGCGGCGGGCACGGGTCTGGATATTCGCCACGTCCGAGCCCGCGTTTGGTTCAGTTACGGCGAGCGCGGCGATCTTCTCGCCCGCGAGCACGGGCGGCAAGAAGCGTCGCTTCTGTTCCTCCGTACCCAAGGCGACAATGGGCGGCAACGCGATATTGAGGCTGAACAGGCCCGCGAGCAGCCCGATCGAGCCGCACCGCATGAGTTCTTCGGTTACCGCGATGCCGTGGAAGACATCGCCGCCCGCGCCGCCCAGCGACTCGGGGTAGCCCAGCCCGAGGAGGCCCGCCTCCGCCGCCTTGCGATACAGGGCGCGGGGGAATTCCTCGGCATCCTCCCACGCATCGACATGCGGCGCAATTTCCCGCGCCAGAAAGGCGCGGGCGGCCGCCCGCAACAGGTCGTGCGATTCGTCGAAATAACCGGGCATTTCACCAGTCTCAAAACGGGACGTCGTCATCGGCGATAAACTCCAGAAGCGGCCCCGATTTCGGGTCGAGAGCCCCGCCGGAAATGATCAGTTTCATGGCCTCCTCGACACTCATGTCCACGGGGGTGACTTCTTCGGGCGGAAAGTAGAGCAAGAAGCCCGAAGTGGGATTCGGGGTCGTGGGAACGAACACGGCCGTGAGGGGGGCGCCATGCGTTTGGGGAATGACGCCGTCCCCTTCGGCGGTAATGAATCCGACGGCCCAGATGCCCCGGCGCGGGTACTCGACGAGCACGACCTCCTGGAATACGGCGCCGCGACCGACGAAGACGTCGCGGGTCTGTTGCACGGCGCGGTAGACCTTGTTGATGAGCGGGATGCGCGCGAGCAGCACTTCGCCGAGGCGGATGAGCCTGCGCGTGACGAGGTACCGCGCGAGCAGTCCGGTGGTCAGAAAGATGAGGATTGCCGTCAGCATGCCAAGGCCGGGCGTATACTCGATCACCGTGAGAAATCGTAGCGACGGCACGCGCCCGCCGACGCCGTTGAGATAGGTCACAAACCAGCGAATTAAACCCTCGATGCCGCCAACGATCCGCGTGATCGCGACCCAGACAATCCAGAGGGTGACGATCAATGGTACCCAGACCAGCATGCCGCGAACGAGATAGCGCCGCAAATGATAGAAGTACCGCCGCCAGAAGCCGAAGAACCCCGGCTCGTCGGGCTCGCCGTCGCGGCCTGCCGTGCGGGGGGGCCGGGAGCGACGGGGCGAGATGTCCGCCGGCGGGGAGTCAGGCTTCCTTGGATATCTTCTGCGTCGCATCAATTCCTTCCCGCGGCAATACCTCGAGGCGGATGCTCGATAGATGATGTGGCGCGCCCTCGAGCACGGTGACCCGGAATCGGTCGAAGGCGATTACTTCGCCCTTCGCGGGGATGCGCCCGACCGCGTGCATGACCCAGCCGCCGACCGTCTCGACCTCGTCATCCTGGATTTCAAGCCCCATGGCGCGGGCCGCGTCCTCAAGCCCCATTCGCGCGTCAATCACGTAGGCGTCCGGGCCAACCTTGCGAATCGACATGCCTGTCTTATCGAACTCGTCCTGAATGTCGCCCAGAATCTCCTCGAGAATGTCCTCGATGGTAACCAGTCCGTCCGTGCCCCCGTACTCGTCCGTCACGATAGCGATATGTTCGCCCGCCCCGCGCATGGCCTTGAGCAGGTCGTCCAGTTTCATCGAGTCCGGCACATGCATGACCTCGCGGATGAAGCGGTCCAGGGTCTCGTCCTCGGGCGTGGCGTCCGTGAGCACGTCAAACGCGCTTACGACGCCGATGATTTCGTCGATGGTTTCCCCGTAGATGGGAATGCGCGTGAGGCCGGTGTCTGCCAACATCTGAACGAGTTCCCCGCGCGTCGCGGTTCGGGGCAGCGCCTTCATGTCTATGCGCGGCACCATGACTTCGTTCGCCTGTTGCTGCTGGAGGTCGATGACCGAGTGGATCATCTCGCGCTTCTCGGGTTCGATCGTGCCGTGGTCCGCGCTCTCATCCACCAACGACCGCACGTCGTCCACCGAACTCATGAGCAGGCGGATATTGCGTGTCCGCGTTTCGTCGCCGAGCAGCCCGCGAAACGGGCGCGCGATCCACGTCACTGGGACGACCAGCGGCCAGAGCACAAACGAAAACGCCCGAACCACCGGTAACAGCAATAGCGCCAGCCGTGTCGGATGCATGCGGAACATGCTTTTCGGTACGACTTCGCCAAAGACCAGGATGAGTGCTGTGGCCAGGAAAGCAGCCCCAATCGGGCCGGCGGCATGGGTGAAAGTCAGAGTAAACGCTACATTCACGAGGTTGTTTCCAATGAGCAGCAGGATAATCATCTGGGCGGGATGATCGAGGTAATACAGGAGTTGCCGCGCTCCCGAATGCCCTTCTTTTTCGGCAAGGTGACGCACCCGGATCGCGTTGCAGGCGATGAAACCGGTTTCATAGCCTGAGAAGAAGGCGCTAAGCAACAGGGTAAGAGCCAGTATGGCAAGAATCGTAATCAACGCCCGGCGGCCTCCGTTCGATCTGAAGTTTCTACGGGAACTTGGATGAGTACGCGTGCGACCCGCCTCTTGTCCATGGCTTCAATTTGATAACGCACCCCTTCATGCTCCACCTGATCCCCCACATCTAAAACCTTCTCCGACAGGTCCATGAGAAAACCGGCGACGGTTGTATGTTCCTCGTCACTTACGGGAACACCGGTCAGTTCTTCAAGTGCGTCCAGCGGAAGGTTTCCTTCCACGCGATATAGGCCATTGCCAACGGTCTCGTACGGCGGTTTCTGTTCGAGTGCTTCTTCACCGATCTCGCCCACGATCTCGCGCAGCGCATCCTGTAAGGTCACAATACCTTCTGTTCCGCCGTATTCATCGACCACGACGGCCAAGTGCATACGCATGTGCTGTGCTGTCTTGATGAAGTCGGCAATGGACATGGTTTCCGGTACGAAGAGCGGCTTGCGGAGCAGCGGTCTAATCGGACCGCCGGTCTGGCCGCTTGAGAAGCCGGGCAGCAGGTCTTTAGCGTAGAGCACCCCCGTAATATGGTCCAGGTTCTCGCGAAATACGGGGATGCGCGCGTACTCTTGCTCCCGAAACAGCGCGAGCGCCTCCTCAATCGAAGCGTCCTCGCGCAGGGCCACTACGTCGGGCCGCGGAATAAGAATCTCCCGGACCATGACCTGTCCAAATTCAAGAATGCCTTGGATCATGCGGCGCTCGTCTTCCTCGATGACGCCCACCGCTTCGCCTTCGGACAGGACTGACTTGAATTCCTCATCGGTCATGAACGGCGCGGGTCGGACTTGGCTGAACTGCGTGATTCGGAAAAGGAATGCCGTGAACAGGATCATACTGTCACGTAATGGCCGCATCAGCCAGTCAATAGCGGCGATAGGTATTGACGCAAACTGGGCATACGCCTCGCTCTGCCACACCACCATAGTCTTGGGCAGAATTTCCCCGAACAACACTAGGATCGCGGTGCTCACAAAAACCGCCGTCGCGGACGCGGCCGCGGCGGGGGCCTCCAGAAACAGGGAACTGAAAAGCGCCTCAAGACGCGGGGCAAGGACCACGCTCAGGAGCACGTTAACGATGGAGTTGCCCATCAGGATGGTGGTCAGCAGGTTGCCCGGGTGCTCGAGGAGGCGGGCCGCCAGCCGCGCGAGCGCATGGTCGCTCTCGCGCATGGCGCGTACGCGCAGTTTGTGCAAGGAGAAGAAGGCGACTTCCGTCGCGGAGAAAAACGCGGAACACGCCAGCAGGAACAACGAGAGCGCCACGCGTTGCCGGGGAAAATGCTCGCGCAGGGCATCGCCGAGAGACATGCCTTCCGCCGTCGCGCCCGCTTCCGCTGCCGAGGACGGCGCACCGCCCACGGCGTTGACCAGGAACAGCGCCACAGCTACCCAAAGGGCCGTCACGGCCATTAAGGCCAGCGGCGACCTGGCGCGTCTGTGGCGTCTAGGTCGAACCGCGTCGCTGCTTTCGTCCAAGGTTTCCCGCACCTCTTCCACGTCCTATTTCGCCTGGGGCATGCGCCCCAGGTAGCGCGCCTGCCGCGCCCGCATAACTTGATCCTCCGCGCGCGTCGCGTGATCGTACCCCAACAGGTGCAACAATCCGTGACAGAACAACAAGCGCACGTCCTCACGCATGGCGCGTGGGTTGCCTTTGCACCGGCGCGCCACGGTTTCGAGCGAGATGACGACGTCGCCGAGCACGCGCGACCCGTCCGGCTGCTCTCCGTCCTGGCCGAACGAGAGCACATCCGTAGGACCGCGTTTCTTGCGATACTGCCGGTTCAATTCCGCGATGCGCGCATCGTCGCATAACAGGACGCTGATTTCGAGGTCGCCGTGGCGTCCCTCGCCCTCGCAGACACGCTCCGCCAGTCTGCGGAGGACGTCCCGGCGGTGCGTGCGCTTGATTCGAGACTCATTGCGGATTTCGAGGCGTGGCGGCATTATGCGCCTCCGGGCATGCGGATGATGTTCGCGCCGCCGTCTTCTTTCTTCATTTCCGGGTATGCGATGCGCGTGTGCGATGCGCTTAGCACGCGCCGCATGAGCAACGACGCAATCACGTTGAGGTCCTTCATGGTCAAATCGCATTCGTCGAACTGGCCGTCCGCGGCGCGCGCCGCGATGATCTTGTCGATGAATTCGCGCACCCGTTCCTCGTTCGGGTTCTTGATGGACCGCACGCCGGACTCAACTGCGTCGCAGATCATGAGGATAGCGGTTTCACGGCGCTGCGGTTTCGGTCCGGGGTAGCGGAAGTCCTCCTCGCGAACGTCGCCGTGCTTATGCTGTTCGCGGGCCAGATTGTAGAAGAACCCAATCATAGTCGTGCCATGATGTTCCAGAATGCCGTCAATGATGGGCTTGGGCAGGTGATGCTCCCGCGCGAGTTCGACGCCGTAGGTCACATGCGCCGCGATAGCGCGCGCGCTCAGTCGCGGCGGCAGTTCGTCATGAATGTTTACGCCGCGCTGGTTCTCCGTGAAGTACTCGGGGCGCCGCATCTTGCCGATATCGTGGTAGTACGCGCAGACGCGCGCGAGCAGCCCGTTCGCACCAACGGCTTCCGCCGCGGCCTCGGCAAGTTGCCCCATCATCAGCGAATGCGACCAGGTCGCCGGCACTTCCATGGCCAGCATTCCGAGCACCTCGTTGTTCAGGTCGGAGTATTCGAGCAGTTGAATGTCGGTGGTAATGCCGAACAGCCGTTCGAGCGGCGACAACACGCCCGGGACGATGAGCAGGCACAGGAAGCCGTTGAGCGCGATGAGCATGAGGTGCCGCGCGGCGCTCTCGCTGAACAATGCGTCCGTGGCCAGGATAAGCGCGAGCATCGCGACCACGCCTGCGAGCAGCGCCTTCAGCGTCGCGGCGGTCATGTCGCTGCGCCGCCGCACTTTGAATATGCTGAAGACGCCCGCCAGCGACATGGCCGTGGTTACCACCGCCACGCGCCAGTCGTAACCGTATTGCGCTGAGACCAACCCCGCGGCGACAAGCGTAAACAGGGCGGCGAGCCGCACGTTAATCAGGATGGCGTACAAGATCGCAGCCGCCGCGACCGGCAGCAGAAAGCCCGTCGGATCGAAGTAGTAGACAACTCGTCCGGCCATCAACAGTCCGCATAACAGCAGCAGGGCGACATACAGCTCCTTGTCCTGTTCGGCCGGCGACTTCGATCCGAAGAGGACGGTCGCGCGGCTCAGGCACGCGAGCGCCATCACGCCCAAGATGATATGCGCGAAAAACGTCGTGTGTAGCCGCCGCGAAGGCCGCTGGTACGACCGCAGTTTTTCAAGATAGGTTCGGACATCCGATCGCGACTGGGTCGTCCAGCGCTCGCCCTCGTCCTGGATGACCTCGTGGGCCTGAATCTCTTTCATGACGGGCGGCACGGCGCTGCCCGCCTGCTGCCGGGCGTTCTTCGTCGCGTCCTCGTCCAGATAGAGCGTATCCGTAATGACCGGCGCGGCGACGGCGAAGGCGGCGTCGCTCAGCTTGCCCCAGTCGAAATCCGGGTCTTGCTGTTCTCGTGCATACAGCTTGGCCGAGGATTCGAGGCGCCCACGCAATGCCTCGGCGGCCTGTGCGGGGTCCGGTACACTGGCCAAGGTGCGTTCTTCGCCGAGCTTCTGGCCGGCGGCGGGGTCCTCGCGCAGGACCACGATCCGCCGGTCGATGGTGTCGGGCGCAACCTCCGCGCCACGCACGCCCTGCATCAGCGTGAATTCCAGGTCCTCGCGCGCCATGCGCGCCAACAGTTCCCCCATCCCGAAGGAGAGCAGGCCCGAGGTATCCGGATTCAACGCCGCGACCGGAAGCGCTTCGGGGACATCTTCGGCGGAGCGCTCGGCCGCCTCGGGCGTCGCGGCGGGCTCCGCGAATACGCGGTCCGGCAGTGAGAACAGGTCCGGCGTCAACCAGAGCGCCAGTGTGGCCGGCTCAAGGGCGCCGCCCAGCAGCGGGTCATCGCCGAGCCCGGCGATGTACTCGGCGACGGCCTTATCCACCACTTCCTTGGGCGACAGGGCGGAGTTGGAGGCGCGCAGCGCGTCGATAATACGCCGCGAGACCTCCGGCCAGTGGGCGCGGATCGCGGTGATCTGCTCGCCTAACCGCGTCAATTGTTCGCGCACCCGGTCGCGTTGCACGCGGTACGTGTATGGCGCTTTCGCCGCGGCGGCGGCCCGGGCCTGATCCGTCTTTTCGAGGTCCACTGACTCGAAGAAGAACGAAGCCTGGTACCGTTGTGTAGCCACAATCTGCTTGTCAATATCGAGATCGAGGGACTGAGGCGGCTGCTCCGGCATGCGGGTGACCATAAGGACTACAACGGCCAGAGCCGCGGCAAGAACACCGCGCCGGAGCACCATCGCACGGCCACGCGCGGCGTCGCCGTCATCGGCGGCGCGCAGCGCAAAGGCGCCGAAGCGAGATTTCTTTTGCCCGAAGCGACCGATCATGAAATGGAATCCACGTCGTTCACGGCGATACGGTTCGGCGCGACGGGGGCTACCTGTGTCTGGTCCGCCCGGTCCGCCTCATAGGCGTCAATAATGCGCTGCACCAGCGGATGCCGCACGACGTCTTCCTTCGTCAGGCACACGATTCCAATGCCCGGCACGTCGCGGAGAATGCGGCGTGCCTCGATCAAGCCCGATTTTGCGCCTTTCGGCAGGTCGATCTGGGTGATGTCGCCCGTGATCACGGAGCGTGACCCCTTGCCCAGACGGGTCAGAAACATGAGCATCTGTTCCGTGGTTGTGTTCTGCGCCTCATCAAGGATTATGAATGCGTTGTCCAGGGTGCGCCCCCGCATGAACGCCAGCGGGGCCACCTCGATGCGCTCCTGGTCCATCAGGCGGCGCACACGCTCCAGGTCCACCATCGAGTACAGCGCGTCATAAAGCGGGCGAAGGTATGGGTTGACCTTCTCCTCGATGTCACCCGGCAGAAAGCCCAGACTTTCGCCGGCCTCGACGGCGGGCCGCGTAAGGATTAGCCGCGTTACTTCTTTGTTCAGCAACGACGATACCGCAGCCGCCATGGCGAGGTAGGTCTTCCCGGTGCCGGCGGGGCCGATCACGAGAGTTGTTTCGCAACGCTTGATCGTGTCCAGGTAGAATTTCTGGCCGTGCGTGCGCGGGCGGATGGGCATGTCGTTCCGCAGCACAGCGTGGCGCTGCGACAAGACCTCCCCGAATCGCGCGTCGCGCCCCTGGCGCAGTTCATCGAGCGCATAAGTGACATCGGCGACGGTAGGCGTGTGCCCGCCACGCACGGCATCGAGAAGTCCCGTCAGCAATTCAACGACCGTCGGCGCTTCCTCGCTGTCGCCAATCACGACGACCTTCGCGCCCCGGTCCACAATTCGCACCTGGGTTTCCGCCTGGATGCGTTTGCGTAACTCCCCGTTGTGTCCGAGGAGTTTGACGGCCTCTTCTTGACTGTTGAGTTGAATTTCGTGATTCAGGTCGCGTCCGCGTCCTTCTGTTGCCTTGACACGCGGGCAGCCGCCCGTTCGCGGGCCGCCCGGGCCCTGATCTCAGGGACCCGGCGTCAGAGGCGCCTCGATCGGCTGTGCTCCCGTTTCCGCGTCGGGGGACATATTTCCCGGCGTGGCTGCTTCCGACTTCGGGCCGGACGAAACGGGTTCGGCAAAATGCTGTTCTGAGGCGTCCCCTTCCGGGGCCACCTTGATCTGGTAGGCCTTCTCGCCCGGCTTGAGAAACTTGCCCGTACCGCGGATTTCCACCTCGAGCGCGAATGGGTCCGACTCGAGACACTGTACCCGCGCCTCGGCCTTATCCACCATGTCGCGCAATCGCTCCAGATCCCGTTGCCGGCTCTCGACCTGCTCTTTGGTCTGGACATTCAGTTCGCGACGAGGTTCGAGGCCCTGCCAATACGTCACGGACAGCGCCACGCCCGAGCTCAGGAGTACAAGATATGTCACCACGCGAAAACGCTTCATAGAGACGCCTCCGGGACCCTCGCACAGGGTCCTGCTGGAAACGAAACCAAACCGGTTTGCTCCGTCACCTCTATTTTCGCGCAATCCGCACCCTTTTGTAAACCTATTTCTTCGCCTTCTTGAAGGCCTCCAGACCTGGGTACACCGCCTGCTCCCCCAGTTCCTCCTCGATGCGGATCAATTGATTATACTTTGCGATCCGGTCGCTCCGCGACGCCGAACCCGTCTTAATCTGGCCCGCGTTGACGGCCACGGCGATGTCCGCGATGGTGGCGTCCTCTGTTTCGCCGCTGCGATGCGAGATGACTGTGGTGTAGCCGGCGCGGTGGGCCATCTGGCAGGTGTCAAGGGTCTCGCTTAGAGTGCCGATCTGATTCACCTTGATCAGAATCGAGTTTGCCACCCCCTCCCGGATACCCCGTCCCAAGTACGCCGTATTCGTTACAAACAGGTCATCCCCAACGAGTTGCACCTGACTGCCGAGTTCTTCGGTCAATACGCGCCAATGCGTCCAGTCGGCCTCTTCCAGGCCGTCTTCGAGGGAAATGATTGGGTATCTCGAGACCCAATCGGCCCAGAAGGCGATCATGTCGTCGCCACTCTTCTTCGGGTCCTTTTCCGCCGCCAAATGGTACGCGCCCGACTCGTAGAAGCTGCTTGCGGCGGGGTCCAGCGCGATCCAAGCGTCCTCGCCGGCCTTGTAGCCTGCGGCCTTGATAGCCTTCAGGATTACTTCGATGGCCTCGACGTTGGACCCGAGGTTGGGCGCGAAACCGCCTTCATCGCCCACGGCGGTGTTAAGTCCTTGGTCTTTAAGGACTTTCTTGAGTGCGTGGAAGACTTCAGCCCCCATGCGCAGAGCCTCGCGGAAGGTGGGCGCCCCTGCGGGAACGACCATGAACTCCTGGATGTCCACGTTATTGTCGGCGTGCGCACCGCCATTTAGGATGTTCATCATTGGCACGGGCAGCACGTGCGCGTTCGTACCGCCAAGATAGCGGTACAGCGGCAGATCCAGGTAGGTGGCGGCAGCCTTCGCTGCGGCGAGCGAGACACTGAGAATAGCGTTCGCGCCCAGGTTGCCCTTATTTGGCGTGCCGTCCAGGTCGCGGAGTCTCTGGTCCAGTTGGCGCTGATCGAGAACGTCAAAGTCGCTCAGTTCCGCGGCAATAATGGCGTTAACATTCGCCACGGCCTTCTCCACGCCCTTGCCCAGGTAGCGTTTCTTGTCGTCATCGCGCAGTTCCACCGCCTCGTTCACGCCGGTCGAGGCTCCCGAAGGCACGGCGGCGCGGCCCATGACGCCGCTTTCCAGATATACATCCGTCTCGATAGTGGGATTGCCTCGGGAATCGAGGATTTCTCGCGCATGAATGGCCTTGATCCGTGTCATTGCTTCGTGATTCCTTATGTTTCGCGGGTCCCGATACCACCGGGACCTGCGTTTCTTAGCGGGGAGTGCCGCATCAACTCTTCCAGGGAAACAGGAAGTCGCGGAGACCGCGATTCAGATAATCATCTTCCGCGTCGCGGAAATCGACCTCGCGGCGCGCCTCGATAGCTGCGTACTTGCGCGAAAGCATCTCGTAGGCGCTCGATGCAAGCACGACGCTGACGGCGGGCGTGAGGAAGGCGAACGCCGGAGGCGCCAGCGACGCGACGGCCAGTAACACGAAATAGGGCGCCAGACCCAACAGAAACAGCGGATTGTCGAGCACCAGCAGCGCGCTCAACTTCAACGTGGCGAAGACACCCGCGCGCTTCTGCACGAGCGCGGGCATCGCCATGATCGATACCAACAACACGAAGAGCAGTCCCCACAGCGCCAATGCGCTGAGTCCATACCCGAGCCACGCAGCCCGCTCACGAAGCCGATACGCGTAAAACACCGCACTGCCGGCCAGGCAACATGCCGCGAAAAGCAGGCACAACCCCATTCCCGCCGCGCGGAGCCCGTAGAGGCGCAACCCCGCGAAAAACGCGCCGACGGTGCCGTCGCGCGTCTCGATAAGCTCCTTGACCATGTGCGCCAACCCCGCCGCGAGGACGGGCCAGAGCACGCCGAACGTCAGCCCGAAGAGCGGCAGTCCGACATACAGAGCCCCCGCCAAGTCCCGCCCGAGAAGCGCACCGAGACCGAGCATGACGGGCCCGAGAAGCACCACCGCGCAACAGACGTTTACGATCAGCAGTTTGCCCAAGTGGTCGTAAACGACCCAGAAAGTCATTTTCAGCGCACGCCGCAACATGGGTTGGCCGATAAGTGATGGCGCGAAGGCGCCGCTTGGTCCCGTTTCACCGGGGATGACGGCCCGTGTTCACAGGAATATGCGCACACGGCTGCGCTCGCGCAGGTCTGCAATCCACTTCTTATAGCGTTCATCGGCGTAGCGGGCGCGGAGCCGGGGCTCGATTTCCGTTCGCGCCTCCTCGAAAGACGCCGTACCCGCATTCTCCCTGCCCTCCGACTTCAGGAGGTGGTACCCCCACTGGGTCTCGACCGGTTCGCCGACGCCGCCCTCGGGCAGTGCGAAGGCCGCCGATTCGAGTTCCGCCACGAGGTCGCCCCGGCTGACCCAGCCCATGAGGCCGCCCTGCGCCGCCTCGGGGCCTTCAGAGTACTGTTTCGCGAGCTCTACGAAGTCCGCGCCCATACGGGCTTCTTCGGCGATTGCCTCGAGGCGCGCCTTGGCCCGGACCCGCTCGGCGGTCGCGGCGCCGGCGCTCAAGAAGACGCGGCGCAGTCTGACGCGCTCGGGGCGGACGTATTCGTCCTGGTGATCCTGATAGTACTGGCGGGCGTCCGCGTCCGAGATCACGACATCGCGCTCGAACGCGCGCCGCTTCTGTATGCCGACCGAGACGGCCATGATTTGCCTGCGAAGGCTCTCCCGGAAGTCGCTCATCGATTCGCCGGCTTCTTCGAGCGCGCGACGGAACTCCTCGATGGAATTATATCCCTGGATAATCTTCGAAAGGCGTTCCTCGACGTCCTTGTCGCTCACTTCGATGCCCGCGAGCTGCGCCTCGCGATAGAGGATTCTGCGTTCGATCGCGGTGTCCAGCGCTTCTCGAACGGCCTTCTGTCTCTCCTGTTCGAAGGCTTGCTGCGAGGGCGCGCGCAAGCGCAACTCTTCGAGCAACGGCGCGGTCTCGCTCAGCACGTCGCTGAGCAGGATGACCTCCGTGTCGACCGTTGCCGCGATCCGGTCCACAATTTCCGGATACGCCGGCGCTGCCACAATCGCAACGATCAGCAAAATGGAGCCCCATCGAGTGTTCACGTTTCTCGCCTCCACGAAAATGCCGGAACGCCGCCCCGCCGCCGGCTGTCCGCAGGTTTGACCACGGAGGCGGCTTGACTGCCCCGGTGTTACGCCCCGAGAGGATACCAGAAGGACCACAGGCGCACAAAGCGTCACACCCGCGGCCTTCCCTGTCTTCGGTTTCATATTCAGGCTTCGCCGCCCGCCTCCGCCGCCGGCGTGTCAATTTCGAGTTCGTCGGTGAAGTCTTCCAGTTCGGCCACCTTCAGGACCGGCTGCGAATTCTGGTAGTGAGGACTACCCGTGCCCGCCGGGATAAGGTGCCCGATGATGACATTTTCCTTGAGCCCGGCCAGCAGATCCTTCTTGCCGCTCAGGGCTGCGTCCGTGAGTACGCGGGTGGTCTGCTGGAACGAGGCCGCGGCGATAAAGCTCTCCGTCGAGAGCGCGGCCTTCGTAATGCCCTGGAGAACGGGGGTTGCCTCCGCCGGGCGGCCGTTGCGGCGCTGGGTTTGTTCGTTGATCTCGGCGAAGCGGATTTTGTCGACTTCCTCGTGAGCCAGGAACTGCGTGTCGCCCGGGTCGTCCTTGATGCGCACCTTGCGCAGCATCTGGCGAATGATGACCTCGATGTGCTTGTCGTTCGTACGAACCCCTTGCAGGCGATACACCTGCTGCACCTCGTCCAGGAGATAGCGCCGCAGTTGGTCTTCGCCCTGAACCTCCAGAATATCCTGCGGAATGACCGGGCCGTCCGTCAGCCGTTGGCCCGCGTAGACGCGGTCGCCCGTCTGCACGTTCAGGTGCTTGCCTGGCGGAATCGTATATTCGCGTTCCTTGCCCACCGGCGGGGTCACCCTTAGCCGCCGCATCCCCTTTACCGTGCCGCCCAACTCGACGATACCGTCGATGTGGCTGATAATCGCGGGGTCCTTCGGTTGGCGCGCTTCAAACAACTCGGCGACGCGCGGCAGGCCGCCCGTGATGTCCTTCGTCTTGCTTATCTGCCGCGGCGTCTTGGCCAGCAGGTCGCCGGCGCGCACCTTGGCGCCGTCGGCCACCAGCACGTGCGTCTGCGCCGGCACCGTCGCGAACGAAAGCACTTCTCCATCCTTGCCGAGGATCGTAACCTGAGGGTGCAAGTCCTGCTTGTGCTCGGTAATGACGCGCTCCTCGAGTCCCGTATCCGGGTTAATCTCCACGTGCATGGTCATTCCTTCCACCATGCCCTCGAGCCGCACCACGCCCGATGCCTCCGCCATGATCGAAATGTTGTAGGGGTCCCAATGGTAAAGCACTTGGCCCTTACGCACCTTTTGTCCGTCGTCCGCGAAAAGAACGCAGCCCGCCGGCACCGCATACCGCTGCAGTTCCTTGCCGTCCGCATCCAGTACGCCGATTTCGCCGCCGCGGTTCACGACCACGCGGTTGCCCTCGCGAGTGGCTGTGCGGACGTTGCGGAACTCGACGGTCCCACCCTCGATCACCTTCACCTCGCTGCTCTCGACCTGTCGCGTCGCCGCGCCGCCGATGTGGAACGTGCGCATGGTCAACTGAGTCCCTGGCTCGCCGATGGACTGCGCCGCGATGATGCCGACGGCCTCGCCCAATTCGACCAGCTTGCCGGTGGCGAGATTACGTCCGTAGCACAAGGCGCAAACGCCGCGCTTCGCTTGACAGGTAAGCACCGAGCGGATTTTCACGCCGGGCAGGCCGTACTCCGTCAACAGTCGCGCCGTTTCCTCGGTAATTTCCTCGTTCGCTGCGATCACCGGATCCGATTGGCCCGGCACCATCACGTCGTCCAGGACGTAGCGACCGACAACGCGCTCCTCAAGCGGCGCGATGACCTCCGCACCATCCATAAGCGGCTCGACCCAGACACCGTTGAGCGTGCCGCAGTCGTGTTCCTCGATGGTCACGTCCTGCGCCACATCAACGAGACGGCGCGTCAGATAGCCGGCGTCCGCGGTCTTGAGGGCCGTATCGGCCAGCCCCTTGCGCGCGCCGTGGGAGGAGATAAAGTACTCGACCACGGTGAGCCCCTCGCGGAAATTCGAGGTGATGGGTGACTCGATGATTTCACCGGACGGCTTGGCCATGAGGCCGCGCATGGCGGCCAACTGGCGGATTTGCGACTTCGAACCGCGTGCCTTCGACTGATACATCAGGTGAATGCCGCTGAAGCCCTGCTCATGCTCGGTCATGTACTTGAGCATTTCGGCGGCGACCCGCTCCGACGCGCCGGTCCAAAGGTCGATAATCTTGTTGTACCGTTCGCCTTCGGTGATGAGGCCGTTCTGATACTGTTCGTCGATGCGCTTGACTTCCTGCTGCGCGGCCTCGATCAATTGTTTCTTGCTGTCCGGAACAATCATGTCGCCGATGGCAATGGAAATGCCGGAAAGGGTGGCGTACTTGAACCCGACCCGCTTCAAAGCGTCGAGGAGTTCGATGGTCTTCGCGTGGCCGTGCCGCTTGTAGCAGTTAGCAATGACCCTGCCGACCGTCGCCTGGTCGTGTTCGCGGTTTACGTCCTCGAGTCGAATCTCGGCCGGAAGCGCATCGCACAGCAAGATCCGACCGACGGTCGTGTCCACGATGCGGCCTTCCTCGTCGCGCACCTTGACCGCCGCGTGAATGTCCACTTTGCCGGCGGCATGAGCCATGATGACCGCGTCAAGGCTGGGATACACCTTGCCCGGCCGGAGATATTCGCCTTTCTTTCCGACCCATTCCGCCTTCCACTCGCCCAAGGCGCCCGCCCGCGCGCGCGTCATCCACGCGATGCCGAGTACGATGTCCTGCGAGGGCGTCACGATCGGGCTGCCGTCGGAAGGAGAAAAGATGTTCGACGAGGCCATCATGAGCAAGTGGGCCTCGAGCTGCGCCGCGGGCATTAAGGGGACATGCACCGCCATCTGGTCGCCGTCGAAGTCCGCGTTGAACGCGCGGCAGACCAGAGGGTGAATGCGTATGGCCTTGCCCTCGATAAGCACGGGCTGGAACGCCTGAATGCCGAGGCGGTGCAGCGTCGGCGCGCGGTTCAGCAGCACCGGGTGGTCCTTGATGACCGCTTCGAGAATGTCCCAGACCTCTTCGCGTCCTTGGGTAATGGCGCGCTTGGCCGCCTTGATGGTCGAGGCGGCGCCCCGCTCCTTCAACTGATGAATGATGAACGGCTCGAACAATTCGAGCGCCATCGTCTTGGGCAACCCGCATTGATGCAGCTTGAGTTCCGGGCCGACGACAATCACGGAGCGTCCTGAGTAGTCCACGCGCTTGCCCAACAGGTTTTGGCGGAACCGCCCCTGCTTGCCCTTGAGCATGTCGCTGAGCGACTTGAGCGGCCGGTTGCCCGCGCCGAGCACGGTGCGGCCATGACGGCCATTGTCGAACAGGGCGTCCACCGCTTCCTGGAGCATGCGCTTCTCGTTACGCAGAATGACCTCGGGCGCGCGCAGCTCGATCAGCCGCTTGAGGCGATTGTTGCGGTTGATGACGCGGCGATACAGGTCATTCAAGTCGCTGGTTGCATAGCGTCCGCCCTCGAGGGGGACCAGCGGGCGCAGGTCCGGTGGGATCACCGGGATGTTGTCGAGCACCATCCACGTCGGATCATTGCCGGACTTGCGGAGGGCTTCGACGACCTTCAGGCGCTTGATGGCCTTGGCCCGCGCCTGAGCGGAGTTCGTCTTGGCGAACTTCTGATGCAATTCGGCGCTCAAGGCGTCGATGTCGATCTCGTCGAGCAGCATCTTGATGGCTTCGGCCCCCATCTTCGCCACGAACTCGCGCTTCCGTTCCGGATGGTCCATGAACTCGGACTTCGCGTCCTGGTATTCGTCCTCCGTGAGCATCTGCATCTTCTCGAGCGTCGTATCGCCGGGATCGACAACGATATACTGCTCGAAGTAGATGATCCGTTCGAGCGCGCGAATCGAGAGGTCAAGCAGGTTCCCGATGCAGCTGGGCGTCGTCTTGAAGAACCAGATGTGCGTCACCGGCGACGCCAGCTTGATATGGCCCATGCGTTCGCGGCGCACCTTCGACTCAGTGATCTCGACACCGCACCGGTCGCAGGTGATGCCCCGGTGCTTGACCTTCTTATACTTGCCGCAGCCGCACTCCCAATCCTTCACCGGACCGAAGATGCGCTCGCAGAAGAGCCCGTCCTTCTCCGGCTTGAAGGTCCGGTAATTGATGGTCTCCGGCTTCTTGACCTCGCCGCGGGACCATTTCTGGATTTCCTCGGGAGAGGCCAGCCGGATGGATAAGGCGTCGAAGCGGTCGCCCGTTGTCGGAATGTATTTCGCCACGGCTTATTCCTCCGTACCTTCTTCTTCGCTTTCGGACTCGGTCACGGTCTCGACGCGAACCAGCTTGATCACGTCGAGGCAAAGGGCCTGCATCTCGCGGACGAGCACGTTGAACGATTCCGGCGTGCCGGGATCGACGTCGCGCTCGCCCTTCACGATGGCCTCGTAGGCGCGCGTGCGGCCTTGGATATCATCGGACTTGATGGTCAGCAACTCCTGCAACGTGTAGGCCGAGCCGTAGGCCTGCAACGCCCACACCTCCATTTCGCCGAAGCGCTGCCCGCCGAACTGCGCCTTGCCGCCCAAGGGCTGCTGCGTCACGAGCGAATATGGCCCGATGGCGCGCGCATGGATCTTGTCGTCCACGAGATGATTCAGCTTCATGGTATAAATTTGGCCCACGCAGCTTTCCTGGTGGAACTCGTCGCCGGAGCGGCCGTCGCGCAGGCGAATCTTGCCCGTCTCCGGCAACTGGGCCTTGCGTAGGAACTCGCGGATCGCGTTCTCGGACGCGCCGTTGAACACGGGCGAGGCGACGCGTATCCCAATCGCCTTGACCGCCCAGCCGAGGTGGGTCTCGAGAATCTGGCCCACGTTCATGCGCGAGGGCACGCCGAGCGGATTCAACAGTATCTGGACCGGCGTCCCGTCCGGAAGGAACGGCATGTCCTCGACGGGGACTATCTTCGCCACCACGCCCTTGTTCCCGTGCCGTCCCGCCATCTTGTCGCCGACGGACATGCGCCGCTTCGTCGCAATGAACACCTTCACCAGCTTGATGACCCCCGGCGGCAATTCGTCGCCGCGGCGCAGCCGCTCGATCTGGCTGTCGCGAAAGGCCACGAGTTTCGCGTCTTCCATGGCGGCCATGTTGACCAAGCGGGTGAACTTGGCCTGTATTTTCGCGTCTTCGACACGCAGGCGCGCCAGCACGCTGTAATCCACTTTGTCCAAGTGCGCCACGCGTACGCGCTTGCCCTTTTCGAGCACCAGTTGCTCGGTCTTGTGGTCGTAAACGTCTTCGAGAATCTTCAGGCCAATCAAGTCGTCGCGTACGAGACTCACAAACTGCGCGCGGATTTCCTCGATCCGCTCGTCGTACTGCCGTTTAATCTTGTTCACTTCCTGCGTCAGGGCCTTCCGCGACTGCGTGTCCGCGCTCTTGTCGCGCCGGCTGCACACCTTGACGTCGACCACGACGCCCTCCACGCCCGGCGGCACGGTCAGCGAGGCGTCGCGCACGTCCTCGGCCTTTTCACCGAAGATGGCGCGAAGCAGCTTTTCCTCGGGGGCCAGTTCGGTTTCGCCCTTCGGCGTCACCTTGCCCACGAGAATGTCGCCATGGCGCACTTTAGCGCCGATGCGCACGATACCGTCCTCGTCCAGGCTCTTGAGCGCATCCTCGCTCACGTTTGGGATGTCGCGCGTAATGTCCTCGGGGCCGAGTTTGGTGTCGCGCGCTTCAAGTTCGAAAACCTGGATATGAATCGACGTGAACACGTCATCCTTCACCAGTTCCTCGCTGAGAATGATCGCGTCCTCGAAGTTGTAGCCTTCCCACGGCATGAACGCGACCAGCACATTGCGGCCCAGCGCGAGTTCGCCCTGTTCCGTGGCCGGGCCGTCGGCGATGATGTCGCCCGCCTGCACGTGGTCTCCCTTGGCGACAATGGGTCGCTGGTTGATGCACGTATTCTGGTTCGACCGCACGTACTTCTTGAGTTCGTAGACGTCTTCTTCCGCGCGGAACGGGTTGCCTTCCTCCTTCGCGCTTCGCTTCGTGTGCTTGACACGAATCACTTCGCTGTCCGCGTATTCGACGACGCCCGCCCGGTCCGCGCGTACGACGGTGCCCGAGTTCTTCGCAACCACATGCTCGAGGCCTGTGCCGACCAGCGGCGCCTCGGTGCGGAGCAGGGGCACCGCTTGGCGCTGCATGTTCGAGCCCATAAGCGCGCGGTTGG
The DNA here is from genome assembly GCA_029556545.1 of Candidatus Hydrogenedentota bacterium. Classification (GTDB taxonomy): domain Bacteria; phylum Hydrogenedentota; class Hydrogenedentia; order Hydrogenedentales; family JAGMZX01; genus JAGMZX01. The sequence continues at coordinate 153,754 of JAKQEQ010000017.1, forward strand.
CGTCGTCGTGCTCGAGGAACGGAATCAACGCGGCGGCGACGCTCACCAACTGCTTCGGCGACACGTCCATGTAGTCGACCTGCGCGGGGTTCACCAGCGGGAAGTCGCCCTGGTGGCGGGCGAAGACGAGGTCGCGCTCGAAGCGGCCGTGCTTGTCCAGCGGCGCGTTTGCCTGCGCGATAATGTAATTATCCTCGTCATAGGCCGAGAGCATCTCGATCTCGCCCGTGACTTTCCCATGCTCGACCTTCCGGTACGGCGTCTCAAGAAAGCCGTATTCGTTGATGCGCGCGTAGGTCGAGAGCGAGGCCATCAGCCCGATATTCGGGCCTTCCGGCGTCTCGATGGGGCAGATGCGGCCATAGTGGGTCGGGTGTACGTCGCGCACCTCGAAGCCGGCCCGCTCGCGGCTCAGGCCGCCCGGCCCAAGCGCGCTTAGGCGCCGCTTGTGCGTCAATTCGGCCAGCGGGTTGATCTGGTCCATGAAATGGGATAGCTGGCTGCGGCCGAAGAAATCCTTGATCACGGCGCTGACTGGCTTCGGGTTCACCAGGTTCTGGGGCGTAAGTTGCTCCTCCTCCTGGTAATTCATGCGCTCGCGCACCGTGCGCTCCATGCGCACCAGTCCGACCCGCACCTGGTTCGCGAGCAACTCCCCCACGGCGCGCACACGCCGGTTCCCGAGGTGATCGATATCGTCCAGCACGCCTTCGCCGCCCTTCAGACGCACCAAGTACTTCAGGGTCGCGATGACGTCCTCCTGCGTCAAGGTCTTCGTCGCCTGCGGGACCTGAAGGCCCAGCTTGCGGTTGATCTTGTAACGGCCCACCGCCGCGAAGTCGTACCGGCTCGCGTCGAAGAACGTGCGCTGAAAAAACGTGCGCGTCGTGGCGTCTGTCGCCGGGTCCCCGGGCCGGATGCGGCTGTAAATGTCGCGGAACGCGTCCAGTTGCGTCTGTGTCTTGTCCTGCGCGAGCGTTTGCACAATGCTCGGGTCGCGGAACAGGTCCTCCTGATCAATGATCGTGATCTCCTGGATCGACGACCCCATCAGGCGGTCAACGGTCGAGTCGCTGATTTCGGACGCGGTGTCCGCCAGGATTTCGCCCGTCTCCGGGTCAATGGCGTCGCTGGCGAGCACGCGGCCCGTCAAGTCCAGCGGCTCGTAGAATTTCGTGCCGATCTTGACGCGCGTGCGGCCTAACGTGGCCGTCTCGGTCTTGTAGAAGAGGCCGATGATGTCCTCGGCCTCCTCGATGCCGAAGGCGCGCAGGAAGGTCGTTGCCAGCACTTTCGACCGGCGGTCGATGGTCAACCAGAGGTTATCGTTGATATCGTACTCGAATTCGAGCCAGGCCCCGCGATAGGGGATAATGCGCGCCGAGAGCAGCGGCTTGCCGTTCTGGTGTATCTTGCGCTCGAACGAAACGCCCGGCGACTTGTGCAGTTGGCTGACGATGACGCGTTCGGCCCCGTTAATGATGAACGTGCCGGTCGGCGTCATCACAGGCAACTCGCCTAGGAAGACCTCCTGCTCGATCATCATCTTCTCGCGTAACTCGTTCGAGGAACCCACCTCCTCGAAGCGCACGAGCCGCAGCAATGCCTTTAGCGAGGCGGCATAGGTCATGCCCCGCTCCTGGCACTCCTGAATCGTGTACTTTGGCGGCGTGAACGAGTAGTAGACGAACTCGAGCTTCGTCAGGCCGTCCGGAGACTCAATCGGAAAGACCTCGAGAAAGACTTCCTGAAGCCCGGTAGTGATGCGCTGCTCGGGAGGCACGTCCCACTGCAGGAAATCGCCGTAGGACTTGGTCTGAATCTCGATTAGGTCCGGCAGGTCCAACACATCGGGGATTCTGCCCAGCAGGGGTCGTCGTTCAGAAAGAGCAACAGCCATGCGGAGACTCCTATAGGTACGAAACAGCGATCACGGCATTAATGAACATCGCGTACCGTTTGTTCAGAAGGGGAACAAATCTCCGGGAAGACAGATCTCCCCTATGGAGCAGCAACAGATTGTAGCAAGAACAACGCCAATTGTCAACAACGACCTATGCCCCGATATTTCTCCTATAACCGACGTCAGATTATGCCCTGCCCTTTGCCCCCGCGCGCCCATGATCCGTCAGCCCTTGGCGGGACCTCGCGCCGGGCAAGGAATGTCGTTTTGCCTTCCCGACGCTATCCTTACCGCAGCGTGTTCCTACTCATCGCCTCTCGACACGTTGACCGCTTGCGGGCCCTTGTCCGTCTCTCGCAGTTCGTAATAGACCGCGTCGCCCTGGCGCAGCGTGCGGAATCCATCCATCTGGATGGCGGTGTGGTGTACAAATACGTCGTTTGCGTCGTCTCGCAGGATGAATCCATACCCTTTCTTGTTGTTAAACCATTTGACCTTGCCTTCGAGCCTCTGTCCTACTGATGCCACGGACACTGCAGAAGCCTCCCACTTGTTATGATGTCCGCCACCCGGGGCCAACATCGTACTACACACTGCACCAATCCTTTTGCCCTGTCCGAGGACTTGGCAACTTTCTTATCTTAATAAGATAATACATGCGCGAGAATCTGTCAATAGCGCGAATAACCCGACCAGGATCATCGAATTTCGCGCGGTTTTTTCCAATAAACCGCATATTCGTGCCGCCGCCGTCCATCAAATGATTGAGAGTCCTCGCGTGCCGCCGGTCACGGCGCTGGTTGGTCCAGCAATTCGCGAACGCGCCGCAACAGTTCCTGCCGGTCATACGGCTTCTGTATCACCTGCATGCCCTCGGCCAGCACAAACCGGCTGTGAATGGCGCTGGGGCTGTACCCGGTCGTAAACAGGGCACGCAAATCGGGCCGCTGGCGCCGGACATAGTCATAGACCTCTTTGCCCCCCAGACGCGGCATGACGACATCCAACAGCGCGAAGACAATCTCGTCGCTATGCCGCTCGAAGACCTCGATGGCCTCCCGCCCGTCGGTGGCTTGGTATACCCGATATCCGGCAAGTTCGAGGGTGCGTGCGGCCACGTCGCGTACCGCCGGGTCGTCTTCCGCGATGAGTATGGCCTCCGCCCCGCCGCGCGCGGGAAGGGTGGGGCTCCGTTCAACATCGATAGCGCGCCGGGCTACAACCGGCAGGTATATCTTGAATACCGCGCCGTGCCCAGGTTCACTGTACACGTTGATGGCGCCGTCGTGCTGCTGAACGATTCCATAAACCGTCGCCAGGCCGAGCCCGGTGCCCTTGCCGAATTCCTTGGTGGTGAAGAAAGGGTCGAAGATTCTGGACATGGTCTCGGCGTCCATGCCGTGGCCGGTGTCGGAGACGCTCAGCAAGACGTATCGCCCCGGCGCTGCCCAAGCGTGGGTGCGGCAATACTCGCCGTTCAGCAGTACGTTATGCGTTTCGATGGTCATCGTGCCGCCTTCCGCCATGGCGTCGCGCGCGTTCACGCAGAGATTGATGAGCACCTGCTCCATCTGGGTTCGGTCCGCGTGCACCAACCCGAGCCGGGTGCCTGGGATGAAGTCCACCTCGATATCCTCGCCGATGACACGACGCAGCATGAGCAGCGCGTTGTCGATCACTTGGTTGAGGTCGAGGTCCTCCAGCTTGAGCATCTGGCGTCGACCGAAGGCGAGAAGTTGGCGCACGAGGTTCGCGGCGCGCTCCGCGGCTTCCTGGATTCCCCGGAGGTCCTCGTGGCTGGGGTCCGTCGGCGGAAGGTCGCTGAGCGCGAAATCAACGCGGGCGAAGATGGCCTGCAGAATGTTGTTCAGATCGTGGGCGATGCCGCCCGCCAACTGTCCCACTGCCTCCATTTTCTGCGACTGGCGCAGTTGTTCCTCGATACGGAGTTCCTCCGTGATATCCCGCTTGACGGCCACGAAGTTCGTGACTTCCCCCGTCGCGTCGACTACGGGCGAGATCGTGCATTCCTCCGTGTACCGGGAACCATCCTTGCGGTGGTTTACGAATCTGCCGAACCAGTTCTTGCCCGCCAGGATGGTCTCCCACAATTCGCGGTAGAAAGCCGCGTCCTGCTCACCACTGCGCAGGAACCGTGGGTTATGCCCCACGACTTCGCTCGTCGAGTAGCCGGTCATGCGCTCGAAAGCCGGATTCACGTACACGACGCGCGCGTCCTTGTCGGTAATCATCACCGCTTCGCTGGTCTGGGTGATCGCGGCCGTAAGGCGTTGGCTTTCTCGTTCGGCCCGGACGCGCGCCGTGATGTCCTGGGCCGTGAACACGACGCCCGCCGAAAGATTCCCCGGCGTCAGAGCGGTCGAACTGAGTATGACGTGGATGACGGAACCGTCCTTGCGTTGCCAGCGGGTCTCGATGCGGCCGGTGCCTGTGGCGCGGATTTGCGCGTACTTCTCCCGTCCCACGCGTTCGAATTCCGCATCATCGGGATACAGCATGCGCGCGCTCCGGCCGAGGAGTTCCTCCCGCGCGTAGCCGGTCATTTCGCACATGCAGTCGTTGACTTCCTCGAAGGCCCGGTCCACCATGACGCCGATGCCAACCGGGGCCGCTTCGAGAATGACCCGCAACTTCGCTTCTCGTTCTTCGAGCGCCTCCTTGGCGGCGAACAGGTCAGTGACGTCTCGCGCGGCGTCGATGACATGTGTCACGCGGCCCGCACGGTCCTTGATCGGCGACAGCAGCACGTCCACATGCTTACATGTCCCGTCTTTCTGTCGCTGCAGGTGGTGGAAGTTGATGGGCCGACCCTCGGCGAGTACGGTCTCGAACGGACAGCGTACGCCGTCCCATGTGCAAGGTTCGACGAGGTCGTGTACGACGTCGAAGCAAGTCCGGCCGATGACCGCGTCCCGGGTCAAACCCAGGCCGGACAGAGCCGAAGTGTTAATATCGACAATCCGGTACTGCGCGTCGATTACCAGAATATCTTCGTGGATGCTGTCGAGTAACGTCCGGTAATAGCGTTCTGTGGCTTCGAGGCTCGTCCCGGTGTCCCGTGGAACCTCGACGTCAGCTGCGGCTTTGCTCGACACGGACCGCGCCTCGACGGGCGGTTCGGAGGAGGCTTGCCTGGCAAGGGCGGCTTGCGCCTCGGCCAGGCGCGCTTCGAGTTCCTCGTACGAGGGACGATTCGGAGGCATTAATTACCCCTTCCCACCGGGCACAGCGAGCCGGCGCAGCCGCGCGGACGCCGTTGCCGCCACAAGTCGTCGGATCACATCCCGTCGAGAACTGCCAGCCCCCATGTTAATTGCCTCCCGACACCGCATCACCTGCGCACAAGCCACCGTGCTTCACGCATAAAGAGAGGAAGCAACGTCGATAAGGTTTCGCTGGTCTAGGCGGGGCGCTTCACATGCACCCGATGATCCTGTTTGGGACCTTTGCAAGACCTTTTCGCACGCGGCTTCCTGCTCGCGTTCGGGCCGATGACCACCCGACCGCCGCGTGCGCCTTCCTCTCTCGCGGGCTCTCACATGGCCCAGTTCCTGCCCCACGTATGTAGCGCGGACTTCAGCCCGCTTTTTTCGCGCCCTCCAGGGCGCACTACATACTCGCTAGGGGGATACGCGCACCGCTTTGGCCTCGTGTGGCATCGCCCTATCAACAACGGGTCGCCGCATCCTCACGTGACCGCCCTGCGCCCCGCGGGGCGCTACGACGCCCTCACTACGCAATCCGCGTTGTTCTGGGCCTCTGGGTGTCGGGCTTCCGTCACGCGTTTCAAATGCAACTTCCCGTGGAAGGGTTCGCCCGAAGCCGTTTCACCGGGCCGCTTCCTTGTCGCGTTCATCACCGCGTTTCGCGCGGCCGGATTCCCGGCTTTCGCCGCGCCCCTCTTCCATCCGGGATTATATCATAGCGATCGCCGATTGCCAAGAACTTTCTCGATGGCGCGTCTCTTCTGATGATCGCCAACACGTCCGAACGCCGAATGCTTCCCGCCTGTTGAGACTGCCAGTTCCGCACATAGTGCTCGCTACGGGGTCGGCGACCGTCCCGGTTTCGGCGGGCTTCCGCCTTCCTGGAAATCGCGCCTAAAAATCAATAAAATATCGCCTTGTCGCCTCGAACCATCCGGTGACAGTGGGGACACGCCCGGTGGCATCCCGAAGGCCGGAGTCAGGATAAACGTCATGTTGGAAGCTCTGCTGTATCCCAAGACCGTGGCTGTAATCGGCGCTTCGCGCACACCGGGCAAGGTGGGCCATGCCATTTTGTCTAACCTCATCAAGGGCGGATTCAGGGGGACCATTCTGCCGGTAAACCCAACTACGCACGAAATGATGGGGTTGCCCTGTTACGCGGACCCGGGCGCGGCCGGGGTCGAGGTGGACCTGAGCATCATCGTCGTACCGCCAAAGGCCGTACTCGATGCGATTCGCCGGTCGGCCGCGGCGGGCGTGAAAGCGGTGGCGGTGATCACCGCCGGGTTCAAGGAAGTGGGGGAGGATGGCGCGCGGCTTGAACACGAAATGGCCGCGTTGTGCCGCGACAAGGGATTACGATTGCTCGGTCCGAATTGCCTCGGCCTTATCAATACTGAGAACCGGATGAATGCCTCGTTCGCCGTGCAGACCCCGAAGCCGGGCCGCATCTCGGTCATTTCGCAGTCGGGCGCCCTGTGTACCGCCATCCTTGACTGGTCGATGGGGCGGGGCGTCGGGCTGGCGAAGTTGATCAGCATCGGCAACAAGGCGGACCTGAGCGAGATCGATCTGCTGGCCGCGCTTGCGGAAGACGAACAGACGCGCGTCATCGCTTGTTATCTCGAAAGCATCACCGCCGGCGACGAGTTCATCCGCGTGGCCGAGTCGGTGGCGTCGGTGAAGCCGGTAGTGATCCTTAAGGCGGGCACGACAGCCGCGGGCGGGAAGGCAGCCAGTTCACACACGGGCAGTCTCGCGGGGGCGGACATTGCCTATGGCGCCGCATTCCGGCGGGCGGGTGTGGTGCGCGCGGACGATTTCGAGTCGCTGTTTGATTACGCGATGGCCCTGGCCATGCAGCCGCTGCCGAAGGGCGACAACGTGGCGGTCATCACGAACGCGGGCGGGCCGGGCATCATGGCGGCGGACGCCATTGAGACACGCGGCCTGAAGGTGCAACCGCTCCATCACGAGATATCGTCGTCCTTGAAAGAGAAGCTGCCCGCGGCGGCCAGCGTGGGCAATCCGATCGACGTGCTCGGCGACGCCGACCCGGACCGCTACGCCATCGCGCTCGATGCGGCCCTCGACGACACCTCGGTGGACGGCATCGTTGTCATTCTGACGCCGCAGGCCATGTCGAAGCCGGCGGAGACGGCGCGGGCCGTCATCCAGCGCATCCGCGGCACGAAGCCCGTCCTGGCCGCGTTCATGGGCGGGGCCGATGTGCTGCCGGCGCGCGACGAGTTTGTGGCGGCCAACCTGCCGGATTACCCGGCCCCCGAGCGCGCCGTGGCGGCCCTGAAAGCCATGTGCGATTATGCGGCGTGGCGGCGGCGCCCGCCGCGCGTGGTCACGCGCTTCCCCGTGAACCGGCGGCGCGTCGAGCGCGTGCTGTCGCGCATGGCCCGGTCCGGGCGGTTCGAGGTGGGTGAGGCGGACGCAAAGGAGATTCTGCGCGCGTATGACTTCAACGTGCCGCCGGGGCAGATTGCGCGCGACGCGGAGGAAGCCGTCGCGGTGGCGGACCGCGTCGGGTATCCCGTGGCGATGAAGATTGTCTCGCCCGACATCATTCACAAGTCCGATTTCGGCGGGGTGCGGCTCGGGCTGTCGAATGCGGGGCAAGTATTGGACGCCTTCGACCTGATGATGGTGCGGATCGCGCGGCGCGCGCCGGAGGCGAAGCTGACGGGCGTGTATATCGAGCGCATGTGCAAGCCCGGCCGCGAAGTCATTCTCGGGATGCATCGGGACCCGCAATTCGGTCCGATGCTGATGTTCGGGCTCGGCGGCATCTTCGTCGAGGTGATGAAGGACGTCAGCTTCCACCTCGCGCCGATCACGCAGGAAGAGGCCATGGAAATGCTCATGGGCACGCGCTCGTACGCCCTGTTGAAGGGGGCGCGCGGGCAGGGGGCCGTCGACCTCGGCGGCATCGCGGGCGCGCTCCAGCGCATCAGCCAATTGGCCACGGATTTCCCCCGCATCGTGGAAATGGATATCAACCCCTTCATCGTAGGGGAAGTGGGCACACAACCCGTCGTCGCGGACGCGCGCCTGACCCTCGCGGAGGCCTCGTAATCTCATGAGCGATACACACCCCCTCAGCTACGACCCGAATTGGCGGGAGAAATACGCCGAGATGATTGCCACCGCGCGTGAGGCCGTCGCCTCCATCCAGCCCGGCCAGCGCATCTTCATCGGCACCGGCTGCGGCCAGCCGCTCGAACTCGTGCAGGCGCTGGTCGGTCGTTCCAAGGACCTCGCCGACACGGAGATCGTGCATCTGCTCACGATGGGCGACGCGCCCTACGCCGTGCGCGAACTCGCCGCCCATTTCTCGGTCAACAGCTTCTTCATCGCACAGAACGTGCGCGACATCATCCAGGAGGGGCTGGGCGGATACACGCCCATTTTCCTGTCCGATATCCCGCGCCTGTTCAAGACGGGCCAGTTGCCGCTGGACGTGGCGCTTCTCCAGGTCTCGCCGCCGGACGAGGACGGCATGTGCAGCCTCGGCATTTCGGTCGACATCGTCAAGAGCGCGGCGGAAAACTCGCGGTTGGTCATCGCGCAGGTCAATCCCCAGATGCCGCGCACGCACGGCGACAGCCTGTTGCATGTGTACGACTTCGATTTCCTTGTGCCGGTGGACGTGCCGCTCATCGAGGTGCCCGCGCCCGACCTCACGCCCGTGACCCGCGAAATCGGCGAATACATCGCCGGGCTCATCGAGGACGGATCGACCATCGAGATCGGCATCGGCCGCATCCCGCAATCGGTCCTCGAATTCCTGAAGGACCGCAAGGATTTGGGCATCCACACCGAGATGTTCACCGACGCGCTGATCGACCTCATCGAGACCGGCGCGGTTACCGGCGAGCGCAAGAGCCTGGACCGGTGCAAAGTAGTGGCCAGTTTCGCCGTCGGCACGAAACGCTTGTACGACTACATCAATGACAACCCGACGTTCTGCTTTCACCCGACGGAATACGTGAACGACCCCTTCGTCATCGCGCAACAACACAAGATGGTGGCCATCAACGTCGCGCTCGAAGTCGATCTCACCGGCCAGGTCTGCGCCGACTCGCTGGGCACGCGCTTCTACTCGGGGATCGGCGGGCAGGTCGACTTCAACCGCGGCGCGGCGCGCTCACAAGGCGGCAAGGCCATTATCGCGCTGCCGTCCACCGCGCGCGACGGCGCCGTCTCGCGGATCGTGACGCATCTGAGCCAGGGCGCAGGCGTGGTGACGACCCGCGGCGACGTCCACTACGTCGTCACGGAATACGGGTCCACCTACCTGCACGGGAAAAGCGTGCAGGAACGCGCGCTCGCCCTCATCAGCATCGCGCACCCGAAATACCGCGAACAATTGCTGCGCGAGGCCATCGCGGCGAAATACGTGCGGCCCGAAATGGCCGACTTCGGCAACAAGATCGTCATCGGCCCGAAGGACATCCGCACCACCTACCTGCTCCACGACGGCACGCAACTCATTATTCGGCCCGTGCACCCGACCGACGAGCCGCGCGTCCGCGAACTCTTCTATTCGCTTTCGCAGGAATCCCTGTACACCCGCTTCATGAGCCGCATGAAGTGGGTGCCGCGGAAACAAGTCCAGGAATTTGTGTATATCGACCACCGCAACGAGGTCTCAATCGTCGCGACCGTCCCCGACGCCGACGGCGAGGAGATCGTTGCTATCGGCGGCTACTACCTCGAAGCCCCGACGAACCGCGCCGAGGTCGCCTTCGTCGTCCGCGACGCTTGGCAAAATCTCGGGATCGGCTCGTTTCTCTTTAAGCACCTGACCAACATCGCCCGGCGCAACGGCATCGCCGGGTTCACCGCCGAAGTGCTGCGCGAAAACAAGTCCATGCAGCACGTGTTCAACAACAGCGGCCTCAAGACCCGGTCCGAACTGACCCAGGGCGTCTACCACTACGAGATGGCGTTTGAATAGAAGAAATGCGGAATGCGGAATGCGGAATGCGGAAACTGAGGGCTGAACTGGAGACTACGTCCGTTGTGGCCGGCCTCCTGCTTGCCCGCCGAAGTCACGCGCCGCGCGCGACGAAGGCCGGGACCGGGCCACCGGCCCCGACCGAAGGTCTCCAGAACCCACACCTCGGAGCGACAAAGAACACAGAGCCCCCAAGAGTTCCGCAATTCGCCAAAGGCGCACAAGTCCGAAACCCGAAACCCGAAACCCGAAACCCGAAACCCTAAACCCTGACCAGGATCAACTCGTGGCCCGATTCGCTCGATGCGCCAATCCCCACTGCGCCATAGTCTTGAACCTCGACCGATTCCCCGAAGGCCGCCCCTGTCACAAATGCGGCGAGACGCGCCGGCTCCCTTTGCCGGAGACGGCCATCGAAACCGCGCCCGGACGCGGACGCGCGCCCCGGCGCGCCCTGGCGATCCTGGGCGGCCTCGCGATCGTCGCCGGCGCGGCCGCGGCGTTCCTGTCCCTGCGCGGGGATCACGCCCCGGAACCGCCGCCTGCGGCAGCCCCGGTAGCCGAACCCCGAACCCCGATGCCCGAACCCCAAGACCCGGTCCGCGAGCCTCAGCCCGCGAAACCCGAAGCCCGATCTCCGATCTTCGACCGTCAACGCCCGGTTCCTGAAACCCGATCCCCGAAACCCGACTACACCACCTTTCGCAGGGCCTTGACCGAAAGCGAATTCATGCACGAGTACGACCGCACCAGGCCCACGGACATCCAACAGTACGACGGCGCGCGCCTGCGGGTAGATCTCGCGTCCTTCCGCCTTTTCGTCGAGTTGGACACGCCCCACCGCACGCACCCCGGCCCCATCTATCAGTGGACCGGCCGCGGCGAAATCCTCCTCCCAGCGTGCGACGTCCTCGAAACGCCCCTCCTCTGCGACGTGGTCGGCGGACGGGTCCACGAAGTCCCGGCGGACGCCCTGCTCCAGAAGGACGACGCCCTCGCCGTCGACAAGGCCGCCATCACGCCCCTCGCCCGCGCGCAGGCCCGCGTCCAGGTCACCATCGACGTCGGCTTCCTCCACATGCTCTTCGTCCTCATCGACGCCGACGACGGCCTCCCGCCGATCCTCGCCGGATTCGGCTATAGCGGCCAGCGGCTGCCCGTCCGTCCCAAGGGCTGAGCCGCAGATACGCCCTCCCCGAAAAGGAGAGTTAGTCCGCCTACCACGGAGGGGGGGTGCCCCGGAGCAGGATGCCCCCGGTCCTATGGCGGGCAGGACATCTCGCCCCCATACCACATCCCCTTTCCCCGCGGCGCAGAGCACCGCTGAGATGCGTTACACCGCGAGAGCGGCGTGACGAGGAGGTTTCCCTCAAGCCCCTTTCGTGGCGAGTTCTTCTCCTTGTTTACGTTGGGTTCGAAGCGCCCGGGACTCTCTGTAGTCTTTGGCCTCGGGAACTCGCACGAACTTGATTTCTGCACCCAATGATCGGACAGCACGTTCGATCTCGTCCAGGTCAGCGTAGAAGAATTCCTTTCTGTCATTGACCAGATTCACTTGGCGAGCCTTGAAGTGCTGATGCAACTTGGCCTCCAACGAAGGAGCGTCTTTCGAGTAGACCATTGCGTGGATATCGAACTTGAAGGGAACAGAAGCGTCGCCAAGCTCAGCGACCCTGTCTTCGGGTTCGAGACGGCGCGTCATGCCAATCTTGAATATCTTGTCGCCGAATGAACCTACATTGGAAATGATGTAGACATGACCCGACTTGGTAAGTTCGGCCATCGACTGCGCTCTTAGGCCCTTTTCCTTGGCTCCCTCAAGCTTCTTCAACAACAAGGCGACAGTCTCGTTGAGCCTATCCAGTTCCTCGTCGCGCGCACTCGCCATTCGGGCCTGAGCTTCAGCCAAAGCTCTCTGAATACGTTCCTGCTCTTGCGTAGCTTCCTGCAACGCCTTCTCGAATTCGCGCCTGGCCTTCTCTTCCTCCCGCATCTCCTCGCGGTTAGCGCGCTCAGCATCCAATTCGGCCTGACGCTTCTCTTGATATTCATGCAGTAAACATATCTCATTAAGTTTCAAGGTAATATATTCTTGACTTATCTGAATATCATGACTCTCCACCAACTTGTTGATCGCTTGGGCTGCGCGGCCCACCTGTTCTAGTGTCTTGCTGACATTCTTCCACGTCACCTTGGATGCAAGCGCATCACACTCGCCATTGAAGGCTCTTAGAACGAGGTTGACAAGCCGGTTCGTCTCGCCTTTTGTCGCGGTGTTCCCTGTCTTCACGGTCACGGCTGCCTTATCCTTAACCTTCTGTTTCTGGAGGTCTCGGATATTGTCGAGCTTCAGTTTGTATACTGTCGCAAAATCAAATGAATATGCCGGTCTGTAGATCCCGCACTCTATGAGTTCCTCGTCTTCCTCCATCGCCGCAATGGTGGCAAGCAACTCGTTGTGCCGCGCAAGCGTGGTGTTATACTTTGACTGTAAACTATCGAGAAGCTGACGAAGCTGCTTTACGGATTCTTCTGCATCGAGTATGTGTGCTGTGCGCTGGACAAGTTTCTTATATTGCTGTTCGAGTTCCCGGTATTCCTTCGACCCCTTTACAAGGCTTGATACAATATCCATTGTTTCCTCTCCCAAGAATCAGTTTGATGGTTGCCCTAACATGAGATTTGTGCTGAGATACTCCCATAGCAAAGCACGATTCGTTAGTTCCACGCCTTATTATCCTATTCGCGTGCAGCATTCTCATCCCACTACCGCGTCTCCTCGTGTGCCTTGGTCTGCGACACCGCCAGCGCCTCGTCATGCTCCTTGGACCGCATGTTATAGTTCGCGTCCGAGTCGAACGGTGCGTCCTGAGACACTACGTTAACCGTGTGGTGCTTAACATAACGCGGCAGAACGTCGAGGTGGTTCCCGTGATAGAGCACGTTGCCTTCGCCCTCACTCATCCTGTCGCATCTTCTTTATCCAGGTCTCCCTTCCGGCTGAGCCCACCCCCACCCTACAATCCGCGCCGCCGTCCGTGACCCCATCCCCAGTATCTTACCCCCGCTGTTGGCCGCGCTCAAGCCACGGGGCAACCTCGGCATTTCTTGGCGATATCCGTCTTGCACCCGCTCGCGCGCCGGGGCGCTGGAAAAGAGGACCGCAGCCTCACTATATTCGGGTCATGAACACGATAAGCCGAAGAGCGTTTCTTGCCGGGGTTGCTGGCGGGGCCGTCGGGGCGACAGTGGCCGGGGCGTCCTTAGACGCGTCCGAGGGGCCGTCGCACCGGCGATTGCCTCGATGGCGCGGTTTCAACCTGCTTGAAAAGTTCTGGGTTCCGGGCAACCGGCCATTTGTCGAGCGGGACTTCGCCTGGATGGCGGAATGGGGCTTCGATTTCGCGCGCCTGCCGCTGTCGTATCATTGCTGGGCGAAGCCGGACGACTGGTACACGCTGGACGAGGCGGAACTCAAGGAGATTGACGAGGCCGTCGCCTTCGGGCGCAAGCACGGCGTCCACGTGTGCCTGAACTTCCACCGCGCGCCCGGCTACTGCGTGGGGGGCGAACCCGAGCCGGTGTCGCTGTGGGACAACGAGGAGGCGCAGCGGGCGTTCGCGTTCCACTGGGGCCATTTCGCGAAACGGTACCAGGGCATGCCCAATGCCGCCATCAGCTTCAACCTCGTGAACGAGCCCGCCACGGTGGGCATCCCCGTTTACGTGCGCGTGGTCGAGCGCGCCCTCGAAGCCATCCGCGAACACGACCCGGACCGCCTCGTGATCTGTGACGGCCTGTTCTGGGGCCGCGAGCCGGTCGAGGCGCTGGTCCCACTGGGCGTGGCGCAGAGCACGCGCGGCTATGACCCGATGCCGCTCACGCACTATCGCGCGTCGTGGGTCGAAGGGTCGGACCGGTGGCCGCTGCCCGCATGGCCCCTGCGCGAGAGCGACAAGGTGCTCTGGGACAAGGAGCGTCTGCGCGACAAGCGAGTCCGCCAGTGGCGCGCCTTGGCCGACGAGGGCGTGGGTGTGCACGTCGGCGAATGCGGCGCGTTCCGCCACACGCCCCACGGGGTCGTCTTGGCGTGGCTGCGGGATTGTCTCGAACTCTGGAAGGAAGCCGGCTTTGGCTGGGCGCTCTGGAACCTGCGCGGGACCTTCGGCATACTCGATTCCGAGCGCGACGACGTGGCCTATGAGGACTTCAACGGCCACAAGCTCGACCGGGCGATGCTCGAACTGCTCCAAAGCATGTAGCGGGGGCGTAGCCCGTTGTTCGCAACCGGATGCTTTGACCGATGCCGAAAAACGTCTTGTGGATCATGGCGGACGAGTTCCGCGCGGACTGCCTGGGTTGCGCGGGCAACCCGATTATCCAAACGCCGCATCTGGATGCGCTGGCGGCGGAGGGAACCCGCTTCACGCAGTGCTTCGTGCAGGCCGCGCCGTGCGCGCCGAGCCGGATGTGTATCTACACCGGCCGCTACCTGTGCGCCACCGGATGTCTCGACAACCGCACGCCCCTTGCGGAGGCCGAGGACAACGTCGCGATGCACCTGCGCGTCCACGGGCATCGGCCAGCCATCATCGGCTACAACGACTACGCCATCGACCCGCGGACGCTGCCCGAGGGACACCCCTACAGGACCTCGCTGAATTACGACAATTTCCTGCCCGGCTTCGACGTCGTCCTTGAACACGAATCGGATTCCCCTGAGTGGTACGCGGACCAGCGCGCGAAGGGCTATCCGCCGGAGGCGTGCTGCCGCGAGGTCATGTACACGCCCGACATGCCGCCCGAAGGTCCCGGCGAACACCTGCCCTGCTGGTATCCCGCCCGCTATCGGGCCGAGGACAGCGAAGCGCAGTTCGTCACGTCGAAGGCCATCGAGTATCTCGCGGCGCGCCGCGACTCGGGCTGGTTTCTCAGCCTCAACTACATCAAGCCGCACGGGCCGAACCTCTGTCCCGCGCCTTATCACCGGATGTACGGCCTCGACGCGATCCCGCCCGCCGTCCGGCGGCCCGAGGAATGCGACGCGACGCACCCATATCTCCGTCGCATGGGCGAGAACGCAAACAGCCAGTTGGTCGACGATCGGGAATTGCGCGAGTTCAAGGCCACGTATTACGGCATGGTCTCGGAGATCGACGCCTGCCTCGGGCGCGTGCTCGACGCGCTGCGTAGTTCGGGCCAATGGGACGACACGCTCATCGTCTTCACCTCCGACCACGGCGAACACCTCGGCGACCACTACCTCGTCGGCAAGGCCCACTACTTCGACGCGGCCCTCCGCGTGCCCCTGATCATTCGCGATCCCTCGCCGCGCGCCGATGCGACGCGCGGATGCGCCCTCGACGGCTTCTGCGAGGCGATTGACGTCGCGCCGACGATCTGCGAGTGGCTCGACGTGCCGCCGCACGCGCGCTTCCAGGGCGCGAGCCTGCTGGCGCGCGTCCATGGCCGCCCCGAGGCGCGCCCCAAACCCAGGGTCTTTTACGAGTACTATTACTACAATTCGCTGCACCTCGAGGAGCGCCCCGCCGACGCGGACGCCTGCCGCCTCTGGGTCGTGCGCGATGACCGTTTCAAGTTCGTCGCTTTCGGCGAAGAGGATGTGCCCCCGCTGTTGTTCGACCTGCGCGCGGACCCCGGCGAGTTCGAGAACCTCGCGCGGCGCCCCGAACACGCCTCCATCGTCGCCGAATACGCGCAGCACCTCATCCGCTGGCGCATCCGCAACGAAGACAACCGCATGGAGCGCTGGGCGCGGCAGTTTCGGTAATCGGGAAGACCGAAGTGTTGCCCTGACGATGCCGGTACATTGCTACTTCGCGGCGGCGCGCGCTACGGCGATGCGTTCCTGGGCGGCCTTAAGGATCATGTTGAGCAGGTCGGCGTAACGCAGGCCGCGCAGGCCCGCCATGAGGTTGAACTTGCCATCCCAGCACCAACCGGGATTCGGGTTCACCTCCAAGAGCTTGATCACGCCGTTGGCGTCCGTGCGGAAATCGAAGCGCGCGTAATCGCGGCAGCCGAGCCGCTCGTAGAGCACGTTCGCGTAATCGTAGAGTTGGCGGCGCGTGTCGGAATCGAGCGAGGCCTCCTTATAGAGCACGTCGCTCCAATAGGGCGAATCGGGCAGCCACTTGGACTCGTACCCGAGGATGGCCGGCAGGTCGGGATCGAGTTTCGAGTAATCCACCTCGAGTGGCGGCAGGATCGAGTACGTCAAACCGGGGTTTCCCACGATGCCGATAGTATACTCGGGTCCCGTAAGGAACTCCTGGATAAGAATCGCGCATTTGCCGTAGGTCGCGCGCATCCACTGGATATATTCGAGCAATTCCTCGGCGTTGTGCACGACGGCGTCTTGCGTGATACCCATGCTGCTGTCGCCGAAATTCGGCTTCAACAAGGCGGGCAGCGTCGCGGGCAGCGTCGCGAGCGAGTCGTCCGGGCCGATATACGATTCGAGCGGCGTCGGGATGTCGAGCGATTGCGCAATGGCGTTGACGAGTCCCTTGTTGTAGCACAGGCCGAGGCACGCGGGTCCCGCGCCGGTATACGGGATGTCGAGCATCTCAAGAAGGGCCGGCACGTGCAGTTCCATGAAGGCGTCGTTCCGGAAGCCCTCGTCACAGAGGTTCAACACGAAATGCGGTGGGTTCGCGGCAAGGGCGCGCATCAGATTCTGGTGGTTGTCCAGATACGTGAACTCGTACTCCGGCAACTCGGCCAGCGCGGCCTTGAGCCGGTTGATTGTGTCGAAATCCTCCGCGTTGAACTTGCCGTCCACCTTCACCTGGTCCGGCAGTTCCGGGTCGCCCATGACGACGGTTACCTTCGTGCGGCCGGCGCGGGCCAGCGTGGCCGGGACCACGCGCCGCGGCGCCTTGACTGTCAGAATGAAACGGTGCGCCATCATGCCGAGGTCCTGGCCGCGCGTCGAATTGGTCTCTAGGGGTTCGTGAAAGCGCACGGATTCGTAGCCGACCTTTTCCAGCAGGTCCTTGAGTTGATCTCGCGTGTACAGCCTTTCCGCGTAGAACTGGTCCGCGATGACGCCCTTCTCCGCGTGCGTGATGACCTCGCGCGTCACGATGCGGCGTCCGTCCTTGGACAGCGCCCGCTCGCGGCACACGAAGTGTTGCTCGTCGATCCATTCCCAGGTCCGCTGCTCGAAATTCCGACTCAGCCACTCCCCGTCCGCGAGGTCCACGAAAACGAGGCCGTGCGGCAGCAGCAATTGCGCAAGGTTCTTCAACACCAACTCATCGTCCGACTCCTGCTCGAAATAGCCGAATGAATTTCCCATCAGCAGAATTGCGTGAAACTGCCGACCGCCCAGCCGCGACTTGCGCGCGTCGCCCTCGTGGAACGACACGCTCAACTGCTCCAGCTTCGCGCGGCGGCGCGCCTGCCGGATCAAATACCGGGAACGATCGCAGCCGGTAACGTGACGGAAGCCGCGCCGCGCCAGTTCGAGCGAATGGCGGCCCTGTCCGCAGCACATATCGAGGATGTAATCGTTCGGCTGCAGCCCCAGCAGACGGACCACCATGTCCACTTCCTGCCGCGTGTTCTCCGGGTTCTCGACGACGTCGCCGTCCGTCTTCAGGTACAGAGAATTGAAGAGCGTGCGCCACCATTCGGACGGCAGATGGCGTTCGAGGTCGGAGATCGGCCCGAGCGTCCGAACGTTGGCGGACCCGTTCCGCTGTGGCCCTTTTCGATCAATCATCTCGCGCGTTTTCACCTTTTCTTCTCCCACGGCGCCGCCCCGGCGTGGCACGGGCGTCTCGCCCATGAGTCGATCCGACTTCGGCGGGCATGGGCGGGATGCCCATGGCGCTGTAAGGGGGGGCGGCGACTCAAAAAAACGCACACTTATAATACTAATCCCGGGAAAAACACAAGAGAAAAATTTTCCGCCCGAAAAAACCCGAAAACCGGGGTCGGTCCGGCTGGGCAGCGCCGCCGCGCGGGGAAGTCCGGGGCGCATTGCGCGGCGGCGTGGCGCCGTGAAAGAATCGGGCCGACAACCGAGGAGGCGTGATGCACACGACGGAGACAACCAACAACGCGCCCCGCATGACCCGCGCCGAGAAGGCGGCCGTAGTGGCGCGCTTTTCGCGCTACATCAATCGCGGCCAGGTGAAATACCTGCGATCCGGCCATCTGGACGTCATCGAGACGGAGCGCGGAGGCGTCGGGTTCCGCGATCCGGCCTCGGGCCGGCGCATGTACGATTGCTTCAGTTCGGCGGGAAGCTTTAACGTGTCGCGGCGCAACCCGCTTATCATGCAGGCGTTGGAGGCGGCGCTGGACGACCTCGACATGGGCACGTTCCATTTCGCGTCGCCGGCGAAGGCGGCGCTGGCGGCGAAGTTGGCCGCGCTTGCGCCGGGGGACCTGGACGGCGTGTTGTTCGCCGCGGGCGGCGGGGACGCGGTGGATTGCGCGCTGAAGCTCGCGCGGGGCGCGACGGGGCGAAGCGAGATCATCGCGACCGTGAAGGCCTATCACGGGCACACGGGTTTCGCGCTGTCCGCGAACGGCAAGGCGCATTACCGGCGTTTCTTCGAGCCGTTGATGCCGGATTTCTCGTTTGTGCCGTTCAACGACATCGAGGCGATGCGCGCGCGGATTTCCGAGAAGACCGCCGCCGTGATCCTCGAACCGGTGCAGGGCGAGGCAGGCATCTTCCCGGCGGACGCGGCGTACCTGGAAGGGCTGCGCGCGCTGTGCGATGAGCGCGGCGCGCTTCTCATCTTCGACGAAATCCAGACCGGCTTCGGACGCACAGGGCGCCTGTTCGCCGCCGATCACTACGGGGTGGTCCCCGACATCATGACCCTTGCGAAATCGCTGGGCGGAGGACTCTATCCCATTGCCGCAGTGCTGTATCGGCCCACGCCCGCCGTGACCGGCTTCCTCGATCGCCATCCCGTGTTCCACGAGACCCACGGCGGCGGGGCGGACCTCGGTTGCCGCGTCGGGCTGCGCGTCCTCGAATACATCGAGGAAACGCGGCTCTGGGAAAACGCCGCCGCGCGCGGCGCGCGCCTGAAGGAGGCGCTTGAGACGCTGCAGCATGAAAATCCGCGCATCATTCGCGCCGTGCGTGGCCTCGGACTCATGGTCGGCATCGAATACGTCCACGAGTTCGTGGGGCCTATGATGTCCGACGCCCTGGCGCGGCACGGCGTCTTCGCGGCGTACTCGGGCAACGCGCCGCAAGTGATGCGGTTTATGGTCCCGTTGACGGTGAATGCCGAGGAGATCGAGGGAATCATAGTCGCAATTCGGCTCGCCGTCCGCGATATGAAGACCCTGCTGCCCGCGGCCTTGCTAGCCGCGAGGGTTCCGGGCGTCCTGCGGCTGCTCAACAACGAACGGGTGCAGACGGCCGCGTTCGGCTTTCTGCGGAAAATCGAGGAACTCCTGCCCGCCCGGAGGAAGAACGCATGAGCGCAAGCACTTCGCCGTTGCAGGCGTCTCCCGGTCTCCCGCAAGGCCGGCTGGAGCGGCTGCGCGCCCTCGGCCACGATTTCCTCGAGGGGCGTCGCGAAGGGGCATACCTCTGGGATATGCAAGGCCACCGCTACCTCGACGCCGTCTCTGGCGCGGGCACGCACAACCTCGGGCGGCGCCCGGAGGCACCGGTGGCGGCGCTGCGCAACGCCCTTCGCGATACGGACCAGGGCAACTTCCCGATGGTCTCGATTGAGAAGGCGCGGCTTGCCGAGACCCTGGCGGGCTTCGTGCCGGGTCCTCTGGAATGCGCCGTCTTCAGCGTTATGCGCGGCGAGGCAATGGACTGCGCGTGCAAGGTGGCGCGGGGGCGCACGGGCCGCGCGGAATTGGTGACGGTCGACGGCGGCTGGTACGGACAGACGGGGTTCGCACTGACGCTGTCCGAGCGGGCGGACAAGACGTGCTTCGGGCCGCTCATTCCCGAGGTCCGCATCGTCCCCTTCGACGATATAAGCGCCGCGGAGCAGGCCGTCACGGCGCGGACCGCCGCCTTTATCCTCGAACCCCTGCAAGCCGAAAACAACTGCCGCGCGGCGATGCCCGAGTACGCGGGAGCCGTCGCGCAATTGTGCCGCGATCGCGGCGCATTGCTCGTGGTCGACGAAACGCAGACGAATTTCGGGCGTACGGGGCACCGCTTCGCTTTCGAGGCGCTGGGCATGTCGCCCGATATTCTCGTCCTCGGCGAGGCGCTGGGCGCGGGCGTGTTTCCCATCGCGGCGACCCTGCTGACCCAGGACGTGAACCGCTTTCTGAACGCCCATCCGCTGATTCATCTCTCGACTTTCGGCGGGTCGGACATCGGCTGCCGCGTCGCCCTGAGCGCCGTCGAAACCTACGCACGTCTCGAACCGTGGCGCAACGCCTCGATGGTCGGCGCGCGCCTGCTGGCCGACCTGCGCGAGACCGCCGAGCGCCCCGGTTCGCCCATACGCGGCGTGGCGGGCGCCGGGTTGCTGCTGTCGCTGGACTGCGGCACAGAGGAAGCGGCTGCCGCGCTGTGCCGTCGCGCCGCCGATCAGGGTTTGCTCGTGCTGCCCGGCGCAGTGGCGCGGCACACGGTCGTGCTGCGGCCCAGTCTGCTGATCACCGAAGACGAGGCGGACGCCATCGTCACCGCGGTCCGGGCGTGTCTATGAAAGCCCTGTTCTTCGAGAACCGCCTCGACAAAGTCATCGCCCTCAAGGTGGCCGAACGTGTCTCCCGATATGCGGCGTTCGGGCCGTTCTCGCCGCTGCGCTACGCCGAGGTGCCCGAGCCGCGCCTCCCGAATCCACGCTGGATCAAGGTCCGCAACATCCAATGCGGCCTGTGCGGCACGGACCTGCACTTCATGTTCATGGACCTGCATCCGAAGTCGTTTTCCGCGGCAATCCCCGGCATACGCAGAAAGTTTCTCGGCCATGAACTGGTGGGCGAAGTCATCGAGGTCGGCGACGAAGCGGGAGGATTTCGCGAGGGTGAACGCGTCGTCATGCGCATCGACTGGCCGTCCTGCTTCCAGTTGGAGATGGACCCGCCGTGTCCGCAATGCGCACGCGGCGATTACATGCTTTGCGAGAACGTGGGCGCGAAGGAACTGCCGATCACGGATGTCGGCGGCGGCTTCTCCCCGTTCATGGTCATGCATCGGACCCAGCCATTCCGTGTTCCCGACGCGCTGAGCGACGATGCCGCCGTCCTGATCGAACCGTTGGCGAGCGCGGCGCACGGCGTCCTGAAGGCTCCCCCGCATGGCCCCGAGCGCGTCCTGGTAATCGGCGGCGGCACGATCGGATTACTGACGATCGCCGCGATCCGCCATATCGCGTCCGAGGCCGCGGTGTACTGTCTCGCGCGCTACCCGTTCCAGGCGCGCGTCGCCGAGAAATACGGCGCCGTCGTCATCCATGAAGGACCGGACCTGTATGGACGCATCGCGGGGGTTGTGGACGCGCGGCACGTGCGCGGCCGTCTCGGCAACGAAATCCTGCTGGGCGGCTTCGACCGGGTGTACGACACCATCGGCAACGACGCCACCTTCCATAACGCCCTTCGTTGGGCGCGCGGCGGCGGCACGGTGGTGCTGGTCGGGATCAACTTCAGCCCCGGACGCATTGACTATTCGCCTATCTGGGCCCGCGAGGTGCATGTGGTCGGCATCAACTGCCACGCCACCGAAACCGATGGCCGCACCTCGTTCGACGTCGCCGCCGACCTCTTGCTTGCCCAGACGCTGGACCCCGCCGACATCATCACCCATCGTTTCCCGGTCGCCCGGTATAAGGACGCCGTGAAAGCCTTCGTGCACAAAGGACGCGCCGGCGCAATCAAGATCGTGCTGCAACAGCCATAGACCGCGACGGTCTGAGAGTTCTTGGGGACAGACTGCGAAACTTCTTGCTTGACACTGGGCGGGAATTACGCCAGACTGCCGCGCGTGGTGGTTGTTGTTCACAACGAAGTGGGAGGTCGAATCATGAAGTCGCGTGGATTCACCCTTATCGAACTGCTTGTGGTCATTGCGATTATCGGCATTCTGGCGGCGATCCTGCTGCCAGCGCTGGCACGGGCCCGCGAATCGGCGCGCCGCGCGAGTTGCCAGAACAATCTCAAGGAGTGGGGTCTGGTCTTCAAGATGTACGCGAACGAAGACCCTGGGGAGCGGTGGCCCACAGTGCAATTGGGGGCATACACCAACGACACGGGCGGCACGACGGTCGTCATTGACTTCGGTCCGAACTTGTTCCAGATATACCCCGAGTACCTTACGGACCCAATGATCACATTCTGCCCGTCGGACGCCGGGCTGAAGGAGCATATCCAGGACGCACAGGCGCTGCAAGACGGCGAGTTCTGTTTCGGCGTGGCCCGCGGCAACGCCTATGAGTGCGCCCGCGCCGTGGATTCCAGTTACTTCTACGCGGGTTGGGTTTTCGACCGCGTGGGCGATGAGTATCCTGGCGAATCGCTGCAGCCTATCGCGGTGCTGCTCTCCGTTCTCGAGCCGAGTATCAGTCAAGTCGGCGTCGGCAGCGGACCGCCCCAGGTCGTGCGCGGGCTCCTGGGGCTGCTCAGCGCAAATCTCCTTGCGGGGATTCAGCAAGAGAACAATACGCTTATTCAGCGTGAAGTGGACCGGGACGTCAGCACCCCGGAGTTGGCCGGCTACGGCAACGGCGGCGGCGACACGGTCTACCGATTCCGCGAGGGTATCGAGCGATTCCTGATCACGGACATCAATAACCCGGCCGCGACCGCGCAGGCGCAGAGTACGGTCTTCGTGATGATGGACCAGATCGCGGGTCTCGGGCAGACCCGCGTGTTCAATCACGTGCCGGGCGGCGCGAATGTGCTCTTTCTCGATGGCCACGTCAGGTTCATCCGCTACCAGGAAAACGGCACGCCGCCGGTCACGCGCCGCGTGGCGGAGACGATGGCGCTGCTTGCGGGTCTGACCATCTGAGGGATACCGAAGGCGGCGTTGGATGGATGGGTGTGTGCGCTGGGGCTAGGTGGACGACGCTGACGACATGGACGGTCTGGACGGGCCGCGCCCCAGAGGAGTACCCCATCGGTGTTTGACCCGGAACGCGACGAGCCCTCGCGTGTGCCTGACACTCATGTCTCCTTGTTCGATATCCAGCGGCGCGTGGTCGCAAACAAGACCCTCGAGGGTTGGCGCTCGGCGCCCCACGCCAGCATGGGTATCGAGTTCGATGTTACGAGTCTCGTGGTGTTCGTGGACGAGATGCGGCGGGGGGCGGGCGACGTCGGCCCCCGCGTGACGCTCAATTCCGCGCTGATCAAGATCGTCGCGGAAGGGGTAAAAGCCTCTCCCGAGATGAACGCCCACATCGAGTATCGACCCGCGAGCGGCGTGGGCAAACTTATTGTTCATCGCGCGATCAACGTGGCCGTGCCCCTGCGCATGCCGGACGGGCGCATGCTCACGCCGACGCTGCTCGACGTCGGCGCGAAGTCGTTATTCGAGGTCTGCGCCGCGATGGATGACCTCAAGCGACGCGCGCGGAACACCAACCTCGATATTCTTCTCCACGACGCCGCCCTGCGCGACACGTGGCGTCGCCTCTGGGAGGGAGACTGGCGGGTGCTGCTGCGCGTATACCCGAATTTGTTCGGCCGGGACCGGTTGCGGCGCGTGCCCAGACGCGAACGGAAGCAATACGCGGCCATCCCGGAGGAGGATCGCATCACGCCGGAAAACCTTATCGCGGCGACCCTGTTAGTCTCGAATGTGGGATCGATGTTGCAGGGCCGTCACGTTACCGTGCAGATGCTCGAAATTATCGCGCCGCAGACCACGGCCATCGCCTTGGCATCCGTCGTACGCAAGCCCCTGTTGATACGCGGCGACGACGGCGCGGAACGGCTGGAAATTCGCAGCGTGCTGCCGATGACGATTTGCGTGGATCATCGGGCTATGGACCTCGAGCACGTGCGCGGCTTTATCGACCGCGTCGAGGAATTGTGCGCCTGCCCGCGGCAACTCACGGAGCGCGCATAAGGCGGTTTGCCGGGCTCCCACGCGGGCCTGCTTCCCGGCTACGCCCTACCGCACCGCAAGCAGCACGGAGATGTCGTCGGTGTCGCGGTTCACCAGCACCACGTCAGCCCGACCGTCGTTGTTCACATCCACGAGCAGGCCGCCTATCGGCCGCGATCCGACCGGGTACACCAGCGGCGACGCGAACACGAGGCTGCCGCGATTCAAGAGCAATGACACGCTGTCGGAATCGTTCGTGGTGAGGATGTCGTTGCGCCGGTCGTTGTCCACGTCGCCGATAACCACGGAGTTCGGCGCGTCTCCGGTGCGCGAGGGCTCGCCCGCGATGAACTTGCCGTCGGTCTTGCCCTGAAGCACGTTGGCGCTCTTGCGGCCCGGATGCACCGTCACGCCGTCCATGCCGCCGCTGCCGTTCAAGTCCCCGATCGCGAGCGCGCGCGGATCCGGATCCACGCTGTAGGGTCCGAAATTGACCCGCGCTTCCAGAGTGCCGTCGCCGACGCCGAACAGCGTGCGCACCCGCGGCTGCTGGTTGGGCGCGGGGTCATCGGGGTCGATGCCGTTCACGAGAACCACGTCCGGAAACGAATCGCCATCGAGGTCCGTCACGTGCACGTCCAACGGGAAGTTGCCGGCGTTGAAGTGCGCGGGCAATCCGAAGAAGCCGTTGCCTATGCCCAACAAGACAGACACGTTGTCCGATCTTGAATTTTCCACGACCAAGTCTGGGATTCCGTCTTTGTTCAGGTCGCCGATGGCCACGGACCGGGGTCGGCTGCCGAGGCCGCCCGCCAGCAGGCGTCGTTCAGCGGCGAATGTGCCGTCGCCGCGCCCCGGAAATACGGAGACGTAGCCGCCGTCGAAATCGACGGCAACAAGGTCGGTATAGGCGTCGCCGTCGAGCGCGCCGAGAGCGAGCGCGCGGGGCGTGCCGGTCACGTTGACGGTCGTGCCGCGCTGGAACGTGCCGTCGCCGCGTCCGAGCAGGAGGGTAATGTCGCCCGAGTTGAGATTGGCGACGGCGAGATCGACGCGCGAGTCGCGATTGAAGTCCGCGGCAACCGCCATGCGCGGCAACGCGCCGACGGTGAACCGCTCGTCAGTCTCGAACGTGCCGTTGCCGCGCCCGTGCAACACGGAGATATCGTCGGTGGCGCTGTTCGCGGTGACGAGGTCTGCGCGGTTATCGGCGTTGATGTCTGCCGCCGCGAGGCCGATGGTCTGGCCGCGGGAACCGAAATATCGCGGTGCGCCGAAACCGCCTGCGCCGTCTCCCAGGAGCACGGCGATCTTCGCGAGGGGCATGGACGCCGCCCCCGTGCCGTAAAGGACGGCGGCGAGATCGGGCCTGTGATCGCCGTTGAAGTCAGCAACCACGAAACGCGTGGGCAGGTAGTCGATCACGACGCGCGTTTGCGGCGCGAACGCGCCCGCGCCTAAACCCCGCAACACGGAGAAGTCGTTCGATCCCGGGCTCGACGCGACGATGTCGAGAACGCCGTCGCCGTCGAGATCCGCGAGTGCAACGGATCGCGGGTTCGCACCGACGGCCAACGATACCGCCGGGTCATACCCCGCGGCGTGACTTAGCAGCAGACTGACGTCGTTCGAGTCGCGGTTGGCGGTGAGAATGTCGACGCGGCCGTCGCCGTTCAGGTCTTCGACCACCACCGCGCGCGGCCCCGCCCCGACGGCGAGGTCCACCGGCGCCGCGAAAGTCCCATCGCCCGCGCCCGGCAACACGGATACGTTCGCCAGGCCCGAGTTTGCGATAACGATGTCGAGGAATCCGTCGCCGTTCGTGTCGCCGACGGCCACGTCGAGCGGCCCGGCGCCCTCCGCCAGTGGCAGGCGCGTTTCCGCGCCGAAGGCGCCGTCGCCGACCCCAAGAAAGACGGAAACGTCGCCCGAGGTGCTGTTTGCCGCCACGATATCGAGGGCGGCATCGGCGTCAAGCAGGCCCACCGCCGCGGCCACCGGGCCGCCGCCTGCGGCGTACTCCTGCTGCGCGGCGAAACTGCCCGCGGCGCGCCGCAACAGCACGCTGACCGCGTCGCTTTCCTCGTTCGGCGTGATCACGTCCGGCAACCCGTCGCCGTTGAGGTCCGCCGTCACCACCGCAAACGGCTGGTCCCCTGCGGGATACCGCAACTGCGCCTGAAACAGGCGCTGCGTCGGGTTCGGGTCGGGGTCCGGCGTGAACGGCGGCGGACAGCCCATTAACGACGCCAGGAGCAGAATGAGAGCGGCAATCTGAAGCGGCATTGACGTGCGCATGTGTGGCTCCTTCGCGCGAAGTTGCGATGCACGAGACTTTTTCCGGGTATAATACCGGTAACGGACCCGGATTATCACGGGACCTCCGAACTCGGTCACATCATTCCGGTCACACCGCGACGAGGAGCCTTCTTCTTGGAAATTGTCGTTGTCTCCGATTTACATGTCCTCTGCCGGCGTTCGCGCTGGCGCGCCCATCGCGACGCGCTGGATGCGCTGGCCGTCGACGCCGATCTGCTTGTGCTGAATGGCGACACGTTCGACTTCAAGTGGAGCGATCATGCCACCGAGGAAGGTGCGGTGGCCGAAGCAGTCCGTTTTCTGCGAGGCATCCTCGAAACGTTTCCGCGCTGTCGCGTCCACGTGAATCTCGGCAATCACGATCACTATGCGCCCTACATCGAGGCGCTGGACGCCCTTGCGCGGCGGCAGCCGCGCCTGACGTGGCATCCCTATTTCCTGCGCGTCGGCAATACGCTTTTCCTGCACGGCGACGTGGCGGTCGGCGCCGTCGACCCGGAACAATTGGCGGTGTACCGCGGGAAATGGCTGCACAAGAAACGCCCGCACGCTTTTCTCGGGCGCGTTTACGACATGGCGTTCCGACTGCGCGTGCACGTGCTGCTGCCCCGGCTCTTTTTCCCCACGACGCGCACATTGCGGCGACTGCACGCCTACATCTACGCCATCGGCCACGGCGCGGACACGGGCCTCGAACACGTGTACTTCGGGCATACCCACGTGCCGGTCCGCGCGCGGCGTTTTCGCGGCCTCACCTTCCACAACGGCGGCGCGCCGCTCCCGCATATCGCCTTCGCGCCGCTGCGCGCCCGGGTGTGACGACTCCCGTCACGGCGGTGCCCCACCCGCTCTTTCTTGCCGCCTTCTCCGGGCCGGAAATGTGGATCTACGGCACGCGCACGGGTCTGCCCGAGGCGGCGGATTTCCAGGCGGCCTCGGTGACCTCGATGGTGCGCAGGCCGCACTCGGGCGGCGTCTCCGGTTCGGCTTTGCCCAGGATGACGTCCACGAAGTTCGAGTTCGGGTTCTTCGTGTACTTCGGCAATTTCACGGGGATGGGCCGGCCCACGGCGTCGACGTGGATCAGGCCGAGTCCTTGGCGCAGGTACAGCGCCCCCTTGCTGCCGACAATGCTGTGGTCTTCGTACCAGCCGGGTGCGTTGCCGATTACCGACATGCCGCCGAGCGCGCCGTTCTCGAAGGTCATGGTGAGCGACGTGTTAATATCCACTCTCGTGTCAAAATTATCCGCGCGGGCGTAGACTTCCTTGACCTTCATGCCGGTGACCCACATCACGATGTCGACGAGATGACTGCCCGAGTCGTTCAACTGGCCGCCGCCGGAAAGCGCCGGGTCCTGCCGCCACGTGCCGCGCGTGAGGCGCAGCCACTCCTGCGCCTGAATGGCCTGGACGAACTGCACCTCGCCCAGCCGGCCCTTACGAATCTGGTCGCGCATGTAGCGGAACGTCGGCTCATAATGCCGCTGATAGGCGATCATCAGGGTCCGCTTCGTCTTCTTTGCGAGGTCGATCAGCGCTTTCGCGTGTTTGATGGTGCAGACCATCGGCTTTTCGGTCAGCACGTGCAGTCCCCGCTTGAGCGACGCGGCAATCTGCTCGTAATGCACCGTGTGCGGACTCAAGACCACGACACCGTCGAGACGCTCATTCTTGAGCAGGTCGCGGTAATCGCGGTGGACCGGCAACGCCTCCGATCCGGGGCAATGGGCGTGGAATTGCCGCAGGGATTGCTCGCTGGGCTCGTTGATCGCCACAACCTGGGCCTTCTTTGTCGCGAGAAGTCGCTGGTAATGGCCGATGGCGATGCCGCCCGCGCCGATGAAGCCGATGCGCAATTTCCCGGGCATAGTCGTACTCCTTCCGCGTTGGAAATGGGGTGTCGCGCGTCACTCTAGCGCTTGCCGCGCCGATTTGCAATCCGCCCGCTTCACGGTGCTTGCGGCGGCTCGGACATAGGCAGCGCCACGCGCTCGCCCGTGTGCAGGATGCGCACGTCGGTCACGCGGCCCTCGTCGTCCAGCAGGCCGATGGTCAGCGTCTGCCGCTGCGGATCGTATTCGGTGGCGCTCCACGCGCGAAAGACACGTTCACCGAGCCCCACACGGAAGGCGTGCGAGCGCCCGTCGCGGTGATGCAACATGAGTACGAATCGGGGGCCGCCGACGGGATCGCTTCCAATGCCGCGCAATTCGAGCTCGGGGCCCGATGCTCTACTCGGCGCCGCCGGCGCCGGCGTGTCCTCGGGCGGTAACGAGTCATCAGGCGCCGGCATCGGGTCTTGATCTGGCGCGGGCGCGGGCACGTATTCGGGGAATGTCGGCGTCTCGCCGCCGGGCACGTCGTCCACGGACGCATCTTCGGGAGGTGTTTGGCCCCGCTCCAGCGTAAACATCCGAGTTTGCCCTTCCCGCAGCCAACGAGGATGTAATTCCACGCGGTAGTCTCCAGGCCCCAACACATACTCGAAAATACCCTCATCACCCGGATGAAGTACCGCCTCTCCGGCCGCGCCCGCAAGGTCGCGCCAATCCTCCCCGCCGGTCTTGACCCGAATGGGATAGATTTCGTAATCCCAATCATTGCCGGCTGTATGACGCGCAACGCGGTAAGAGACGGGGTCCGGGCTCGATAAGGCGCGCGGATTCAATCGGCAGGCGCGGCGTCCCTCGTTCGACACGGTGACCTGGACACGATACTGAAGCGGCGCACGCGGGTCGGTGGTGTCCGCCAATATGTGCGTTATACCCGTCACGACCGGGTTCGGCTTCAGGTATCCCGCCATCTCCGTCGCCGCCGCGCTGATGATAATTCCGGCCGTGCCGACAATCATGAGGGGAATATGCCACATCCGCCGCTCCTGGAACAGCGCAATACAGAAGGACGCCGCGATCAGCAGGCCGGCACCGGCGATAAACAGCATGCCTGGCTCGAACATCCAGTACCGGTCGCGTCGCATCATCTCGCTGACACGCTCGATGCCGTGATACTTGTCGTAAAGGCAAAGCGCGAGCGCGACCCCGCCCGCGAGCCAGATGAGGCCGATGGCCGTGCCGCGCGCGCGGCGGTTCGGTATCGCGGCGGCGAGCGCTGTAGCTGCGGCAGCGACCACCAATCCCACCAGCAATCCCGGCACGGCCACCGCATTGCCGCCCGAGGCCCGGTCCGTAATAGGAACGAAGATCGCCAGCACCAGGGCGAGCGCGCCGACCCAGGCGAACCAGGAATCGACACCGATGACGCCTGTCGGGCGCCGTTTCGCCAGTCGCCGAAAGAGGTTGCTCTGGACGCGCGGGATGTCGTCGACGCTTCGGGCTTCGAGCGCTTGTCGAGCGGCATCACAGGCTTTGGCGCTGTCGGCTTGGGCGCGCAGAAGTTCGAGCTCAACCGTGTTGAACTGGGTGCTCGTGAGTTCGCCGGCGTCGAGCCGGTGGCGCGCCAATTCGAGGTGCGCCCGCACCGCCTTTACTTCGCCATCGGCGTCCTGAAGCGCCTGTTGCACCCGCTCCTGCAGAAACGCGGCCGCCGCCCGCGCGCGCGTGCGCGCAGCAGCCGCCATGACCTTGTAACGCTCGATGTTGAAGCCGGTCAGACCGCCTTCCTGCTCCACCCGGCGCCATTCCTCGAGTTTGCGCTCGGCGTACTCGCGCTCTTCAAGCGCCTCCCGCAAGGATTGCAGTAGCTGCTCGATCAACGCTTGGTTCGGCGCGGGACTCACCTCCGGAAACTCCGTCTCCTCAATATCGACCGGCGGGTCCTGCAAAGGGAGATCCAACAACCCCCCGGCCAGAAACGGATCCGAGACCGCCAGCCAGCCGCGCAGGTTGTAGCGCAAGCGCTCGAGGCATTCGCGCCGCCGGCGCAAAGGCAGGACCACCTCAAGAAACTCCTGGAACTCCACTTCGCCGACGCGAGCCGATAACGTGCAGCGCGCTATCCGATCCTTTACGTCCGCCAATTCGACCGCCACGTCCATCAACCGCTGGCGCATCCGCTCATCCAGCTCCGAACGCGCCTTCCGCGCCAGCGCCCGATACCCCATGAGCGCCGTCTTCTCCTGCGCGTTGCCCGCCCCACTCGCCGCTCCCTCGCGCAGCCGGGCCAAGGCTTGCGTCACGTGGTACTCGTAACTGCACAGACGCCGCACGGCCTCGAACACGTCGAGCGCAACAATCTCCCCCCCTTCGTCCCTGTCGCCCAACGTCGCGTCTTCGACCTCATCACCTGCCGCGCCGTCGTCGCCGCGGCGGGACGGTTTCCGCAAAAACTGCGGGAAGTCCTTCAAATAGACGTCCAAAACCCCGTCCGGCAGTTCCTCGGGGGTCGGCACACGAATCTTCTGACTGCAAGCCACACACTTGCCCGGACGGCCAAACATGGCCTCCGAAACTCGCATCTTCTGGCCGCAGATACAGTAAACGCGGAATTCAATGGCGTCAGCGGAGGGCATACCCGTCTCCTGCCAGCCTCGTCCACAACATTATCCATTGACGCCGCGAAAATGCAAATCTGGACATCGGCATCGTCACCTTCCCTAAGGTCCGTGCGTAAGGTACGGGGTCATCGTGTCCTAAAAAGACTATGCACCGCCCCGCGGGATATCTCGCCTCCTGCCCGCATCTCTCCCAAGAAGCAAGAACACCCTGCCCCCTTCCCTTGCCGAGAGCAGACAAGGCTCACGGCCCAACGCAAAAACCGTCTTCTGTCCCCGCACCAGGACACACGTGATACGCCTTTGCATTGTAAAACTGGATGAGGCGCAGCAATTCGTAGAGGTCGATGCGCCAATCCGGTCCGGGAGTGCGGTAGTCGCTGTGGTGTGGGCAGCAATCCCGCGCGAGCCCGGTTCCGGGCTGATAACCATCCTCAGTCGCGTCCGGCGTCAGCGCGCAATGGTGCCCCCCGCTATTGTAGAACTGGATGACGCGCAAGAGTTCAGACAACGATACGCGCCCATCGTAATCTTGATCGGCGGCGTGGTACTCATCAAAGCAGGGATCAAACTCACCCTCACCCTCGCCTTCGCCCTCGCCCTCGCCCTCGCCTTCACCTTCACCCTCACCCTCACCTTCGCCCTCGCCCTCGCCCTCGCCCTCGCCCTCGCCCTCGCCTTCACCCTCACCCTCACCCTCACCCTCTCCTTCACCCTCTCCTTCACCCTCACCTTCACCCTCTCCTTCACCCTCTCCTTCACCCTCTCCTTCACCCTCTCCTTCACCCTCGGCCGGTCCCGACGGTATGCACAGACCCCAACTCGACAGCGTTCCGGTTTCGCCTGGCGTATCGTCTAGGATGGTAAGTTTCCATATGCCGAAAGCCGATTCGCCGTCAAAGTCGCTCAATTGTCCCTGCGGCTGATAACGTCCCGTAAACGGCGGTGCGCCAAATATGATCGACTCGGGCGCCTCGTCGTCAAGAATCGAACCGGCAAAGTCATCGCCGGAACCGCCGACGTTCAGGAACAGGAGCACTGCCGTGCCGCTCGGCGATTCGAGCACGGCGGACAACTGGCCCGTGTAGGGGTGCGCTATATCGAGGTGGACGTCCAGGTCTGTGATCTTTGCGACCCCGAGCGGGTATAGTATATCGAGGATCGATACCGTGAGCCCGTCATCCGCGAGTGTCTTGGGCGCGTCGAGGCTGGCGTGAAGCACACAAGACGGCTCACCTTCACCTTCACCCTCGCCTTCACCTTCACCCTCGCTCTCGCCCTCACCTTCACCTTCACCTTCGCCCTCGCCCTCGCCTTCACCTTCACCCTCACCCTCACCCTCGCCTTCACCTTCACCCTCACCCTCGCCTTCACCTTCACCCTCACCCTCACCCTCACCCTCGCCTTCACCCTCACCCTCACCCTCACCCTCACCCTCGCCTTCACCTTCACCTTCACCTTCACCTTCGCCCACCGGCATAAGTGCGACATCGAGCCGTGTCGCAAGCCCCGAAGCAACCACGACGCCGTCGACGGTTTGTGACACGTAGTCCGGGGCGGAAAAACTGAGCGTGTAGGTTCCCGGCAACAACAAACGGTGATAGTTGCCGACGGCGGGGTCGGTATACACGGCGTGTGCGTTGCCTTGGACCTCGACCTTCGCGTAGACCGGCGCGGCCGTTACGGCATCGGTCACGATCCCGCGCACGCCTTTATGAACCTGTTCGAGATACGAAAGCATGGATTCCTTGTTGTTCGTCCAATACGTTGGTAACGCGGACGCGGACGGCTTCTTTGGCACGGCCAGTTCGATGGTGACGTCATTGCAGCTTACGTAGCGGTAGTTCCAGTCCTGCATGCCGCCGTAGATGGTGTACCAATCGGACCCGTTCGTAATACCGTAGAGAAAAGACGTGCTGTTCCACATCGGCGAATTGTAAATCGAATATTGCTTGGACATGTGAATGAAGAGTTCATCATCGGGCGTGGGCGCGTAGGTGTTGATCGGCACGTTGTCCTCGTCAAAAGGGTAATTCACAACGACCGCACCGGTGTGAAAATTGGCCGACAGCGTGAAACTGCGCGAGGCCGTCCATTCCATGACCCGCTGCACCTCGGTCGGACGTCCGGCCGCGTCGAACGGGTCGCCATCGAAGATGTTGCCGTCCGCATCGTCGAGGATGTAGCTCGGAAAATTGCGGTTCAGGTCGTAGCCTTGGGCGTTGTAGCGCGACCCCGCCACGTGGCCGTCGGGATTCATCAGGGGCATGACGTAGATCGCCGTGTTGTCAACGAGCCAGGTAAGCCGCTGCCCTTCCGTCGATTCCGTGCCGTATGCATTCAGGAGCAGATCGATGAAGTACAGACACATCTCCGTACCGACCGGCTCATCCCCGTGGATCGTCGAGATGTATTTGAACTCCGGCTCATTCTCCTCGATATCCGGATTGTCCGTTATCAACAAGACCCACAACGTGCGGCCCAGGTGCGAGTTGCCGGCGCTCTGCAGGCGACAGATGTTCGGATGCGCGGCCGCGTACCCCTCGAGCATCGCTGCGATCTCGGCGTAACTGTGATACGTGCCGAGGCTCTTGTCGAACGGACCGAAATCCGGCGGGTCCGGTTGATACCCCGTCACCTTGTAAGCAATGCCCAGTTGGTCCAGCAGCCGAACTTCCTCGTCTGTCGCGTACACCCGCACCACGCCGGGCCGCGGCCCCCGGTCCACGTCGAAGTCCCACGCCTGAAGCGCCTGCGCAACAGCGCTCGTTGTCACGGGCGCCTCGAGGACCGCAATACGGCCCGGCCGCGCCTGGGCCCCGTACGCGCTGAAGGAACACAGCGCAAGTGTCGGCAGGAGCAATAGGAACATGCATCGCTTCACGATTCGTCACCTCGATTGCCAAGAGTCCAGTGCCATTATACCGGAAATCCGTGCACGAACACCGTGGAATATGCTACAATGCTTTCGGGTTTGAAGAGTGGCAGGCTAACCGTAACGCGAGAGGTGTCTCATGAGCACTGGTGCGCGGGTGAAGACCTATTTCGATGCGGGGCGGATTTTCCTACTGGCCTGCCTGTTGATCGGCCCGGGGGCGGGTGTTGCGCTTGCCGCGCAGACCGACGACGTCGCCTTCGATGCGCACTTTTCGCAGCTCGACCTCGGCTGGGACTCCGGCTGGTATCCGCCGGGCGACCCGGCGCCGGGCGCGCAAGTCATCCAGGTGCGTCTGAATTTCAACGGTACCGCCAAGGTGGACGCGGCGCTGGCCGGGGATTACGAACTCGACGGCAACCGGCTTGGACCAGCCAACGCCGCGGGGGACTGGGCTTACGATTTCGGCGCGGACGTCGAGATGAAGATTGCGTTCAATATCAACTATACCATCGAAAATCCGTTCCCTTGGGGCGATGACTTTGTCATCAGTCCCTTTATCATCGACATCCCGTTCACGCCGAATTTCGACCTGCGGGCAACGCAAGAAACGACGTTCACGACCTATCTGCTCGACTCCGTGTCGGAACTTGACGAAACGACCGAGCCGATCGGGGTGTATGACCTCGACCTGCTGGACCTCATTATCGGCGCGCTCGATTTACCGGATTGGGCGAAGTACTTCATTAATGCAGGCGCGGCGCTGACTGTGGCCATCGAGAGCCATGCCGCGCTTACCTGTGACAACATGACGCTTGGGACGGGACCGGTTTTCACCGAGGAATGGGAGCGGCAGACGGTGGACGCCACGCCGCCGCAGTACGCCGCGACCGTCGACTACAACGAGAACTTCACGTGGGACCTTACGCTGCACGCGATCCCCACGGTCTTTATCTCGATCGTCGGGGTGCGCTGGGAGTACCCGGTGACGTCAATCCCGTGGCATGCGTACTCGGGTCCCCTTGACCTCGTATTTAACCAGGACGAGATCATCGTCCCCGTGGAGGATGCGGGCGAAGGCGAGGGCGAGGGCGAAGGCGAAGGGGAGGGCGAAGGCGAAGGGGAGGGTGAAGGCGAAGGCGAAGGGGAGGAAGATTGCGAATGGCGGTATCTCATCCCGGTCGAGGGCGATTCCGACGGGGACCTGCTGAGCGACGTGGAAGAAGACGCGCTCGGCTTTGATCCGGACAATCCTGATGAGAACGACAACGGTGTGCCGGACGGCATTGAGTTGGCGTTTTACGTGGCCGATCTCGTGCGCGCGCTGGACACCTATCACGCAGATTTCGCGCCGCCGGATACCTGGTGGCCCGAGGGGTTGCCCGAGGGGCTGCCGAAGGACCACCCCTATGCCGTCCACTTTGATTACATGCTGGACTGCGTATGGGAGACGACCGCTTGCGGTGTCGGCGTTACCATCGGCCACATCCAGGTCGTGAATCCCGCGTTGCACGCGAGTTGGGAAGACGGTTTCGTGTTACCCTTCGACGCGTGGCACTACATCGAACACGGCTCGTTCAGTTATAGCTCTCAGGAATGCAGTGATGATCCGCGCGCAGGCCGCGTGGACTTGCTGTCGCTGCTCGCTATCCTGACCTACGGTGGCGAGGGCGAGGGCGAAGGCGAGGGCGAAGGCGAGGGTGAAGGCGAAGGAGAGGGTGAAGGCGAGGGTGAGGGCGAAGGCGAAGGTGAAGGCGAGGGCGAAGGTGAGGGTGAGGGTGAGGGTGAGGGCGAAGGTGAAGGCGAGGGTGAAGGTGAAGGTGAAGGCGAGGGCGAAGGTCAAGACCCGTGCTGGAACGCATGGCACAGCGCGGACCTCTCGCAAGACAATGTGATCAGCCTGAGCGAGTTGCTGCGGGCCATCCAGTTCTACAACTCCGGCGGCTTCCATTGCGCTGAGAACCTCGGCGACACGGAAGACGGCTACGTGCCCGGCGCGGGCGAGAATACGACCTGTTGCCCCCACAATGCCGATTATGCGGACGGCGGTCCCGACTGGCGCATCAGCCTGAGCGAGTTGCTCCGGGTTATCCAGTTCTTCAACAGCGGCGGCTACCACATCTGCGAAGGTTCGGAGGACGGCTTCTGCCCCGGTCAAGTGTTGTAACCGTCGCCTGACCTCAATAATCCGAGGCGCTTCCGCGGCAAGGGCAGCCAGCCCGTGGTGCTCCACGAGCATGGCGCCCCTGCCGCGGTTTCTTCCTAGTTGGGGACCATCCCGTTGACAAAGCGAGCAAGCGGCATCCCTACCCGAGGGTGATTGAAAACTCCCGCCGACAGGGGAACTTGTGCTATGCTGGCGTCCTTCATCGCGCAACCAAGCGTTAACAGGAGGAACCAGATAATGCGTGACGTACAGGAGCAGGGGATGACCCGGAGGGAATTCGCGAAAGCGGGCGCGGCGGCGAGTTTCGCCATATTGACGGCGCGGTCGGGGATCGCGCAAACCAACGGCGATACGTTGCGTATCGGGCTGATTGGCTGCGGCGGCCGCGGCGGCGGCGCCGTGATGAACTGCCTGATGGGGAACGATAACGTCATGCTGGTGGCGCTGGCGGACGTGTTCGAGGACCGGCTCACCGGCAAACGCCAGGAAATGGAGAAGAACAAGCACTCGAAAGTCCGCACGAAGATCAACGTGACGGATGAAATGTGCTTCGTCGGACTCGACGCCTATCAGAAGCTGCTGGCGACGGATGTGGACGTAATCATCCACGCGACGCCGCCCTACGCGCGGCCCGGCCACATCGAGGCGGCGGTCGACGCGGGCAAACACATCTTCACCGAGAAGCCGATTGCCGTGGACCCGGTGGGCGTGCGCCAGTTCATCCGCGCGGCGGAAAAGGCGCGCGAGAAGAACCTGTCCTTCGTGTGCGGCACGCAGCGCCGTTATCAGCGCTCGTATGTGGACACGGTCGCGAAGATCAAGGAAGGGGCCATCGGCGAGGTGCTCGCGGCGCGCGTGTACTGGAACGGCACGCTACCCTTTGCTAACGACCGCCAGCCCGAGTGGAGCGACCTCGAATACCGCCTCCGCAACTGGTACAACCAGGTGTGGACCTGCGGCGACAACATCGTCGAGCAGCACATCCACAACCTCGACATCGCCAATTGGATTCTGGGCGGACCGCCCGCGAAGGTGACGGCCTCCGGCGGCCGCGCCTGGAAACCCCTCGAAGAGAAATACGGCGACCTCTTCGACCACTTCAACTGCGACTACGAATATCCGAACGGAGTGCACCTCTACAGCGCGAGCCGGCACTGGAACAACTCGAAGAACGACGTCTTCGAGGAAGTCACGGGAACGACGGGCAAGAGCAACTGCCACGACATGGGCAAGGACGATATGGACCCCTACGTGCGCGAGCACGTGGCGCTCTTCGAGAGCATCCGCGGCGCGGGCCCGTACATCAACGACGGCGTCGAATGCGCGCACAGCACGCTGACGGCGATCATGGGCCGCATGTCCGCCTTTACCGGCCAGGAAGTGACTTGGGAACAGGCGATGAACTCGGACCTCTCGATCGTGCCGGCGGACCTCAGCTTCGACAAGGAGTATCCCGTCGGCCCCATCGCCGTGCCCGGCGTCTGATCGGCGCCACACACATCGGGCCGTGTCCGTCCGTGTGCGTCCGTGTTCGCCATGGACCACGCGGATAATGTGCGGGAACGTCCCGGGAAGCGGCGATGCGTAGACACTTGTTCTTCTATCTTTTCCTGGGCCTGGTGGCCGCGTTTCTCGGCGCGGCCTCCGCGTGGCCGCTCGATAGCGGCGCGGCGTTGTTGCGCGCGGGCGCGCGCGTCGTGTTGCTCTGGGCCGTCGAGGTCGCGTTCCTGGTCGTGCTGCCGCGGCGGCTCGCGCTGCCGTGGCAAATTTTCGTTGCGATGGTCGGCGGCGTATTGGGCGGCTGGGCCGTCACCCGCTGGGACGACCCGGCGTTCATCAGCGATTACCTGGGCGTCTTCGGCGTGCTGTTCATCCTCTTGCTCACGGTGGTGATCATCCCGCTCATTTTCGTGTCGGTGTTGTGCGGCGTGGCGGGCATCGGCGACGTGCGGAAACTGGGCCGGCTGGGCGCGAAGACCATCGTGTATTTCCTGAGCACGACGTCTATCGCGGTGATCATCGCCCTGACGCTGGTCAACCTGCTCCAGCCGGGCGTGGGCCGCGAGAGCCTCAAGGACCAGGTCCGCGAGGAACAGGAGGCCGCCGCAACCGCCTCAGTCGGCGCACGGATACAGAAAGACGTGCTGCCGACCATCATACGGAACCCGATCATGGCGGACCAAAGCCCGATTGTCGTGATTTTCGTCGCGCTTCTGCTCGGGGCGGCGCTGGCGACACTCGGGGAGGCGGGTCTGCCGGCGGTGCGCGTCTTCGACGCGCTGAACCTCGCATTCATCGCGATCATCCGCTGGGTCATGTTCCTCGCGCCCATCGGCGTATTCGCGCTGATGGCGCGGGTTATCGCGGAACTCGGCCTCGGTTACGTCGTCACGCTGGGGAAGTACTGCCTGACCGTGCTGCTCGGGCTGGCGGTCCACTTCTGCGTGCTGTCCTGCGTGCTTTGCCCGCTTATCGCGCGCGTATCGCCGCTGCGGTTCCTGCGCGGCATGGTCCCGGTATTCGAGGTCGCCTTCAGCACGTCATCGAGCGCCGCCACGCTCCCCGTGACGCTCGACGCCACGACGCGCCGGATCGGCGCCGACCGCAACATCGCGAATTTCGTGCTGCCGATGGGCGTCACGATCAACATGGACGGCACCGCCCTGTACGTGGCCGTGGCGTCGCTGTTCATCGCCGAGGTTTATGGCATTTCCGTGCCGTTCCAGGGCCAGTTGATGGTCTTCCTGACCGCGGTCCTTGTGTCCGTGGGCACGGCGGGCATCCCCGGCGCGAGCATCGGCCTGCTCGGGATCATATTGCAGTCGATTGGCGCGCCCCTCGAGGGCATTGCCATCGTCGTGGGCGTCGACAGGCTCCTCGACATGAGCCGCACCGTGGTCAACGTTACCGGCGACAGCGTGGGCGCGCTCATCATCTCCCGCACCGAAGGCGCGCTACGGGACCCGTGACCTGGGCTTGTTGTGGCCGGTCTCCTGCCTGCCCGCCGTAGCTTCAGCGAAGGCGGGACCGCGCCACTCCGACGACCGCAAGGTCTCCTCTTCCGCCATTTCCAGCGAGTGGAGAATACCGATCAGAGAAGATGCTTGAGACCTTCGGTCGGGACCGGTGGCTCGGTCGGGAGGCCGGCCACAACGAGGATGCTACGGCAGCGCCAGTTCGAGCACGTCGAGGCCGAGCATATAGTTCGAGGACTGCTCGTTCTTCCCGACGCACCGGAAGGTGATCCGATGCGCGCCTTCGTCGAATTCGTGGACGCCGAAGCAAACCCGTTCACTGCGCGCGACGCCGCCGTGGAAGCCGTCGAACGGTTCGCCGACGGGCGCATCGTCCACGAGCAGTTGATAGACACCGTAGTCCGGGGCCTTCGTGAAGAACGCGCAGATGTTGCGCGGGCCGGGTCGTTCGAGGCGCGACTCGAAGGTGATGCTCGCGTCGCTCGACGGCGGCGTGAACCAGAGTTGCGCGTCGCGGCTCCACTGTTTGCCGAAGGCGCGCATGTCCTGCCGTCTCGCGACCGGCGGCGTCGCCTCTAGGATGGGCAGTTCCTCGCCCTCGAACACCCCCTCGGGGACTATGCGGAGGTAGTCGACGACGGTCTCGTTGCTCGCAGACGCGCCGGGCGCGATCACGAGGCCGAAGACGCGAACGCCCGGCTCGACGGGAGGCGTGATGCGCGTGGCCGTTTCCCAGTGGGGCTCGTCCGTCGCGCACGCTATCGGCTCACCGAAGGGAACGCCGTCGAGCGTGAACTGGACGGTAGGACGCTCCGGCCCGTGGTGCAGGCGCGCGCTGACGACGTAGGCGTGCGGCGTATCGAGTCTCCAGCCGAACGCCGCGCCGCTGCCGGGACCGCCGTGCGCAATCGCGCCGCCCGAGAGCCCGCTCATGCCCGCCGGTTCGAGGTCGACAACGTGCAGGGCGGCGTCGCCCACGGGACGCGCAAGGAGCCCCTCCGCTTCGATGACTCCTGACGCCTTCTCGCTGGGAACGATCCGGAAAGCGTCCAGATAAACGTCGCCGCGAGGCGCGATGACTTCGAGGACATGCTTGCCGCGCGCGAGGCCCATGTGCGGCAGGGAGCGGTCCCATTCCGTGGCGCGGGCGTCCCGCTTCCAGTTGAGGAGGGCAGGCGGCCTGTCGTCGAGTTGCGCGACAAGTTCGAGTCCGGGCGATCCGTCCCCGATACGCAGCCGGACCTGGCACACGTCGTCTTGCTCGACGGGAATCGCGAACCGCGCGCGCCCGCCGCCGCCCGGAACCACGGCCACGTCTCCGCTACTGAAAAAGTGCGGTGTGTCGAAATCCGATAGCAGGGCATACGGCCAGTCACGGACGATGATGTCCTCCGCCTCGATATACCCGGCCAGCCGCGGCGAGGTCCATACGCGCTTGAACACGGGCGGCGCGCCTTCCATCGCCGTCTGATGGAGGGTCGGGGCTTCGGCGTACCAGAACGTCGTGCCGGCGTAGTCGGCCTCGACCTCGTTGGCGTGGCCGTGCTCGATGCCGATGTGCGCCATGCCCTGGAAGGGGACGAGGTCCGTCATGTGAAGGCGAAAGGCGTGGCAGCGGCCCTCGGCCTCGGCATGGTAGCCGCAGCCGTAATACGGGAACGATCCCGTGCCGCCGAAATACCAGCCGCCGTTGTAGTAGTCCTCGGAACCGGTCCCATTGAAGTGCGTGTGGTCGCGGTCGTCGATCCAGAGCATTTCATCGCCTTCGAGATAGCCGTGGCCCGGCCCAAAGCCCTGCATGGCCATCGAGACGCCGCACCAATGGCCCCGCCCCACCGCCGTGAGTATCGGGAAGTTCTCGCCGGGAACGGTCGGATTCTGGCGCAGCCATTTCGCGTGGAAGTAGCCGTGGTCCGCCGGAAGCTCTCGAAGATAGCGCGTCGTGGTCGTAATGGTGAGGCGCAAGTAATCGCTGGATTCGTTGAGCAAGGCGATTTCGATACTCTCGCGGAACGGCATGGGCCAGAAGGCGTATAGCGTGTTGGGCTCGCCCGGCTTGCGCCCGCACAGCAGCGACTGCGTGTTCTGGCCCGGGAAGCCCTGGAGAAAGAAGTCGCCCAGCGGCGCCTCGACCGCCCGCCGGCCGCCGTCCACGTTGACCATGAGCACCGCGCGGCGCAGCGCCTTCTCCGGCAACTCGCGGAAGGCGAGTTCGAGGCCGGTGAGTATGCCCGGCCCGAAACGCTGCGCGATGGTCTGGTATCGGCCCGGCGGCACGGCCCATTTTTGGTATTGGCCGCGGGCATTCGGGTCCGGCCACGGATGGCGCCCGAGGTTGTTCCAGGCATCGCGCACACGCTCGAATTTCGCGCGGTCCTCGTCGGACAAGGACGGCGTAAACGAGCGGACATCCTCGCCGCGCGCGAATTTCATGTACGTGATCTGGTGGAAATTAACGCGCTCGCGCGTGACGATCTTGAGGCTTTCCCGATACGGCAGCGGCACGTAGCTGCACCAGCCGCCAATCACGTGGCGGCTCACCGGAGATAGAAACGGCTCAACCTTGTCGAGAAACATGTCCTCCCACTTGTCGAACGCGAGCCGGGGCGTCGCCTCGCCGTCGAAATAGAACTCGATCCGGCGCGGGCCGGGGTTCGCGGACCAGATGCGGTAGACACAGCCAGGGCCCTCGTCCTCGAAAATGACGTAGGCGCCGTCCGCCTCCTGTCGCAGGTACGAGTACGTACCGGAAAATCCGTCGTCATTGCCGCCGGTCCGGTCGTAGCTCGATACTTGTAAGCACACATCGTCGCGCAGGACCGGCAGCTTCGACGTGTCGATGAGTTCGAGCCAGTCACCCATGAATATCGGCGCGCCCGGCGCGAGCGCCGCCGCGAGCATTCCCGCAATGCCGAGATACAGTTCGCGCATCGGTTTGCCTCCTCCAGTAGGGCCAGGAGGGCAGTCTAGGGAGCGCCACCGAAGGGTGTCAACCGTTAACGGCGCGCCGTCAGTCAATACCGCTCGCGGATCGCCTGCTCGACGACGGCAAGGTCGCCTTGGAACGGCCCAGGCGTCTCCATCTTCAACGACGTAAGGGCTGCGGCGAAGCGGCAGGCCGTCTCGGCATCATGGGTCAATCGCCAGAAACAGTACGCGGCGAAGCTGGTGTCGCCACGGCCCGTTCGACCGGACAGGCTGCGGGCCGTGAACGGCGCGCGATGGACCGCGCCCCCGGCGCAGACGAGCACTTCGGTGTTGTGGGTCAATACGACCTCGTTTGCGCCCCAGTCGCACAAGGTGCACGCGGCTTGCTCGCGGTCGGCGTAGCCGGTCAGGGTCTCCGCCTCGGCGGCGTCCACCTTGAGGTAATGAATGAGCGGAATGCACGCGCGCTTTTCCGCCCAGTCGCGGAAGACCATGGCGCCGCCCTCATTCACGCGGAGGAATCCCTGCATATCGACGGCGATCGGGCCGCGCGCGGCCATGTCCCGCAGGAACGCCTCGGGAAACTCGCCGCGCATCAAACCGCCGAGATACCAGCACGCCGCCGTGGCGTCTTCCGGTGCGTCCGACGCGGTAAACGGGTCGGCTTGACCGAGGGCTTCGCAGGTGCGGCGCTCGCGGTCCGTCGTGTGGTAAGTGTTGCGGATCGACGTGGTGCGGGTGCTCGGCCGCCGCCGCACGGGTACATCGTGGCGGGTGAACACGTCAAGTGTCGCTTCGTCGTCCGAATGCAGCTTGGTCACGGCCAAGACCCGCGCGCCGATGCGCCGGGCCGCTATCGAAGCGTATACCACCGCGCCGCCCACAGCGTGCTCGACCTCGCCAAGCGCGATATTCTCGTCTTTCGAGAGATGGCCGAAGACGATCAGGTCGAAAGAGTCCATTACGCCACACCCCGCATCAATCTGGCCAGTCCCGGCGACCTTGCCGTCCGCAAGTAACGTCTACATCGCCGAGCCTGTCTCTAAATGGCCGGCCGCTATTCCAGGAAGGTGATTTCCTTCACGCACACCCGCGCCGGCTTGTCGCCCTCCTCCCGGATGGGCGCGGAAAAGGCCAATGCCCCGATGGGTCCCTTCCAGAGGCTGTGCCCCTCCAGTTTGAACTCCCAAAGATACGGGTTCTCGGGAAGCGGGCGGCCCGCTTTCACCTTCTTCTTCGGATGGGGCGCCCATGCGGGATCCTTGGCCTCCTTCGGTGCGGCCCAATACAACATTGGCGCCGCGGCTACATCGACCGGCCGGCGTCCCTCCTCGTTCTCCTTGGGGCGGGTCACGACCATCACGACGCGGAGTCCCTTGTACTTCATGGCGTCGAACGGCTTACCGGTCCAGACCGGTCCCATGCCCGCCGTCGCCGTCTCGTAGC
This sequence comes from Candidatus Hydrogenedentota bacterium, assembly GCA_029556545.1. GTDB lineage: Bacteria > Hydrogenedentota > Hydrogenedentia > Hydrogenedentales > JAGMZX01 > JAGMZX01. The sequence continues at coordinate 197,053 of JAKQEQ010000017.1, forward strand.
AGGCGCCCTTGCCCTGCAGGACCGTCGCACCGTCCGCGAATTGCCATTCCCATTTCTGCTGGGGGAGACTCAAGAAATTCCAGGATTTCGCAGTTGTCTCCGCTGGCGCCGTGGGGGCGGGGACCGGGGAAGCAACTGGCTGGGGCGGTGCCTGCGGACTCGGCTTCGCCGCAGGCGGCGCGGCTGCTTCGCGCGAGCCGCAACCTGTTGTCGACAAGGCAACCACCGCGATACACAGGGCCGTAAACATGATTCGGTACATCATAATGTGCAATCTTCTCCTTTCCGCCATACAGGGACTATAAGCCCCAACGTCCGCGCGTCGCGCCAAGGTGACACGCTGGACGACGCCAGTATAACAAGCGGGTGTGAGCCCCTTCCAATCCGGCGTGGTTTTCGGTTGCCCAAGGGGAATAGACGGGAAGCAGCGTATTGTTTCGGAACCGGACTTAGCGTAACGGGGGATTGATTGCCACGATGGTGTGCCTCGCCCGCTCCCCCCTCGGGCGGTGTATTTTTTGCCGGTTGGGGCGCCATTAGGAATGGAACACGGACATTGGGAGGGCTGCACACGATGGCCACGAAATCGAAATTGCCCGCCGGGCTGGAATTGACCACTCCAGTCGAGCCGGCGCATGCGGAAATATTGACGCCCGAAGCGCTGGAGTTCTTCGTCGCCTTGCAGCGCGAGTTCAATTCGCGCCGCATCGAACTACTCGAAGCTCGAAGACAACGGCAGGCCACCTTGGATTCCGGTCATCTGCCTGATTTCCCCCCCGATACCCGTCAGGTCCGCGAAGGAAACTGGCGGGTCGCGCCGGTGCCGGCGGACATGCAGGACCGGCGGGTCGAAATCACGGGACCTGTGGACCGGAAGATGGTTATCAACGCGCTCAACTCGGGCGCGAAGGCGTATATGGCCGACTTCGAGGACTCGCATACGCCCACGTGGGCGGGCACGCTCGATGGACAGATGAATCTGTATGATGCCGTTCGCGGCGAGATTGCCTACACCAGCCCCGAGGGCAAACAATACACGTTGAAAGACAAGGTCGCGACGCTTATCGTGCGCCCGCGCGGCTGGCATCTGCCGGAAAAGCACGTGCTTGTGGACGGAATCGTCGCGTCGGGCAGCCTCTTTGACTTCGCGCTCTATTTCTTCCATAACGCGCAATACCGCCTCGAGCACGGGAAGGGCAGCTACTTCTATCTGCCCAAGCTCGAGCACTACCTCGAGGCGCGCTTGTGGAACGACGTCTTCGTCAAGGCCCAGGAACTGCTGGGCATTCCGCGCGGCACGATCAAGGCGACCGTGCTTATCGAGACCATTCTGGCCGCATTCCAGATGGAGGAAATCCTGTATGAGCTTCGCGACCACAGTGCGGGACTGAACTGCGGCCGCTGGGACTACATCTTCAGCTACATCAAGAAACTCGGCAAGAAACCCGAATTTCTTGTTCCCGATCGCGGCCAGGTCACGATGACGGTGCCGTTCATGCGCGCCTATGCGTTGTCGTGCATTCAGGCGTGCCACAAGCGCGGCGCGCACGCCATGGGCGGCATGGCGGCCCAGATTCCCATCAAGAACGACCCGGCCGCGAACGAGGCGGCACTCGAGAAGGTGCGCAAGGACAAGGAACGCGAAGCGCGCGACGGCCACGACGGAACCTGGGTGGCCCATCCGGGGCTGGTGAGCATCGCGATGGCCGAATTTGACAAGGTTCTCGGAGAGCAGCCGAACCAGATCGACAAGCTGCTCGACGGTATCCAGGTGACTGCCGCGGACCTTATCGAGCCGCCGGTGGGCACGATCACCGAGGCCGGACTGCGGCAGAACATCAGCGTCGGCATCCAATACATCGAATCGTGGCTGCGCGGCACCGGTTGCGTGCCCCTGTACAACCTGATGGAAGACGCGGCCACGGCGGAAATCTCGCGCACGCAGGTGTGGCAGTGGGTCCACCACGCGAACGCCAAACTTGAGGACGGGCGTGCGATTTCCCTCGAGTTCGTGCGTGCCCTGCTTCAGGAAGAACTCGGAAAGATCCGCGACGAAATCGGCGCGGACCGTTTTGACCAGGGCAAGTTCCCGGAGGCGGCTAAGTTGTTTGATGACTTGGTATCGAACGATGAACTCGCGGAGTTTCTTACTTTGGGTGCCTATGAGTTATTGGACTAGCAGCAACAAGGAAAAGGCGAAATGAGCAGTGACCGAGAATTGAATCCCCTGATTGACCAAGCAGAAGCAAAGACCCTCGAACAGTCGTGGCGACAGGACCCACGCTGGAAGCGGGTCATCCGGACCTACTCCGCGGCGAAGGTACTGGAACTGCGCGGCTCGATGAACGTCGAGCATACCATCGCGGACAAGATGTCGCGGAAGTTCTGGACCTTGCTGCATACGGAACCATACGTGAACGCCCTCGGCGCCCTCACCGGCAATCAGGCGGTACAGATGACGATGGCCGGGCTCAAGGCCATCTATCTCAGCGGCTGGCAGGTCGCCGCCGACGCGAACCTCGGCTTCAGCATGTACCCGGATCAGAGCCTCTATCCCGCGAACAGCGTGCCCTCCGTGGTGCGGCGAATCAATCGGGCGTTCCTGCGCGCCGACCAGATTCAGACGCTCAGCGGCGTGCGCACCTTCGATCCTTGGGCGCCCATCATCGCGGACGCCGAGGCCGGATTCGGCGGACCGCTCAACGCCTATGAACTGATGCTCGGCATGATCGAGGAAGGCGCGGCGGGCGTCCACTTCGAGGACCAGCTCGCGTCCGCCAAGAAATGCGGCCACCTTGGCGGCAAGGTGCTCGTGCCCACACAGGAGTTTGTCACGAAGCTCGTCGCGGCGCGACTCGCCGCCGACGTCGCCGGCGTGCCCACCGTGTTGGTCGCGCGCACGGACGCCGACGCGGCTTCGCTGCTCACGAGCGACATCGACGACCGCGACAAGCCGTTCTGCACGGGTGGCCGTACGGAAGAGGGCTTCTTCCATATCCGTCCCGGCATCGAAACGGCCATCGCGCGGGGGCGCGCCTACGCGCCCTACGCCGACGTGGTCTGGTGCGAAACGAGTACGCCCGACCTCAAACAGGCGAAGCAGTTCGCCGAGGGCGTGTTCGCCGAGCATCCCGGCGCGCTGCTGGCATACAACTGTTCCCCGTCGTTTAACTGGCGCGCGAAGCTGAGCCAGGACGTGATCGCCAAGTTCCAGAACGAGTTGGGCGCCATAGGCTACAAGTTCCAGTTCGTCACGCTCGCGGGCTTCCACGTCCTCAACCTGGGCATGTGGAAACTCGCCCGCGGCTATAAGGACCGGCAGATGGCCGCCTATTCCGAACTCCAGGAAGAGGAGTTTGCCGAAGAGGAGAAGGGGTACGCCGCCGTCAAGCACCAGCGCTTTGTCGGCACCGGCTTCTTCGACGAGATCACGAACGTTGTGTCGCAGGGCCATTCCGCCCTCGCCGCCCTCGCCGGATCGACCGAAGAGGCCCAGTTCAAGCACTGACACGACCGCCAACCCAGCGATTCGGCCCGTATCCCCCGGGATGCGGGCTTTCTTGCGTTTAAGGATTCTTGACGCACGCCGCCGCGCCGGGTACTATCCTGGATTACGCGCCGTCGGTCGGGCATAATGGCGCGGGAGCCGACGGGAACCCATGAGCGGACGCTTCGGAGGGAAGCGTTCGTGACGGGCCGGGGACCTTGGCGTTCGCGTGAAGTGTTCTGTTCGCGGAATTGTTCCTCAACGTGCGGAAAATGGGAGACCGGGAGTCATGAACAAGAACAAGCTGTTTCTCGCCAGTTGCATGGCGCTCATCGCAACGGCCATGTCGTTCGCCATCCGCGGCGACATCCTGACGGATTTTCAGCGCGACTTCGTGGAACCCCACGTGAGCGCGGAAACCGGCGCGGACCAGGCCGTCATGCAAGCCGAGCTTGTGAAAACACGGTTGGGACTCATCGGCACGGTCGCCTTCTTCTCCTTCGGCCTGACCATTTTCTTTGGCGGGCCCCTCGTGGACCTGTTAGGTATGGGCGCGTTACTGCGGCTCGCCGCGGCATGCCACATCGGCGGCACGCTGCTGACCATCTTCGCGCCCGGGTACTGGATACTGGTGCTCGCGACCTTCATCGTCGGTGCGGGTAACGGCCTGGTCGAGGCCGTCTGCAACCCGCTCATCGCGACCATTTATCCCGAGGAGAAAACCCATAAGCTGACGGTGTTCCACGCCTGGTTCCCGGGCGGCATCGTCATCGGCGGCCTGCTCGCGTATCTGTTCAGCCGGATCGGGTTGGGCTGGCAGTTCAAGATGTCGCTCCTGCTCATCCCCTCGATCATTTACACCGTGATGATTCTCAAGGAATCGTTCCCGCCGACGGAACGGGTCGCGGCGGGCATTTCCTTCAGCGGGATGTTCGTCGAGGCGATTCGACGCCCGCTGTTCATCATCGTGTTTCTCATGATGTGGCTTACCGCCGCGACGGAACTCGGACCGGGCGCCTGGATATCGAACATCTATAACGACGTTATGGGCCGAGAAGAGGGCATTCTCGCTCTCGTGTGGGGCAGCATTCTCATGTACATACTGCGCCAGTTCTTCAGCAGGCCCGCCCACCGCATACCGCCGACGCTGCTCATTGCGGGTACCGCGCCCTTCGCCGCCGTCGGGCTGTTTCTCTTCTACTACGCCCAGACGCCTCCCATGTTCTTCCTGGCCGCGACGCTCCTGTACTTCGGCGTGTGCTTCTGGTGGCCGACCATGCTCGGCATCACGACAGAACGCTGCCCGAAGACCGGCGCGCTCGGTCTCGCGATTATCGGCGGCACCGGCAGTATCTCGACCTTCTTCGCCGGTCCCATCATGGGACGCATCAACGACGCCTATGGTCCCGCGCGTTCGCTCCAATTGTGGGCCGTGCTGCCAGTGGTGCTCTGCGTGGTGTTCCTCGTGGTTTATCTCTATGACCGTTCCCGGGGCGGTTACCAAATCGAGAAGCTCCAGGTACGCGAATAAAGAATCGTGGGGACGTGAAAGGACGGAAAGAACCAAAAGGACGAAAGGGACTCAAGAGGAGAGGACCGCTTCGCGGTCCCGACTTCTTGAAGAGGTATGCGGGAGTGCGCCTATTCTTTAGATCCTTTGGGTCCCTCTGGTCTTTGCCTTTGACACCCCTGCCGGGCCTGTGTAAGAGTCATGGGCGAACGAAGCGAGGGGATGATGCCCATGCGCAAACTGCAATGGATCTTCTTCGGGCTGTACTTGATTGCCGTGGTTGCGGGAGCCGCCACGGGCGTCTGGTACCTCTTCTATTCCGAGCCGGTCCCGCCCGCGAGACCGGACCTCGTGGTCCTGCCGGAGGACGCGCCGCCCGCGCCGCCGGGGTATCCCACGTTGAAGGCCCTCTACCTCGCTTACATGCTCGGGCGCATCCCCGTGATCGACGCTTTCGGCAACATCCCCGTCCCCGAGGGGGTCATCGAGAAGACGGATATCGAATATGGCCGTGTCGGCGAACGGGCGCTCCTGCTCGACCTGTACTATCCTGACTCGTTGGTCGAACCGGCGCCCGGCCTGGTCTTTATCCATGGCGGCGGCTGGCAGAGCGGCGACAAGCGCGACTACAAGTACTACACGACGCGCTACGCCCAGCGCGGCTACGTGGTGGCGACCATCGGCTACCGTTTCAAGCAGGAAGCGCCGTTCCCCGCGTGCGTCGAGGACGCGAAATGCGCGGTGCGCTGGATGCGCGCGAACACGGAGGAACTGTCGGTCGACCCGGACCGCATCGCCGTGATCGGCGGCTCGGCGGGCGGCTATCTGTCCATGATGGTGGGTTACTCGCCTGATGTCCCCGAACTCGAAGGGAACGGCGGCCACGCCGGCGTGAGCAGCGCCGTCGCCTGCGTCGTCAATCTCTACGGCCCGACGGACCTCACCGCGGATATGGCCCGGGCGCACGGACTTGTCGAGTCGTTTCTCGACACGACCTATGAGCAAGACCCGGACCGTTTCACGCTCGCGTCGCCCATCCACCACCTCGACGCGACCGACCCGCCCACGCTCATTATCCAGGGGACTATCGACGACATCGTGCCCGTCGCACAAGCCGATCTGCTCGCCGAACGCCTCCGGGAACTCGGCGTGCACTACTGGTACGACCGGCTCGACGGCTGGATGCACACCCTCGACATCGTCGCGCCCCTCAACGAGCGCGTCCAATGGCTCATGAACGCCTTCTTCGAGGAGCATTTGGCCAAGAAAGAAAAAGCCGCCGGCACCGCGCCGAGAGACCGGTAAGGCAGTCGCCGGCGCGTTCCCTGATGTTCTGGACCGGTGTCCGCCGGTTCTGAGACAATGCGCCAGTGACCGGCGCACTGTGGAAATGGCCGCAACAGCCGAATGCGTTGCCGTCGGCATTCCGGGGACGTTCACGCCGGCAATCAATACCGGTCGTTAAGCATGCCGAAAGGCAGTATGGAAGCTCGTCATGCCGCACAAGGAATTTGATCGGAACGCGTTGGAAATACGGCCGCTGGCGGAGCGGGAGGACCGCGCGTTCATCGAGACGGACCATGTGAGCCCGGACGAGCAGCCGCAGCCCTTCTCGAAGGAGGCGCAGCGGGTCATCGACGAGGCGGTCGAACGGCTCCTCGCGGCGCGCGCGGCGGGGAAATCGCGCATGCTCGCGTTCGGCGCGCACGCAATCAAGAACGGACTCGCGCCGGTGTTCATCAAGCTGATCGAGGACGGCTGGATCACGCACTTGGCCACGAACGGCGCGGGCGTCATCCACGACTGGGAATTCGCGTTCCAGGGTCACACGAGCGAGCACGTGGCGAAGAACGTGGCCGCGGGCCGCTTCGGCATCTGGGAGGAGACCGGCTACTACCTGAATCTCGCCCTAGTCGTCGGCGCGTATCGGGGTCTAGGCTACGGCGAGGCCGTCGGCGCGTTTGTCGATCAGGAAGGGCTCGATATCCCGGCCGAGGAGGCGTTGGTCGCCGAAATCCGCGAGAAGGCGGCGGATGCGCCGCTCGAGGCCGCCGCCGCGGCGGACCTGCTCCACGCCGTGCGCGCGTTTTCGCTGCGACCGGGCCGCATGGACGTGCCGCATCCGTACAAGCGCTTCGGATTGCAGGCGGCGGCGTACCGGCTCGGCGTGCCGTTCACCAGCCACCCGATGATCGGCCACGACATCATCTACACGCACCCGATGAACCACTGCGCCGCCATTGGCCGCGCGGCGCAACGCGACTTCCTCCTCTTCGCAAACAACGTCGCCAACCTCGACGGCGGCATCTACCTCAGCATCGGCAGCGCGGTCATGTCGCCCATGATCTTCGAGAAATCGCTGTCCATGAGCCAGAACCTCGCCATCCAACAGGGCAAGCACATCGACAACCACCTCATGGTCATCGTCGACCTCCAGGAGTCGCACTGGGACTGGATGCAAGGCGAGCCGCCCGACGACAATCCCGACTACTATCTGCGCTACTGCAAATCCTTCTCGCGCATGGGCGGCGCCATGCGCTACCTCAGCGCCGACAACAGGGATTTCCTCCTGGCGCTGGTGCGGGGGCTGGAGAACCGGATCGAGTGATATAACTTGCAGGAGTCTGTTGACTTGATGCAGTCTAACTCTCTTGCGGGAGAACAGTTTCTCGGCAGACTCTGAGGACACATAACGTCACAGCGGAAAGGGCGTAGACACATGCCAACGGCTAAGCCTGTAAATCTCCAAATATCCGATATTATTGCTTGGTTCCGGGCGAAGGAGCTCGTAATCAATACGGATTTTCAAAGACACTCCGTTTGGACCCCCGCGGGGAGAACATTTCTTATTGACACCATTCTGAACGAGCTTCCCATACCCAAGATCTACTTGCGCACCAAGATCGATCCGCACACACAAACAAGCATCAGAGAAATCGTGGATGGTCAGCAGCGAGTCCGAGCGATAGTCGATTTTGCCGATAGTAAACTGAAATTAACAAATAGGTCAGAGAAATTTCATGGCAAACAATACGAAGACCTTACCGATGAGGAGAAGGAACGATTCTTGGGCTATATAATCACCGCTGAACAACTCCTGAATGCAACTGATGACGATGTCATAGACGTTTTTGCTCGCCTTAACTCCTATACGGTTGCCCTCAATCCCGCCGAAAAACGCCATGCTGAGTTTCAGACAGAATTCAAGTTTGCCGTGAGACAGGCGAGTCAGAAATGGCGAGGGTTCATCGAGAAGTATAACATTTTTACCACAAAGCAGCGGTTTCGCATGCTTGACGACACGCTGTTTGCGGAGATCTTTGGGGTGCTCTTGGAAGGCGTAAAAGATGGGGGTGAAGCCAATATCAAGAGACTTTATCAAAGGCAAACTGACGACAAGTTCACAGAGTCCGTGGCAAAGTCTGCCAGAAGAAGATTGGACGCCGCGCTAACATACTTGGACTTGTCCCTGGGCGATGTGCTTAGAGGATCGCTCTCTCGACACTATCATATTCTTTTGCTTGTAGCCGCATACACACACCACAGGTTTGGAATACCTCGTGGCGATATTGAAGACGATTTGCCACGATCTAAGATTGCGAGCACAGATGTGATACTCGGTCGCCTCGGAGAACTGGAATCTGCCATCGAGTCACAACGCAGCCGAGGACGCTACGCCGATTTCGTCAAAGCTTCAGCCGAATCAACGCACCGAATTGTAACCAGGAAGGTGCGGTTTAGAGTACTCGTCGATATTATGGCCTGCGAGTAAGGACGCGGAGTGACGCGGGGTGCATCTGCTACGATTTGTGCTGAAGTATGAGCGTGGTCTGGCAAGAATTGACCAAATAGTACGGCAAGGAGCCGTTCTTCGAAGTGACTATCCTTGCCAATGCGCTGCATGTTTATCTCATGCGATCATAGCTTTACACGACCTCTGGGCCAATGCATGTAGATCGATTGTCCTGACGTCGGCTGAGGGCCGCTGCATAACGCGTGGCGGCCGGCGCTTGGATAGACCTGAGATGCTAGATCCAAGGGAGAGTGCCATTGGCTATCTCCGAAAACACTGGACACGGGCGGGGAAGTTAATGCCGCGCACTTGGGAACCAGAGTGGTACATTCCGAATGTCGCGATTCGCGCAGCCACACTACTGAATGTTGGGAATCTCTCTGAAATCACGGATGGGCTTGGCGCTACTGTCTCGGCGGAGCCTTTGCGAGTCACTCGGAATGTCGTGGCGCATTCATTGCCAAGTACATGGCTCCGGTTGCGCAGATTGCAAGAGCAACTTGGCATATCCGAATTGAGTCGCCCGGAGGTATTCGTTCTGTTACGTAGTGAACACGGTGCAGGAACGCAGTTTCTCTATCTTTGGTCGTACGATCTGAAGAATGCACTAATGGCGGCTATAAGATAGGCGGTGCCTTGAAGAAGTCTGCATTGAAATGGAGCCGGGTTCAGGAGTTACACTATGAACGCTGCGCGCGTGCTGGAAAATGCCGATGTGCAGCTGCCCGCGGACATTGCCGAAAGACTGAGTGCTAAGCCGGGAGATATGCTGGCTGTGGAACCCCATGCAGACGGAACGGTGTGGCTGTATCCCGATGCGTTCGGCCGCGATGACGTGTTCGGTTGTTTCGCGTGCCGCACCACAGTAACGGCCATTGTCGAAGAAATGGATGAATCGATCGCTGATGCCTGCCAAAAGGATCAGATTCAAGATGGTGCTGGCTCTTGATCGCACGGCAGACCGACGGCGATTATTTCAGCCGGTGACGTAGCACGGGGGCACAGATACGCAATTTCTGTCCAAACAAGAAATCAGGTGCGAGTCTGATTCTCACCGTATGTAAATGAATGGCCGGCGCTGAGGATGGAAGCGGTTCTGACGGATTGGATAGCCGAGCGGGTACGGAGGCACGAGTTCACAGGCTTCCAGCAGGCGGAGATCGAGCGCGGAAATGACGCCCTTTCCCTTTCGGATATCGAGTACGCGCTGCTTAATGGTAGAATTATTGAGTCTAATCCGGATACGGGGCGAGGCGTGTCCTGCCTCGTGTACGGCGAGACTCAGCGCGGAGCGGCCCACGTTGTTTGTGGGCGCAACAAGTATTCATGGTTGGTGATCGCGACCGTTTACATACCGGCGTGGCCAAAATGGAAAAGCCCGACCGAAAGGAACCGATAGTGGAACCGTATGGTGATTGCATCTACTGCGGCGGCGAAGTCGTGGAGGAAGTGCGCAGCGTCGATTATCGAATTGAAGGACAGCTATACATCATCCAAAACGTTCCCGCCGGTGTGTGTCGGCAGTGCGGAGAAATGTTTTTTACCGCCGAAACCGCGCATCGTATGGAGGCCGCCGTAACACAGCCCGCAGGCCCCCTGAATACCGTGCCCGTGCCGGTTGTCGCCATAAAGTAGCCGCGATCCCCATGTTCGAGGGCATGGTCGCCCCGATGAAAACGACTATCGGTTTTCCAACCGCGTTCAACAAGGAATTTCACCACATGGGCGGCACCATGCGCTACCTCAGCGCCGACAACCGTGATTTCCTGCCGGTGCTGGTGCGGGGGCTGGAGAACTGAATCGACAAAAGTGTGCATGGTTGCGTCTAAGAATGGGGTGTCGTTGTGCATCGAGCCCTCCCTGTTGTCGGGTTGGACTGATGCCGCGTGCGCCAGCGGAGCTGTGGATAGTAGGAAGGCCATCGAATTCTGTCTGGGAGAGAGACAATGAGCGAAAAACCGTGGTATGAGGCCCTGTTTCAAGACTACGGGCGAACGTACGACAAAGAGCCCTTCACGCAAGGCACGCAGGGAGAATGCGATTTCATCGAGAAGGAACTTCGGTTTGACAAGTCGCTGAGGCTCCTCGATGTCGGCTGTGGCACCGGAAGGCACTCAATCGAGTTGGCCAAACGCGGCTATCACGTCACAGGAATCGATCTGTCCGAATCGCAGCTTGCGAGAGCGCGTGAAAAGGCCACCGAACAACAGGTGAGCGTCGAATTCTTGCGGCATGATGCAAGGGCCCTGCCTTTTCACGCCGAATTCGATGCGGTCATCATGCTTTGCGGAGGCGGTTTCCCGTTAATGGAAACGGACGAGATGAATTTCGAGATACTGAAGAACGCGACACGCTCCCTGAAAGGCGGCGGGAAATTGCTGTTTACCACGCTCAACGGGCTGTTCCCCTTGTACCATAATGTGGAGGCATTTTATGCCGAATCGAAACAGGAGGGCACTAGCGTCTGCAGGAAGAACAGCTTTGACCTGATGACATTTCGTGATTTCAATATCGCGGAATTCGAAGACGACTCCGGGAACAAGAAGACCCTTTCCTGCAACCAGCGCTACTACGTGCCGAGTGAGATCACCTGGCTGCTGAAAACGCTCGGCTACGTCCGCATCGAAATCTTTGGCGCCAAGCTGGGCGCTTTCTCCAGAGACCATTCTCTGACCCCGGAGGATTTCGAGATGCTCGTGATTGGGCACAAGCATTGACTCGGGATACAGGCCAGCCGGCACAAGCGTTGCCGTGCCGCTCGTGTAGTTCCCGAGGCTGTTCCACGGCACGGCGGAGGAACGCGCGCGCTGGCGCCTGATTGGCAAAGGCGAGGGGATTCATTGGGAACTCCTGGACGAAGACATCAGTGCCGAGGGATTGCTCGCGGGCAGGCCATCCGGCGAAAGCCAGGCTTCGTTCCAGAAATGGCGCGAACAACGCGGAACGGAATGACCGCGTCGTTATGCGGCGCCATGCGCTACCTCAGCGCCGAAAACGGGGAAATCCCGCCAGCGCCGGCGCGGGGCTGGAGAAAGCCTGAAGAGCCTCGCGCGAATGCGCAAAGGGCCGCGAAGCGGGTATCGGCGTGAGGGAAGGACGCCCGTTGACAGGGGAGGATACAGGTGTTAGCATCAGAGTCGTTGAGAGACAAGAGAGGTCGTGCGACTATGGCGCTCCCTTTTTCAGACATAGTCGAGCAGATTCGCCTGTTGGACGATGATTCCAAGCAGGCGCTTCTCGAGTTGTTGCATTCGTGGCTTCGGGAGGAACGTCGAGAACAGATCGCCCGGAATGCGAGGGAATCGCGTGAAAAGTACGCTTCCGGCAAGGCGCGCGGCGGCTCGCTCGACGATATGATGACGGACCTGTATGCCGAAGATCGCGAGACTGACGTGGAGCGGTAGTTTCAAGCGCGCATTTCGCGCGCGCGTCCTCACGCACTCCCGCATGAACCGCTGTTTTCAAAGCAGTCTTGTCCGGTTTGGAAAATTGTCGGAGTGGTTGATTTCCAGTATGTCTTGATATTCTATTCTAGACGGGAGTAAACAGGGTCTACTTGAGTTGACGATGATTGTTCTTGGGCGAGGTAATGACATGACTACGCGTGGGATGGTGATCACCTTCATTGTCTTGTTCATCCTATTGTTTGGAAGCATTATTTCCTACCAACTGGAGATGCCCTATGACAACGCGCCTGCATCTCCTATTGAACGATGGCTTATCGTGTGCATTGTAGGTGGCCTGATTTCGGCCATTGGGGCTTGCTTCTTCACCGGAGCGATTGCTGCGGCTTTTGGAGCGTTTTCCGGGCCCGACATCGAAGGTCGAAGTTCGTCGGATTTGCCGCCCTTCGGCGGTGAATGAGGGCTCGACATGATTCTAGTGCGTACGACTGTAGGCCAGTCTCTGGGGGGTAGTCGGTATAGGCCTCACGTTACAGATGGTTTGGACCCTTGGAAATTACGGGTGGAGTAATTATTATAGTAGACTATCCACAGGTGCGGCGATGTCGAGCGAGCCATGAGGCGTCAGAATAACGAGAAGAGCTAGCAATTATCTGCATGGTGCTCGGCTAGAGTAGCGACCCGCGAACCTTCTTGTACCTGCGGAATGCGATTAGCTTAGCAGAACTACTCTAAGAACATGGGCTGAAGCCACGCCATTGCGTCGCCCGCGCCGTAAAACTCGAAGCGGATGTAGGTGTACTTGCCTTCGGGATTGGCGGTGAACTGCGTCGCGGGTCCAGGCACATTCTGAAGAACGCGGCCCCTGTCGCCAATGACACGGATCTTCTGCGCGTTGTCAGCGCGCACGGATACGGTCAGGCCCTGCACGTCGATGGCGTCCACGGTAACTCCGGTCGATGAGTAGAATCGGCCGGTCTGCATGGCGGCCACAATTTCGTCAGCGCCGCGTGAATCCGACTGCACCATCACCCAGCCCATGCCCGCGTGATCGGGATAGGCATGACTGTCATCCGTGGCGAACCCGTAGATGCGCCGGCCTTGGGCAAGCAGCCTGTCCCATTTGTCCGTCGCCAGTTCGCTCCCTTCCAAGACAAGGATGACGCCATTATAAATCTCGATGCCGGTGTAGCCCTGCCATTTCTCCAGCGACTCCAGCGGGCAGTGATTGTAGTTCTGTGTCCAGTTCGGGTGGTTGAAGATGGCGAACCCGCCTTCTTTCGCGACCTGATCGATCACGGCTTGGCGGTCGGCGCCGGGCGGGACCAGCGTTTTCGCGTCCACGTGGAGCAGATGCGGCCCGTTGGCGCTAATCTCATTGCCCGCGATCAACGTCATCCCCTTGGAGTCCAGCGAATCGACGGGGGTTACCATATCATGGTCGGTGATCACCAGAAAGTCGTATCCGAGCCTCGCGAAGACGTCCACAACTTCCTGCGGCGGTTTCGCCCCGTCGCTCTGGTTGGTGTGCGTGTGAAGATTGCCGCGGAGCCACGTGGCGACGTTCGGATCATAGGTGGATAGCAGCCTGGCGGGCGTCTTGGCGACTTCCTGCGCGCACGCGGCGCATGCCGCGACTACAACCAACAGGCAGAAACCGGTACGCATCAAGCTGATTCTCGGAGACATGACTGACCCTCCCGATTATCGCAAGAACCATAACACAACCAAGACCCGGTGTTCAGGCAGCCTCAAGAGCCTGAACTCTTTTGTCCTCAACTTTGTGCCCCTGCGGTGCATCTTGATCATGGAGGTGTGTGCCTCCGGACAAGATTGCGCCGCCTTCCTTCTTGCAAGATGTCGGCACGGGCTATAGTGTAGCGCAAACAAGGCCCTGTTTCGGGTTCAGTTCAACGCGGCGGCTTACGCCTTGAGGAGCGTGTGAAAGCCATGGTCTCCCGACACAATACGCATCGGTGCATTGGCGTGTTCTTATCCTCGCTGCTGGTCCTGGTAACGGACGCGTTTGCGGACGAACCGCCCGTCGACATCGGCCGGCGCCTCGAACTCTTCGTAGACACGTATTTGATCGACGGCATGCAGGGCGCGGCGGAACTGCGCTTGCACCACCCGGTACGCCGGGAAGTCGCCATCGTGCACGACGCGCCGTGGGAAGGCAACGGCGGCGGCTACCACACCGTATTTCAGGACGACGAGGTGTATCGCATGTACTACCATGCCTGGCAGACCCCGCTGTCCGGCGGGCAAACGCATCCCCTCTACATCGCTTACGCCGAGAGCCCGGACGGCATCCATTGGGTCAAGCCGAACCTTGGCCTCGTGGAGTTCAATGGTACACGAGCCAACAACATCGTGCTTGCCGAAATCAACGGAGGCGAATGCCACGATTTTGCGCCGTTCAAGGACACGAACCCAGGGGTGGCGCCGGGCGAGGAATACAAGGCGATCGGCTTGGGCAGAAACCCGCACGGACTCTACGCGTTCAAGTCGTCCGATGCGATTCATTGGACGCTCTGCAACGGCAGCGCGCCCGTCATGACGGGGCATCCGTTCGATACGCAGAACATCACGTTCTGGGACCCAACGATTGGCAAGTACCGCGCCTATATCCGCGATTTTGAGAATGGTTGCCGCGGCATCATGACGGCGACCTCGGATGACTACCTCCATTGGTCGGAACGGGAGTGGCTGGAGTTCCCGGACGCGCCGACGGAACAGCTCTACACCAATCAGGTCAAGCCGTACTATCGCGCCGCGCATATCCTCATCGGTTTTCCCTCGCGCTACGTCGATCGCGGCTGGACGCCCGCCACGCGCGCGCTGCCCTCGCTCGACCTGCGCGAGGAACGCGCAAGGACAAGCGAGCGGTACGGCACGGCCGTCACGGACGCCCTCTTCATGACCAGCCGCGACGGACGAACATTCCACCGCTGGGACGAGGCGTTCATCCGCCCGGGTTTGCGTACGCGGCATAATTGGGCTTACGGCGACAATTACATCGCGTGGCACGTGGTCGAGACGGCATCGGCCGACGACGATTCGCCGCGGGAATTGTCCCTTTACGCCACGGAGAGCTACTTCACCGGCGACAGTTCGCGACTGCGACGTTACACCATGCGGATAGACGGGTTCGCATCCGTCTTCGCGCCGCTGGGCGGCGGCGAGATGACGACCAAGCCGCTGATCTTCTCCGGCGACCGCCTGACCCTCAATTTCTCGACATCCGCGGGCGGCGGTATCCGCGTCGAGATACAGGATGCGGCGGGCAATCCGGTTCCCGGCTATGCGTTGGACGCCTGCGACGAAATCTTCGGTGATGCGCTCGAATGCGCCGTGCAATGGCGCGGCAATGCGGACATCGCCCCGCTCGCCGGACAGCCCGTTCGTCTCCGGTTTGCCCTTAAGGACGCCGACGTGTTCGCCCTGCGCTTTGCCGGGTCCATTACCTCAGAGAAGTAGGCGGCGGGGCTGACACAGGGCATGGCAGCAAGCCCGGCTCAGGCTGTAAGGCCTTGCGGAATCCGGCCAATGGGCATAGAATGGAGACGTCCTTCAATATGCGGGGCCGCCGTCGCGGAGGGAAATGATGTGGTGACGGCGAGACGCGCTCGAATACCAGGGTTCGAACTTGCGGCGATTGCGGTCGTCAGAGGAGGTCGGTGTATGTGCGTTACTTCCAGAAGACTGCTCCAAGGGGCATTGTGCGTGGCGCTGCTGGCGCTTGCGCCGGGATGCATCATCAAGGTGCCGATACAGGATTCCCAGTCGATCGCGTTCCCGCAAGGCGTCTACGACGTATCCATTGGCGGTCCGGGTGAGCAGGTGTTCAACCTGACGATTCCCATCTCCTCCTTGTGCAGTCTCCCGACGGCGGGCGACGTCATCACGGAGTTTCTCGCAAGCGGTCAGGGACTGCCGATTGGACGGTTCCTGCTTGAAGCCGACCACGCATGGGTGGAAGCATTCACGTTCGGATTTGACGGTGCGAATTTCCCTATAAGTACACAAGTAGGTGAACCTTTTGAGTTAAGGGCCCGCATAGTGGGTCCGGACGGCGAACTGGCGCGTTGCAGCGCAACGCAGATTCCCCCGCTCGCGGCGTTAACGATGATTGCCAAGCCCACCTCGCCCATCGACATCCTGCAGTTTCATTTGCCGCCCGGCGAATGCCTGCGTGCCGAATTCATACTCACGGGGAAGAACCCGCGCGTGAATTTTCCTGTCGCGGTCGGGATAACGATGAAGGTGGAACTCCACACCCGTGGTTTTATCGACGTGAGTGCTTTCGGCCTGCCCTGAGAACACGGCATTTGTGCTGGGTTTGGTTACATTGAATGCCCGCCGCGAACTCGCGCCGCGTATGGAATCATGCGTGTGTGAATTGTGATGGTTGTCCCTTGCGGGGCTGTCGATCGAATCATGTCTGTGCCACTAGTCTGGCGTTGAGCCGGATGATATGCCATGCTTCCGTCAGGTGGGAGGGCTGACAGGAAGGAAGGTCCCGCTTGCTGGACGGATGACAGGCACAGTTGGTCTAGGTTCACCGGACAATGAACGAACTGGTCTCGCGGGACCGCCCCATCCAAGCGCCGGAGCGACAGCCAGAGGTCATTTCAGCGCGCCGGTCTCCGGGGCATAACGCCAGTCCCGGCCGGGATAGGGGTGCTCGGGCAAGACCGCCAGGTAGCCGGGCCGGACCAGTTCTTCGAGGGAAGCGGGCCAACGGCCCTGATCGCGGTGGAACTTCTCAAGGACGTTTCGGATAGCGGTCTCACGGCGGCGCAGGTCCTCGTCGAGCAACGACGTATTGCGCACGACGCCGTCCGCGTCGATGAAGAAGCTTCCGCCGAAGGGGTCTTGCGGCAGCGCCGTGATAACGCCGGCGCGGAGAAGTTCATCGAGGTCTTTCACGGGCGTGCGGGTCCGGCGCGCGTGGCGAGCGGCCTGTTCCGTGAGTGCGCGACAGTACTCGCGGATGGCCAGTTCCTCCAGCTTGCGCACCGCCATGTCGCGCAGCAGGCGGTCGTCGCTTTCCGCCAGCTTCTCCCACATCTCCCGCTCGATGGCCGTGTCCGTAATAGCGCCCGCCTCGCGCAACTTGTCCACAAGATCCGCGACAAAGGCGGGCGCGCGACCCGTGTCGGCGCTCATGGCAAGATACAACCGCGCCCGCTCGCGGGCACCCGGCTCGCCTTTCCGATTCAGGAGATGGATCATCGCCATCTCATATGGCAGTTCCCACGCGGTCGGCACTTGGGCCACGCCCTTTTCGAGGAGTCGTAGGCCCGCGTCGTCGTCGGCGCGCAGCGACGCGAGGAAGATACCGCCGTAGCGGTACACGTCCTTGAAATACGGATCAAGGCGCACGCACGTGTGCAGCATGTGGTTGAGCCACGTGAACGCGCGGTCGCCCTTCAGTTCCGACGCCGTGTATTGAACGCAGCGGAGCCACAAGAAGTCGGCGATGATACTGTCCATGCCGCAGGTGAAGTAATTCAGCAGCTTCTCGTTGGGCAGGTAGAGCAGTTCGTCCTTCACTGGGGCGCGGGCGGCGTCCACCCGCAATTGCGCGGTAATGACGAGCGTGACCAGCAGCGCGACGCCGCAAAGCGCCAACATTCGGACGGCGCTGCTCATACGTCCTTGTCCTCGAAAGCGAGGGCCGCGAGAATGAGCAACGCCGCCGTATAGGCCAGCCCGTAAACCAAGACCCACGCGACATACGCCGGAGCGACAGGCACACCGTTGGCCGCTTCCGCGCGGATGTCGAAGTTGCTCAGGTTCGGGATGAGGTAATAGGCGATTTCGAGCACTTGTTTCGCGACGGTGCCGTCGAACTGCGGCGGCAAGTCGCGAAACACGCCGGTGGCATGGCCGAATGCGTACACGGAAAAGACAATAATTGCACCCAGAATGGGCGAGGTCAGCGCGGAAAGGAGCACAGCGAAGGCTGTTACCAGCAGCAGTTTCCAGTAAATGAGCAGGATCGCGAGGAAGAACATGGCGTCGAGGCCGCCGCCGAGCAGCAGCACGTACACCGCCGAGACGCCCGTCATGATCGCCGTAACAGCCAGGAGCAGTCCCATAAGGCCGAGATACTTACCCAGAATGAATTCGTAGCGGTGCATCGGCTGCGTGATGATCGTGTACAGCGTGCGCTTGTCGATCTCCTTGTACACGAGGCTCGTGCCGACGAAGATGGCGATCAACACGCCAAACAGCGAAATCGCCGCCAGCGCGATATCCTTGACGATTTTGATGTCCTGCCCGATGCTGATCCAGCCGAGCGCCTTTGACCCGAAGATGGTCACGCCTGCGAAGAAGAGCAGCACGTACAGCACCTTGTCGCGCACGGACTCGCGAAAGGTGTTCCGAGCAACGGCGAGCATGCGGTTCATGAAGCCTTATCCTTCTCCTGTGCTTCGATGAAGTAGTCTTCGAGCGACTTGCGAACCGGGCTGAATTCGACGAGCCGCCCGCCCGCGCCGTGCACGGCCCGCACCAGGTCATTGGCGGCGTCCTGGCCGTCCACGAGGAAAGCGTCCAATTCATCGAGGGTCCGATGCGATACGGCGCGCGCCGCCAGTGGTCGCGCCGCTTCCGGCGAGAGCCCGGCCACGATGATTTCGACCTGCTTCACCTGTTCGCCAAGCAATTCATCGAGCCGGCCTTCGTGAGTAAGGCGACCGCGAACGAGGATTCCGACCCGGTCACAAATCTGCTCGACGTCGCCCAGCACGTGGGAACTGAAGAACAGGGTCTTCTTCGCATCGCGCATCCACAGAATCAACTCGCGAATCGACCGCCGACCCAACGGATCGAGCCCACTCATCGGTTCATCGAGGATAAGAATCGGCGGGTCTCCCACCAACGCCACCGCGAATCCGAGCCGCTGGCGCATCCCCTTTGAGAACCCTTTGACGCGCTGGTCCGCGATACCGCGCAAATCGAGCATGCCGGCGAGTTTCTCCCACTCGCGCGCCCGCGCCGCCGCATCGAGCCCTTGAAGTCTGGCGTAGAAATCAATCGTCTCCCGCGGCGTCAGGTACTCGTAGAAATAGGGCTGCTCCGGCAGGTAGCCGATGAGCCCCCGGGCCTTGCGCGTCCGCGCGTTCTCGCCAAGCACGAACGCCTCGCCCGAGGTGGGTCGCAGCAGGCTGCACAGTATCTTGATTGTCGTGGTCTTGCCCGCGCCGTTCCGCCCGAGGAACCCGTAAACCTCGCCCTCGCGCACGTTCAGGTCCACGGCCTCCAACGCGCGCATCTGTGTCCTGCCCACCGCGCGGTAGACCTTGCCCAATTCACGTGTCACAATCGCCGACATAGCCGCATCCATTCCTTACCGAATTCCCGTGTTCCGCGGAAATTCTATCGCGAGCGGCGTCGCTTGTCCAGACCCTGAGATTCCCGTTGCATGCGCGACGCCCCCATGCGTCCCACGCTTCGAGTAATTGACAAAATGGGTATAGCATGAGACAATTAACGATGGCGTCATGTGCGTCGCCAAGGTGGAAGCGCGCGTTTATGGGAGTGCGTATAGATACTTCCGCTGTGGATGCGCTCGCGTTTCGACGCGTAACGCGAGACGAAGGACCCGGTCTATTTCGCCGCGGCAGGGGGGAACTGGCCCCGGCGGGACGCACGCCGGAGTCCCAGCAAAGAGAACAGCCGCCAAGGGCCGGTTTCGGGGAGGGCACGGTATCGCTTCCCGGGGCGACCCTCCGCACGGTAAAGCGAAATCTGTATGAGGCGCGGCGGGTGGTGCCGAGCGTCGAGGAAATGCGCCGTGAGGCGGCGGCCCGCATTCGCCAGGAGCAAGCGCGACTCGAGGCCGAGTCACGCATCGGCGGGCGCGAGGTTCGCGCGCCGGAACCACACCGCGCCGTCGATCCCGAGGCGGAAGCGGCGGAGCGTCGTGCGGAAGAAGTTGCCGCGCCCGATCCCCAACGGCTCCGCCCGAAAGCCGCGCCGCAATCGCGTGTGTTCGAGGAGCAACAGGAAGCAATCCCGCGGGTACGTGACCAGCGTGCTACTCCCGCGCCAGCGCCGCGCCCCGCTCCGGAACGGCAACCGCCGGGAACGCCGGTCCGTCTCGATATCCTCATCTGACAAGACCCCCCATACACACGCTTGGCGCTTGCGGCGCCCCCTTGTAGCGCGTCCGCGGCGTATAGTACCGTAACAGCGTCGGCATGAGCCGTGCCGGGCAAGCGGCAACATAACCCAACAACACCTCTTGAAGGAGTCTGGCCATGATGACGCGCGTCGCGCTGTTCCTGGTTGCCGTACTGATTGTATTGGGCGTATTGGTGACCGTCTATGCGCTTCTGGAGCGCCAGGGGGTCGAAACTGAGACCGTGAAGGAGCCGACGAAGGAGGAGTTGATGCCTGAACTGCGCGGTCTGGTAATGCCCTTGCGCCAGGTGCTGGACACCCCGGTCGGATCGGGCATTGTCATGACGCCGTACGTGCGTGAACAAGTGGTGGGCGCCGTGCGCGAGGCGCAGCTCAAGTACGGGGGCACCGAGGGAGGGAGGGCAGCCCTGAGAGCCCTCGCGGACGAAGTGGGCGAGATGGCGAAGGAAGCGCGCGACCGGGAGAAGTGGGCGGTGGTGCAGGCTTGCATCGATGTGTATGAACTTCTCGGAATGACCAGCCTTATGTTGCGCCGCATGGACCAAAAAGCCGAACTCATGCTGGCCATGCCGAAAGTGCGCGTGGTCGGCATCGTGGATGACCCCGGGAAAGAACAGACTTACATCCTCATGCGCTTGATCGACCGCGAGACCCAGCAGTTCGAGAGCCGGTACGCGCGCGTGGGCGAGGAGGTGGACAGCCTGAAGATACTTGACATTGTCGGCAGAAACGCGGGCGTGCGGTTTGCCTATACGCGAATTCCCGGCCTCGAATTCGAGGTCGAGGTCTTCAAATAGGGGCCGGCGGCTGAATCGGGCAAGGAGGTGAGCGCGCGAAGCGGTCATGAAACCCTTTCACAAGCGGACTTTTAGGGGCCCGGGCCAGTTCCTCGCCGAGGGGGGTTACCTGCTCCGAAGGGCATGGGCGGTCGCTCGTCTCTTGCGCGGAAACGGCCTCGAATCGGGGCTTCGCGAGCGGTTGTTTCTCGCCGTCACGCAGGTGAACCAGTGCCGTACCTGCGCGTGGGCGCACACACGCATCGCGCTCGGGGAGGGCGTCGCGGCGGACGAAGTGCGCGCGCTCCTGCGCCGCGATCTGGAGGCGACCCCCGAAGCGGAACGGGAGGCGGTCCTCTACGCGCAGCACTGGGCCGACACGGACGGACGCCCTGACGCTGAGGCCGTGTCGCGTCTCGCGATCCGCTATGACGCGGACACGCTCGACCGTATTCACTTGGCGCTGCGGTTCATCCGCTTCTCCAACTATCTCGGGAACTTGACGGAGCATCTCGTATTCCGGATCACCTTCGGACGGCTGGGCGATGCCGGCGGCGGGCCGAAAGCGCCGGGCGGCGCCGCTCCCGATGAACTCCCGTGAGACCGGATGAGTAAGAGAGGACGCTACGATGATTGTGGATGTCTGGATGCAGCATCCGACCCGGAGGTTCCTCGAACAGCCGTATTTCGACTCGTTGCGGCGCTGGACGGGCGCGCTCGAACCGGTGGAAATCCCTATCGAGTTCACGGTCGGCGCCTTCGAGGCGGCGGGCGTTGCGAAAGCGTTGCTCTGTGCTTGGCACGGACCGTGCGGCGCGTTGATCAGCAACGACGAGGTGGCGGCATGGGTCGGACAGTTCCCGGACCGGTTCGTGGGCGTCGCATCGGTGAACCTGTACCGCCCGATGGACGCCGTGCGCGAGCTGCGGCGTTGCGTGCGCGAACTCGGTTTCAAGGGGCTGCGCATCGTGCCTTGGCTTTGGAACCTGCCGCCGAATGATCGCCGCTATTATCCGCTGTTCGCGGAGTGCGTCGAACTCGGGATTCCGTTCCTGACGCAAATCGGGCACACCGGGCCGCTGTGCCCCTCCGAGCCGGGCCGGCCCATCCCCTACCTCGATGACGTGGCCCTCGAATTCCCGGACCTCGTCATCATCGGTGGACACGTGGGCTTCCCCTGGGTGAACGAAATGATCTCACTGGCCACGAAGTACCCGAATGTGTTCATCGATACCTCCGCCTATAAGCTCGGGCGACTTCCCGCGGAATTGACGGAATACATGCGCGGGCGAGGACGTGAGAGGGTCATGTTCGGATCGAATTATCCAATGGTGTCGCCGGAAGCCTGCCTGAAAGACCTCGATGCGCTCGGCTTGGACGACGAGGCTCGCGCACTCTTTCTCGGCGGCAATGCGGCGCGTGTTTTCGGACTGGCGTAGCGGAAAACCGGGGGAACCCCATGAGCGACAAGAAGACGCCTGGATACGCCCACTTCAGCGGGATCGGCGGCACGGGCATGGTCGCCGGCGCGCGCCTCGCCCTTGAGGCCGGATGGGCGGTGCGCGGCAGTGATACGCCTCTGTACCCGCCCACCTCGCACATGGTCGCGGCGCTTGGTGTGCCGGTCGCGTATGCCTACGACGCGGCCA
Source organism: Candidatus Hydrogenedentota bacterium (assembly GCA_029556545.1). Taxonomy (GTDB): domain Bacteria; phylum Hydrogenedentota; class Hydrogenedentia; order Hydrogenedentales; family JAGMZX01; genus JAGMZX01. The sequence continues at coordinate 219,829 of JAKQEQ010000017.1, forward strand.
ACCTCGCGTGGAACCCGGATGTGGTGGTCGTCGGCAACGCGTTAAGCCGGGGCAATCCCGAGGTCGAGCACGCCCTTGAGCGCCGCATGCGCATCATGAGCCTGCCCGAATGGCTCAAGGAACACGTGCTCCGCGAGCGTCGCTCGATAGTCATTGCCGGCACTCACGGCAAGACAACCACGGCGGCCCTGACGGCGTTCGTCCTCGACCAGTGCGGTCTGGCTCCCGGATTCTTCATCGGTGGTCAGCCGCTGGATTTCGCCCATTCGGCGCGTCTCGGCGCGCCCGGCGCGCCGTTTGTCATCGAAGGCGACGAGTACGACTCGGCGTTTTTCGATAAGCGCGCCAAGTTCCTGCACTATTTGCCCGAAATTGCGGTGGTCACGTCCATCGAGTTCGATCACGGTGACATCTACGCGGACCTCGCGGAAATCGAGACGGCGTTCCAGCGCATGCTGCGACAAATCCCGCGATCGGGCAGACTCATAGCCTGCGCGGACAACCACGCGGCGTCGCTCCTGCCGCATGTGTTCAGCGAGACCGCCACCTACGGGTTCGCGCCGGACGCAACGTGGCGCGGCGAAGTGGTGGACGCCGCAACCCGACGGCTGCGCGTGTATAGGGAGGGCGTGTTCTGGTGCGAGTGCAAGCCTGCCCTCGCGGGTCGCCACAACCAGCAGAACACCTTGGCCGCCGTCGCCGTGGCGGGAATTCTGGGCGCGTCGCCCGAGGCCGTAGCAAATGCGGTGCGCTCGTTTCGCGGTGTCCGGCGGCGCATGGAAGTCTTCATCGAGGTAGGGGGCATCACGTATATCGATGATTTCGCCCACCACCCGACGGCGATTCGCGAGACCATTGCCGCGGCCCGGGAACGCTGGCCGAACCGCCGCCTCCGCGTCCTTTTTGAGCCGCGTTCGAACACGACGGTCACGAGACGGTTCCAGACGGAGATGACGGAGGCGTTCGCGGGCGCGCACGAGGTTTGGCTCGGCCCTATCTACCGCGGCGAGCGCATTCCGGAGGCGGAGCGGCTGGACCGCGACGCGCTGGCCGCCACATTGTGCGGGCGAGGCGTACGCTGTCGCGCGGCGGAAAGCGTCGAGACCATCGTGACCGAGATACGCGCGACGGAAGCCCCGGGCGACGTCGTGCTGATTCTCAGCAACGGCGCCTTCGGCGGCATCCACGCACGGTTCCAGGAAACGCATGCAACTTCTGTATAATCAGGGTTCCGGCGTAGCATGGTTGTCCCGGCCATGATCCTCCACGGGCAAGACGCCCGTGCTGCTTGCCGGCGGACGCGAGGTGTGCCGACATGCCCGATCCCGATATGAAACGCATTTTTCAGGAAGCGGCGGAGATCGCGAAGGGGCTGCCGCGCGGTCTCCAGGAGGCCGCCTTCAACCGCGCCCTCGATGTCCTCTTGGGCGGCGGCACGGACACTACCGAAGAAGAGGCGGACGACACGCGCCGCATTTTCGCCCTGCCAGGATCGCGCACGCTGCTGGATACGTCGGTGGCGGCCATCAATCTGGTGGCGGACCGCCTCGGTATCGAGGAACTGGACGCGGATGAGGTCGCGGAGTTCCTCGAGGAGAAAGTCGGCCCGCACTTGAACGAAGGTATGGTCGGCCGCGCCCTGGACGGCGCGGACAGCATGTTCCGCACGATCGCCAGTGTGAACCCCCTCCAGACATTCTCTCACCCGTTAGAAGAGGATCAAGCCCAAGACACACGAGACACGCCCAAGAAGAAGGCGGGCGCAAAGCGGAAGAAACCCGCGGCCAAGGGCGCCAAGTCGCCTGGAAAGACAAAGGGAAAAAGCGAAACGAAACGCGCGTCGGTCAACGGTCCCACGCAGGTAATTGTGGACCTGGTCAAACGCGGCTTCTTCGCGTCGGCTCGCACCGCCTCGCAGGTCGCACTGTACCTGAACCGCCAGGGATTCAATTTCACCGTGTATCAACTCACGCCCGTATTGCTTCACCTGATCCGGGCGGGACTCCTGCAGCGGCGCACGGACGCCCACGGTCAATACGTGTATGAGAAGGCGTGAACGCCGCGAGCACGTCCGATGCCTAGACGGGCAAGCCGGGTGTGCCTTATCTGGTTATTGACGGCGAATGGGCGCGCGGTTACGAGCCGGGCAAGCCGTTCTCCGATGAATTCGCGCGCGGGCTATTCGGCCTCGCGTGATTGTCCACCGCCGCCCGCGGAGACGCGGGAGAGGAGTTACACATGACGAAGCACATCGTACCTTGTTGGCCCCTGTTGTTGATCGCCGCGTGCATCGGCCCGATGATCGCCGCCGATGAAACCGCGGAAAAGGGGCGGGCCGTCTTCGAGCAATACAAGGATACCGTCGTCACCATTCGGACGGTCTTGAGCATGTCCATGGGCGGCAATCCCCAGGAACGAGAGAGCGAAGCGAACGGCACCGTGATCGATGCGATGGGACTTGCCGTGCTCTCGCTAAGCAGCGTGGACCCAAGCGGGCTCATGGCGCGGCTGGACCGGGGCCGCGATGAAATGGTGACGAAGATCACGAGCATGAAAATGATCCTTGCCGACGGCACGGAACTGGACGCGGAGATCGTCCTGCGCGACGCGGACCTCGACTTGGCCTTTGTCCGCCCCCTCACGAAGCCCGACTCGGCCATGCCGTTTGTTGACCTGACCCAGCCCGGCAAACCCGAGATACTCGATGAGGTCGTCGCCATCGCCCAACTGGGCCAGGTCGCGCGACGCACCCACAGCGCGCTCGTCGAGCGCGTCGAGGCTGTTGTGGATCGCCCCCGCACCTTCTATGTCCTCGGCGAACACAGGTCCCGCGCCGTCGTATGCTCCCCCGCGTTCACGCTCGACGGCGCCTTCGTCGGTATCGGTGTATTCCGATCGATCCAGGGGTCGGACCGGCGCACGGGCGACAACGTCCTCATCGTGATCGTGTCCGGCGACGACATCCGCGAGGCGTCGGCACAAGTGCCACCGTGGCCCGAAACCACCGAACGATGAACATAGAGGATTGAGTGCCATGTTTGCTGCAAGATGCGCGATCGGCCTCGCATTGCTATGCGCCTGTGTGGCTCCCGCGCAAGAGGCGTCCGAACCGGCCTCGGGTCGAATGTGGGACAACGCCATTCGCGCCTTCGAATCCGGGGACGCCGCCGCCCCGCCACCCGAGGGGAGCGTCCTGTTCGTAGGCAGTTCCAGCATCCGTTTGTGGGACCTCAAACAGTATTTTCCCCGTCTTTCGGCACTGAATCGCGGATTCGGCGGTTCGCAAATGAGCGATGTGAATCACTATGCGCGCCGCATCGTACTGCCCTACAAGCCCGGCGCAATCGTGTTGTATTCCGGCGACAACGATATTGCCTTCGGAAAGACACCCGAGACCGTCTTCGAGGACTACAAACAATTTTTCGCGCTCGTGGCCGAAGCACTGCCCGAGACGCGCCTGATCGTGCTCGGCGTCAAGCCGAGTCGCGCGCGCTGGAAACATATCGAGGCGCAGCGCGCATTGAACCGCATGATCCGCGAGCGCGCCGCGGGGCTCGACCAGGTGATCTTCATCGATACCGAGACCCCGATGCTCGACGAGGAAGGCCAACCGGCGACGACGTTCTACGCGGCCGACGGCCTGCACCTCAGTGCGAAGGGATATGAACTCTGGGCGGCGCTGGTGCGGCCGCAGGTGTGCACGCCTGAGCAATTACTGGGAGAATGACGGATGCGGGCCGACCCAATTCTGCGAGAAGTGTACCGAATCAAGGACGAACTCGACCGGGAGATCGGAGGCGACCTGGAAAAACTCCTTGCCCGTTTCCGCGCGTTCGCCCGAAAACATCCCGAACGCATGGTCCGCCAGGCTCCTAAGCCCGGCAAGCGAACCGGACGAAGGGCCGCAGACGCGAGGCAGGGGAAATGACTGCTGCCCTGAGAGACTTCGCAGCCGTTGTCCCTCAGCGACGGAAGCATCCTTGGGCCGAGTGACCATGCTTGCCTGTTGCCGCGGTTCCCTGTGCGGAAGAGTTGATGCGGGAAAGCAGATATGGTCATGCCCGGTCGTCGGACAACGACTTCCGGCGCGCGACCAAGGCGCCAACATACGGCAATAGACCCCAGTCTTGCGCCCTGTTGGATTTCCGGTCCCGTTCTGCTATGATTGGGGCTCATCGTTTATGCAGTCTTTTCCAAGCCCTTATGCCTGTTAGCTTTAGGGGATACTTCCCGCCGCCATTCCCGGCGGCGGTGTGAAAGGGAAATGCGTGTTGGGAATCTTTCGACGCCTGCCGGGCCTGTTTTCGCATGACATGGCCATCGACCTGGGCACGGCTAATACGCTCGTGTACGTCAAAGGCCAGGGTATCGTCCTGAGCGAGCCTTCCGTGGTCGCGGTCAACAAGGACACGGACAAGGTGCGCGCCGTCGGGAACGAGGCCAAGAACATGATTGGCCGCACGCCCGGCAACATCGTGGCAATTCGCCCGATGAAGGACGGCGTCATCGCGGACTTCGAAATCGCGGAGGAGATGCTCCGCTATTTCATCCAGAAGGTGCACAATCGCAAGCGGCTGGTCTGGCCGCGCGTGGCGATCAGCGTGCCCTCGGGGATTACGCCGGTCGAGCGGCGCGCCGTAACGGAAAGCGCAATGCAGGCCGGGGCGAAGCAGGTGTTCACCATCGAGGAGCCGATGGCGGCGGCGATTGGGGCGGGGCTGCCCGTGCAGGAACCGCAGGGCTGCATGATCGTGGATATCGGCGGCGGCACGACGGAGGTAGCGGTGATCTCGCTGGGCGGCATCGTGTTCTCGAAGTCGGTGCGCGTGGCCGGCGACGAAATGGACCAGGCGATAATCCAGCACCTGAAGCGGACGTACAACATGATGGTCGGCGAGCGCACGGCGGAGGAAATCAAGATCGCCATCGGGTCCGCGTTTCAATTGAAGGAAGAGTTGGAAATCCAGGTAAAGGGCCGAGACCAGGTCATGGGCCTGCCGAAGGTCATCACGATCACCTCGGAGGAAATCCGCGAGTCGCTGCGAGAACCGGTGAGCGCCATCGTGGACGCGGTGCGCGTCACCCTCGAACGCACGCCGCCGGAACTGTCCGCGGATATCGTGGACCGCGGCGTCGTGCTGGCGGGCGGCGGGGCGCTGTTGCGCGGGCTGGACCAGTTGTTGTCGAAGGAAACCGGCCTGCACGTCATGGCCGCGGAAGACCCGCTTACCGCCGTCGTGATGGGCGCGGGCAAGTACCTCGAGGAATTGAAGAACTTCCCGGCCGGGGAGTTGTAGACGGGTGGCGCGCGGCGTGCGTCTGACCCTCGAACCTGATAGAATGGCGACAAGTCAAGGGGATTGCTTCACGAAACGTTCCGCCAGCGATAGAGGGACTTGACCGATGTCGCTCCTACGCCGCATGACCGAGCATCGGCCCGAAATCATCCTTCTTGTGGTAGTGGGTGTGTCGTTTGTTTCGCTCGTGACCGGCACGCAAGCCGGCTTTCTCGGGACCTGCCTGCGCAAGACCGTCTCATTCACGGCCTATCCCTTCGTGCGCACCATGGACTACGCGGGCCGGGCCACGGAATACACGCTGGACCTGATCTTCGCCTACGACAAGCACCGCACCGAAAACGCCGTGCTCCGCCGCGAACTCGCGATGATGAAGGCGGCGCTTGCGGACGTGCGGGAAATGCGCCTCGAACAGGGTCGGCTCAGGAACATGCTGCGGCTCATGCACACCGAGCCGCGGCTTACCCTCGAACCGGCGCGCGTGCTCGAGAGCTATCGCGGTGTCCTCAAGATTGATCGCGGCAGACGGCACGGCGTGAACGAAGCGATGGGCGTCATCAGCGAACAGGGCGTTGTCGGGATCGTGATCGAGGCGGACGCCATCACGGCCACGGTCGCCACCCTGCATCACGTGGACTGCCGCGTCGGCGCCATGGTCCAGCGCAACCGAGTCCGCGCGTATGACGGCATCATCCACGCCGGAGGCAGCAACGTGAGCCTGTTTTGCACGATGGACTACATTGACCTTAAGGATGAGGTGCGGCTGGGCGATCTGGTGGTCGCCAGCCCCGAGAGCGTCTTCCCCGCCGGATACCCAGTAGGCACGGTTTCCGCCGTGCACGGCGGGGGTACGTTATGGAAGACGGCGGAAATCGAGCCGGTCGTGGACCCGTACCGTCTGGATGAGGTGTTTGTGGTGCTTCAGGCCGTGCCGACGGCGGAGGACCTCGAGGGGCCCTTGCCGCCTGACGGCGCGGTGGCCCAGGCTGGCGACCGAGTGGACAACCGTTCCTTGCAGGAACGTTACGCACCGTAGAGAGCCATGCGACGCAATATCCGATGGGCGGCCGTAACGATTGTGGCGGCATTGATCCAGACCACTTGGCTGGACGCAATCCGGTTTCAGGGCGTCCTGCCCGACCTGATCCTGCTGCTGGTGGTGTATTTCGCCATCGCGGACGGCGAGGAACGGGCCATGTTCACGGCCGTGCTCGGCGGTATCTACCAGGATGTGGCCGGCAACTACTCACTGGGGCACAACGTCCTCTGCCTGGCGATCGTCGGTTACATCGTCGGGCGCGTGTCGACCCGCTTGATCATCGAGAACCCCGCGGTAAAGGCCGGGTTGGTGCTGCTGGCGTCCATCGCCCACGGCGTCCTCTTCACCTTCATCCTCTACGTGCAAAAGCCGCATATCAGCGCTGTGTACACCATCAGCGCTTCGGTCGTACCCGGCGCGTTCTACACCGCGTTGCTGACGCCGCTGGTCTTCTTGGTGCTGGCGTGGTCGTTCCACCGCGATGACCTGCTGAAACGGGGAGCCTTGTAACGTGCTGAGCCGAAAAGAGCCGAAACGCTACGAAGGCGTCGAGAAGCGCGTGCAATGGGTCGCGCTGGCGCTCGCCGTGGCGTTCGCTTGGCTGCTTCAGCAGTTCTGGCAGCTGCAAATCGAGCGCCTCCACGAGTTTCAGGAGATGGCCGAAACAAACCGCGTACGCAATGAGCGGTTGAAGTCCGACCGCGGCGTGATCTACGGCCGGCACGACGTCATCCTCGCGGACAACCGGGCAAGCACGGACATCGTCTTCGTGCCCGGCGAGGCGCTGCTCGAAAAGCGCCGCGAAATCTGCATGACCCTCGAAGAACTGCTCAACGTGAACGGAGAGGCGCTTTACGCGGAGGTCGAGAAGAACAAGCGCGCCCCCTTCACGCAGATTACCGTGAAGCGGGACGTGTCCCGGCGGGATGCCGTGCGTATTGAAGAGATGCGCTACAAACTCGATGGGGTGTTCGCCGTGGTGCATCCGCAGCGACGCTACATCTACGGGGAAACCGCTGGCCAAATCCTCGGCTACATGGGCGAGATCAGCCAAGACGAACTAGACCGCTGGCGCGGGTATCACCTCGGGGACCTCGTGGGAAAAATGGGCCTCGAACGCATGTACGAGCACCTGCTCCACGGCGAAGACGGCTACGCGGTCGTGACCAAGTATGCCTGGGGCCGGCCGCAGTTCCTCACCGACCGGCGGGGGGTGCCGCGCATCGCCGCGCGTGACAGCCACGGCCACCTCCTCACGGAGGAGGCGCCGCGAAAAGAACCGAACCCCGGCCAGCCCCTCTACCTGACGCTCGACATCGATCTCCAGCGGGAAGCGGAGCGTCTGCTCCGGGGCCAGGTCGGCGCCATCACCGTGCTCGAGGCGGAAACGGGGGCGGTATTGGCCATCGCAAGCAGTCCCGGCTACGATCCGAGCGTTTTCGTCACGCGCGGGCTGAGCCACGAGCGCCTAAAACTGCTCGAGGCGGCGCGCCCGAACCCAATGCGCAACCGCTGTTACGTCGAGCACTATCCGCCCGGCTCCGTATTTAAGGCATTGCTCGCCGCGGCGGCCCTCGAAGAGGGGGTGATCGACAAGAACAGCACCTTCTTCTGCCCCGGCTTCTATCAGATCGACGGGAAGGGGCGGCGTTGGCACTGCCACAAGCGGTCCGGCCACGGGCACATGTCGGTCGTGCCCGCCTTGGCTCTTTCTTGCGACGTCTTCTTCTATAATGTCGGTCGCAAGCTTGGCATTGAGCGCATCCACAAGTGGTGCGACCGGCTCGGGCTTGGCGTGCTTACAGGCATCGACCTTCCCGGTGAGATCCCGGGCCTGATTCCGAACCCGGAATGGAAACAACAGGTGATGAAGGATGCGCCTGTATGGGACCGCAAGTGGTTTGAAGGCGATACGGTCAACGTGAGTATTGGTCAGGGCAGTGCGGCCACAACGCCGCTCCAAAATGCGGTGCTGATCGCGTCCATCATGAACGGCGGACGGCGGGTGCGGCCCTATCTCAATCGCGCGATCGGGCCCGCCCTTTCGGAGCCCTTACTGAGCGATGAGACGCTGGCCGTGGTGACCGAGGGATTATATGAATGCGTGGGGCGGGACGAGCCGGGTGCGCGCGGCACCGGGCGGCGCGCGCACATTCCCGGCATGACTATCATCGGCAAGACGGGTTCCGCGCAGATCATGGCCCTCGAACACCACAAGAAGTACGAAACGGAGGAAGATATCCCCTATGCATTTCGCGATCATGCGTGGTTCATCGCCGGTGTACTCGACCGTGAACCGCGCATCGCCGTTTCGGTACTGATCGAGCACGGCCACCACGGGAGCACCGCGGCGGCCCCTGTCGCCAAAGAAATAATCGAGTTCTTCTACGCCCAGGAAGCCGCGCGGGAAGAACAAGCGCCGGTGACGTTGGCGCGGCAAGGAGGCCGCTGATGGCCCGGGCCGCCCGTGAATTCGAGGTGCTGGACGCTCACATGCGCGTTCTCAATCGCCGCAACCTGCTGCGCATTGACTGGGCGCTTCCGTTCCTGGTCGTGGTTCTCGCGGCGCTTGGCTGGCTCACCCTGTACAGCGCGGCGCGCAGTGCGGAAGACACGTTCTATGTGCGGCAAGTGGCGTTCTTCTGCGCGGGCGCTGCGCTGGCCTTGTGCATTGTCTGCATCGATTACCGGTTTCTGATCTGGCTGTCACCCTTCATGTACGTGGTGATTATCGGGATGTTGGTCGCCGTTCAATATTTCGGCGCGAGAGGCGGCGGCAGCGAACGCTGGCTCGAACTCGGCCCAATTCGGGTGCAACCGTCCGAATTGTCCAAGCTGGTCCTCGTGTACAGCCTGACGTGGTATTTCACCCTGCTCGGCGAACGCATCCGACGATTGCACTGGTTTCTCCTGGCCTTCGCCATTGCCGCCGTCCCGATGGTGCTCATTATCCGTCAGCCCAATCTAGGGACTGCTGCCTGCCTCGGCCCCGTTCTGCTGGTCATGCTGTATGTGGCAGGCTGCCGCTGGTGGCATATGGGCCTGGTGATCCTCGTGGGGCTGTCATTCGTACCGTGGCTGTGGTGGCAAGTATACGAATTCGATCCTAACCTGGACGCCGAGGCGCGAGCTGCGCACGATGCCGCCGCCGAGTTCTACGAGTTGAAGTATTATCAGAAGATGCGCATCTATACGTTCTTGAACCCCGAGGCGGACCCCCGCGGCTCCGCGTGGCAGACCATTCAAAGCATGATTACCGTCGGCAGCGGCGGCCTTTCCGGCAAGGGGTATCTGCAAGGGACGCAGACCCGCCTCAACTACTTGCCTGAGCATCACACGGATTTCATCTTCTCGCTCTACGCGGAGGAGCGCGGCTTCCTCGGCGTGGTCGTGATAGCCGGCGTGTATCTGGCCTTCCTGTTGCGCGGCCTGCAGTTCGCGCGCGATTGCCCCGAAATGCACGGGACGTTGCTGGCCGCGGGCGTCGTCACCATTCTCGCCTTCCACATCTTCGTCAATATCGCTATCACCGTCGGGTCATTGCCGGTCACGGGCATTCCACTACCGTTCATGAGCTACGGGGGGTCCTTCTATATGACGACGATGATGTGCGTGGGCGTGCTGTTGAACGTGCCGATGCGGAGGAGGATGTTCGTCAATGAATAGCCCGAATTACGCGGCGTTGGAGACCCTATGAAAGAAATCGTCATTAACGTATGCCCGCTCGAGACGCGCATCGCCCTTCTCGAGAACAAACGGCTCGCGGAACTGAGCATCGAGCGGCAGGAAAGCCGGAGTCTTGTCGGGAATATCTACAAGGGACGGATCGAAGACGTCATCCCCGGCATGCAGGCGGCGTTCATCAACATCGGCTTCGAGAAAAACGGCTTCCTCTACGTATCGGACGTGGCCGGCATCGAAGGCACCGCGGACGTCGTCCTCGAGGACGGCGTGCCGAAGCAGCGATCCCGGGCGCGCCGGGCCCGGCGCTCCATCGAATCCCTGCTGAAGGAGGGCCAGCACATCATGGTCCAAGTGATCAAGGACCAGATGGGCACCAAGGGCCCGCGCCTGACGAACTTCATCACGCTGCCGGGGCGCTTTGTCGTACTCATGCCTACCGTCAGCAACATCGGCATCTCACGCAAGATCGATTCCCAGCGCGAGCGGGACCGCCTGCGCAAGATTCTGGCGGAGGTGCGCCCGCGCGACGTGGGCATGATCACGCGCACCGCCAGCGAAGGCCGCACCAAAGAGGAAATCGCCGCCGACGTGCAGTATCTGGCCCGGGTATGGCAGAAGGTCAAGAACCGATACGACAGCGTCAAGGGTCACGCCCTGCTGCGCGAGGACCTTGGGCCCATCCTGCGCACGGTCCGGGACCAGTTCACCGCGGACGTCGAGCGATTGACCATCGACAGCGAGGTCGAGTACTCCCGCATTCTCAATTTCCTCGACACGTTCGCGCCCACGCTGAAGAAGCGAGTCCGCCTTTACCGCCAGAAGACCCCCTTGTTCGAGCGCACGGACATCGAGGCTGAGATCGAGAAAGCGCTTCGGCGGAAGATTCACTTGAAGAGCGGCGGCACCATCTGCATTGATCAGACCGAGGCCCTGATCGCGATTGACGTGAACACGGGCAAGTTTACCGGAAGAAGGCAGCTCGAGGATACCGTGTTGCAGACGAATCTCGAGGCCGCCAGCGAAATCGCGCGCCAGGCGCGCTTGCGCGATCTCGGCGGCATCATCGTCGTCGATTTCATCGACATGATCTACGAAAAAAACCGGCGCGAACTTATCCGCCACCTCACCGAGGCGCTCAAGACCGACCGCGCGAAGACCACCATATCCGAGGTCAACGAACTCGGCATGGTCGAACTCACGCGCAAGCGCGTCAAGCACAACCTCCTCAAGGCCCTCTCCCAGCCGTGTCCCTATTGCGAGGGCAGCGGCATGGTCCGCTCGGTTACCACGGTCACTTTCGACGTGCTTCGCCGCTTGCAGAGCCTCTTCGCCGCGTCCCGCGAGAAGCACGTCGTCCTGCAGGTCCACCCCGACGTGGCCCGGCGCTTGCGCAACGAGAACAAGGACCTGCTCGACGCTATCGCCAAGGAATTCGCCCGGGAGATTACCGTCGAGTCTGTGTCTGATTTCCATATTCATGAAGTGAAGGTGCTGCGCGCGCGCACCCGCCAAGAGGTAACAACATGATCGTTCCCCACTCGCATTCGTGCTCGTGCTCGTACTCGTAATCGACTATCCTCCCCGAAGGAGAGCGCAGGGTGAGGGTTAACAAAATGTAGAACGCCCTCTCCCGCGGACTAGAAGGGAATTCATGGAACGCGATACACTAGCCGCGAACTGACGGCACAAGTTCGCAATGGAGACGCCAGTGAGCGCGCTGAACATCGTCACGGCGGAGACGGGCCCGGGAGGGGAAACGTATCGCCCGGTGGCCATCGCGTCGATCCGCTTGAACACGGCTCCGACATTTGACCTCCACTTCCGGCCCGGGCCCGCGCAACCGCTGGTCCTATACAGCCAACGCGGATTGCCAATCACCCACGAGACGCTGCGCCGCCTCGGCGAGAACCGGATCGAGACGCTGTACATCCACGAAGATGCACTTTCCGAGTACCGGCAGTACGTGGCGGAGAATCTGTACGACATCCTCGCCGACGCGAAGTTACCGATCAGGGACAAGGCCAACATTCTCTACAATACGGCGCAGGCCGTGCTCGAAGAGGTTTTCGAGCATCCGCCCACGCGCGAAACCGTCGCCCAAGGCAAGGAAATTAGCAGGCATACCGTCGACCTCATGACCGCCGACGGGTTCACCCTCGAGGACCTGCTGCGCACCATCTCAACCGATTATTACCTGTACACGCACAGCGTCAACGTCGCGACGTATGCCGTCGCGCTGGCCCTGCGGGCGGGCTACGCCGATACCCCCACCCTGCGCGAAATCGCCAACGGCGCGCTCTTCCACGATGTCGGCATGAGCCGCATCGATCCGGCGATTCGCGCGGCGCGGGCGCCGTTGACGCCGGACCAGTGGGCGCGCCTGAAGCAACACCCCGTCGAAGGACACGCGTTGCTCGAGTCGCTCGGATGTCTCGGCGAAGTCGCCCTCGACATTGTGCTCCATCACCACGAGCGACTGGACGGCAAAGGTTATCCGCACGGCCTCGGCGACAAGGCGCTTTCGCCGTTCGTGCGGATGGTCAGCGTGTGCAACGTCTTTGACGCGCTCACAACCGACCGCCACCATCAGCCTGCTAGAAAGACCTTTGCCGCGCTGCACATCATGCAGACCGAAATGCGCCATGAACTCGATCAGGGGTGCGTGCGTATGTTCATCGAAATGATGGGGCTGCGTTCGTAAAGGAAACAGCCAGATCGGAGGCGGTCCGGACCTGGCGCGGCACGGCGTTGCGCAATCACGAGGGAAGCAGCATGATAAAATGGGGAAATACGTCCAACAGACGCGACTTCCTGCGCCGCATCGCCGGCGCGGGCGCGGCGGGCGGATATGCGGTGCTGGTGCACGCGGGACCGGGCGCGGCCCAGGAAGCGCCGCCCCTCGTTTCGCCGTCCGAGCGGATGGCGACGCCGTCCGCGGCGGGCCGGCTCGACCAGGAACCGCACATGGCGCTCGTGGACCTCGACTGCGATTTCCTCGTGGCGGGCGGCGGCATGGCGGGCGTGTGCGCGGCGATTGCCGCCGCGCGCCACGGTGCGAAGGTCGTGCTCGTGCAGGACCGCTCCCGGCTCGGTGGGAACGCCTCGAGCGAGGTGCGCATGCACATCGTCGGCGCGGACGACCACAACAACCATCCGGGGTGGCGCGAGGGCGGCATCCTCGAGGAACTGCGTCTCGAGAACGCCGCGCGCAACCCCGAGTACGTGTGGGAACTCTGGGACCTCATCCTCTACGACAAGGTGGCCTCGGAGCCGAACATCACCCTCCTGCTCGATACGGCGGTGTGCGGCGCGCGTGTCGAGGAGGGCCGCATCCGCGAGGTCCGCGCGCGCTGCGACAAGACGGAGCATCTCTACCGCATCCACGCGAAGTCCTGCGCCGACTGCACGGGCGATTGCCGGCTCGGCCTCGAGGCGGGCGCGGCCATGCGCACGGGCCACGAGGGCCGCGCCGAACTCGGCGAGTCGCTCGCGCCCGAGACCGGCGGCCCCGAGACGCTCGGTAGCAGCATCCTGTTCACGTCGCGCGACTACGGGCGTCCCGTCCCGTTCACGCCGCCGCCGTGGGCGCGGAAAGTGACAAAGGACCAACTCGAGTTTCGCGGCACGGGGTCATGGGAGTACGGCTACTGGTGGATCGAGTGGGGCGGGCAACATAACGCCATTCGCGACAACGAGCGCATCCGCTTCGAACTCCTGTCGATCGTGCTGGGCGTGTGGGACTACATCAAGAACTCGGGCGAGCACCCGGACAGCGCGAACTGGGGCATGACCTGGCTCGGCATGGTCCCCGGCAAGCGATCGAGCCGCCGCCTTGTCGGCCCCCACTACCTGACGCAGCAGGACCTCCTGGGCCTGAACGGCGATTTCGACGACGCGGTGGCCATCGGCGGTTGGCCCTTTGATAACCACCCCCCCGCCGGCTTCGACGACCCGACGGCGCGTCCGGCGGACCAGGTTCGCCTCGACGAGGTCTACAACATCCCCCTGCGCGCGCTGTACTCCGTCAATATCGACAACCTCTTCATGGCCGGGCGGAACGTCAGCGCGTCGCACGTGGCGTTCACGTCCATGCGCGTCATGGCCACGTGCGCGGTCGAGGGGCAGGCCATCGGCACGGCGGCGGCGCTCTGTGCACGGGAGGGCCTCTTGCCGCGAGAGGTGATTGCGGACCCCGCGAAGACCGCCGAGTTGCAGCAGGCGCTCCTTCGCGACGACCAGACCATCAAGGGCCGTGTCAACGCGGACCCGCTGGACTTCGCCCGGCACGCGCGCGTCACTGCGTCAAGCGAGGCGCACGGCAGTCGGGCGGTCCACGTGATAAACGGTCGTGTGCGCGATCTGCCGGAGGCGTGGGAAAACCGCTGGGGCGGCGTCATGACGCCCGAGGGCGCGTGGATTGAACTTGCGTGGGACATGCCGCAACGCATCACCCACGTCCAACTGTATTTCGACTCGGGGTTCCACCGCGAACTGACCCTCTCCGAGAGCCACGCAGTCCAGAAGCGGCAGATTCGCGGGCCCCAGCCCGAGACGGTCAAGGACTACGAACTGCTCTACCGGGCCGACGTCGCGGGCCCGTGGGAGACGCTCGTCACCGTCCGGGACAATTACCAGCGCCTGCGCCGCCACACGTTCCGGCCCGTCGAGGCACACGCCCTGCGCCTGCACGTCACCGCCACCAACGGCGCGGAAGAAGCCCGGGTCTACGAAATCCGCTGCTACGGCTGAGCAAGCTCGCCGAACGTGGCCAGCACCGGCAGATGATCGCTCAGCGCAAAGGACGTGGGGTCTTCCGGGTTCACGCGGAACGCGCCTTCGTAAAGCGCGCGGCATTCACGCACAGTCTCCGCCAGCGGGCCGTGCGCCCAAACGTAGTCAATGCGAACCGTCGGCTTGTTGCTCCGCACCGTCCCCTCGACGCCCACACCTTTCGATGCAAACGCGTCCACCAGACCGGCGTCGCGCCACGCCGCGTACTCGGGGGTGTCCGGCGGATGGTTCAGGTCGCCCTGCACAAGAAAGGTCGCCCGGCTCTCGATGTCACGCTCCAACCACGCCAGAATTTGCTCGATCTCGCGCAACCGCAAGTCTCGCGAGCGCGGGTGCAGGTGGGCGCTGAACACCGCCACCGGGCCGCCGGGCGCATCGATGACCGCCCGGCCCGCGTAGCGCGTAAACGGCTCAAGCGCATCGATATCCTTCGACGGCAGCGAGTGATTCTCGTGCTCTAGGACGGGAAACCGCGATAGTATGGCCCCCGGGAATCCGCCGTCCAAATAGGCGTAATTCATGTCGAGGTGTGTGGCAACTTCGGCCACCGCCGCCTCGCTGTCCGCCTCCGACAGCGTCACGATGTCCGGCCCGTAGCACGCAAGTTCGAGGGCGATGCGCGCGGGCATCTGGCCGCGCGCCGCTTCGCGCCGGGCCCGATTCGCGCGATTCTCGGGCCAACCACGGAAGCCGTACACGTTGTAGGCAATGGTACACAGTCGCGGGACCGACGCGGCGGCCGGTTCCCCCGGAGACGCCGCGCCACGCAAGGCCATCCACCCGCCCGCAACCCCTAGAAACGTTCTTCTGGTCAATCCCGGCATGTCCAGACCTCCCGATTATCCCACCGGCCCAAAAACGCGCGATCGCAAACCCGAAATTTCTTGGGAAAAGGCCGGATTGATCGTTTTACGGATATGCGCTCATACTAATGATCGTGACGGGCAAGGGCAAGGGCAAGACGTGCCTTGTCCTTCCGAGCGATCTCCGGAGTTCGGCGCGCAAACCGTCCGACGCGGGAGACGCACGAAGAGGATAACGGGATATGGGCAAGCGCTCCGATTACAAGATGAAGATTCGGGAGGAGGCCCGGCAGAAGATCCGGGGCCCCGGCGCATTAGGCGGGCAGAAGGCTTACCGTCAAGCCGTCGCGCACGGGCACAGCGTCCTGCTGCAGAAAGCGTCCGAGGGCGGCGACAGCAAGATCAAGCGGTTGCGCGGCGAGATACTCTTTCTCCTGAACAACTACGTGCCGTCCTATGACGTGCGCATCGAGGCGCTCATCGAGGAATGGCGCAAGAGCGGCGACCCGGAATACGACCCGGCGGTCAAAGCCCGACTGCGCAAAGCCCGCAAAGACCACATGCGCGGCAGTTCGGCCATTTGAAGTCGCGCCGTGTACTCCCTTTGCTCGCACGTAGCGTACGCGCGGCGTGCGTGCCACCGCTTACCACCGTGTCGCGTTGCTTGCATGTGATACCATCTGGTGGTACCATACGCGACGCAACATGAACGCACAGGTGAAGAAAACGCTCGAAGCCGTTTTCGAGACGCCCACGCGATGCGATATTCGGTGGGCGGACATCGAGTCGATGTTCGTGGCCTTGGGCGCGGAAGTACAGAGTGGGCGCGGTTCGCGCGTTCGCGTGGCGTTGCGCGGCAGGCGCGCGGTCTTTCACCGGCCCCATCCGGGCCGTTTGGCCAAGCGATATCAAGTGGAATACACGCGGGAATTCCTGCGCGGCGTGGGAGTCCGGTTATGATCGAGTACAAGGGATACGTTGGCAAGGTCGAGTTTGACGCGGAAGACGAAGTCTTTCACGGCTCGATCATCAATATCGACGATACGGTGACCTTTGCCGGAAAGAGTGTGGGCGCGTTGAAGAAGGCGTTTCGCGATTCGGTGGAGGACTATCTGGCGTACTGCGCCGCGCGCGGCGAGAAACCCGACAAGCCTTACTCGGGCGCGCTCCGTTTGCGCATAGACCCGAGCTTGCATCGTCGCGCGGCGACGGCCGCGGCCAAGGCGGGCAAGAGCCTCAATCGTTATATCGTCGAAAGCGTCGAGCGCGCACTTCGCGTGTCGTAGCCCGCGCGCTCCCAGGCATATTGGGTGGAACGGAGGACCGGCCTGTGCCCAAGAATAATCGCTCCGCGACCATCGGAGTCGTGTTCCTGTGCCTGTTCGCGCTGCCCTTCGCCGGAGTCGGCGTCGTCATGGGTTGGCTGCTGCTCTCCTCGTTGTGGACGTGGAACGCCATGCAATCGTGGCGGGAAGTCCCCGCGATCATCCACGAGGCGCGTCTTGACGAGAGTCGTTCCGACGACAGCACCACCTACCGCGTCGAAGCGGCGTACACCTACGAATACGGGGGCCGAACCTTTTCGGGCGATCGGGTCTCCATGTACAGCGGTTCGGACAATATCGGGGCGTTCCACGAGAATGCGCATCGCGAGCTGTCGGAGCACCAGACCTCGGGCGAACCGTTTCGCTGCTACGTGAACCCGCGCAATCCCGGCGAGGCGGTGCTGTACCGCGACCTGCGGCCGGAGATGCTCGGCTTCTACGGGCTCTTCGTCCTGCTCTTCGGCGGCGCCGGTTTTGGGATGATGATCGTGACGGTCTTCGTGCGCGGGAAAATGCGGACCACGAGCGCATTGCGGGCGGAGTATCCGGGACAGCCGTGGTGCTGGCGCGAGGACTGGCGCGCGGGCGTCATCAAGTCCTCGAACAAGGGGGAGATGCTTGCCAGCGTCGTCTTCGCAGTGGTCTGGAACGCGGTTTCGTCGCCGGTCCTCTTCATCGTCCCGGAGGAGGCGGCGAACGGCAACCCCCTCATACTCCTCGCGCTGCTGTTTCCGCTAATCGGCCTCGGGCTCATCGCGTGGGCAGTTCGAAACGTCGTCCGTTGGCGTAAATTCGGCGAGACCACCTTCCAGATGGCCGCCGTGCCGGGCGTCGTCGGGGGGGCGATCTACGGACTGATTCGTATTCCGACGTACATCCGACCCGACGACGGATTCCGGCTTCGGCTGCGCTGCGTTAAGCGGGTGACCACCGGATCGGGCAAGAACAAGAGCACTTCCGAGCACAAGCTATGGGAGCAGGAACAGTCTGTGCCCAACGAACAGGCGCTTGTCGATCCCGTACAGGCCGCCGTGCCCGTCCGCTTCGATATTCCTGGCGATCAGCCGGAAACCGACCCGCAGGCGGCATCGCCTATTGCGTGGAAGCTCGAGGTCCGCGCGGCGGTCCCCGGGGTGGATTATTCCGCCACGTTTGAGGTTCCAGTGTTTAGGACGGACGCCGACGCGCCAGGCTTCGACGCAACCGCTCCGTTGGCGGACGGCGGCGCGAATCGGATGGATTGAGCAGCCCAGGAGGCCCAAGTGAATCATAGCAACGCTCTCCAAGACGCGCGACTCTCCGAGAGAGCCCTGCGGCAAACCCTGGAGCGCTAGGCCGCCATGTTCGGCTTCAAGAAGCGCCGCCGCCGTCGTTTGCGCGATCAGCCTTTTCCCGAGGCATGGCGCGAGACGCTTACGGCGGGCGTGCCGTATTACCGGCGTCTGCCGGAAACGGACCGCGAGGAATTGCACGGCCACATCCACGTGCTGCTCGATGAAAAGAATTTCGAGGGCTGCGGCGGCATGCGACTCGATGACGCCGTGCGGCTCGCCATCGCCGCCCACGCAGGCATTCTCCTCCTGCACCGTGAGACCGAATACTATCCCCGGCTTTACTCGATTCTCGTATACCCCTATGACTTCATCGTCGAGAAACTGGTGCACCACGAGGATGACCCGCTTCACGTTATCGGGGAGGACGTGCTCTCCGGCGAGGCGTGGGCGCAGGGCGCGGTGATCCTCTCATGGGACGGCATGCTCAAGAGCGTCAAGCATGACCGGGACGGCTACAACGTCGCGATCCACGAGTTCGCGCACCAGCTTGACATGGAGAACGGGCCGCCGGATGGATTCCCCTACATCCGCGACCGCGCGCTCCGGGCCGACTGGGCGCGGATCATGCACGCGGAATTCGATCGGCTCCAGCGCGACGTGGACCGGGGCCGCGCCACCGTACTGGACGACTATGCCGCCGAGGACCCCGCCGAGTTCTTCGCCGTCGCCACCGAGTGCTTCTTCGAAATGCCGCGCCGCCTTCAGCGCCGCCACCCGGAACTTTACGACGTGCTCCGCCGGTTCTATTGTCAGGACCCGACGACGTTGTGGTGACGTGAACGGAAGACTTCTTTGCGCGGCGCGTTGCGGCACGTTCGACGGGCCTTATGGCGCGACTGCGGATTAACGCGGTATAGTAGCGGCGGCTGTGAACAATCACAGGAGGCAAGTTCCATGTGGATGCGGCAAATCGGCGCGGCGCTCGTGGCGGTCGGCGTGTGCTTCTTGATGGGCGCGGGTTGTGAACCCGGGGAGAAAGCGCGCATGTTCTTCATGGGTTTTACCCAGCGCCCCTATGCCGACGGGCTGGACGCGCTCGAGGACACGTTCGACCGCATTCGGCAGTACAGCGACATGGCTGTGTTCCATCTGGACGAAGGCGTGCCGTGGCCCGAGGCCCACGCCGGCGTATTGTACGCCGCCGAATTCGAGGGTTACCTCGACCTGCTCCGGGATCACCGCGCGCCGGAGGACGTAGTCTACCTCGGCGTGGCCTCCCTGGACCCGGGCCGCAAGGGACCGGCGGGCTACCGCGGCGCCACCGGGAACATGGCGTTGCCGTTCCCGTGGAACACTTACACTTTATCGGACGAACCCATGATCCAGGCGTACACTAATTTCTGCCTGCGCCTCATCGAACGCTTCGCGCCGACGTATTTCAACTACGCCGTCGAGGCGAACGCATTGCTCCTCGAAAACCCGAACCTGTGGGACACCTACGTCGTATTTCTCGCGGAAGTGTACACCCGCCTCAAGGCCGCGCACCCCGACCTGATGATCGGCCTGAGCGTCGCCCTGCGGCACCCGGATGCGCCGGAATCGGCCATGACGCGGACGCACATGAATGACCTGCTCCCCTATCTTGATTTCCTGGGCGTGAGCGTTTATCCGTACATCTTTTTCGGCGGGCTCGATCCCGGCAACCCGGCGGACCTGCAAGAGGGCTGGCTGCTCCAGGCGACGAGCCTCGCCAAAGGAAAGCCTGTGGCCGTCACGGAAACCGCATGGCCCGCGGAGAATCTCGAAATACCCGCGTTCGGCGTCTCGGTGGCCGCAACCCCGGATCGACAGGAAGCGTATGTCCGCCGCATGCTCGGCGGGGCCAGTGATATCAATGCCCTGTTTGTCGTGTGGCTGGCGATTGCGGACACCGACGTGGTCTGGGAATCCCTGCCTCCCGAATTCCAGGATTTCGCGGAGATTGTCCGCGACACCGGACTTTACGATGAGGCGCTCGAAGCGCGGCCCGCATTGGCCGCGTGGGACACCTGGCTGGCCAAGGAACGTATCGAGCCCGGCGTCAAAGTCTCTGCATTACCCTAGCGCCGGCCCCCAGCCTCCGGCGGGGCTTCCACGAATACATCCTCGTAGTCGAACGGCGGAATGCCGATGATGAGCGATTCGAGATCGCCTTCCGCATGGTGGACGTGCCCCGGCTTGATCCAGACGCAATCCCCTGCCTTGATCGGCACTTCCTCGCCGTCGATCACCAGCTTGCCGGACCCGCTCAGAACGTAATAATACTCGTCGGTTCGTTTGTGCCAATGCGGCGTGGCGTCGTCCGTCCTGAGCCGGGTGATGCTGGCGGGCGCGCCGTCATCCTTCTTCAACAACCGCTGGCGAAACCCGCAGATGCTCCGTTCCCGGGGCTGTTCGTCTGCGGACACCTTGATATAAGCCTCATCTTGCATGGTACGGCGTCCTTCGGGGTTGAACCCGGCGCTACCTTAACTCGCGCTCGGAATTCGCATCAAGTCTGCCGCCGCCGCGCATGCCCCATCGCGCCCGGGCGTCTCGGGAATACGCGTGGCGGACCCTGGTGTTTGCGTTATGCTCCAGGTGTTAACTGTTTTCAACATGGGACGTGAGGAACGTAGGAAGGGCCATCCATGCTTAAGCACCGCTCGCTTCGAAGAACGAATTCCGTATGCCGACCGAACTGTCTTCTCTTCGCCGTAATCGCGGCCTGCGTATTCGCGGGAACCGCGCGCGCCGCGGAAGACGTCGGGGCCAAAGCCAATCCAAAGGTCTTGTCGGGCAACGTGCTCGTATTCTTCGATCCATGCGGCGGCGCAAGTGACCACGTTTCGCCCGCCTTGGCAAATCTCGGGCTTACCGTAACCACTCATACGAATCTTGGCGACTTCCAAACCGCCCTCACCTCCGGTTCGTGGGACCTCGTCATTGTCGATAGCTACAACAACAGCATATCCGACGCCGTGCTCGACGACCTGGTTGCCTATCATGGCGCCGTCGGCAAGATAATATTCAGTAATTGGAACCTGCTGGGCGCCGCCGCCCATCCGTTCGTCGCGCTTGCCGGCGTTTCGGTGGTTGACCAATACAGCATTCCGGAGCCCATCCAAGCCTGGAACGCCTCGCCGTTGTTCACCACACCGAACGCTGTGCCGACCCTCGATAACCTGCTAAACCAATGCGACGTCGATGGCCAGTATCTTGAACCGACCACCGCCACCGCACACGCCGGCTACGAACCCACCCCCACCACCGATCGAGCCGCCATCACGGTGGACCCCACCGGGCGCATCATCCTCAACGGTTTCATGCCCCAGTTGGCCACCGCGGACAATGACAGCGACGGCAAGACGGACATGGTCGAGCTTTACGAGAACGAGATCACGTTCCTGCTGACCCATGCGGCGTGCCCGCAGAACTTCGCGCCCGGCGTGCGCGTCGCGTGTACCGTGGACAACCCCGACGGCAGTCCCTGTATCGTCAAGGGGACCAGGGGCACGATCATCTGCGCTACTGGTCTTCCCGGCTACGATTGGCTCGTCCGGTGGGACGGCATCGCCTGCGGCCACGATGGAAGTTTCGAATTCGGCGGCTGCGGCACGGTGCAGCCGGACAAGGGTTGGTACGTTGCGGAATCGGACATCGAGGTGGTCTGCGAAGACTGCGTTGACCACGGTTCCGGCATGTTCAACCCGGGTGACCGCGTCATCTCCCTTGTCGATAACCCGGACGGCAATCCCTGTATCATGGCCGGAACGGTCGGTACGGTTATTTGCTATGACCCTGGCTATCCGCAGTGGCTCGTCGAATGGGATAACATCGCCTGCGGCCACAGCGGCGGAATCTGCGGCGCTACCGCGCCCGGTCAGGGCTGGTGGGTTTCCGAGTGCGTGATCTCGCATCTGCCCGGCGGCATCGAGCCCTGCCAGCAAGTCTTCGCACCCGGCGTCCGTGTCGCAAGCAAAGTGGATAACCCGGACGGCAGCCCGTGCATCGTCACTGGAACCAAGGGCACGATAATTTGCTCAGGCGGTCTTCCCGGATTCGATTGGCTCGTTCGATGGGACGGCATCGACTGTGGACACGATGGTCACTATCTCTTTGGCGGCTGCGGCATCGTCCAACCAAACAAGGGCTGGTATGTCCTCGAATCCGAAATCGAAGTGATTTGTGAGGACTGTATTGACCACGGCCCCGACATGTTCACTCCAGGGGACCGCGTCGTCTCACTCATAGATAATCCGGACGGCAATCCCTGCCTCATGACGGGCGACACCGGCACGGTCGTGTGTTACCTTGCCGGCGGCACAGAGAATTGGTTGGTTGAATGGGACGGGATCGCTTGCGGTCACGACGGATTCGGGTTCTGCGGATTCACGGCGCCAGGCACCGGTTGGCATATGTCCGAGTGCACTATCTCGTTCTTGCCCGGCGCCGAAGGCGAGGGCGAAGGTGAAGGCGAAGGTGAAGGCGAAGGTGAAGGTGAAGGCGAGGGTGAAGGCGAGGGTGAAGGCGAGCCGGACTGCACCGGTTCAACATGGACACAGGCGACGGGATCTGCGGATTGGACCGGTCGCGAGGAATTCGGCGCGACCGTCTTTGACGGCAAGATGTGGGTCATGGGTGGCAGTGACGTCAACTTCACCATCCAGGACGACGTCTGGTATTCCTCCGACGGCGTGAACTGGGCCGAGGCCACGGGCAGCGCCGCGTTCGGCGACCGGCAGAATCCCCGCGCACTGGCCTACGACAACAGGCTCTGGCTCATCGGCGGCATCAACGTCAACGATGTGTGGTCGTCCTCTGACGGCGTGACCTGGACCGAGGCGACGCCGAACGCCGACTGGAGCGCGCGCCGCGACATTGCGGCCGTCGTATTCGACGGCAAGATGTGGGTGCTTGGCGGCCACGACGGTGTTAGCTACGTGAACGACGTTTGGTACTCGACAAACGGCGCGGACTGGACGCAAGCCACAGGCAACGCCGGTTGGCCCGGTCGTCAGGACCACGTCGCGGTTGTTTGCGGCGACCGCATGTGGGTCATGGGCGGCAACGGCCTTGACGGCCTTCTGGACGACGTCTGGTATTCCTCCGACGGCGTGAACTGGACCGAGGCCACGTCGAGCGCGCCGTGGGGTCCCCGGCGCGACCTCGCGGCCGCGGCCGCGGGCGGCAAGCTCTGGGTGCTCGGCGGCGACCCGGGCGGCGGCCACCTCGGCGACGTCTGGTCGTCCGAAAACGGCGCGGATTGGTCCTTGGCGAACGCGGCAGCCTTCCCCGCGCGGCGGCTGCACCAAGCGCTGGTTCATGACGACCGGATCTGGGTCCTCGGCGGCCAGGTGATGGGTGTTGGCGATGACGATGACGTCTGGTATACGGAGATGCCGTGCGTCGGCGACTGCCCCGGTGAAGGCGAAGGCGAGGGTGAAGGTGAAGGCGAGGGCGAAGGCGAGGGCGAGGGCGAGGGTGAAGGCGAGGGTGAAGGCGAAGGCGAGGGCGAAGGCGAGGGTGAAGGCGAAGGCGAGGGCGAAGGCGTGGTCATATGCATCGAGCAATTGGACGAGAGCCAGGAAGTGCCTGTGCCGAACCCGATGACGGGCGCGACCGGTACGGCCACCTTCAGGCTGTTGCCGAATGATACGGTCCTGTTGCGCGTCGAGCACGATGTGGTCAGCCCAACCGCCGCGCATATCCATATTGCTCCCCCGGGCGCGCCGGGACCCGTCGTAATCAACCTCGGCGACCCGACCAGCCCCATCGAGTTCGTGCTGACCATCGAGCAGTACAACACCGTGACTTTCGGCCACTACATTAACGTTCATAGCGCCGCGAACCCCGCGGGCCAGATTCGCGCCGATATCGATTGTCCGATCATTGGCGGCGAAGGCGAGGGCGAAGGCGAGGGTGAAGGTGAGGGTGAAGGCGAAGGCGAAGGCGAAGGTGAAGGCGAAGGTGAAGGCGAAGGTGAGGGTGAAGGCGAAGGTGAAGGCGAAGGTGAAGGCGAAGGTGAAGGCGAAGGCGAAGGTGAAGGCGAAACCGGCACACACACCGCCGACCAGGACGGTGATTTCATGATCAACCTGACCGAGTTGTTGCGCGTGATACAGTTCTACAACTCGGGCGGCTTCCACTGCGCCGAGAATCCCGGCGACACCGAGGACGGCTATGTGCCCGGCCCCGGCGCGAACCACAGTTGTCCGCCCCACTCCGCGGACTACGACGGCGGCGGCCCAAGTTGGACGATCACGTTGACGGAGTTGCTGCGGATCATCCAGTTCTACAACATCGGCGGATATCATTTCTGCCCGCTCGACGGCACGGAGGACACTTTCTGCCCGGGACTCTGACGAAGCGGCGCCCGTCCGCGCAAACGGATTGACACGCGACCCGCCCACCGGCGTGACCGGCGGGGCAGGGTTAACGAGAGATACAAACTAGACCAGGTGGATAGTCGCCCCGCTCTCCCTGAGGAGGGCGGGGCGACGCCTTACTTCACGTTGCCCGATTGCCATGCGTGGGCGCGCAGGCCGTATGCTCGCCGTTCTGTGCGCATTTCCCGGGGATTGTGGTAGACTCATCGTGCGCGAGCGGCGCCACCCTGCGCATGCGCGCGCCGCCGCGACAAGCGGTCTCCGACAAGGTTACGGCCACAACCGGACTCCCTGAATGCAGCGGCCAAAGGCGGGCCAGTCCGTGCACGGGACAGTGGAAACATCGCAGGAACATGACTCAGGCGGCGGGGCGGAGACGTCCCCGGCGACGGGCGAACTGCGTAAGCCGAAGTTGACGGAGGTAGTCGCCCTGAAGGCGCTGATCGACGGCGCGGGCGGCGCGGTACTTTCGCGCGAGTTGCGGGAACTCTACGAGAACGTGCGGGATTTCTACGTGTACGTGGACGAGCGGGGCTTGGGCGGCTGTGTGGCGTTGCACATCGACATGATCGATCTCGCGGAGGTGCGCACGCTCGTGGTGCGGCCCGACTTGCAGCGCCGCGGCATCGGGCGGCGGCTCCTCGCGGCCGTACTCGACGAGGCGCGGGGACTGGATATCGCGCGGGTCTACGCGTTTACGCGGGAACCGGCGTTTTTCGGGAGAAACGGATTCTACGCGGTGGACCGCTCGGAACTGCCGTACAAGGTGTTCAAGGACTGCACCCGTTGCCGGCTCTTTCCGGGCTGCGATGAGACCGCGATGGTGAAAGACCTCCGTTCGGTGCGGAACCAAGGAGATTGACGCGATGTTGCAGGGCATTATCGGCTTCCTGGGCTACGGCAACATGGGTTCGGCCATCCTCGAGGGGTTGATCGAGGCGGGCGTGCTCACCGGCAAATACGCGGCCGTGTATGACCCGGTCCCGGACCGCCTGCTCGCCGCGGAGAGCCTCGGAGCGACCGTCGCGGCGAACGCGCAAGCGCTCGCGGGCATGAGCGACGTACTCGTGCTTGCCGTGAAGCCCCAGATCATGAACGAGGCGCTTCAGGAAGCGCGTAAGGGCGTCAAACCGGACATACTTGTAATATCCATCGCGGCGGGCATCTCGATTGCCTTTATCCGCGAGCGGCTCGGCGATAATGTCCGCATCGTCCGCGTCATGCCGAACACGCCCGCCATGGTCAACGCCGGCGCGGCGGGCATCGCGCTCGGGGCTAATTGCACCGGGGACGACGCTGCCGTGGCGCGGACGATCTTCGAGGCGGTCGGAGTTGCGGAGATCGTCCAGGAAAAGGACCTGGACGTGGTGACCGCGTTGAGCGGCAGCGGGCCGGCGTATTTCTTCTACATGGTCGAGTGCCTCGTGAACGCCGCCGTGAACGAAGGCCTCCGTGAGGAACAGGCCACGCGCCTCGCCGCGCAGACACTCATGGGCGCGGGCAAACTCCTCGCGAGCAGCGGCGAATCCGCGGCGACCTTGCGCGAGCGCGTCACCTCGAAGGGCGGAACGACGGAGGCCGCATTGCGCTGCATGCGCGAGGAGCGCTTCGCCGACATTGTGGGAAAGGCTGTGCGCGCGGCGGCCGCGCGATCGCGCGAATTGGGCGCGTAACACGGGTGAATAGCGCGCCGGGGCGCGCGTCCTGATCCGGGAGCAACTATGCGAAGAGACAGGGTCGTATCCGAGGTGCTCGGCGAAGAAGCGGCCATCACGCCGAGCGACCTCTACAACATGCAGTTCAAGACCGCCGCGTTCGGCGGCTACGACAAGGCCGAGGTCGACGGATTCCTCGAGCGCGTCGCGGACGTGTTCGAGGACCTGGTCCACCAAGTAGCCCACCTCAAGCAGAAGTGCGAGGAACAGCGGGCGGACATCGAGACGTTCCGCGACCTCGAAGTCACGCTTAAGGCCGCCCTCGACAGCATACAAAATTACAAGCAGGAAATCGTCGATTCCGCCCGCCGCGAAGCGAACGCCATCATCGAGGAGGCCCGCGCCGTCAAGGCGAAGGCCGAAGCCGAGGCGCGGAAAATGCCCGACGGCATCGAGCGCGAGGCCCGGGCGCTGCGCGACCTGCGCGACAGCCTCCGCAACAACCTGCGCGCCATTCTCGAGGCCCACGCGATCCTGCTCGATAAAATCCCCCTGGCCGACGATCGGCGATTTACCCCGCACGCCCACGAAGCCCCGCCCGCGCCGCCGACCGAGGAGGCTGCGTCATGATCGCCCTTGCCTGCATGGCGGCGGCATTGCTCACGGCGGGCGGCGCGTCGGATTTCGACGCCTTCATAAAGGAGTTCGCGATCAAGCGCGCGGGCGTCCGTTCACTCGAGGCGCAATTCATCGAAACCAGCCTTCTGCCCGATGAACGCCTCCAGACGCGGGGCAGCCTCCTCTACGCCAAGCCGCGCCGCATCCTCTATCGCACCGAAGACCCCGATCGCGTCACCCTCGTCGATGGCCGCTACGGATACGAATACGAGCCGGACGTCAAGCAACTCATGATGTACGACCTCGACCAATTCCCCCAGGTGGACGCCTTCTTCCTCGGGTTCGATGAGGATATCGAATCCCTGCGCGAGTCGTACCAGGTCGAGGTCTTCACCGCGCTCGAAGACGGACGCCGCAGCTGCGGCATCAAGCTCAAGCCCAAACCCGAGGACGCCGACAACGCCTTCTTCTCCGAGGTCGCTATCTACCTGCGCGAGGCGGACTTCCTCCCCGTCCGCGTCTACATCGACAACGAGGAAGACTCGAAGACCATCATCGACATCGACGAGTCGAGCTACGTCATCAACGGCCCGTTACGCCCCGAACAGACCCAGCTTCACGTGGCCGAGGGCACGGACGTCATCCTGAACAACGAGGTCCTGCGCACCGTCGGCTCCGGCGGCGAACGCCTGCCCGATCCCATCCCGTTCGAGGGCGCGCCCGACGACGCGCCGCCGCCGGAAGCAGCGGGAAAGCCGCTCGTCGAGGAAGCCGAACTGCCGCCGCCCGCGCCGCCCGTGGAGACGCCGTGATCCGGCTGGTCCTCGCTTCCGCCTCGCCGCGTCGGCGCGCACTGCTCGCCGCGCTGGGCGTCGAGTTCGAGGCCATAACCGGCGACGCGCCCGAGATTGACGAAGGGGAGTCCCCCGCGCGCATCGTCGAGGACAACGCCGCCCGCAAGCGCGACGCCGTCGTATCCGCCCTTGCCCCCCCCGCCGTCGTCATCGCCGCCGACACGCTCGTCTTTCTCGACGAGCACGTCCTCAGCAAGCCCGCCGACGCCGCCGAGGCCCGCGCCATGCTCGCGCGTCTTTCCGGGCGCACCCACCAGGTACTCACAGGCATCGCCGTCGTCGATACCGCATCGGGCCGCGCCGTCCAAGGCCACGAAACCACCGACGTCACCTTCCGCGACCTCACACCCGACGAGATCGCCCGCTTTGTGGAGATCGTCAACCCGCTCGACCGCGCCGGCGCATACACCGTCGACGGGCCCGGCAGCCTCCTCGTCGCCCGCTACGACGGCTGCTATATGAACGTGCTCGGCTTGCCCGTCGTTCGCCTCGACCTGCTCCTGCGCGAGGTCGGCGTCAACCTCTTCGACCGCATGCACCCCGACCGCGCCACATTCCTGTGACAAAAGGATACATACGCACGATGTAAGGCGACCTCGGCAAACATGCCCGCGCGAGTCATGATGCAAGCTATGCGGCGGACTCTCGGGCCTTGCGCACAAAGTGGACCACGAAGACGAGCGCGGTGAACAGCGCGACGGCGGCCACGCCGTACCAGCGCGTCTTCGACCAGATGGACCACAGGCTGCCGAACCCCGCAAGGATCACGGAGAAGGCCATGAGCACGTTCCACAGCACGCGCTTGCCGCCCTTCGGCATGTTCTCGCCGAGCAGCCGCTTCTGGTTCATCAGGAGGAAGAACGAGAGGTACGCCAACGGCAGCAAGGTCATCGCGAAGACGGAGGTCGGGATGGCGATCCACATCTTGGCCTGGGTCCAGAAGAAGGGGCCGAGGATGCCGACGGACACCATCGCCATACCCACGCGCTGCCGCCAACCGCGCGCCGGCTTGTTCAACATCTCGCAGAAGCAAAGGCCGTTGATCAGCATGAGCATCGTGGCCGCGCCCATCCCCATGCCGAGCACGCCCAAGCCAAAGACGTAGCGCGCGACGGTTCTGCCGGTCAGCGGCGCCAGCGAGTCGGCGAGGTTGAAGGCGTCGCGCGTGACAAGCATGGCCGCCATGCGCCGGTCCGCCTCGGGCAACGCGGCGAGCCGCGCGGCCTTTTCGCCGGGAGTGAGGCGCGCCATTTCCTCGGGGCCTATCTCGCGTGCGAGCCGCTGGCTGAGCAGATCGTTGAACCCGCCCACGAGGTTGGCCGCGGGCCGCACCGCCTGGCCGCTTGCGTCAACCTCGCCCAGGAAGCCCGGCGCAGGCTCGGCGTGGAATTGCGCCGCCGCCGCGATCACGACGCAACTGGTCGCGAGAATAAACGGGAAAAACAGCCCCGTCGAAAGGTCGAAGATGGCCAGGCCGCGGAAGTCCTTGTCCCAACCCTTGCGCAGCATCGAGTACGGGAACAGGAATGTCATGTTGATGCCGACCGCCGTGGCGGCCGCGCTGATCATCACGTCGCGCTGTTGCGAGACAATCAGGCCGGACCAGAAATCCTGGAATTGGGGGGCAACCTGCCGGATGTGTTGCGCCAATTCCGCCACCGGCTCGGAAAGCAGTTTCAGGTTCGGGACGAAGCCCCGAAACACGCCGCTCGCCGCCAATTCGCCGGTGCTCATCAACTTGACCACGACGCTGATGAAACAAAGTACCGTCGTGCCGACCAGGCACTTCACGATGATCTCGAAGGCCTTCATGCCCCAGCCGCCGATGCTATACAACATGCCCGCCGTCAGCGCGATGGCCAGTATGATACAGCAGACCACCAGCTTGCCCCAGGGGTCCGGCATGACGTCCGGACCGAAGACGCCCGGGAACAGGTTCTGCTGGAAGGACGCCGTGGCCAACGCAAACTGCGGCATGGACCAGACCAGGTTCGCGATCATGGACGCGAGCAGCCAGCCCCAACCCAGCACGGGACTGATGTGGCGGTTGATCGCGCGCAGGGGGCGCTCGTCTGTAGACAACGTAACATAAGAGATCGCGCTCAGCATGATAATGCCCGCGATCATGGCGATTGGCTGAAGCCACAGGAAGCTGAAACCGACCAAGACGCCGAGGTAGAGGCTGGACGAAAGCGAACCACCGCCTAACGTGATCGCGCTTTGCAGCCAGCCCGGACCCGAAAGCCGCACAAACACGCCCAGCAAGGGCCAACGGCCTCGCTGGCGCGCCGACACGATGAGTTCGCGGTCCCGCTCGATGCGGGGGTTCATGGAAAAGCTTTGGTTCTTCTCGCTGCTCGTGGCCATAGGACTCCTCGCTCCCTCGTTCGTGGGTCCGATTCCATCGACTCCGGGGACGGCCCACACGTCCCCCGGCGGCGTCCCGGTATCATGACAGTCTCCCCCGGCGCTTTCAAGGAATGTCACGGCGCACGCCGCTCCGACCGCTCCGACCGATTCGACCGATCCGGCGATCCGGCGATCCGGCGATCCCCTTCCGACGCGGCGTCTCGTGATCATGGCCCGGAATCGTTTACCATACGCCGGTATCCGGAAAAGTCCCGAGGCAACTGTGCGTATTCCACTACAGGCAAAGCTTACGCTGCTGTTTCTCATTTGCGGCCTGGTACCGCTCCTGGTCGCGACGATCTACAGCTTTACCATCGCGCGGCGCGCCTCGGAAGGTCTCGAAGCGCTGGCCTATCAGGCCCTCGAGCGCCGCGCGGAAGAGCAGCTCGAGGCGGTGCTTCAGGTGAAACGCGAACATGTGCGCAGTTACGTCGAGGCGATTGCGCGCGAGGCCAAGTTCACGGCAGGCGGCCAGCGGCTGGGACTTGCGTTCCTCATGGTCCGCGGCGCACTCGGTCGGTTTCTCCAGGATCAGGCCTCCGACGACGTGCGCCTCGGCAGGAAGCGCGAGGAACTCCGCCGCCATTACGAGGAAGACTACCTCGCGGAATATCGCGCCCGATGGGGCGAGTCGCCGCCGGATTTCGAGGCGCGCTTTCGCCTGCTCGACGCGGACGCGATCGCCGTGCAGCACGCCTTCTTCCTCGACGGCGGCCGCGCCAAGGGCGAGCCCGCCCGCATCGCCACGGGCTACGGCGCATGGCAAGCCGAATTCGGCCCGCATTTCGAGGCCGCCTGCAACGAACTCGGGTACCATGACCTGCTTCTTGTCGATGCGGCGTCCGGCGCGGTCGTCTTTTCCGCGCGACAGCATATCGACTTCGGCACTTCGCTCAAGACCGGTCCCTGGGCCGACACGAAGGCGGGCGAAGCTTTCCGGAAAGCGATGGAACTCGAGGGCGATGTCTTCTTCACCGATTTCGCTCCGTATCCGCCCGCATACGATGCGCCGGTCGCGTTTCTCGCGGCGCCCATCCGCCACGAGGGCGCAAAACCCGGCGCCGTTATTCTCGAACTCACCATTGATCACATCAACGCGCTGATGCGATCCCGCGCGGCGCTCGGCGAAACAGGCGAGATGTTCCTCGTCGGCCCCGATCTCCTCCTTCGCTCCGACGCCGTTCTGGACGATACCGGCGGGTTCACCGTGGCGCGGGCATTTCGCGAGCCCGAGCAACGCCGCATCGACAATGAGGCCACCCGCGCCATCTTCGCGCAGGGTGGCCAGGGCGTCGGCATCTTCCGCGACTATCGGGACCGGGAAGTGCTCATGGCCTACGCGCCCGTGGATGTGCTGGGCGTGCGGTGGGGTCTGCTCGTCAAGATGGACGTGGCGGAGGCCTTTGCCGGAATTCACCAGTTCCGGCGCACGGCGCTCAACGCGGGCGAGCAAATCGCTCGGTCGCGGTTCTTCCTGGCGCTGCTGTCGAGCCTCGCTGTACTCTTCCTCGCGCTCAGCGTGACCCGGCCCATCGTCCGCCCGCTGCGCCGCACCGTCGCCATGCTCCGCGACATGGCGCAGGGCCAAACGGACCTGACGCATCGGCTCGAGGCGCGCACCCGTGACGAAGTGGCGGACCTCGCGTATTGGTTCAACACCTTCATGGAGCGGCTCCAGGGCGTCTACGAGGAATTGGCCCACAAGACGCTCACCCTCGAGAAGTACCAGCGCGAACTCGAAGAGTACAGCCGCAATTTGGAGCAGGAGATCATCGACCGGCAATGGGCCGAAGCGGAAATTCAGCGCCGCGAGGCCTACTACAAGGCGCTTATCGAGCACGCGCCGGACGTCATCGTCGTGGTGGACAGGGAAGGTGTGCCCCAGTACATGAGTCCCTCCTTCAAAGCCGTTTTCGGCTATGCCACGGACGAATTGCGCGGCAAGCCCTTGAACGACCTCGTGCACCCCGACGACTGGGCCGCGCGCGACGCCCGGCGCGCCGAAGCCGTGGCGAATCCGGGGGTGCCGGTGCGCACCGAGTTTCGGGCAAGACGCAAGGACGGGCGCTGGGTCTGGCTCGAATCCACCGGCACCAGTTTCCTCGATGACCAGGTAGTCGCCGGCATCGTACTGAACCTGCGCGACATCACGGCGCGCAAGGAGGCCGAGGCGCTCCTGCGTGACTACAGCGGGCGACTCGAACTCGAGGTGGCCGAGCGCACGGCGGAACTGCGCAAGAAGAGCGAGGACCTCCAGCGAGCCCTCGAGGAACTGCACCAGACCCAGGACCAGCTCATTCTGAATCAGAAAATGGCCTCGCTGGGCGCGCTCACCGCGGGCATCGCCCACGAGATCAAGAACCCGCTCAACTTCATCAACAATTTCGCCGACCTCTGCGTGGAACGGGCGACGGAACTCGCGGTCGAATTCGAGCGTCGCCGTGACGAGTTGCCGGAGGACCTGGCCGCCGAAATGACGGAGGTACTGCACGACCTGTCCGCGAACGCGGCGCGCATCCGCGAGCACGGCGGCCGCGCGGACAGCATCGTGCGCAATATGCTGCTCCATTCCCGGGGCCGGCCCGGCCAACGGCAGCGCACCGATCTCAACAACCTGCTGGATGAATACGTCAATCTCGTCTACCACGGCATGCGCGCCAAAGACGCAGCCTTCACGGTACACATCCAACGCAATTACGACGGCGGCCTGCCGGATGTCGAGGTCGTGCCGCAGGACATCGCGCGCGTGTTCCTCAATGTCTTGACCAACGCCTGCCAGGCCGTGCAGCAGCGCCGCCGCGAGGGCGGCGCCGGGTACCGGCCACGCATCGAGGTGGGCACGCGGAACCAAGGCCGCGTCGTCGAGATTCATATCCGCGACAATGGCCCGGGCATCCCGGCGGAGTTGCAGGATAAGGTGTTTGGCCCGTTCTTCACCACGAAGCCCGCGGGAGAAGGCACGGGACTCGGGCTCTCGATAAGTTATGATATCATCGTGCGGCAACACGAAGGGGAACTGCTCGTCGATTCCGTGCTCGGCGAATACACGGAGGTTCTTATCCGTTTGCCCGTGCGCGCCGGCGCGTAGCCGTTTCCGGCGCAAGACAGTTCAACAGGGACAAAACCATGGCGGTGCGCATTCTCGTGGTCGATGATGAACCGGACCTTGAATTGCTGATCCGGCAGAAGTTCCGGAAAAGGATTCGGGAGGAGGACTACGAATTCCATTTTGCCGCGAATGGGCTCGAAGCCCTCGCACGCCTCGATGAAATACCCGATATCGAGCTAGTCCTCACGGACCTCAATATGCCTGAAATGGACGGTCTCACGCTGTTGGGCGACCTGGCGGAGCGTGCGCCGCTGTTGCGGGCGGTGGTCGTCTCCGCGTACGGCGACATGGAGAACATCCGCGCCGCAATGAATCGCGGGGCCTTCGATTTTATCACCAAGCCCATCGATTTCCAGGACCTCGAGGTGACCATCGACAAGACGGTTCGCGAAGTCCGCGGCGTGCGGGCGGGCATCGAGGCGCGCCGGCGTCTCCGGGCGATTCAGCGCGAGATGGAACTCGCGGTGCAAATCCAACGTTCCATCCTCCCGAAGTCGTTCCCGGAACGCCACGACGTCGACGTCCACGGCGAGATGATGCCCGCGCTCAGCGTCGGCGGCGATTTCTACGACTTCTACTTCCTCGACGATGGCCGGCTTGCCTTCTTGATCGGCGACGTCTCCGGCAAGGGTATGTCCGCCGCGCTGTTTATGGCCGTGAGCCGATCGCTGGTGAAGGCGACGGCGCTTACCGGCGTCGCGCCGAATGAATGCCTGAAACACGTCAATGATCTGCTGTGCGCGGACGATGCGGCCGGTATGTTCGTCACGCTATTCTATGGGATTCTCGATACGCGATCGGGCGCGCTCACGTACAGCAACGCCGGCCACAACCCGCCGGTGGTCTTGTCGGGCAACCGCGAGCCGTGGTCGCTGAGGAATCTCGGCGGAATCGTCTTGGGCGTACAGCCCGGCCACGAATACGCGGCGGGCGCCGTGGAACTGCAACCCGGCGAGGGCGTGTTTCTCTACACCGACGGCGTGACCGACGCCGTCAACGAGGGTGGCGCGCGCTATACGCAGCGCCGCCTCGACGCGCGGCTGCGCGCCCTGAATTCCGCTTCAGCCCGCGAGATTACGGCCGCGGTCCTCGAGGACGTTCGCGCCTTCGTGCAAGATGCGCCGCCGCACGACGACATCACCATGCTCGCCGTGCGCTACCTGGGGAAGGAGTAACCACGAGCCGCCATGCCTGCCCCGCCCCGCCGCGGACCGTCCTCGCGCCGAGATCGCGCGGCGCCGGGCGCGCCGTTCAAGGTCCGCTGGTCTGGTTTTCGACCCTTTTGCGATTACTGGGGCAACGAACTGAAGCGGTACTACCAGCTCGAAACGCTGGCCGCCGCCGTCGAGTGGAGTTTGCGCGGCAAGGACCGCTTTCTACTCCCGAGCGTGCGCGCGGTCCTTGGCCCCGCGCCGGTTACGTCGCTTGACTTCCAGCTTTTCCAGGAAGGCCGTCACCAGTTGATCTTCCGATTGCACGCGGCCAATGCGCGGCGCAAACGCGCCGCCTTCGGCTTTGTGGTTGCCAAGAACGCCCAGGAACACTCCGCCGTGGCGCGGGCGGAACATCGCAATCTCGAAACGCTCCACGACCGCGCACCGCGCTTCGTCGTCCGACCGTTTCGGGGCGGCAACGTATTCCTGCCCGACCGGCATGGCCGCAAGGGCCACGACCGCGAAGTGTACGCCTATCTCACCGAATGGCTTGCCCCTTTTCACGAATTGGGCGTCAACAAAGACCTGCAATTCTTCCTGAACACGGTCAAGCCCCACACGCTTTCCCGCGCCCAGACGGAACATGTCAAAGGACTCATTATCGAGGTCATGGCTCGCACCTACCGCGCGAAGGAGCACAACGCCATGGCCGCACCCGAGATCGCCTCGGGCGACTTCGTCGCGACCCATCCGGACCGCGGACCGCAGCGACTCAAGCTCATCGCCTGCCGCGCTCTGATCCGGACCACCCCTGCAAAATATCTCCAGACTATGCTTTCCAGCGCGTGGGACTGGGGCGAAAAGACGTTTCACCTGTGCCCCGAACAACCGGAAACCCTGTATGCGGCGTTACAGCGCGCGTTGGGGGCGGAAGAGGCCCGGGCGTGGATCGCGCAGCATGCGGACGCCGTGCGTCGCGGCGCCATTCCAGACCTGCTGCCGAAGTACCGCGCGGCGCTTCATGGTCTGGCGGTTGATAATGTGCTACGCTGATCGGCGTGACCCGGCTCGGCGCGCAAACCAACGGGCAATGCCGGGCAAGGGGTCGGACGTAATCGCTTGAGTCCCCATTTGAGGAACGAGAATGATGTGGCGGAAGTTGTTGCTGCTGGCGTCGGCGGGGGCGCTTGGTACGCTGGTGCGCTATGCCCTTGCGGGATGGGTCCAACGCGGTGCCGGCGCGGCATTCCCGTGGGGGACGCTCGCCGTGAACGCCGCGGGCTG
The DNA here is from genome assembly GCA_029556545.1 of Candidatus Hydrogenedentota bacterium. Taxonomy (GTDB): domain Bacteria; phylum Hydrogenedentota; class Hydrogenedentia; order Hydrogenedentales; family JAGMZX01; genus JAGMZX01. The sequence goes on from JAKQEQ010000017.1 coordinate 255,532, forward strand.
TTTCCTCGCGGGGTTGGTTTGGATGCTGGCCGAGCATCGCATGCAACTCACCGGCGAGACGCGCGCTATCGTGCTGATCGGGTTTCTCGGCGCGTTTACGACGTTTTCCGCGTTCATGCTCGAGACGAGCGAGCTGGTGCGCGACGCGGAATGGCTCCGCGCCGCGGCAAACGTGGCGATCATGAACGGCGTCGGTTTGGTTGCCCTGTTCGCGGGCCTGTTCGCTGGCCGTGCATGGTGAGGACACGCTTATGAAACTGCCGTGGGAAGCGCAACTGCTGCGCATCTTCATTGGTGAGAGCGACCGCTGTCATGGGCGGCCGCTGCACGAGGTGATCGTTGAGGAGGCCCGCAAGCGCGGAATGGCCGGCGCGACGGTGCTTCGTGGCATGGTCGGGTTTGGCGCAAATAGCCGCATCCATACCTCGAAGATACTGCGGCTCTCGGAGGACCTGCCCATTGTCGTCGAGATCGTGGACCGGCCCGAACGCATCGAGGCGTTTCTGCCGGAACTCGACGGCATGGTCGAGGAAGGGCTCGTGACCATCGAGGCGGTCAAGGTCTTCGCCTATCGCCACAGCGCGGCGAACAAAGGGGCATAGGGTGAGCGGTCGCCGGCGGCGGGAGGCAACTGGACGGCCGCGGAGAATTGTTGTAGGGTATGCAGAGCGGCATGTGGGGAGCATACGCCATGCTCGGACGAGACATCTCATATGAGAACTTGCTGGACCAGCTAAACGACGGCGTGTTCTTTCTGGACCCAAACCAAATCATTACGTATTGGAATCGGGGTGCGGAGCGGATTTCGGGGCATTCTCGCGAGGAAGTCATCGGCGCGGTCTGCCGCGCGAATTTCCTGGGGCACGTGGACCGGGACGGCAACCCGGTCTTCGGCGCGGAATCGCCGGGGGCGCTATGCCTGAAAGACGGGCAAATCCGCGAGGAGGAACTGTACATCCGCCATAAGAACGGGCAATTGATCCCGGTGTTCACGCGGATCAGCCCGATCGAGAACACGCTCCAGGAGGTGATCGGCGTCATGGAGGTGTTCACGGACAACACGTCGAAGGTGGCCGCGATGCGGCGCATCGAGGAACTCGAGGAACTGGCGCTGATCTGCCCCGTGACGCAGGTGGGCAACCGGCGTTACGCCGAGTTGGCGCTCGCGAATGCTTTCGAGGAACTGAAGCGATACGATTGGGCCTTCGGCGCGCTGTTCGTCGATATCGACGTCTTCAAGCGGGTGAACGACGCTTACGGGCACAAGACGGGCGACGACGTCCTGCGCATGGTCGCCCTCGCGCTGAAATCGAGCCTGCGGGCCTTCGATTTTGTCGGACGTTGGGGCGGCGAGGAATTCCTGGTCATCCTGCCGAATATCAACGATGAAGTGCTGGCCCGTGTGGCCGAGCGGTGCCGCGCCGTTGTCGAGGAGTCTCGCTACCAATGCGCGGGCAACGAGGTGCGCGTTACGGTGTCGATTGGCGCCTCCATCGCGCGGCCCGATGAAGGGCCGACGGAATTGATCGACCGCGTCGACCAGTTGATGTACCGGAGCAAGGAGTCCGGACGCAACCGCGTCACGCTCGATACCTGAGCCCCCGCGTCAGCGCACTTCCGTGTAGACGGCCTCGGGTTCCGCGGTTTCCCCCGTAATCGAGAATGGCAACCGGTATACCGTATCGCTTTCGAGGCTGTAGAAGTACAACCGCGACTCGGAGGGCCGCCGCCCGTGGCCGTCCGCCCAGAACGCGTAGAAGCCAGGGTGCGCGTTCACCGGCCGCCGCACATAGGTGTGGTTGTACTCGCTGTTCGCGGTGAGTTGCCGCGCCTTGGTCCACGTCGCGCCCGCGTCGCTGCTGGTCCACATGGCCACCTCCCCGCCCGGGTTATACGGCTGCGGGCCCGTTTCAGTCGGCGCGATCACGCGCCACAGGCCGCCCGGCTCGACATAGAGGCTGCCCATGTCGTAGTTGTTGTCGGAATCCGTCAGCCGGTGAATGGCCCAGGCCGCGCCCGTCCAATGCGCGGTATGCCACGTTCGCGGCCCGTTCTCCGGACCCGGCTCCCACCCCTTCGAGACAAGGTACAGGAGGATGGGGTGCTGCTCCGCGTCGTAATTGACGTCGCACATATAGACCTTGAGCCCTTCCGATTCGTAATCATGCACGAGCGCCGGGTTGTCCACGGTGGTCAACGGCGTATCGAGCACGCGCCCGTCCACGGTGGTCCACGTCTTGCCCATGTCCACTGTTTCGACGTAGTAGACGTTCGTTCGGAAATTCAGGCCAAGATCCTGCGGGTGGTAATTGAACGCCGTGCCCACCCGATGCCCGCACGGCCAACTGATCTGGTAATGGCCTTGCGCGATGTGCGCGAGTACCCGCCGCTCCGACCATGCCCGCCCGTCGGGGCTGGTCATCCAGTAGAGACCGCGTCCGCCCTGGTACCATGTGTGCAGGAACAGGAACCCGCCGTCGGGCAGGACCCACGGCTGCGGATAGGAGAAGTTCGTTTCGAGAATCCGTTCGAAGCGGTCGATGTTGTACGGCGCGACGCCGCGCGAGATGTACGAGGGGCGCGACGTCCCGTGGGAACTCGAAAACACCCAAAGATAGCCGTCCTTGTCCATGGCGATGACCGGATTGTCATGCGCGTCTTCCGTCTGCTTGTCGAGCAGGATCGTGGGACGCGGGACCGTGCCCGTCGCGTGGTCGTAATACGAGACCATGTGGACCAGCGTGTTCCGGTCCGGCTTCGCGCCGCCGTAGACGAAGAACGTCTTGTTCACTTCCGCCGCGTAGACGCAAAACGGATTATGATCCACGCAGTAGGTGCCCAAGCCGCCGCTGTATTTATAGACGTACTCGTCATTGGTCTTTTGGTTGTAATACCAGATGCCGCGATAGCCCGTGTCTTTCGAGACCGGCCATTCCTCCGCTCCGGGTGACGCGGCAAACAGGGCGACAAGACACGCGCCCGCGATCCATCTGAAAAGACAAGGATTATTCATTTCATCTCTCCCCGTAGGCTGCGCCCCAAACACCCGTCCGGGGCATTCCGCGTTCCCGCAAGCGCGAGGCATCTCGATTCACGGACAAGACGCCCGCGCCGCGTTTGGGTCCATCCGGCGGCGCACGTCCGCGATGACCGCGTCGAGAATGGCGTCGAGCGAGGTCTTGGGCTGGTAGCCGATGGCGGCGCGCACCTTCTTGAGGCAGGGCCGCCGGTGGCGCATGTCGTCGTAGCCTGGGCCATACGCCTCGTCGTAGGACACGTAGCGGAGAGTCGACGCGCTGCCCGTCCGTGCAATAATCCGCCGGGCCAGTTCCTCCATCGATACCGATTCGTCGTTGCCGATGTTGAACACGTCGCCGCATATATCGCGCTGGTCCATGAGCGCGATGATAGCGGGCACCACGTCGCCCACGTAGGCGAAGCACCGCGATTGTTTCCCATCGCCGTAGACCGTGAGCGGCTCATTGCGGATTGCCTGCGTCACGAACGTCGGGATGACCATGCCGTAACGGCCGGTCTGGCGCGGCCCGACGGTGTTGAACAGGCGCGTAATGACGACCGGGTGCCGTTTTTCGAGCCAGTAGGCCATGGCGAGGTACTCGTCGATGGCCTTCGACGCGGCGTAGGACCACCGGTGCCGGCTCGTGGGTCCGATCACGCTGTCGTCTTCCTCCGCGAAGACCTCCTTCATACTCTTGCCGTACACTTCGCTCGTTGAAGTGATCAATAGCCGCTTTCGGTAGCGGCACGTCTCCTCAAGCACCGTCTCCGTGCCCTGGATATTGTTCACGATCGTCTGGACCGGCTGGCTCACCACCAACTGCACGCCCACCGTCGCCGCGAGGTGATACACCACATCCACATCGCGCACCAGTTCGCGCACCGTCTCCTGGTTCAGCGTCGAGTCGATAACGCACGTGATCCGGTCCGTCAGGTGCTCGATGTTCTCGAAGCGCCCCGTGCTCAAGTCGTCCAGCACCCAGACCGTGTCGCCCCGCGCCGCCAGCGCTTCGCACAAGTGCGACCCGATAAACCCCGCCCCGCCCGTGACCAATGCGCGCATGTGTGTCTCCCGCGATTCTGATGGGAACCTCATTATACGAACGGCGGACCATCCCCTCAAGGAGACAAATCAACGTTCGGTGTGGAGACCTCGTCAATGGACGCCCTCGAACGTCAAAGATCCGCGAAGTCTTCCGCCCGGGGCAACCCGCGTAGCGCCTCGGCAAGGGCGTCCGGCGGCGGCGCCAGCTTACGGTTCTCCAGATTCAACCAGCCGCCGATACTCGTGACCACGGCCGCCGGTCGGCCGTCTTCGCTGAAAAAGCGATTGCGAACCCGAAACCGGGTCCCGTTCCCGCCGAGGCCCGCGAGTTCCAGCGTCACGCGAACCTGCTCAAGCAACCGTATTTCCTTTAAGTACTCGATGTCGTCCCTGAAGATCACCGGCCCGAACCGGAGCCGCGCGAATTCCCCCACGGAGAATCCGCACGCCTCGAAATACATCATGCGCACCGTCCCGCTCAGGTCCAGGTACGCCGTGTTGCGCATGTGCCCATTGAAATCCATATCGCCCCAGCCCGCCGTAAACACCCGTTCAAAGCCGCCGTCCATACCGAATATCTCCCTGTTTCCCGCGATGCGCGACGCCTCGCCCGCAAAGTGCACCCTATCATCGCGCGGAAAGTAGTCGCTTCGCCACTTCATCCCGACACCTCGCGCTGGGCCCATTCCCCGCGTGGTCAGTTCGGAGAACAAACGACATCTCCGACGCTAGTCTCCCTTGTTTCCGCCGAGTTCCCGTGGTATATCAGGCGGCAAACCGTCCCTCGCGTCGCGCCGACGCAAATGTGGTCAGGAGACGTTTTGTAGGCAAGAGGTAGCTGCCACGTGAAGACGCGCGAAGTATTGTTGGTGAATCCGAATTTCATGCGGCCGCCCGTCGCGCCGCTGGGACTCGAATACACCGCTGACGCGCTGGCTCGGGAAGGATTCGCACCCGTCGTGTGCGATCTTGCGTTTGCCGAGGACTGGCGCACGACGCTCGATGCGGCGCTCGATTCGGGCCGCTTCGCGGCCGTGCTGGTTTCCGTGCGGAATATTGACGACTCCTACTTCGCCAGCCAGGATTTTGTGCTGGCGCGGACCGCCGAAGTCGTCGCCTGGATCAAGTTACACAGCGACCTGCCCGTATGTCTCGGCGGCGTGGGCTTCTCGTGCGCACCGCGCGAAGTCTTAAGCTTCACGGGCGCGGATTATGGGATCGCGGGCGACGGAGAGGCGGGCGCGCCCGCGTTCCTTCGCGCGCTAACCGGGGAACGGGACCTCGAATCCGTGCCGGGGATCGTGCGTAGCGGTGAAGACGGGCCGGTGGCGGAACAGTCCTTTGCGCGGACGGACGTCGCAGTGGCCCCCGCGTCGCGCCGCTGCTTCCTGGATAATCGCAGGTACTTCGAGGAAGGGGGGCAGGCGGGTATCGAGACGAAACGGGGCTGCGCCATGCCGTGCGTGTATTGCTCGGAGCCGCTGGCCAAGGGGCGCGTGATGCGCCTGCGCACGCCCGAGGCGGTGGTGGGCGAGGTCGGCGCGTTGTTGGAACAGGGTATCGACGTGTTCCACCTGTGCGACAGCGAATTCAACGTGCCCGGCGACCATGCGTTCGCGGTGTGTGAAGCGTTGTGCGCCGCCGGCGTGCATGAGCGGATACGGTGGTACGCCTACGTGTATCCGGTCCCCTTTGACCTTGAACTTGCCCGCGCGATGGCCCGGGCAGGTTGCGTGGGGCTCGATTTCGGGGTAGACCATCTCGACGAAGGCATGCTGCGGCGGTTGGGCCGCCGCTACACGGCGGAAGACGTGCGCTGCGCGGTGGCCGCGTGCAGGGATGCGGGCATCGCGGTCATGTGCGACATGCTGCTCGGCGGACCGGGCGAGACGCGCGAGACGCTTTCCCACGCCATCGCGTCAATGCGGGAGTTCGCGCCGGACCGCGTGGGGCTTTCCTGCGGCGTGCGGGTATACCCGTACACACCCCTCGGGCGCGCCGTGCGGGACATGGGGCCGGTGCGCGATAATCCACATCTTCATGGGGCCACAATGGATAACGACGACTTGCTGCGCCCCGTCTTCTACGTGGACGCCGGGATCGGCCTGGACATTCATGATTACGTGGAGACCCTGGTGGCGGGGGACGCGCGGTTCCTGCATGCGAACCCGAACCGCAAGGACGGCAATTACAACTACAACGACAACACGGTGCTGGTCGAGGCCATACGCGGCGGGAAACGCGGCGCGTACTGGGATATTCTGCGGCGTGTGCGCCGTTGACGCGGTGGTGGGAATACCCATCAAACTTCACGGGGAACTATCATGACGACATCGTGTAACAAGCCGGGGCCCGAGGAGGCGTTGCATCTCCTCGATGAGGGAAATCGCCGTTTCGTCGAAGGGCGCTCGACACATCCGCATGCCGACGCCGCGCGGCGCGGCCTTGCCGCGACCTCGCAGCAGGCGGACTACGCCTATGCCACCGTGATCAGTTGCAGCGACTCGCGCGTGCCCGTCGAAATCCTGTTCGACGCTGGCATCATGGACCTATTCGTCGTGCGCGTCGCGGGGAACGTGTGCAACACGGACGAGATCGGGTGCATCGAGTACGGGTTGGCGCACGTGCGAACGCCCCTGCTCGTCGTCCTGGGGCATACCCAATGCGGGGCCGTTACCGCGGTTACGCGGGTATTGCAGGGGCACGGGCATCCCCTCGAACGCAATATCCCACCGCTCGTGCGCGGCATCGAGCCGGCGGTGCGGCGCGCCCTCGAAAGCGGCGCGACGGAGAACGAGGAGACCGTGTTTCGGCGGGCCGTCGAGGAGAATGTGTGGGAGGCCATCGGCAACCTCTTCCTGGCGAGTCCCCGGACCCGCGAACTGGTGCATGGCGGCCAGGCGCGCGTATGCGGCGCGATTTACGAACTCGAAACCGGGTGCGTGCGCTGGCTTGATGAGGCGCGCGTCGCGGAACTGCTCGACGCGGCCGAACGTGATCCGGTGCGCGCCGTGGAACCGTTTGCGGAAGAATAGCGTGCCCCGATCAACGCCCCGACGCATCCGACCGGTCGGGCCGTTCCGACCGGTCTACGGTTTCCACCTGTCCGAAGTCCCCCGACCCGAGAGATACGCGTGCCCTCAGAAAAACCGTTTGTCGACAAGCGTCTCGGTCCGGCCGAAGACCGTATCCGGCGACCCTTCCGCCGAGATGTTGATCAGCAGGCCCTTGCGATCATAGTAGTCGGCCAGCGGCGCGGTGCTGTCCTCATAGGCCTTCAGGCGCACGCGGATGGCGTCGGGCTGGTCGTCGTCGCGCTGGTACAGTTCGCCGCCGCACTTGTCGCACATGCCCTCGACTTGCGGCGGATTGAAGATCACATGCGCCGTCGCCTTGCAGGCCCTGCACGTGCGGCGCCCGCTCAGGCGCCGGATAACCTCGTCGGTATCCAGCGTGTAATTCAGTACGGCGTCCAGGCTGACGCCGAGTTCAGCCAGCATGTCCTCCAGCGCTTTCGCTTGGTCCACCGTCCGGGGGAATCCGTCCAGCAGGAATCCATAGCCGCACGTGAGGCAATCGTACCGCTCGCGCACGATCTGCACCACCGTCTCGTCCGAAACGAGCTTGCCTTGCTTCATGCGTTCGACGGCCTCGCGCATGGTCTCGGTCATCGCGTCCGAGCTGGCGCTCTTCGCCGCGCGGAACACATCGCCCGTGGACAACTGGCAGCACTTGTACTTCTTGGAAAGATGTTCCGCCTGGGTGCCCTTGCCGACGCCCGGCGCGCCCAGCAACACCATGTGCAGCGGCCGCTCGGGCGGTGCGTCCGTACGCTCGCAACACCCCTGCTTGCCGTGAAGCCAACGTGCGCGATCTCCTTCTACTACCACTGTTTCTCTCCCGTAACGTTGCGATAGTCCCAGTGAAATCGGGATCACTCCCCGGTTTCGCAAACGCGCGAAGTATAGCACAGCAACCGCGACTTGCCGCAACGACCTTCGCCGAGAGCATTCCTTCGACGCCGTGCTTGGGCTCAGCCTCGCAACGCGGTCCGCGCAGGGCCGCGCGCGTGCGCGGACGGCGGGGTAAGGGGCGTGACTCCCGCGTGGATGCTTGCTCCAAGAATCCGCGATCGGCTCAGGTAACGTAAAGGCTCTCGGTCGAAAAACACGCATCGCTGGTCAGGTTGACCCCCAGCGTTCGCAGTCCCGCCTCGTCGCCCGGCGTCGGTATGTGCGTCATGTGCATGTCGCACCCCCTGAGGTTCTTGAGTTGCTCGATGGCGAGCTTCGTTGCGCTGTTCAACGGTGTCGAAGCGCCCACGGCAATCAGGGCTTCCTCAAGGTCGAGACTGACGTTCTTGCTGTCTCTCATATCACGTTTCATGTCGCCGATCGCCTCGATGATGCTGGGCGAGATCAGGTGAATCTTATCCGGAATCTCCGCAAGATGCTTGATAGCGTTCAGCACGGCGCTCGTGGCGGCGTGCATCAACGGCGAGTTGCTGCCGGTGATTATCGTGCCGTCCGGAAGTTCGATCGCCGTGCCGCAATAAACGCCGTCATGACCCTTGTTGTTGTGTTGCGCTCGCAGCGCGGCTTCCCGCGCCGGGCGCACGACCCGGCGATCCTCAACCTCCATGCCGAGTTCGTTCATTATCAGTTCAACCCGCTCGACGGTCTCCTTTTCCACCAGCCCCATCATATACTCGCAGCGGTAGCGAAGGACTCGCCGCACTATCTCCTGTTTGGCCGCTTCGCGAACCTGTTCCTCGTCCACGATACCGAAACCGACCCGGTTGACCCCCATATCGGTTGGCGATCGATAGAAGGATTCGCCGCCGGTGATCTTCTCCAGAATCCGTTTCAACAGAGGAAACGCTTCCACGTCCCGGTTGTAGTTGACGGCGGTCTCTCCGTACGCCTCCAAATGAAACGGGTCTATCACATTTACGTCTTTAAGGTCCGCCGTCGCCGCTTCATACGCCACGTTCACCGGGTGTTTCAGCGGCAGGCTCCAGATCGGAAACGTCTCGAACTTGGCATATCCGGCCCCCACGTCCCGTTCATATTCGTGATAAAGCTGCGAAAGGCACGTGCCCAGTTTCCCGCTGCCGGGGCCCGGGCCGGCTACCACTACCAACGGACGCGTGGTCTCGATGTAGGTATTGCGTCCGTATCCCTCTTTGCTGACGATGAGATCCACGTCCGTTGGGTAACCGCGCGTAGCGTGATGGGTATACACCCGGATTTTGCGCCGTTCGAGTTTGTTTTTGAAAAGCAGCGCGGCAGGCTGGTCCTCATACCGGGTGATGACTACGGCCGTGATGTCCAGGCCCCAATCCAACCGCAGATCATCAATCAACTTGAGCATGTCGATATCGTAGGTAATACCAAAGTCGGCCCGGATCTTCTTCCGGTCGATATCCCCGGCGTAGATGCACAGAATGACGTCGATCTCGTCCTTGAGCTGTTGGAGCAGCCGCATCTTCACGTTCGGGTCGAAATTCGGCAACACCCGGGCCGCGTGGTAGTCAAAGATCAGTTTCCCCCCGAACTCCAGATAGAGCTTATTGTCAAATCGCTTGATGCGTTCGAAGATGGCGGCCGCTTGTTCTTCAAGATACTTCTCTACGTTAAAAGCGACTCGCCTGCCCGTCATCGCAGTAAACTCCATCCCGCAAGGTGTTTGGAACACCCGGATTCTAAATCCCTCAGCGCCCGGCAATCAATCTCGTGCGGTTGTGTTCGCGCGGAAACAGCGCCAGACCGGGCCCTCGTTTCCGTTCCCCGGCCGTATTGCGAATATTGTGTGGGTATCTGGTAATATTCCTCCCGCCATGGCCGGGTTCGGGTGGTGAAGTGCGGCCGTGGCGGATGGCGGGCTGCGTATCCTCCTCGCAGAAACGAAACCGAAGCCAGCGCTTCAATAGGAGCTGAACATCCATGATCACCGAGATCACCGCGCAGGAGCTCAACACGGATCGCTTCATCGAAGAAAAAGTCCGGGAAATACAAGCCGGTGTCGGGGACGGCATGACCATCAATGCCTTATCAGGCGGGGTGGATTCGTCAACGGTCACGATGCTCGGGCACCGTGCCTTGGGCAACCGCCTCAAAACTGTATTCATCGACAACGGCATCATGCGTGAGGGCGAGCCCGAGCAGGTCGTCGGGTTCTTCGGCAAACTGGGCGTTACAGTCGAAGTGGTTGACGCGCGCAAGGAGTTTTTCGCCGCGCTGAAGGGCATCACGGACCCTGAAGTAAAGCGCGAAGCCATAACACAGACATTCTACAAGGACGTCTTCGGGAAGATCGTTCGGGAAAGCGGCGCGAAATGTCTCCTTCAGGGGACCATTCTCACCGACGTGGACGAGACCGTCGCCGGAATCAAGCGGCAGCACAACGTCTTCGAACAACTCGGGATCGACCCGCAGCAGGCCTTCGGCTACCGAATAATCGAGCCCCTGATTCAATTGCGCAAGGACAGTGTGAGAAAGGTGGGCAAGGCCTTGGGACTCCCGGCGGACCTCTTCGACCGCATTCCTTTCCCGGGCCCCGCGCTGGCCGCCCGCGTCATCGGCGAGGTAACCCCGGAACGCATCGACATCGTCCGCAAGGCGACAGCGATAGTCGAGCACCTCCTGAAAGACACCGGCGCATTCCAATACATGGCCATCCTCCACGAGGACCGCGTGACCGGCATGCGCGACGGCAAACGCGAGTTCGGCTGCCAGATTGAGGTGCGCTGCTGGAACAGCGTCGATGCGCGAACCGCCTCGCCCACGCGGCTCTCCTTCGACCTGCTTGAGGAACTAGCCCGCAAGATCACGGACAACATCCCGGGTGTCGTCAGCGTCACCTACAACGTCGCCTCGAAACCGCCTTCCACCCTCGAAGCGGTCTGAGCGGAAGACTCGAAAAGGCACGTCCGTCACCATAGAAAAGAACCATCGTCGCAAGAGTGCCGCCGCTACGGCCAACACCAAGACCAACACGTTGCCCGCCTGCGCGGACAGCGCCGGCCCCGAGGCGTCCGCCGCCTTGAAACACCCGCAGCCGTCGGGCGGCGGCTGTGCCTTCTCCGCGCCCAGGGCGAACACC
>JAKQEQ010000030.1 GCA_029556545.1 Candidatus Hydrogenedentota bacterium
CCGCCGTGTCCGCCGCGTTGCGTATCCAGTACTCGCACAGCGCGCAGACCGCGCTTTTTGTCGCCGTGACGTGCGTTGTCTCGGTGGTGTCGACGCGGTTGAGCGTCAGGTAGTCCACCTCTTCGGATGCCCGCGCCAGCATCCGTTCTACGTCATCCGGCAGGTCGTCCTGCGAGAGCGCCATATACTCCGCCAGGTCAGCCGATGTCGCGTAGACAGCCATCAGCGTTTACCTCCGGCCCTCTGCCGCAGCGTCGGCATACTCCATGTCAACAACGTCGTAGCCCTGCCCCTCAGCAGGCGCCAGATAGCTCGTGGCCATTAGAGATACCCCACCGCGACAACGCCCGTGTCCGCGCCAGCGCTGAACTCAGCCCAGATGCCAACGCTCGCCGGGCGCCTGAAGTAGAGCTGCGTGCCGACCGTTGCGAGATCGAGGACGCCGAGCACGATCTCGCCGCCCTCGAGCGCCGCCGCGGCATCGTAGAACGTCACGGTCTCCGTCGCGTCCGCCGTCAGCACCTGCGCGACTCCGAGCACGCCCGGCGCCGCCTTCACCGCCGCCGATGTCGGCCCGATGTTCGCCTCGCCGTAGTTCCAGACCTCCGCCGTCAGCAGCCTGTTCGGGTAGTCGATCATGTTGATCGTCGTTGTCATTTGCGGGCCTCCTTAGTCTTGCGCTGCTTGGGCGCAGGATTGCTCTGCGATGTCTGCGAGGTCGTAGCCGGTGTCTCCACCGCCGCCGCCGCGCCCGTTGCCGTTACCGCTGCCTCCGGCTGTGTCAGAAACTGAGGGCTCGGCCTCTGCCGTTCGCCGCCCAGTCGCGTAAAGTTTCTGGTCGCCATGATGTTTCAATGCCTCCGCTATAACGTCTGCCGCCTCCGGCAGGTAATCGCTCCACGGCCCGAGCGGCGCCCCGTTGGCGTGGCTGCCGTAGTACTCGCACGGCTGCCGGTTCACCTCGGGCAGCGTCAGCTTCTTATACAGCGCCGACGCCCGCCAGTACGGGTTGCCGTGCCTCACAGGTAGTATCAGGTCCGGATGCCGCACCGACGGGATCAATACAATCGCGTTGTCGAACGCACCCGCCACATGCACCGGGCTCGAGTCGTTCGTCACCAGCACCGGGCAGCGCTTCACCAGCGCGAACAGACCGCCCATCGTCGTTCTGTCCCGCAGGTCTAATCCGTTCTCCGGGCACTCGACGGGCAGCACGCCGTGTATGCCGCCGTTCAGCCCACAGAGCACGATCGGGACCGTCTCCGCGAGGCCGTCTATCACCGCCTGCCACCAGTCATCCGGAAACGTCCGGCTCTCCCACGTCCGGCCAGGATGTATCAGCACGGCCTCATCGAGCGGGAACCCGTTCGCGAGGCCGTCAATCTCCGCCTCGTCGCCCTCCGAGACCGTCAGCCGGATCTGTTTGTCCGCCGTCGGGAGCTGCATGTGCAGCAGCCCGATCGAGGCAAAATCCGTGCCGTTGCTGCCAACGTGTGTCAGAAAGCTGAATATCTTCGCTGTCGCGTCCGCCGGCACGGTCGCCGCGTGAAACGCAGGCTCCGCCCCGAAGGGACTCTCCGGCCCGAAACTCAACATCGCGTCCGGGTAGGTGCCCTGAAACAC
>JAKQEQ010000096.1 GCA_029556545.1 Candidatus Hydrogenedentota bacterium
TCGCCCTCGCCTTCGCCTTCGCCTTCGCCCTCGCCCTCGCCCTCGCCCTCGCCTGCGCCGGGACACCTCGGCACCTTGATACAGTGGTGACCGTAGCAGCAGGTATCAAGCAACTTGTCATGAGCGCTGTAATCGAAACACAGAAGCGAGCCAGGGGGCAGATTCGTGTTAATCGACAGGGTAATGGGATTCGACACCGTTGATGGAGCAAGCGGCGGGAACAGGGCCGTGTAGCTCGGCATATTGACGCCGGCGGGCGGATAGAAATAGAGATGATGGATGTCAAACGCGGTCCGATTTTTCACTTGGAAAGTGTAGAGGAATGAGCCCGGGTTGTCTGGGTCGCATACGATCTTTTCCTTGAGGAATTCGAGGCACGCGGCGCAATCGAAGCGCAAGCAGACCGTCTGTGAGCAGCACGGGTGCTTGCTGCGATCGAGCAGGGTCACGGTGACGCAAGTGATTTGGCCTGGAACGGCCCCGCTAACGACCACGTTGAAGGTTTGGGTGGCTCCTATTGCGATGGGGGTATTGATTACGTTTGGCGTGACCGTCACGTTCGGGGTCTGCGGCGTGATGAGCACGGTAGTCGCGTTGGAATGCGACGTGTTGGTCACCTGGAACTCAGTGGTAATGTCGCCGGACGCCGGATCGCATTCTTTTTGGAGCACTTTGAGCTCCATGCACTCCGACTTCATGCACAGGGTAAGTTCGCAAAGTTTGACCTGTCCGCGACCGTGACAGGATGATTGGCGCTTCAGGATGACCTGGATTTGAATGAACTGACCCACAACGCCGGTAAACGGGATGTTATTGGATATGACAGTCCAGGGTCCGGAAGGACTTGGCGAGTCGCTGGCGCGCACCTGCACCACGATGCTCGTCCCGGGGTCCTGATAGGCGAGCCAGGAAATGGTGCTCCAAGCGTAGCCAAGGATGCCGCTGTCGTAGGTGGTGGTCCAGCTTCCCTGCGGGGCGACAGCCTTGAGGAGCACGGACCCGGTCATATCGCTGTAGTTGTAGGGGGCGGCGCCGGGTCCCAAATCGACGGTGAGGTCGACCGTACCGGGTATGCTGCTTGGGTCGATGCGCGAGGCCGTGTTGCTGAAAAGGTTGGTCGACCATACCTTGTCGTTGGTGTCGATGGCGACGCCCGTCGGGCCGCCGCCCACGGTCACGTTGCCGAGATGTACGCCCGAAGTGGTGAGGCGCCCCACGGTGTTGCTGCCGCTGTGGCCCACCCAGACGTTGCCGTTGCCGATGACAATCCCCCGCCCTACCTGATTGGGCGAGGCCGCCCCGAAATGATTGTAGATGTTAAGCAGGTTGCCGGCGGAGTCTACCTCGCGCGCATAATTGTCGAACGTGGCGGAGGTCGTCCAAATGTGGCACGTATCGGGGTCGATGGCCACGCCGTAGTTCAGCACGCCGCTGACGCAGGTCAGGGGCGAGGACGGGAAGTTGACGTCATAGCGCATGAACCCGTCGCCGTACCCTGACCAATAGGCGGACCAGAGAACGTTGTTCGGATCGACCAGCCCGCCGTAACCGCCGCATATGCTGTTAAAGATGGAACCGGGCACTGCCGTCGCGGTGGCGCCTGTAATCCGCTGAAAGAGGCGGTTCGTAAGGCCGCCCGTCCACACATCGTTAAACGGATCGACCGCAACGAAGCGCACCCCGGTGCCCGCCACGCGCACGTAAGCGGTGATGCATTCGTCCTCTGCGGTGGACACGCCGCCGTTGGTGTCCGCGCCGGCGGCATTAGTCCAAGGCAGCGCGGTCGGCGTCCAGTCGCTGACCCCATTTACCCAGGGATAGCCCCGTGAAGTCTTGATTAGCCCATCCAGGTCGCGGTCCTCGCATGTGCAATAAGCCGGATTTAGTACATAATCGCCGTTCGGGTCTGGATTGCCCGCGGAATCCACGCGCGTACCGCCCACGATCAGGCCAATCCGCGTCACGGATCCCTGCGAATTCGAGGCTTCGTTCCTGTTGCCCACCCAGGTATTACCGAAGGCGTCCACAGTGGTGCGCGAGGGGTTGCCCGCCATGCCCGCGGGCCGAGTCAAGTACTCGCCGACCACGTCGCCGCTATTAATGTCGATGCGCGCGGCGGTGTCACGGCCAGAGTTTGCCACAGAGATGTATGGCCATGCGCGCAGCTCACCGGCAAGTTGCAGGCAGAAGTCATCGCCAACCTGTACGGGTTCGAGATTGAAACTGTAACCTTCCGCGAAATCCTCGGCGTCCGTCCATATCTTGCCGTCGCAGGGAGCCACCTCGCCTTCTCCCTCGCCCTCGCAACCCGGAATGGCGAGGTGGATGCATTCTCCGGTGGCGGGGTCGCAGAAGTCTTCGGTACACGGGTCGCCGTCATCACAGCCTTGCCCGGACGCGCACGGATCACCCTCGCCTTCGCCTTCTCCCTCGCCCTCGCCCTCGCCCTCGCAACCCGGAATGGCGAGGTGGATGCATTCTCCCGTGGCGGGGTCGCAGAAGTCTTCGGTACAGGGGTCGCCGTCATCACAGCCTTGGCCGGAAGCGCAGGGGTCACCCTCGCCTTCACCCTCGCCTTCGCCTTCGCCTTCTCCCTCGCCCTCCCCTCCGTCACAGGGCTCGACAACGATTTCACACCGTACCAGGACAAGGTTCTCGCCGTCGGAGATGATAATAGTGTACCACCCGGAATCTTCGCACTGGACATTGTCAATGAAGAACATGCCATTATCAGACTCGGCAATTACCTGGCCGTTGAATTGAAGCTGATACACCACGCTACCTTCCAGGCACGGGTTGGTTACGACCAGTGACGCGCTACCGCCAAGTGCGACAGGATTGGGCGGACAGTCAACTGTTGGTTCGCAGGCGACGCTCCTCGTGGCAACGTTGTCCGCCAGCCGCAACGCGGGCGGTGCTTGACTGTCAGGTGTGTCCAGAACGTCATCGTATAGGGCATATCCGACGGGAAGGGACGCGGGGTCCGGGGCCGTCCCATTCCGGACCTCGGTCTCGCGTGTAATGTTCTCGGCGTTCCGGGTGTGCGCCCCGGCGTCCGCGCAGGCCCAAAGGCCCAAGAGTAGCAGCAGGCTCCACTTGCCGGCGAAGACGAATCGGGAAGGGTGGCTACGAACGTCGCGGCGACACGGCTGTTCGATTCCGGCCCGGAAAAGTCGATTGTGTCGAAAGAAGACCGAGGTTGGCTTCGTGATCCTGCGAGACCGATGATAACCGAAGGGACACATGCGATAGCCTCCTAATCAAGGGGCGTTGGCGTAGTATTCGGTACTCGAAACGGCCAACGGGTAATCAGAACAGGCGACACGTGACCTCATTACGCGCACAACAGTCCGGGGGCGGGGTAGACGTAAACTGGCGGTTACCTTCATACCTTCGCTCATGGTCTCGCTGTCGGCATACCGATTCGTAACGAGAACATATTCTTAACCAACTTACTTAAACTAATATTCCCGATTATCTTTGTCGTGTCGAGGGAGGAGAGGCGCAAACTCCGAGAATAACGCCCTCTTGGATTGCACACACTCGATTGAGTAGGATGCGGGCCAGCAACGGAAAACGCTATGCGGAGTGCTGTTCATGCGCGAAGTGCTGGAGCGGGAAATTGATGATTTTGACGTAGCGTTCCGGTGGACGGCGCTCGAGGAACTGGAGGCGTTGGCGCGCGAGGGCGCAATCGCCTTGCCTGAAACCGGAGACCGCGTCAACCTGCATTGCCATTCCTTCTTCTCTTACAACGGCTACGGCTACTCGCCGTCGCGCCTTGCGTGGTTGGGCCGCGCGGCGGGACTGTACGCGATGGGGATTGTGGATTTCGACGTACTGGACGGGGTTGACGAATTTCTCGAAGCGTGCGCGCTGCTTGGGCTGCGCGGGTGCGGCGGATTCGAGACGCGCGTCTTTGTGCCGGAGTTCGCGGGGCGCACGATCAACTCGCCCGGCGAGCCGGGCATCGCCTACCACATGGGCGTCGGCTTCGCCTCGGGCGAGGCGGTCGACCCGGCCCCGCTCGACGCATTCAAGCACACGGCTCAGGAACGCACGCGCGAACTGGCCGCGCGCGTGAGCGCGCACCTCGATCCGGCGGGGGTGGACTTCGAGCGCGACGTGCTGCCGCTCACGCCGAATTGGAACGCCACGGAGCGGCACGTGTGCATGGCGCTGGACGCAAAGGCGCGTTCGGTGTTTCCCAAGGACGAGAAGCGCGCGGCCTTCTGGGCCGAAAAGCTGGGCGAGCCGCCGGAGCGCATAACCGCCGTGCTGGACGACTCGCCCGCGCTCCAGGGGCTGGTCCGCGCCAAGACAATGAAAGCGGGCGGGGTCGGGTACGTGAAACCGGAGGGCGGCGACTTCCCGACGTTACGCGACGTGAGCGCCTTTGTCCTTGCCAATGACGCGATTCCCACGTTCGCCTTTCTCGACGGTACGTCGGACGGCGAACAGTGCATGATCGAGCTGCTCGACGTGATGATGGAATCCGGCGTCGCCGCAGTCAACATCATCCCCGACCGCAATTGGAACTATAAGGATTTCGACGTGCGCCGACGCAAGGGCGAACTGCTTCACCGGTTCGTTGATGAAGCGCGGTCGCGCGACTTGCCGATCGTCGTCGGCACGGAAATGAATGCGTACGGCCAGCGTTTCGTGGACGACTTTGACGCGCCCGAACTCGCGCCCCTGCTGCCCGTGTTCCTCGAAGGCGCCGACATCGTGTACGCCCATACCCGGCTGCAACAGCACGCGGGGCTTGGTTACCTCAGCGCGTGGGCGCGTCAGAGTTTCCCCGATATCGGCGCGAAGAACGCCTTTTACGCGGAGGTCGGGCGGTTGCTTGACCCCGCCGATCAGGACGGGCTGAGCCACGTCACGCCGGAGTCGTCGCCGACGGACGTTCTCGCCGCCCTGTAGTCCGTACGTCCCTAGTCCCTAGTCCCTAGTCCCTCCCATAGGGTTCTTGCATCGCCGATTCCGCGGTTGCTACACTGCGCGCCTTGGCATGCGATATAACGTTTCCCGCCTTCTGCCATTTCCGGGACGCACTGATGGCCATTCAGGAAAGCATTGCGAAACTGATCAATAAGAGCGACTTGGGCCGCGAGGAAGCGGCGCAAGCCATGCGCGAATTGATGTCCGGCGAGGCCACGGACGCGCAGATGGCGGGGTTCCTGGTCGCACTTGCCATGAAAGGGGAGACCGTCGAGGAGATCGTGGGCCTGGCGTCAACCATGCGCGCGTTCGCCACGCCGGTGCCGGTATCGCGGAAGCCGCTCGTTGACACGTGCGGCACGGGCGGGGACCACTCGGGGACGTTCAATATCTCGACGGCCGCGGCGTTCGTAACGGCGGGGGCGGGCATAGCCGTGGCGAAGCACGGCAACCGGAGCGCGTCGAGCCGCTGCGGGAGCGCGGACGTGCTCGAGGCGCTGGGCGTGAGTATCGAGGCGGACCCGGCGGTTGTCGGGCGGTGCATCGATGAAATCGGGATCGGCTTTCTCTTCGCGCGGACGCTGCACAGCGCCATGGGGCACGTGGCGCACGTGCGCACGGAACTCAAGATACGCACCGTGTTCAACATTCTCGGCCCGTTGACGAATCCGGCGAACGCGGACGGCCAGGTGATGGGCGTGTACGTCGGCGACTTGGTCGCGCCGCTGGCCGAGGCACTTCAAAACCTGGGCGCGCGCCATGCCTTCGTCGTTCATGGCTGCGACGGGCTCGATGAATTAACGCTGGGGGGGCCGTCGCGTGTGGCCGAGGCGAAGGACGGCCGCATCAAGACGTATGAAATTACACCAGAGCACTTCGGGTTGGCGCGACGCCCGAAGTCCGCGTTGATCGGGGGCGATGCGGAGACGAATGCGCGGCTCTTGCGCGACGTGCTCGATGGAAAGCGCGGGCCGCACCGGGACATTGTGCTACTCAACGCGGCGCCGGCCATCGTCGCGGGGCAGCAGGCGGGTGATCTCGAGGGCGGAATAGAACGGGCCGCCGTCTCCGTTGACTCGGGGGCCGCACTGGAAAAACTCGAACAACTGATCAGACACTCCCATGATTCTTGATGAAATAGTTGCGTACAAGCGCGAGGAGGTGGCGGAGCGGAAGGGCGTGATCCCACTGCCGGCTCTCGAAGACCGCGTCGGCGAAGTTGATCCGCCGCGCGATTTCCGCGCCGCCCTGCGCCAGGACGGCATCAGCCTCATTGCCGAGATCAAGCGCGCCTCGCCATCGCGGGGCGACATCCTCCCCGGCGTGGACGCGGTCGAGGTGGCGGCGTTGTACGAGCAGAGCGGCGCGCGGGCCTTGTCCGTGTTGACGGACGCGCGGTTCTTCAAGGGATCGCTGGACGACCTAACATCTGTGCATCAGAATGTGAACGTGCCCTGTTTGCGCAAGGAGTTCATTATCGATTCGTATCAGATATTCGAGGCGCGCGCCGCGGAGGCGGACGCCGTGCTGCTCATCGCGCGGATACTATCAGACGCGCAGTTGGCCGAGTTTCTGGGGATCGCGCGAACGCTCGGGATGCAGGCCCTGGTTGAGACCCATACGGAGGAGGAGATCGCGCGGGCCGTGCGCGCGCGTGCGCATATTATCGGCATCAATAACCGGGACCTGGACACCCTTGAGGTGCGCTTTGAGACGACGCTGCGCCTGAAACGGCGCGTGCCCGGCGGGCACGTCCTGGTCAGTGAAAGCGGGATCCATACGCGGGACCAGGTGAAACAGCTCGAGGACGGCGGCGTGGACGCCATCCTGGTGGGCGAGTCGCTGATGATGAGTCACGACATCCGCGCGAAGATACGGGAGTTGCTCGGGCGTGACGAAGGTTAAGATTTGCGGCATCACGAACGTGGAGGACGCGCTGGCCGCCTGTGAGGCCGGGGCCGACGCGCTCGGCTTCGTGTTTGCGCCCGAGGCGAAACGGCGCAATCGCCACATCGAGCCCGAGGACGCGCGCGCGATTGTCGAGCAGTTGCCGCCGTTCGTCACGACCGTGGCGGTATGCGTGAACGAGCCGGTGGAACGCCTGGCACAGGTGCTCTCATTCGTGGACTGCATACAGTTTCATGGCGATGAGGATCCGGCCGCCGTCGGGAGCATGCCCTGGTTGGCCATCAAGGCGTTTCGGACCGGGCCCGAATTCAGCATCGAGGAGATGCTCCGGTATCCCTGCCGGGCGTATCTGCTCGATGCCTACTCGGGCGAAGGGCGGGGCGGCACGGGGCAGGTTTGCGACTGGGAAATCGCGAAAGAGGCCGTCGCCACGGGCAAGCGCATTATCCTCGCGGGCGGCTTGACGCCCGAGAACGTGGCCGAGGCCGTCCGGGCCGTTCGGCCCTACGCCGTGGACGTGTCGGGCGGCGTCGAGGCCGCGCCGGGAAAGAAGGACCATGAGCGGATTCGACAGTTCATCCGAAACGTCAAGACGGCATTGGCCTGACGCGCGCGGGCGCTACGGCGCGTTCGGCGGGCGTTTCGTGCCCGAGACGCTCATGTACGCGCTCGATGAACTCGAACGCGCTTACCGCGAATCGCAATCGGACCCCGTGTTTCAGGCCGCGCTCGCGGACTATCAGAAGCACTATACGGGCCGCCCGACGCCGCTCTATTTCGCGCGGCGATTCACCGAGCATCTCGGGGGCGCGAAAGTCTATTTCAAGCGCGAGGACCTCGCCCACACCGGCGCGCACAAGATCAACAACGCGCTGGGCCAGTGCCTGCTCGCAAAACGTATGGGCAAGCGGCGCGTCATCGCCGAGACGGGCGCGGGTCAGCACGGCGTGGCCACGGCGACGGCCGCGGCGCTGCTGGGACTGGATTGCGACGTGTACATGGGCACGGAGGATATCGAGCGGCAGAAGTTGAACGTCTTTCGGATGCGGCTCCTCGGCGCGCGCGTGATCAGCGTGGATTCGGGCAGCAAGACGCTGAAAGACGCGATCAACGAGGCATTGCGCGACTGGGTGGCGAGTGTCGGCGATACGCACTACGTGTTGGGGACGGTGCACGGGCCGCATCCGTTCCCGATGATCTGCCGGGATTTTCAGAGTGTGATCGGGCGTGAGGCGCGCGAACAAATTCTCGATATGGAAGGTTGCCTGCCCGACGTGCTGATCGCCTGCGTCGGCGGCGGCAGCAACGCCATCGGGCTCTTCCACGAATTCCTCGATGAAGCGGACGTGGCCATGATCGGCGTCGAGGCCGGCGGCACGGCGTTGACGCCCGGCATGCACGCGGCTCGCTTCGCCGGCGGTGCGTTCGGCATGCTCCACGGCGCGCTCAGCTACGTCCTGCAGGACGAATACGGCCAGATCGGCGACACGCACAGCGTCTCGGCCGGGCTCGATTACGCCTCGGTCGGCCCCGAACACGCCTGGCTTTTCCAGTCGGGCCGCGTGCAGTACGTCTATGCGATGGACCAGGAGGCGCTCGACGCCTTCCAACTATGCAGTCGCCTCGAAGGCATCCTGCCTGCGCTCGAGTCGGCGCACGCCCTCGCCCACACGACGAAACTCGCGCCGATGCTGCCTCGGGATAAGGTCATCATCGTCAATATGTCGGGACGCGGCGACAAGGACGTGCAACAGGCGATGCGGTTCATCCTGCCGGAGGAGGGAGACCAGCCATGAACCGGATCATCCAGCGTTTCGCGGAATTGAAGGCGCGCGGCGAGACCGCGTTCATCCCGTACATCACGGGGGGCGACCCCACCCTCGCGCGGACGGAGGAAATCATTTTGGCGCTGGCCGAGGCCGGTTCGGACGTAATCGAACTCGGAGTGCCCTTCTCCGACCCCGTCGGCGACGGGCCGGTCATTGCCGAGGCCGCGTTGCGCGCCCTCAACGGCGGCGCGACCCTCGACCGCATCCTCGAACTCGTCGCGCGGGTGCGTAGGCGCACCGAGGTCCCGATACTGCTTTTCACGTACTACAACCCGGTGCTGGTCTACGGCGCGCCGCGCTTCGCCCGCGACGTCGCGGCCGCCGGCGCGGACGGCGCGCTCTGCGTGGACCTGCCCGCCGAGGAGGCCGACGAGTATAAGGCCACGCTGGACGCGGCGGGCCTGTGCACCGTCTTTCTTGTCGCCCCCACCACGACCGAAGAACGCCTCGACCGCATCGTCGCGAAATGTTCCGGGTTCGTGTATTACGTGAGCCGTCTTGGCGTCACCGGGGCGCGCGAAGACCTGGCCGCGGACCTCCGGGAAGCCGTGGCCCGCATCAAGCGCCACACGGACAAGCCGGTCGCCGTCGGCTTCGGGATCAGCACCCCGGAACAGGCGGCCGCCGTCGCCGGCCTCGCCGACGGCGTCATCGTCGGTTCCGCTATCGTCCGCCTCATCGCGCAACTCGGCGACACGCCCGAAACGGCGGAAAAGGTGGGGGAATTCGCCGCGATGCTCGTGGCTGCCGGTAAGAGGCGCGAATAATGACTCCGGAGAAGCGCAAGAAGGACTTTGATTGCGTCCAGATGAAGCGGGAGATTCAGGAGCGAATCTACGAGGCCACCAAGGGTATGACGCTACAGCAGCGCATGGCGTATACACGGAAAAAGATCGCCGAGAGTGAGTTTGCGCATTTCCTCGATCTGCCGGGCGGCAAGACCGCAACGCGCTTGTGAAAAGGACGCGCCGCGGGAACAGCGCGGCGGCCAGGTTTGTCAATGCCAGTGATCGCCGCGGAGAAATAGCAGGCCTCTCCTTGCCGCGCCCTGCATCGCGACGCGGTCCTCGAAGGGCCGGCGCGACGGGGACTCGAATAGAAAAGCGCGGTCGGATTGCGTGAGCCGGAAGTAGTTGCCGAGGCTCAGGCCGCGTCCGGCGCGGGCAAGGCGCAGCGCCCATAGCGGCGTGTAGAGCACGCCATCGCGGGTGCGAAAGCAGACCATCCACGTGTTCTGCTCGATGGGATGGCCGCGTTCGCGCAGGTCGTCGATCACGTCTCGGCACAGGGCGGTATAGCCGTTCGCGATCTGGTAGAGGTAGAAGCCGTCGGCGCTCGAGTCTTCGTGATGTTCGATGAGGAGGTCGTATCGGTTCGCGGCGATCAGATCGCGAAGGATGCGCCCCTCCTGCGTGTTGAACGAGGCGAAGTCCCGGTTTAGGTCGTAACCCTGCTGATTGCAGCGCTTGTTATGGACCCAGCCCCACGGATTCGCAAGGGGGACGATATCGAACGCTATGCCCGGCCATGCGTCGGGGTCCTGGGCAAGTTCTTCGATGAAGCGGACAAGACTCTCGACGCCCGCCGGCTCGCTGCCGTGCACGCCGCCGGTCAGCAGCACATGCGCGCGCGATTCGCCTTCAGGGACGCGGCGGACGCGCCACAGCGGGGCTTCGAAGGCGTCATACCGCACATGCCCCAGTGTATCGAGGGCCAAGCGCGGCCCAGCGGCGACGGCCTGTTGCAACCGGCGCTCGAATTCGGCGAGGTCGCGCGCGACTTTCAACGAAGCGGGGTAGGGCGCATGGGGCCGGCGCACCCGGTGCAGTCCGTACAGGCCGCCCGCGACCAGGACCGCCGCCAGCACGGCGGCAATGATCATCGCTATGACCCAGCGTTTGCGCATGCGGACGCCTCCCAGGGAACAGCTACGGTAACGACATGGCCACAGTCTACCGGGTGCGATGGAGAAAACGGTAGTGCCAAAGCCCGCGCCGTCTATCTGATCGATCCGATCTGATGAGACTTCTTGTTCAGCAGGCTGAAAAGCGGTAGAATCAACGCAAAGAGAAACAGCGAGGTGGTGGCATGAACCGCAGAGACTTCTTGCGGACAGCTTCGGGGGCCGCGGTCATCGCGGCGGGGCCGACCGTATCCGTTAGCGCGCGCCCGTCCGACACAACAACGTTGCCTCCGAGCCGTTGGGATGATTTCTGGCGTCCGGATACGCCGTGCCGCCTTTCGGAGACCACGCGGCGACTCGCGGCGCGCGCCATTTCCGGCGAGCACGGCCGCGCGATGGCCCGCGCGACCTTCGCGTTGGACCCGGCAGCGGTTGCTGACCTATCGCCGGACATGCGCTACGCCCGCGCGGTGCAACTCGTCGCGGAACAAGCGCCGCTTCGCGTGCTTCCCAGCGAACTGATTGTCGGGTCCGCGACGCTGCTCGAAGCACCGGCCCATCTGGCCCCCCTTGCGGATGTTCACAGCACCAGCCATACGACGCTCGGATTCGCGCAGGTCTTGCGCTCGGGCTACCGAGGTCTCCGGCAACGTATCGAGGATCGCCTCGCGCGGGAGCCGCAAGCCGGCGTCTCCCCCACTCCCGGTTCCGGGGGCGCGGACCTGCTCGAAGCCATGCTGGTCTGCCTGGACGCGGCGGCGGTCTGGCACAGACGCTACATGGACCTGCTCGACGAACGCATCGCCGCGAGCGACGGCGTTGAGCGCGAGACCTACACGCACACCCGCGACGCCTTGCGCAACGTACCGGAGAATCCGCCCGAGACCTTTCACGAGGCAGTGCAGTCGCTGTGGTTCATGTACGCCTTCCAACGGCTCATGGGCACGTGGTCCGGCATCGGGCGCATCGACGAGATGCTCGGGCCGCATCTCGAACGGGACCTCGAAGCCGGGCGCCTCACGCTCGACGAGGCTCGGGAAATTCTCGCCCATTTCTGGATCAAGGGCTGCGAATGGATTGGCGCGTTCGATACGCGCGGCTCCGGTGACGCGCAGCACTACCAGAACGTCATCCTCGCCGGCGTGGACCCGACGGGGCGGGAAGTCACGAATGCCGTGACGTATCTCGTCCTCGACATCGTCGAGGAACTGCACATCAGCGATTTCCCGATCGCGGTGCGCCTGAATCGCAACACGCCGCGCCGATTGCTGCGGCGCATGGCCGAGGTGCAGCGCCACGGCGGCGGCATTGTCGCCGCGTACAACGAGGACGTGGCCATCGAGGCTCTCACGCGATTCGGCTATCCCGTCGAGGAGGCGCGCACCTTCGCCAACGACGGCTGCTGGGAAATGCTCGTCCCCGGCAGGACGGCCTTCATCTACGTGCCCTTCGACGCGCTCGGCCTTTTGCACGGCGCGCTCGGGCTACACGACCCGGCGCAGCCCGCGCCGGACTTCCCGGACTTCGAGACCTGCTACGCCGCCTTCCGCGAACGGCTCGCGGCGCATCTCGACGGGTTTCACCAGATGGCGGACCAGCACTGGACGCAGGGGCCGCCCGCGCCGCTGGTCTCCATGTTCGTCGAGGATTGTATCGAACGCGCGCAAAGCTACTACGCGCGCGGCGCGCGCTACAACGTGATTGCGCCGCACGCGGGCGGTCTCGCCAACGTCGCGAACAGCCTGCTGGTCATCAAGCGTCTGGTCTACGAGGACCGTTATCTGACCTTGCCGGAATTCGTCGAGGTGCTGCGGTCCGACTGGGACGGCCACGAGCACCTGCGGCAATTGGTGCTGAACCGTTTCACGTTCTACGGAAATGACGATGACGAAGCGGACGCGATGGTGCGGCGGGTCTTCGACGACTAC
The DNA here is from genome assembly GCA_029556545.1 of Candidatus Hydrogenedentota bacterium. Taxonomy (GTDB): domain Bacteria; phylum Hydrogenedentota; class Hydrogenedentia; order Hydrogenedentales; family JAGMZX01; genus JAGMZX01. The sequence continues at coordinate 12,513 of JAKQEQ010000096.1, forward strand.
ACCGCGCTGGCGGGACAGGTCCGCGATCGCAACGGCGTCCTGCGGCCCACGGGTATCAGCACCTTCGGGCGCGAGATTGAGTGGAGTTTCCCCGAGGGACCCCGGCGCGCGTCCCCGGACGGGTACAAGCGCGGCGCGGTGCTCGCCACGAATTTCTCGCCGTCGCCCGGCACAGACCTGCAAGGCCCGACCGCGGTACTCCAGTCGTACTGCAAAATGGACTTCACCAAGACGCCGAACTGCGCCACAGTCGAACTCAAGGTCCATCCCGAGAGTGTCAAGGACGAACGGGGACTCGACGCGATGGTCGCGCTGCTCGAAAGTTTTGTCCGCCTCGGCGGCATGTTCATGCATGTCGACGTGGTTGACTCCGCGATGCTCATCGACGCGCAGCGCCACCCCGAGAAATACCCGAACTTCGCCGTGCGCATCGCCGGCTGGTCCGCCCGCTTCGCCACGCTCGACAAGCACTGGCAGGACATGGTCATCCAGCGCACGCAGCAACGGGTCTGAGGCGCGCGGTCTATACCGTCGTGCCTGCCTTTCCGGGCACGTAGGGCTCGATAATCACGCGGTTCGAGGAGATCCGCCACTTCGCCGCGTAGTTTTGCTCGTAATAGCGGTCGTTCAACTCGTGGATCAGGTCCTGACAGTCGCTTATATCCGCCTCCATCAGGTCCCGCATGGACAAGATGCCGCAATACTGGTTGTTGCTGTCCACGACGATGAGATGGCGCACGTGATGCGTCACCATGATCGCCTTGGCCATGCGGCTTTCGTCGTCCAGGTGCACGATATTCACCGCCGTGCTCATCACGTCGCGCACGCGCACCTTGTCCGGGTCCAGTCCTTTATAGACGACGCGCGCGAGTACGTCGCGCTCCGAGAACACGCCCACAAGCTCGTCGCCGCTCTTTACGGCGGCCGCGCCAATCTTGCGCTCGCATAGTTCGCGGACCGCCTCGCGCACGGTCGCGTCCGCCTCGACCCAGAACGGGTCCCATTTCCGCACTACGCTTTGAATCACACTCATCGCCCCTCCTTTCCGGCATCGGACATCGTTCCTTTTCGCCCCGTCCGACGCCTGCTTTGTGTTATGCTCACGTCAAGGCGCACCGACGCCCCCAAAGGCGTCGTACCCGGTCCGGGTGCGCCGCAGCTGACTTGTCGCCATTCACCCGCAACAGAAGGAACACAGGCTCCATGACGGATTCTTCCCGGCTCGCCCTCCTGGGCGGTGTCCCCGTGCGCGACGAGGCGCGGCGCCCCTGGCCCAAGTGGCCGATTTCGGACGAACTGGAGCGCGCGACGATGCTCGAGGTGCTCGAAAGCGGCGCGTGGTGGTACGGCGAGCGCGTGCGCCGCTTCGAGGACCGCTACGCGGCCTTTCAGGGGGCGGCCCACTGCGTTTCCTGCACCAGCGGCACGACCGCGCTCGAAATCGCCTTGCAGGCCCTCGGCGTGCAGCCCGGCGACGAAATCATTACCTCCCCGTACACCTTCGTCGCCACGGCCTCCGCCGTCGTCCGTCTCGGCGCGGTCCCGGTCTTCGCGGATGTCGACGACTCGTGGTGCATCGACCCCGATCGCATCGAGGCCGCCGTCACCCCGCGAACCCGCGGCATCGTCCCGGTCCACTTCGGCGGGAGAATCTGCGACATGGACCGCATCAACGCGCTTGCCGACGAGCGAGGGCTGTTCGTGTTGGAGGACGCCTGCCACGCCTGGGGCAGCCGCTGGAACGAACGTGGCGCGGGCGTTCTGGGCCGCTGCGGCGTGTTCAGTTTCCAGCACTCGAAGAACATCACGGCGGGCGAGGGCGGCGCCATCGTGACGAACGACGAAGACCTCGCGCTGCTTTGCCGGTCGTTGGTCAACTGCGGGCGCGACCCGGTGAAAGGATGGTACCTGCACGTGAACTTCGGGACGAACGCGCGCCTCACCGAGTTCGCGGCCGCCATCCTCGATGCACAACTCGAACGACTTAAAGACCAGACCGCGCGCCGCGAACACAACGCGGCCCTGCTAAATGAGGCGCTCGCGCAGATCGAGGGTCTCGAACCGCAACCAGGCGACCACCGCATCACGCGGCGGTCCTACCACCTGTACTGCCTGCGCATCGACCCCGACCGCTTCGGCTGCCCCCGTGATCGGTTCATCGAGGCCGCCCGCGCGGAAGGCCTGCCCATCGGCGCGGGGTATCCCGTGCCGCTGTACAAACAACCCGCGTTTGTTGACGCCGCGTTTCACGATTACCGCGCCTGTCACTGCCCGCGGGCCAACGACCTGTGCGAACGGAGCGGCATGTGGTTCCGGCATTCGCTGCTCCTCGGCTCCGAGGACGACATGCGCGAGATCATCGCCATCGCACACAAGATAAAGGCCAATGTCGCCGAACTGCGGACCACCGACAACGCTTGAGACGCGATGTGCGCGGGGTCAGCCATGAAAACGTCTCGTTCTAGACCGAACCGCGGGCCGATCAACCACCACCCCGTCATTCCCGCGGAAGCGGGAATCCAGCGGGCACAGAACCGCGTCGCGAAGACCGTAACCTGCCCGCACTGCCGCTACGAGCGGCCGCGCCGCGATCCGCACTGCCCCCTGTGCGGCTACCCTTGGCCGTGGCTGAAACGACCCAAAGACGCGTCCGGGCAAGAATAGGCCCCGTTGCCTCATCAGAAAATCTACCCGAAATGGGATTCGTTGCCTCACCCAAAAACCTACCCGAAGGGGAAACGGTCTTGATGGGGATTCCGGGCCTCGTTTCGACCCGGTCGGGACTGCTGCCGGCGGGGTGGTCCGCT
>JAKQEQ010000097.1 GCA_029556545.1 Candidatus Hydrogenedentota bacterium
CCCGCCGCCCGCTCCGCGAAATTCCCGCCGACACCGTAGACAACGGCCATGTCCGAGGCGATGTCCAGTTCCCGCGTATAGGGAGACGCGGTCTGAAAACAGGTGTAATCCCGCTCGGGCGTTTGCCCGTGCGCCGAGTCCGCTGTCAGCGCCAATAGCGCAATCACGCCGACGCATATGGAAAACCATCCCGGCATGCCGTTACTCCTTGTTGTTTCGAGGGTAGTCTCGCGGGCAAGCGGAAAATACCATCCGGGGCGCCGCCGACTCAATGATTCGGGAACGAGCGGAGGCCATCGGGCGGACGTGGGGAACCGAGCCACGGGCTCGACCGAAGGTCTCCAAACGCTATTCACCACAGAGGCACGGAGAGCACGGAGAAAATACAGAGAAGCAGTTCGTAGTTCAGGCTTCAGCCTGTGTCATGCACGCGGGAGCCCAACGCATTTCTCCGCGAATCTCCCCGTTCTCGGCGTCTCTGCGTTGAATCTTCCAACGCAGAGGCGCGGAGACCGCGGAGAGGACGCAGAAGAGGCAGTAGTTCGTAGTTCAGGCTTCAGCGTGAGACGCACAAAGTGGGGACAGGCACGTCTCGCTCGAAGACTCGCTTCGCTTGTGCCAGTCCCCGACTTGGGACGCCCGTGCTACGTGGGATTCCTTTGTCCCGTGCGCGGGCGGGTGTTACCATCCGCGCATGGAGTTGCCTCGATTACAGGTTTCGAATCGTCTGCGCGCGATCATGTCGTATCGGAAATTCGTCGGGCCGTCGCCGCGGGTGCTGTTTCTCGAGAGCGATTACTGGCTCGATACGGCGTGTATCCGCGCGGCGGAGCGCATGGGCTGGGCGCTGCGGCGCACGCCGGTGCGGATGCTGGGCGTCATGCCGCGCGAACAGGTGCGCGACCTGCTGTACGCGCTGGGCGAGTTCCGGCCCGACTTCGTGCTGAGCGTCAATCTCGGGGCCATGGACGAGGCGGGCGTGTTCGCGCGGCTCTTCGAGGACCTGCGGCTGCCGTGGGTCACGTGGTTCGTGGACGACCCGCGCACGATCATCATGGACCGGACCTGTTACGGGGGCGAGTACGCGGCAGCGCTGACTTGGGACGCGGCGTATGAGGATGCGCTGCACCGCGCGGGTTTCGCGCTCGTGAGGACGCTTCCCCTCGCGGCGGATACGGCGTTCTTCGACGCCGAACCCGCCGACGCCTGGAAGTTCCCGCCGACGTTCGTGGGCAATTCGATGATTGAATTCGCGGAGCGGGAGCGCGTCTGGTTCGTCAAACGCCCGAACCTGGCCGCGATCATCGACGCGGTTTTTGACGCGGGCCGCGTGACCCGGGAGAGCTTCGGCAGGGGCCTGGACGCCGTGTTGCCCGCGGATTGCGCAACGACCCTGGACGCGGAGGCGCGACGGCACGTCGAGTTGTGCCTCTTCGTCGAGGGCACGCGCCGGCTTCGCCATGCCCTCGCGACAGCGCTGGTCCCCGAGGGGTTATGTTTACGCGGGGACGCGGCCTGGCGCCTCCATTTCCCCGACGCGAGGCCGACACTCAACTATCAAAGAGAACTTCCGGCGTATTATCGCGCGTGTGAAGTGAACGTGAACTGTACGAGCATCCAGATGCCGAACACGGTGAATCAGCGCGTGTTCGATTGTCCCGCCGCAGGCGGCTTCCTCTTGACCGACGCGCAGCCCGCGCTGCGGGAACTGTTCGACGCGGACACCGAGATCGCGTGTTACGCCAGTCTCGACGAGGCGCGCGAGATGCTCCGCTATTTCCGCGCGCGCCCCGCCGAGCGCCGCGCCATCACGGCCCGCGCCCGCGAACGGATACTCAACGAGCATACCTACGAACACCGTCTGCACGTAATCGCCGACTGGATGCGGGAGCGGTTCGCGGAGTAGCGGGCGCGGAAGTGGACCTCTATTGCATTAACTTATCGTATATGATATGCTTGTGCCATGAGATGGGAAGATGCAGTGGCCCTGGTGGGCAAAGAAGCGGTATTTTCGTCCGCGTTGCTGCTGGCGGGGGACGTGTCGCCGCAACAGGTGCGGCTCCAGCTTTCCCGCTGGGTGAAGTCGGGCCGACTCCTTCAACTGCGGCGCGGTCTCTACGCCCTGGCGCCGGTGTGGCGCAAGACGGAGGCGCACCCGTTCCTCGTGGCCAACGCATTGCGCCGCGGCTCTTATGTGAGCCTGGAGGCGGCCTTGGCGTATCACGGGGTTATCCCGGAGCACGTGCCCGTCGTGACGAGCGTCGGCCCGGTTCGCCCGGAAACGGTGCGCAATCCCCTCGGGACCTTTCAATTCAAGCGCGTGGCGAAGAATCTGCTCTTCGGCTATTCGCGCATCGAGGTTGCGCCGCGACAATTCGCGTTTGTCGCGTCGGCGGAGAAGGCCCTGCTGGACTTGGTTTACCTGACTCCCGGCGCGGATTCTCCGGAGTATCTTCGTGAGCTTCGGCTGCAGCATAGTGATGCGGTGTGCATCGAGAGACTTCGCGATTTGGCCGAACGCAGCGGCAAGCCCAAACTTATCCGTGCGGCCAGAATCGCCGGTTTGATCTTCAAGGCGGATGAAGGAACCGCGCCATGAAAGAGTATCTACGCCAGTTGACGGAACAGGTCGACAACGTGTCGGCGCGCCACTGTCTTGTTCGCGAGTACATGCAGGCCCGGCTCCTGGAATCATTGCAGGAACAGGGGCTATTCCTGCGATGGGCGTTCCTCGGCGGCACGGCATTGCGATTTCTTTTCGGGATTCCCCGGTTTTCGGAGGACCTCGATTTTTCGCTAATCGTTCCGGGGCGGGATACCGGCCTGCGGACGGCGGTGGCGGGTATCCGGCGCGTGTTCGAGCGAGAGGGCTACCGAACAGAGGCGAAGGTGAGCGACCGCAAGGCCGTGGCTTCGGCGTTCGTTCGATTTCCCGGCTTGCCTTACGAACTGGGCTTGTCGCCGCACACGTCACAAACGCTCTCGATCAAAGTCGAAGTCGATAGCAATCCGCCGCCGGGCGCTCGCACTGAGACCACGCTGGTCCGGCGGCACGTGTTATTGCGCCTGCATCATTACGACAAGGCGTCCCTCTTCGCGGGCAAACTTCACGCGATCCTGAGCCGGCCCTGGCCCAAAGGACGCGACCTTTTCGATCTGGCGTGGTATCTCGCGGACGGGAGGTGGCCCGCGCCGAACATCGACTTGCTGAATGCCGCGCTCGCTCAGACCGGCTGGGAGGGGGCCGCCATCACGGCGAAAAACTGGCGCAGTGAGGTCAGGAAGCGCATCAAGGCCCTGGATTGGACAAAGGCCCGAGCCGACGTGCGGCCATTTCTTGCGCGTGAACAGGACATGGACCTTGTTGCTCTCGACGTAATCGACGGCCTGCTCCGATAACGGGAGCGTTTGCGCCCGCGATGGGCAATTCGGACATCAGAACGCGTCGCCGATAGCGGCAGCGGTTCCACAAGGCGCTGTCTTGTCATCGAGCGCGCGGCGTGACCTGAACGACGGCTTGGGCGCGGGTTCCCGACAGCAGGTCGTGGGCTTTCACGAGGTAGTGGCCGATGCGTTCGTTGCGGGCGAGAGGCAGGAATCCTTCGCTTTGGCCGCTTTCGCAGCGGACAACCTGCGTGTAATGCTCCAGGTGCTCGCCGCGCATGGTTTCGAGCGTGATGCGCACGAGGTGGACGCCGCACATGCCGTCACGCGCCTTCACCGTCAACCGAAACGGGAGGCGATCGCCCTGTGACACGGACTTGGGCGTAGTCAGGTCGAGTCCGGCCACTTCGTAGGGCAGATGCGCGAGCAATAGCGCCTCGCCCCGCGCCAGACTGAAGCGCGGCTGCCGCCCACGCACCGGCAGGCCGTTGATCAGGTCGTACACGTGGCCGTCCCGCGGGAGTTCGGGCCGTATGCGTTCGTACTCGGGTCCGCCCTCGGGCGCGCGCACGATAAGCGTGAGGTCGGCGTCGCCGAAACGATACCGCCGCCGCACGCCGGGCAGCCGGTCTTCCTCGGGCGCGGCGAGCGGCGCGTCCGAAGCAATCTCCGCTTCGGCCAGTATGCGCCGCAAGACGACGCCCATTTGCCCTTCCTCCTCGCTCGTACTCGTGGTCGTAATCGATCCCCCCTCCCCCACACTCCCGGCAGCCGGCAGCGCCGTCCGCCGGACGCCGTGCTCGTCGAATTCGCCGGGGGCGAAGTCGGCGACGACCCGGCCACCCTGCGCCGCGAAATCCGTGATGGCCGCGATTTCGCGATCGCTCAACGCGCGGGTCATGGGCAAGACCAGCACGGCGTACTCGCCGAGTCGGCCAGCCTCGAGGTCCTCGCCGGATAAAAAATCGAACCCGACGCCCAGCCCGTCCAGCAGTTCGACCACCGCCGCCTGCGCCTCGTCATAGCGCGTTCCGCCCTCGTGCATCACGGCGTCGCAATAGCGGCTTGCGGGCGAATCGTAGACGGCGACGCGCGCCTTCGCGGGATCGGCGGTGAGCAGGAGGGTGTCCAGGCCGTGAGCGACAGCCGCATACGACGCCGCGAACTCGGCAAAGAACGGGGCCGGGCGGCCATCCGGCGCGAGCGCGGCATCTGGCGCGGCGTCGAGGGCCGTACCGAACGGTTCGGTCAGCCAGACCGCGTCACAGCCTTGGGCCAGCGCATGCCACGGCAACCAGCGCGCGTGTTCCGCCGAGCGGAGCGTGCCCCCGTCAAGGCACAGCGCCACGGACGTGGCCAGCGTCTTGTATGAGCGCAGTCTGGCTTCAAGGGCGGGGTCGGGGTCGATGGCAAGCCAGTCCATCGTGCGCGCCAGCGTGGGCCAGTCGTACCCGCGCATGGGGCCGCCATCGTTGCGCGCGCGAAAGCCGACGCGCGCCTGCGGGTCCACTCCGCGCATGGCCGCGCGCGCGCCGTCGAGGAAGCCGGTGAAAGTGGAGTCCGTGAACCGGCGAAAGTCGACCCACGACGCGGGGCAACCCAGTTCCCGCGCTTGGTCGATTGCGAGGGGGCGCACTTCGGCCCAGTCCGTGAAGCGGGAACTCCACGCGGCGTTCAAACCGTGGAGACCTTCGGTCGGCGCGATGGCGCGGTCAGGAGACCGGCCAGAACGGGCGTTCGGATGGTCTGCCTTCAATCGTGTCCGAAAAGACGCGAGACAGTGGGCGCACTGGCAAACATTGTCGTCGCCGGCGAAGAAATACGCGGGATTTCCCAGCGAATAGTCGAGCACGCCGGAGACGCCGAAGCGCCGCACGGTCTCGGCGAGCCGCGTCCGCTCGACGCCGCCGTAACTCGGGTCGCTCAGGCACGGCCCGCGCACGAGCCCTTCTTCGACGTGGTCCGCGGCGATGCGCGCGGCTTCCGCGATGGGCCGCAGATTGAGGCGGGTCAGGTGGAGGTGCGCCGCCGCGCCCGCGTCCGTGTAGACGGCGTCAAGCCCGGCGTCCGCCAAGATATCGAGCATGTGCCGCGCGTTGTATTCGTATGCCGCGGGGGCCACCGCCGCCAATCGCAGCGCGCGCGGCAACCGCACCTGCCGCACCGGCAGCACCCGCACCTCCGCCGCGGCCATGTTCAATTCCCAATCTTCGAAGGTGTGAAGTTCGCCGGGCACGGCGTAGACCTCGATCTTGACGCTCGGCGCGATGAGGTCGGCGAACGGCAGCGCGAGCGACACGTCGCCGCCGCCCTCGGGCGCGGGCACGGCATTTTCCGCGACGAGGCGGTCGAGGGCGTCGATGCCGCGCGCGTAAATGGCGAGCGGGCGCGCCTCGCCGTATACGGTGCGGAGCTTGAGCGAAATGTCCACGCTGTCGTGCGGCAGGATGAACGTCTTCGAGAGCCGCAGGTCGGTGAACGAGGGCCAGCCCTCGACCGCCACGGACTCGGAGTGCCACATGACGATGCCGCGCCGTCCGCGCAACTGGAAATCAAGCAGGTAGCGGCCCGGCCCCGCGAGCACCTCCGCCACGTAGGCATCGGCCCCCTTGCGCAGTTGCCGCAGTTCGTCGTACACGACGCGCAAGCCGCGATTCGGGTCGCGCAGTTGTACGGTGACGTCGTATGCGCGGTCCGCGGGGCGGTTGAAGCGCAGCCGAAATGCGCGAATGGGCGATTGCACGATGGAGTCGCGCATGGTCTGTATGAATTCGGACGGCAAGTCGGGCGGGATTTCCTCCTCGGGCGGACCTTCGGGGGCCAGGTTGTCGACTTGCATCACCCAGAGGTCCGAGTCGCGGCCCGCGGCCCAGCACACCGCCCGCGCGACAAGTGAGAAATAGGAATCCAGGAACTCGGGCACCGCATGCACCGGGTTGGCCAACGCGGGCAGGAAACAGTGCGTCGCGGGCTTGTCCTCCCGGAACGGCAGCAGCACGACGCGCCCTTCCCCGTATGTCGCGGCCTCGACAAATCCCAGGCCGCCATACCACTCGGGCGTCATGGACTCGCCGACGCCCCGCGTGACCGGGGCGATATCCTCGATCGGCTTCAGCGCTTCGACAAAGGTTTCGAAGACGACGCCCGAGGCGGGGTCGCAGTTCACAAGCAAGAGCCCCGCGCCACCGGATACGCTTCGGAAGATTTGGCTTTGAATCTCGACCGGCACCGCGTTAAGGTCCACGTTGCCCAGGATAATGACGTCAAATGGTTCGTGCAGGAGACTGTTCAACCGCGAGTTCGTCTCCTCCATCGATGCGCCGGGAACGGGGCCCTCAACGAGGGCCGGATCGTAGCCAAGATGCGCGCGGTCCCACAGGGGCACAACCTCCAAGTGAATGTCGAGGCGCTGCGCCAATTCGACGGCATCGCGCAAGGTGTGGCGCGGCGCGACCAGCAGGCCGCGGACAGGTCCGCCTTCGAGGGGTTTCGCCCACGGCACATGCGGCGTCTCGACGGCGGCCCCGAGGCTGAATGCGGGCGCGCCCGCGCGGACCGCGGCACAACCGTGACTCGCAATAAGTAGGGTCAGCGCACAAACAATACGGGGAAACAACGGCATGTACTCGCTCCAACCACCAGGCACACACCAGACCGCAATAACATCGCGCGCGGGGCTCGCACCGTGAACCGCCGGCTGCGCAAAGCCGAGTGTACCAGAAACCCCGCCGGCGCCCGCATTCCAGCGGCCCGTCACGGGTTCATTGCCTGCCCACGGCAACGCGAGTATACTGCGGCAAGCGGAAACAGACGCGGCGAGGCAATGCGCGGCCGCGCGTTTCCGGCGCGCATATCGTCGGCGATAGCGCGATGTCGACGCGATCAGGGGATCAGTCGCGAAAGGAACACGAAGTCCGGAAGGAAGGAGTCGTCATGAAGTTCAAGACAGAAGGCATCATCTCGGCTATGGTCACGCCGTTCACGAAGGGCGGCGAGTACGTCGATTTCGACCGGGTCGGCCCGCTGGCGGCGTGGCTCGTCAAGCGCGGAGCGTCCGGCCTGTTCCCGTGCGGCACGACCGGCGAGGGGCTGCTCATGAGCCCCGAGGAGCGCAAGACCGTGGCAGAGGAAGTGGTCCGGGCCGTGGCTAAGAAGGCGCAAGTAATTATCCAGACCGGCGCGATGGACACCGCGACCACGATCGAACTTACGCGTCACGCGCGGGACATCGGCGCGCACGCCGCGGGCGTTGTCGCGCCGGCTTTTTACGGCTACGACGACGCGGCCCTCGAACTTTTCTATCGATCCATAGCGAAGGCGGTCCCAGGGTTTCCCGTGCTGCTTTACAACATCCCCGGCTGCGCGAAGAACTACCTCAAGCCCGACCTGATCGCGCGGCTGGCGGAGGTGGACAACATCGTCGGCGTGAAGGACAGCACCTGCGACATGATCCAGCTCACGCAGTTGCTCAGCGCCGTGCCGAAGGACTTCAACGTCATCAACGGCGTGGACGACTACGGGTACCAGGCGTTTCTGGCGGGGGCGAAGGCGGCGGTATCGGGCACCTCGAACGCCGTGATCGACCTTTACATGGGCGTATATACGAATTTGAAGAAGGGCAACCTCAAACAGGCGTGGGCGTGGCAGGTGCGCCAGTCCGAAGCCTGCCGCATCTTCGAATACGGACGCATGAGCGCGATGATCAAGGAAGGCATGCGGCTTCGTGGCTTCGACGCGGGGTATGCCCGCCCGCCCCAGCGCGAACTCACGGCCGCCGAAAAGAAGGCGCTGGCGAAGCGGATGGAAAAAGCGGGGTTGATCTGAGGACGACCTTCAACGGCCCCGGAATTGTTGTTCGCCGGCGATAGAACGCTTCGGTCGCCGCGCCGGCGCGGTCAGGCCACCGGTCGTAAGAGGCAAGGAGACGTGTTCATGCTTATAGTGGGTCTGTTGACCGCGTGGATGGCCGCCGGCACGGAGGCTGAGGCAATCGAGGGTATCACTTACGAGCGGGTGTTCGGTCCCGAGGTTCCGGGGGAGTACAAGCACCCGGCGGCGATCACGGAACTGGACAACGGCGACCTGTATCTCGCCTATTACGGCGGGTCGGGCGAATACGGCATGGACACAAAGGTCTATGGCGCGCGGCTCGCGAAGGGCGGCGGTGTGTGGACCGCGCCAACGCCGATTGCGGATACGCCGTGGCGCTCGGAAGGCAACCCGGTCGTGTTTCAGGCGCCGGACGGATTGGTGTGGCTGTTCTACGTCGTGCGCTACGGGGATACATGGTCCGATTCGCGCATCCACGCGAAGATTTCGGAGGACGGCGCGACGACGTGGTCGGACTCGATGCTGATCGCCGAGGAAAAGGGCATGATGGTGCGCGGCAAACCCATCGTTCTCAACGACGGCGATTACCTGTTGCCCGTCTACCACGAGACCGGCCATGACCGCGAACTCGTCGGCCCGGACACGACGTCCCTCTTCCTGCGGCATAATCCCAAGACGCGGACGTGGACGGAGTCGGGCCGCATCCGATCGCGTACGGGCAACCTGCAGCCCGCGCCCGCACAGATCACGGATGACCATCTCATTGCGTATTGCCGTCGCGGCGGGGGTTACCTTCCCGTGCTGGACGGGTATATCGTGCGGTCGGAGTCGCGCGACGGCGGGCGGACCTGGAGCAAGGGCGTGGATTCGCCGTTTCCGAACCCGAACGCGGCGGTCGACCTGCTCAAACTGGGCAACGGCCATCTGCTGCTGGTCTACAACGACAACATGAACGCCCGCACGCCGTTGACGGTTGCGATCTCGACGGACAACGACAAGACGTGGCCGTACAAGCGGAATATCGCGACCGGACCGTTCGACTACGCTTACCCTTACGCGATCCAGACGCGCGACGGAAAGATACATCTCATCTACACGTCCCACGAGCGAACCGTGATCAACCGAGCCGTGTTCGACGAGTCGGCCATTCTCGACGCCGCGTCGCGGTAAGTGAAAGCTTTCGATCGCGTCAGCGGTGCTGTTCGCCCCGGCGGAGCGGCTGCGTGATCCACGACGCTTCGGGGCCGAAACGCTTGTGCAGCCCGCCATGCCCGGCGTGCGCGTCCCCGTAAATCTCGCGCACGCCCCAAGTCATGCCGAACGCGGCGAGCGCGACCGCCGCGACGCCGAGCACCGCGTTGCCGCATGCCCACCCGCGAAGGCCGCGCTCGGGCTCTTCAGGAACGTGCATTCCCTCGCGCAGCAACGTGACGATGAGCACGGTCGCAACAACCGCGTTCACGAAGATGACCCACTCCGTGATCAGTCGGCCCTCGGAAAATCGGGGCAGGGCCCGCTCGAAGTTGGCGACAACCACCATCCAGAGAAAGACGAGATAGAGCAATTGCCCTTTGCCGAGCCAAGTCGGCGGGACGAACGCCAATGGCCGCCGCATGTGCCGGAGCATGAGGGCGACGCCGGCCAGCGTGATGAGCGCGTATACGCTGTTGAACCAGACGGCGGCGGACAGTTCAATGCTTGGAAAGAGCGGCGCCTTCATGAGGGCGGGCACGATCTTGTAGTCGTTGACCCACGTCGGTACGTTCTTGAACACGTTCACGAAAGTAAGTCCGAACAGGACAAACGCCACGCAGAACACTTCGGTCCACCGCCGTTGCGCGGGATCGCCCGCGACACGTCCCGCACGTCGCGCGAGCAGGGCCATTGCGACGGCGATGCCGATGCCGTTGATGAAGCCGTAGCTTTGTTCGAGAAAGCTGTGCCAGTTCGCGCCCTGCCAGTGCGCCCATTGCGCCACGACCGCCGCGTCGGATTCGATGGTCGGGTTGCCCAGGGCCACGAGCCACAGCTTGATGCACGCCGCGCCCGAGAACCCGAGGCCGCCGATGATCGCGCTGGTCACGGATGCGTGGAACACGGGGCGCAGCCCGTTGCGCCACAGCCAGACAAGCGTAGCAATGTACAGTCCAAGAATGCCGGCCCAGTCGTCCGAGCGCGGCGGCGTCATACGAATGCCGAGGAGCGTCGGCAGGAGAAGAAAGGCGATAAGCCACCCCGCAGCCATGTATACGATAAGAGACGCGCCCGATCGGAACTCGCCGTGGACGGCGAAGTACACGCAAACCGCCACGATGAGGCCGATAATCCAGCCTGTGTGCTGCGGGATATCGAGAAATATCTGCGGCCAGTTGATGACGAGGCTCTCCGCCGCCTCCTCGACGGGGATGCCCTCCTTGGCGACAATGTACGCGGCGTCCCCCTGCCGCCGCACCAGCAGCGCGGCCAGCGGTCCCGCAAGGCCGAGAAGGCGCAGCAAGCATTGGACGACAAAGCCGCCGGCCGCCCCCGCCACGGCATAGACTGCCAGCCAGTGCGCCCCCTGAAAACGACGCCGCCATAGATCGAACGCGAACATGGCGAGCAGCGCTGTTGCGGCGGGAATCCAGTCGGCGTCGAACCAATAGAACGGGCTCTCGTGGCGTAACCCACCGCTGTTGTAATTGGCCTCCCACCTGCCGATAACCGTCTCAAACGCACAATAAAGCACGAAAAACGCCCCAAACGTCCAGCAGATGGGGCGGAACAAGGCGGTGAGGCGATCCCGGTCCATCACGCCCGGAAGGGCAGTACCCGCGCCGCCCATGCCACCCCACAGCGCGCCGATGACGAAGAGGCAGAAGAATCCGTAGTACTGCGTGGGCGCGTGGCCGGAGTGGGTGTACGCGATGACCTGCATGTACGAAATGGAGCCGCCGAAGGCCCAGCCGAGCGCGCCGAAGAAGGCAAAATACGGGACGCGCTCGCGCCAGTCTTCGCGGCCGGAGAGGAGGCAGACAACGATGGCCGTCAGGCAGCCGGGAATCATGGCGCCGTATTCGTGGCCGAAGTTGCCGCGAATGCCCCAACCGATGGACAGCGACAGCGCCGCCAGGAAGATTGTGGATAGACGCGAGCCGCGTAATTGACCGGTCGGTGACATGGCGCAGCCTCCTTGTTCCCCATGGGCGGCCCATTTAGTCAGAGGCGGGCACGATAATTCAAGGCAAGGTCAGTCATCTTGTTTGTTCACGGCGTCTATTGGCGGGGATTCCGGAGGCGGGTCCTCGCAAGAACTCGGGGTTGGATCGGCGGTAGCGCTCGCGCCGGTGAAGCTGTCGTACACTTGCCCGGTGGTCTCGCGCACGCGGCGCAGCAGACGACGCGCCCAGAGAAACTCGGTCGCGAGCAGGCCGAGACCCGCGATGACCGTCACTATGCCGGGACCCGGCAGCGCGAGCATGGCCAAACCCGCGAGGAGGACTGTGCCGCCGACCACGAATACGACAAGGCGTCGCGCCTGCCTGATCGTCAGGTTCGCAAGCACCTGGCCGACGGCGGCGCGTACGCGCGACGAGAAGAGCGTTACGCCGGCCGCCAGCGCGACGGCGGCGCCCGCGAGTATCCAAGCCCAGACCATGATGGGGCGGCTCCATATCCTGCTGGTTACATACAGGCGTTGGCGTTGTTTATTCAAGTGAGGGAGGGAAAGGACCAAGAGGACCAAGACGACGAAAAGGACGTAAGCGCCCCGGCGCGCGAGGCGCTTTGCGCGCATTACCAGCCGAGGGTGCGGGCGATCCAGCCGAGACAGTGGCGGGCGCGCATCGAGCCCGTGTGATGGCGGAGGAGCTGCGCGCGGCCGGCGGCGGCGATGCGCGCACATTCGTCCGGGGACGCGAGCAGGCGATCGAGTTTAGTCTCCATTTCCTCGAGATCGCCGAAGAAGACGGCGCTTTCGCCGTCAACGAAGTCAAACGGGATGCGGATGGGCAGCCGCTCCGAGAATAACACGACGCCGTGCGCGGGGAGTTCCCAGTATCGCACCGTATCAAACCCGAAACCGAAGCAGTTGAGACCCACGCGGCTTTCGTGGAGCAGCGTCAGATATTGTTCCTGCGGATAGCCTGCAACCAGTTCGACGCCGAGCCGCGCCTCGATGCGTTCGAGGAACAGCCGCCGCAAGCCGGATTGCCGATGTCCGGCCCAGAAGAACTGGCGTGGTCGCGGCGTGGCGCCGGGCGCGGGCGCTACTCGGCAGTCGGGGTAGGCAAAGGGCAAGGGAAAAGCATTCGGACCGTAATCGACGCAACGCAGCATTTCGCGCTTGAAGTAGCCCGCGACGGAGGCCACGCCAAGTTGATCCATGACGCGGGCGCGGAGGTCCATGGCCGCATCGAGGGCGTCCACAATGAAGAGCGGCGTGTTTCCCGCGGCGCGCGCGATGGCGTGGGCGGTCTCCCGCGGCAGATTCGCCTCGCAATCGCCGTAGAGCACAACGTCGAATTCGCCTTGGGCCAACTGGTCAAGGAGTTCTTCGAGGGCGACAGGCCGGCCCGGACGGTCGAAGGTGCACGGGTATTCCTTGTACTCCTCGGGCGGTGCGCCGTGCAGAGAAGGCTTGTAGGGGAACTCGACAACGTTATTATCGCCCAGCGTGGCGCACAGGCCGTCGTAGAGCACGTCCAGTCCGTAATGGGGACGCGGATGGAGCACGAACAGGACGCGCGGCGCGGCGCGGCCTGCCGGGGCCCAGTCGGGCGCGGCTTCCGCGGCGGCCCTTGTCTCGGGCGGCGGTGGGAGCGCTCCAATCTGTCTGGCGACGGCATCGGAAGGCGCGACACGCTGCGCGGAGCGGAGGAGCCGCCGGGCCATGTCGCGGTCGCCGAGGAGGCGCCAGAATTCCGCCTGGCATTGGTACGCGGGGGCGAAATCGGGTCTGTCGAACACGAGCTGATGGAACAGTTCCTGGGCCTTGTCGAAGTGGTCAAGTGGCCGAAGGTCAGCGCGGCGTTTCAGGTCGGACAATAGGCACAACTGCATGAGCGCGCGGACATTGATGCGAACGTCCGTCTCCTGGAGATAGACGGCGGGAATCAGCGCCAAGACCTCGAAGGCCGAATCCGGCCGCCCTGCGTCGAAGAGCGCCTCCGCATGTTCGAGCGGGTTGTAGTCCGGTCGCACGAGCACCAGCAGGCACTCGCCGGCAGGAGCATCTCCATCACCGGCTTCAATCACGGGCGGGACGCCCCTGCCACGGGCCAAGGGCGCGCGGTGATAGAGGCCGAACCCGGCGTCCCGCGCGGCCTCCAGGATACGGTCATACGCGTGCCGGCGGACGGTGTCCGCCGCCTCGGTCGCGGTTTCGTCGGGCGGCGCAGGCGCGCGCAGCATCAGATAGCCGCGCGGATTCAGGGACGGGGCCAGCCTCGTAAGGCGATCCCGCAGGACGTTCGCGTCGGGATCGATTTCCAGGGCGAGCAGCGCGTCAAAATGGGCGTCGGGGAACGGGCAGGCTTCTCCGGGTTCCTCGACGACGGCGTTCAGGCATTCCCGCGCGAAGGGGATGCACTCGGGGCGCGATTCGACGCCGAAGACCTCGATGCCGCGTTGCTTTCTGAGGAGATACCCGAGTTCGCCGCGCCCGGCGGGGGCGAGCAGCAGCCGTTGAATGAACATTGGCAGCCACGACGCCAAGTCGATGATTTCGGCGGGGCGGCTCGCGGGATTTACCATTGGCTGCCCTCGATTGCGTCGCGGCGCACGGCAGGAAACACGGAGAAACGCGGATTCCGTGGACCGAGTGGACCGAGTGGACCGAGTAGGCGGAGTGAGCCGTGGGGGCCGTGAGGTCGGGGAGCCCCGCTAAGACGCCGCGATGCCGTTTGCTCGCCCGTGTAGTAGTTTTTCATAATAATATTACCACTTAACTATAGTCCTAATTCTTTGTGCAGAGCGGTCTTGCTGACCTTGCCGTTCGGCAACAGCGGCAGATCGGGCCGCACGTCGAAATGCTTGGGCACCTTGAAGTTCGCCAGGCGATCCTTGCAGAACGCGCGCAATTCGTCGCCGGACACGGTCTGTCCCGGCTTGAGCATGACGAAGGCGTAGCCGACTTCCGAGTAGAGTTCGTCGGGCACGCCGAGGACGGCGGCGAAGAGGACGGCGGGGTGGCGTTCGAGGGTTTCCTCGATTTCGCGCGGGAAGACGTTTTCGCCGCCGGTCTTGAACATCTCGGAGCGGCGACCGGTCAGGAACAGGTAGCCGCGAGCGTCCATGTAGCCGACGTCGCCGGTGTAGTACCAGCCTTCCAGGTCGAGCGCCGCGGCGGTGGCATCGGGGTTGTTCAGGTAGCCCTTCATCACGATATCGCCGCGTACGGCGACCTCGCCGTTCTGCCCGTGGGGCAGGGGCCGCCGTTCATCGTCGACAATCCGCATTTCGAAGGGCGGAACGACGCGTCCCGCCGATTTCGCCAGGAGTTCGCGGGGGTCATCCGGCATACTGTACGTACAGAAGCCGCAGAGTTCCGTCGAGCCGTAGCCGGTGACGAGCCGCGCACCGGTCTGTTCGCAGAGAACGCATAACACGTCGAGCATAATCTCGGGCGCGGCGGAGCCGCTCCACACGAACGCCCGGACGCGGCGCCAGTCCATCTCGGGGAACTTGGGCGCCTGGAACTGGAGCAGGAACATGACGGGCACCTGTCCCACGACGGTGACCCGTTCGTTCTCGATGGTTTCGAGGGAACCCTGGGGGTCGAAGCGGTCCATCAGCACGAGGCAGCCGCCGCCGTATATGGTTGAGAAACCGATCTCGACGTCCGCCGCGACGTGATTGATGGGAAAGTGCAGGAGGGCGCGCGTCTCTTCATCGAAACCGAAGTATGCCACCTCGACGGACGCACTGGCGATGATGCTTCGGTGCGTGTGCAGCACGCCCTTCGGCTTGCCCGTCGAGCCCGAGGTGTACATCAGGAGTACCTCGTCCTCCGGGGTCACCGTTGCGGCGCGTTGTTCGAGGGTCTCGTCGAGATGACCGCGCGCGGGTTCGGCGAAGGCGGCGTATCCGTCCTCCGCGTCGGGCGCCGCGCCCAGGAACACGACGCGCCGGATGCCGGGGAATTCCTCGGCGAAGGCGGCGGCGCGCCCGCGGAAATCGACATTCTGAAAACGCTCAACGGCGAACAGAAGTACCGGGGCGGCGTCCCGGAGTTGGTACCGCAATTCGTCCACGGTGAATTTGGGTGAGATGCCGAGCCACACGGCGCCTATCTTCGAGGCGGCCATGAAGGTGACGAGGAACTCGGGGCGGGCCATGGCGATCATGGCGACACGGTCGCCCTTGGCGACGCCGACGTCGAGCATGGCCTTGGCGACGCGGTCCACCTCGTCACGGAAGGCAGCCCACGGGATGCGCTGTTCCTGGAATACCATGACCTCGGCGTCCGGCTTTGCGGCGGCCCATTTGTCGACGTATTGCCATAAGCGCGACATCGTAAACTGCCTCCCGGGATTGGGAAATATCCCGCACCGTTATTCGACACGGGCGGTCACACAGGATCGCCCCTACGGCGCCAATGTGACACAGCCGTTGCGGATGGCTTTGTGCCCCTTCTCGTTCAGCACCTGGAAATGGACGCGTGTCGTGTCGTTGACGGCCTCCTTGCCGAGGACGCGCACGGTAATCTCGCTGTTCGGCTCGACCATGCCGGTGAAATTGCAGGCGAGGCCGCGCACGCGGCGCGGGTCGGCGCCGGCCTCCGCGTTTGTAACTTCCCGCAGGGCGACGGCCAGCGTCGCGGTGCCCTGATAGATGACGCCGGGCAGGCCGACGGCGCGGGCGAACGCGCGCGAGGTGTGTATCGGGAAGGGGATATCGCCGCACATGTCGTAAACCCACGACGCGAGGGAGTCGATCTTCAGGCGTTTCTCCCATAATAGGTCGCGAGCGCCGCTCCAGGGAGCCGGCTGAGGCAGCTCGGGAGCGCTCGTGTCGTCGTCGGCGCAGCGGACGCCGCGCATCATGCCGCCGATGTACTCGCGAAACACCAAGCCACCCGACCGGTCTTCCGCGGTGAAGCAGAGGACCAGATGGGTCCCGGCGCGATGCGGCTGGATGGCGGCCACCTCGCCGGTGATACGGAGTGTATCGCCGGGAAGCATCGGGCGATGCCATTCGAGCACTTCGCTGTAGTGGACCTGTTGCGCGAGGACCTCGACTGGGAAATCGCCGACGTCCCAGTACTCCGCGAAATGGGAGGCCAAGTTCCAGGTAAGCGCGACGGCGAGCATGGGCGGGGCGATGACGCCGCCAGGGCGATCGTCGTCGAAGTAGAGCGGATTGGCGTCGCCGACGCCGGCGGCGTAGCCCATGGCCCGCCGGGCCGTGACGGTAACCTCGCAGGGGCGTGATCGCCTCCCTACGTATTTCGCGCTAAGTTCCATTCAGCAGGCCTCCTGCAGGACACGGACCAACACGGACCAACACGGACAAGGGCGGGCGCAGTCGTCGGTAGTTGCCGCGCATCGTGCTGTGCGGGGTCGGGGCGCGCCGGTGTCCGGTTGCGGAGTATGAAGTCATACGCCATGACGCCCGCAATCAACAGGAAAAGGATCACGGTCACGATGATCAGCACGATAATCATGCGGGGAAACGGGTCGCGCTCGAAGCGCTGATCCGGATGCTCGTGGTTTGCCATTGCTTCCTTTCCGCCTATTCGGGGAGTCGGGCAGTCACGCAGGACCGGCCCCACCGCCCCTACGCGCGCTTCTTAGACGGCTTGGGGCGGGGCGGCAAGGTCATTGCTCCAAGTCACCGCCGTGCCTTTGGCCTGCTCCTTGGCGCGCTGCAGCGCTTCCTCGGCGCGAGCAAGCAATTCGTCAATGGCGCCACCGTGTACGGGCGCCTCGACAACCCCGCCGCTGAACGAAACCCGAATGCCCGCGATGCCGTCGCCCACGATGGCGAAACGTTCCTTGATACGTTCGGCAAGCCGGCATGCTCCGGCGGCATCGGTTTCCGGCAGGTACACGAGAAAGCGCTGGCCGGCGAAGCGCCCGGCGATATCCACGCTACGGATGCGCGTGAGGATGACTCCCGCCAGGCAGGTGAGCAAGAGATCGCCCATCTCGACGCCGTGCCCCGCGTTGATTTCCGCGAAGCCATCGAGATCAAGGAGCAGCAGACAGCCATGACGTTTGTAGCGTTCGATGCGCTTGAGTTCCTCGCGAACGACGTCGAGCAGCGTGGGGAGGTTGAGCAGGCGCGTGAGGGGGTCAATGCGGACCATGCGCAGGTAGCTGTCGCGGCGTTCTACGACCGCCTGTACCCGCGCCACAAGCACCACGGGGTCGAAGGGCGTCTCGATACAATCGTCCACGCCGCTGCGCAACGCGCGGACCTGTTCCTCCGGCTGGTCCTCCGGCACTAGGAAGAGGAACGGAATATCGCGCGTTTCGGGGTTTAGCAGGAACTTCTCGCGGATGCCCGAGCCGTCCACGTCCTCGGAGTCATGCTGGCAAATGACGAGATGGACGACGTTTTCCCGCATCCGCTTCAGGGCTTCCCAGCCATTGATTGCGATGCGGACGTTGAAACGCGCGCGGCCGAGATAATCCCGTATGACGTTGCGTGTGGCGGCATCCTGCTCGATGACTAGCACTGTCGCCCTGTCAGTTTCCGTCGTGGCCATAACTCCTCCCCGCGGCCTGGTCGCCGCTCGACCGCGTCGGTGAAGTATACTCACGGGGCGGCAGGGGCCGCAATGGGCGTCTCCTCTCCCCGTGGGAGAGGGTTTAGGGTTTAGGGTTTAGGCTGGCGTGAACTGAATGTGTCGCGATATGCTGCACTTCCTGTTCGTGCTCGTCTTCGTAATCGTAATCGATCCCTTCTTCCCGAGGGAGAGGGGCAGTCCGCCGACGGCGGAGAGGGCTCCAGATGGAGACCTTCGGTCGGGCCGGTGGCGCGGTCGTGAGACCGGCCACAACAAGTATCGGGAGACCGGCCACAACGGAACGGAGTGTTAACTTTTTTCAGATGCGGCACGTTGTCACGAGAGAAACAGGATACGCGGATGGATCACTCGGCCCGGGGCGATAGCGAGTTGGCCCTGGCCTTGCGAGGCGGCGATCACGACGCCTTCGAGGAGTTGGTCCGGCGGCACCAGGGCCGGGTGTACGCGGTGGCCTACCGCCTGACCGGTAACCGCGAGGACGCCTTGGATGTGACCCAGGACGCTTTCCTCAAGGCGTATCGGAAGATCGGGCAGTGGCGGCCCATCGGCGGTTTCCTGCCGTGGTTGTTGCGTTTGGCGCGGAATCAGGCGATCGATCACTTGCGCCGACGCGAGCGGCGGCGTCATGAGCCGCTCGACGAGACGATGCCGTCGCAGGGCGACGCAAATGCGGCAATGATCGCGCCGATGGCCACGGACGCGGCGGTGCGCGCTCGGGAGATTGATGAGCGCGTGCGGAAAGCGCTGGTTCGCCTGTCGCCGTCGCAGAGCACGGTGTTTATTTTGCGGCATTACGAAGGGTTGGCGCTGGCGGAGATTGCGGATGAGTTGGGCTGCACGGTAGGCAGCGTGAAGGTGCATTTGTTTCGCGCGATCAAGAAGTTGCGCGATGAGTTGGAAGATCTCCGCGGTCCGTAGGTCGGTGGAATAGACAGGAACTCTCGGTCGCGGGGCATTACGGGAGTGCGAAGTCCGATGTGGAAATGTCGCCAAGTACGCGCGCTGCTGGCGGCCGCCATCTATGAGCCGCTCGGTGAAGGGGACCGACATCTTCTGGATACGCATATCGAGGGCTGCGCGCGGTGCCGTGCGTTGCTGGCCTCGATGCGCGAGACGGTCGATGCGATACCGCGGGAAGACGTGCGGTATGAAGGCGACCTTGCCCCGGCGTTGCGCGCGCGTATCGATACACTTCCTACCCGTTCTCTCGCTTGGCGTATATTGCCCTACCCCATCGCTGTCGCGGCGTTGGCGGCAGCCTTGTTGCTTGTCGTAGGCGTGCCGCTCCAGATTCCGAAGCATCCCGAAATACAGCAGACACATCCCGTGGCCGGAGTCTCCGCGGCTCGGGAAACCGCGCGAGTCGAAAACGGGGAGATGATCGCGGCGTTGGCGTTGGACTCGCCTGTGGCGCAGGCGGTCTGCGAGGCCGACGCCCTCATCGAGAAGCGCGCCTACGCGGAGGCCATGCGGGTGCTACAGGAAGCGACGACGGCCCATCCGGACGATCCCGCGGCGGGCACGGCGCAGGAGCGGTTGGCGGACATCGAGTTCAGCCATCTGCGGCGTTACGCGCGCGCGTTCGACGCCTATGTGAAGCTGCGCAACCAGTTCCCGCACACGTTTCGGACCAGTCCCGAGAGCATAGACCGATTTGACCTGCTGGTTGAGGGATGGCCGGATAGTTTCAATCCCCTGTACACGCTGGATGTGGCGCGGGCCGACGGCGCGGAGGGCTTCCGGGCCCTCGAGACCCTGGTGGCGCACCATCCCGGAAAACTCGTGGCGTCGCTCGCGCTGGACGAAATGCAGCGTGTCGTGGACGACCCGGCCGCCGAAGGCGACCTGCCCCATTTCGCGGAACTCGAGGCGGTCCTGGCGCGGTGCAACAATCCGGTGGCCATAGCGCAAGTCAATCTTCGATTGGGCGATACGTACTCGCGCGAGTTGCGCGATCCGTTGCGGGCCCGGGGCGCCTACTTGGAGGTCGCGCAGAGCGATCACCCCGTGCTGGCGCCCCTTGCCCAGGAGGCCCTGGCGCGCTTGGGTCAACCGTAAGCCCGAGTGCGGCCACAAGATATTGTGGTGCTTGATGTTGCTTGGTTCGCACCTTGCGGTATTCCTTGGCGCTTTGGTACGATTTAGAAAGCGCGACAGCGTATTGCCGGCAAGGTCGTCGGTGCTTCGCGCGCATGGCTTAACCTGCTGAATGGAAATGAGTTGCGCCGAAACGCCTTGGAGGGCCGCACAGGTCGGCCCTTCGGATGGTGTGGGTTAGAGAGGGAACGTAGCGTGCCCGGACAACGGTCTTTCGAGCGGTTTCTGGTCTCGAGTGAGGTCATCACGGAGGACCGGCTCGAACGCGCGCGGACGGAGGCGCGCAGAAGCGGCGCGGCGCTCATCGACGTAGTGCAGCAACTCGGTTTTGCCACGGCCGATCAAGTCTTCCAAGCGCTGGCGGCGTTCTGCGAACTGGGCTACGTTGTCCCCTCGAAGATGGAGATTCCGGAAGAGGTGGCGCGGAAAGTCTCCGCCCGGTTCGCGACCCACTACGGCTTTGTCCCCGTCACCGAGCACAATGGCGCGCTGGTTGTCGCCGTCAGCGACCCGCTCAATGCGCAGTTGCTCGACGACATCCGTCTAGTGCTCAAGCGGCGCATCGAGGTCGTCGTGGCCACGCCGGAGGAAGTCACACGCACCACCAAGGCGCTCTATGGCGTCGGCGCGGACACGATGGAGAAGATCCTCATCAGCGAGGAATCTCACGGCGTTGTGGTCAATCTGGCGGAGACGAGCACGGGCGCGGACCTGGGCGACGAGAATATCGACGCCTCGATCATCAAGTTCACGAATGAACTCATTCTTGAGGCCATCAATTCGGACTGCACAGACATCCACATCGAGCCGTTCGAGGACCAGTTGCGCGTCCGGTTCCGTATCGACGGCATCCTGCACCAGGTCCCCACTCCCCCGTCGATCCGCGGGTTCCAGGCGGCCATCGTGTCGCGGATCAAGATCATGGCCAACCTGAACATCGCGGAGAAGCGGTTGCCGCAGGACGGCAAGATCCTGGCCCGGTTCGGCGAAAATCAGTACGACCTGCGCGTGTCGATCCTGCCCACGCCGCACGGGGAGACGGTGAATATCCGCATTTTGAGCCGCGCGTCGATGTTCCTGACGCTCGATCAACTCGGTTTCTTGCCGGAGGACCTGCGCAAGTTCGAGTCGTTCATCCACAAGCCTCACGGGATCATCCTGGTCACGGGGCCTACCGGCAGCGGGAAGACCACGACGCTGTATGCGGCGTTGAGCAAATTGAACGGCCTGGACCGAAAGATCATCACGATCGAGGACCCGATCGAGTACCAGTTGCGGGGCGTGACCCAGATGCAGGTGCTGCCGCGGATCGGCTTCGACTTCGGGATGGGCCTGCGATCGATGCTGCGGCACGACCCGGACATCATGCTGGTGGGCGAGATTCGCGATTACGAGACGGCGGAAATGGCGATCCGTTCGAGCCTGACCGGCCACCTCGTATTGAGCACGCTGCACACGAACGACGCGGCGGGCGCGGTGACGCGTTTGACGGACATGGGCGTCGAGCCGTTCCTGATCGCGAGCACGATGATCGCCTCGATGGCGCAGCGGCTGGTGCGGCGCGTATGCAAGGTGTGCGGCGCTCCCTGCACACCGAACCCGGAGGTCCTGCGCGAGGAGTTCGGGGTCACGCTCGAGGAAGTCGGGAGCGGCAACTTTGTGCGGGGCGCGGGGTGCGACGCGTGTCGCCACACGGGGTATCGGGGGCGTATCGCCATTTATGAAATGCTGGCGTTCACGAACGAGGTCAAGGAACTTACGGTGCGCCGGTGCTCTTCGGTCGAAATCAAGCGCAAGGCGCTCGAACAGGGCATGAAGACGCTGCGCATGTCGGGATGGCGGCGCGTGTACAGCGGGATGAGCACCATCGAGGAGGTGTTGCGCGTGACCGCGGACGCCGAGACGGTGGGCGCGCCGGTCGAGACGGGCGATGCCGCAATTCCAGTATGAGGTCAAGAAAGGCCCGGGCGAATCGGCCACGGGACTAATCGAGGCGGAAAATCAACGCGCCGCGGCCGCGCGCCTGCGCGATATGGGCTACTTTCCCATCCGGGTCGAGGAGTTCTCGGACAAGGAGGAGAAGAAGGACGTTCTCCGGCAGGCGCTGGTGCGCATCGGGTTGAAGGACCGCAACGTCTTCTTTCGTCAACTCGCGAACCTGATCGAGTCGGGGATGCCCATCACGCGCGCGTTGCGCACGTTGGTCGAGCAGGCTGAGAACCCGAAGATGTCGAAGCTCATCGACACGCTGCGGGACGACGTCCAGAAGGGCAGCAGCTTCGCCGAAGCGATGGAGCGGCGCCCCGAGGTGTTTTCGGCGGTGCAGTGCAACCTGGTGCGGGCCGGGGAGACGGGCGGGATGCTCGAGGAGGTGTTGTGGCGGCTGGTCGCGTTCGGCGAACAGCAGGAAGAACTGCGCGGGAAGGCGGTGACGGCGCTGGTGTACCCGGCATTCCTGCTGGTGATCGGGTCGATTGCGGTGTTTATCCTCGTATCCTTCGTGTTTCCGCGATTTATCGAGGTGTTCGAGGATTTCAACGCGGACCTGCCCATGCCGACGCAGGTGGTCATGGCGGTGTGCGGATTCATGGGTTCCTACTGGTGGGCCGTGCTCATCGGGCTTGGGTGCGTGCTGGGGGGCCTCATCTACTACCTGCGCACAGAGTCTGGCCGCCGCCAGCGGGATGCGGTCCTGTTGCGCGTGCCGGTGGTGCGGACGGTGGTGCAGAAGTACGAGATGGCGCGCTTCGCGCGGACGCTTGGGACGTTGCTCGAAAACGGCGTGCCGGTGCTGCGTTCGCTGAAGACGACGGCGGACACGATGGGCAACGCGCTCATCCGGGACGAGGTGAGCGCGATTCTCGAGGGTGTGACGGACGGGCGCAGCATGAGCGAGAGCATGGCGCAGAACCCGCATTTCCCGCCGCTGGTGGTGAGCATGTTCATGGTGGGCGAGGAAAGCGGCCGCATCGGGGACGTGACCAAGCGGCTCGCGGACGCCTACGATCTCGAGGTGGACCGCGCGGTGAAGGCCATGACGGCGTTGTTCGAACCGCTGCTTATTGTGTTCATGGGGGTCATTATCGGGTTCCTGGTGATCGCGATGCTGCTGCCCATGCTGACGTTGAGCGCGAACGTGGGCTAGCAGCCGTCCCAAAACGGACGCGATTTGTCGTATGATATATACGGGATGGCGTGGCGGAGCGCGCTGGCCGTCCCATCCACGTGGAGGTCGGTTATGGACAGTAAAGGCTTCACCCTCATCGAGTTGATCCTGGTGGTGGTGATTATCGGCATTCTGGCCGGGGCGGTGGTGCCGATATTCGGCGGCCGGTCGACGGAGGCGCGCATCAACCGGGCGCGTTCCGATATCGCCATGTACCTGGGGTTCATCTCGGCGTATGAGATAGACAACGGGCGTTATCCGCAGCGCCTCGAGGACCTGGTCAGCGGTAACCGCAAGTATGTCCGCGAACTGAACCGCGACCCGTGGGGCAATCCGTATGTCTATGTCCCGCCGTCGGGCGCGACAAGCGACGACTTTGACGTGTTCTCGGCGGGACCGGACGGCCAGCCGGGCACGGCGGACGACGTGACCCTGAACACGGAAGCGACGGTGCGCTGAGCAGCCCGGCCATGAGTAAGTTTCTTGGGATCGCGGCAGCGGCGCACGCGTGGTGTCTTGCCCATGTTTCGAAACCACGGGCGGGACGCGCGTGCCACGTGCGGTGTCTTGCCCATGTTCCTGAACCACGGGTGAGACGCCCGTGCCACGGGTGGGGCGGTTTCACGCTGCTGGAACTGGTCGTCGTCCTTTCGCTGATCGCCATTCTTACGGGGCTGGTGGTACCGGTCTACGGCGGATCGATGGCCTCGATGCGGATGCGGGGCGCGCAAAGCGACTTTCTCTCGCTCATCCGGTACGTACAGGAGCGGGCCATCACGGACGCACGCGAATATCGCCTCTATATTGACGGCAAGGAAAACGAGTTCTGGGTCATGTATATGACCGGCATGAAGGACGGCGAGAAGGTTTTCGAGGAAGAGACGCGGGACTACGGGCGTCGGCGCGCGTTTCCGGATCGGCTGGTCGTCGAGCGCGTGCGGGGGCGCAAGGACCGCGATCGGAATGCGCACTACATCACCTGCTATCCGAACGGGGCCTGCGACGTGGCCCGCGTTGACATGCTCGATGCGCAGAACCGCCGCCGCCGCACGACAATCGAGACGACGGGCGTCGTCGGGAAGAACGAGATCAAGACGCCCTGGACCCGGAGGTAGCCCGCCATGTCGCGCCGGGCCGGGTACATCCTCTTCGAGACTGTGGTGGCGATGGGCATCCTGAGCATTAGTCTGATCGTCGTATACAACGGGATGAATCAGGCGTTGTTTCTGCGTTCTCGCGCGCAGGACTTCACGACGGCGCGGTTTCTACTCCAGGAGGTGATGGCGAAACGGGAGTTGGAACTCGAGATGCAGCCCGGCTCGGGCCAGGGCACTTTCGAAGGGGAGGACGCCCGGTTTCAGTACCGCTGGGAAGTGTCCAAGGTGCCGGTGCCCGTGCCGCCGCTTCCGCCGGCGCTCACGGAGGAGGAGCGGGAACGGTTCTTCAAGATGTTCAAGAAATACATGGGAAAGATCACGGTTGTCGTGTCGTGGTCGCGGCGCGGTCTGGACTATGAGATCAAGGGCGAGACACTCATCCCTCCCGAGCGACTCTGGCTGCCGGAGGAGGAGCGCGATGCGTGACCGGCGGCGAGAGAGGGGCTTTACGCTGGCTGAGTTGCTGGTGGCGGCCACGCTGCTGAGTCTGATCATGGCGTCGGTGTACACGTTGTTTCACTCGACGATGCGGACCTGGCGGCGATCGGAAGGGGCTTTCGATATGCACCAGACGGCGCGGTCGGCGCTGGCCATCCTGGAACACGAGATCGGGAACGTGCTCGACGAAGCGAGCTACCTGTTTGAAGGGGAAGATGACGAGATCACCATGTTTGTCGTGGCGGAACCCATGAACGTCGAGGATGCGGAGGGGCCGCACCTTATGCGCGTGCGTTACCGTTTCAATCGCACGGGCAAGGAATTGATTCGCGAGGAGGCGCTGGTCGAGGTGGCGCTGCCGAATCGGCGGCCTGATGGGAAGCCGGTGGATCCGGGTCGCATAAAGCTCAAGCGTAAACGCGATTTTGTGATAGCGACGAACGTGCGCGACTTTGAACTCAAGTATCATTGGATTCCGGCGCCGGACATGCGCGGGAAGGACGAGCCGCCAAAGCCCACGCCGCGCCTGATTGTGGATAAGCACAAGGAGGGCTGGGGGCTTCCTCAGGCGATCGAGGCACGCATGGAGTTGATTGATCCGGAGAACCGCGACCGGAGCGTATCGTTCTCCGTGCTGCGACGCCTGCACGCGCCCACCTTCCACTACCAGCGCAGGGACCTCGAAAAGATGCTGGGGAATCTGTTATGAAGAGGCGCGACGAGGGATTCGTGCTACTGGTCGTCCTGTGGGTACTGGCCGTGCTCACCGTCGTGACGGTCGGTTTTGGGAAGCGCACCCTCCTGGACCAACGCGCCGCGGCCTACATGCTGGACCAGTCGGAGGCGATGATGCAGGCTCGGGGCGCGGTGTATCGCGGGATACTCCTGTTGCGCAACAAGGCGGTGACCGACATGGCCGAGATGGACCACCCGCCGGTGACGCATCTCGGGCAGCAATGGGCGAAACCGATGGACTTGTTTAAGGAGGGCGTCTTTGAACTCCCGGAGGGCGTTGAAGGCGACACCTGCACGTTTCATATCGAGGATGAACAGTCTCGGATGAATCTGAACACCATACCGTTTGAAGTGCTGGAGAAGGTGGACGCGCTGGATCGGTCCGTGCTGCGCCGGATCCGGGTGCGACGCACGACGGGCGAACACGAGGGCGAGGGTCCGGCGCCGTTCCACGCGGCGGAGGAATTGCGTTATATTCGCGGGGTCGATTTCGAGGACTGGTACGGAACGCGCAAGAAGGCGGGATTGTACAACCTGTTCACCACGGCGGGCGACGGACGGATTAACATCAATACGGCACGGCGGGAGGTGCTGGTCTGCATCCCGGACCTCGACGGCCAGGCGATAAACGCCATCCTGGGGTATCGCGCGGGATCGGACGGGCAGATAGGCACGGGCGACGATATCGGATTCCTGGATTGGAACGACCTGGTGGAACGGACCGGCGTCTCGGGCGAGTCGTTAACGGCCCTGAAGCGGTACGGGGACTTGTATTCGACGTACTACACCGTAACGGGAATCGCCACGCGGCGGAACGGCCAGGTGCGGGCCAGCGCGACGGCGACGGTGATTGTGATGAGCGGCGAGGCGACCATCCTCGATTGGCGGGAGAGACCTCTTGGCGCGTAAAGGCGATCATATAAGCATTGTGCAGTTCGACGAACGCCTGATCTCCCGGCTTCGCGTGGGGCGGTCTTCAGGCAAGCTCGAAGTGACCGCGTTCGACCAGGAGCACGGCGAGTGGTCCGTACAGGACGGATCGCTCGAGGCCGCGGTCCGGGGGTTTGTATCGCGCTTCCGCGTGGACGAGGACGAGGTTTGCACGGTCCTGCCGCGGCACGACATTACCACCCGGATTCTTATCCTTCCCAGCGATCGCCCCGACGAGATTGCGAGCATGGTCCGTTTTAGCGCGGAGGAATACGTGCCTTACAGCGCGGACGAACTGATGATCGCGCAGTCTGTGTTGCGAGAATTGCCCACGGGCGAGACCAGCGTGTTGGCCGCGTTCGCCCACCGCGAGGTGGTGGAAACGCATATGCGCCTGCTCGCAGCCGCCGCAATCGTGCCCGAGCACGTATACCTAAGCACGGCCTGTCTGGCCACGGCAGTCGCGGAGGCCCTGGCGGACGCGCCAGGGGACTTTGTGCTGGTCAATCTCGCCTCGGGCGGCCTCGAGGCGCTGGTGTTCAACCGCCGCGGCCAACTGTTGTTTGGACGCGGCGTGGCTTCGACGCAGCAGTGGCGGGTCGCGCCCGAGGACGCGGCGGCGGTTGTCGAGGAGTTGGGGGTGGAGGTTCGCGCGACGCTGGGCGCGTATCGACGGGAATCCCCGGAGGCGTTCGAGGCGGAGCGTATTCTCGTGGCGGCGGACGCGGCGCAGGTGGAGCCCTTGCTCGCCGCGCTCGAAACGGAGACCGGCGCGCCGTGTCAGAGGGTTTCCTGCACGCAGGCGCTGGTCGGGAGCGGGGCGGAACACCTTACCGCGCCCGCCCTTTCGGTCCTGGGCGCGGCCGTGCTCGCACAGGGACGCGGGCAAGTGCTGATAGACCTCGTACCGGAGTCGGTGAAAGAAGTTCGCCAATTGCGGGTCGTAAAGCGCCGGGCGCTACGGATGGGGGCGCTGTTCGCGGCGGTTCTTTTGGCGGTGTGCGGGTGGTTTTACCAACAGGTCCGGCAGCGCGAGGCCTATCGCGCGGAGCTCGACCAGCGCCTGCAATCCGTAGCCGCGCGCGCCGGGGGCGTCGCTGAAAAACGGGAACAACTGCGTATCATTCGACGGGAGGTGCGGCCGGCCGGATCGGTGCTGCAGTATCTCGCGAACGTGTGCCAGGCCGCGCCCGAGGCAGGGCTCAACATCACGGAATTCCGGTATGACCATGAGTACGGCCTCGACGTGAAGGGCCGCGCGGAATCGCTGGACCTTATCAACGCTTTCGGGCAGGCCATGCGCGACTTGGGGAAGAACGCGGCGCTCGATCAGTTTCTCGGGGCGACGCGAACATACGAGAACGACAACATACCGGAACAAAACAAGCGCGTGTGGGAGTATCACTACACGGTACCCTTTGCGGAGAAGGAGGCGGAGAAGTGAACGCGCTGCGTACGGCGGGCGAATTGTGGCGCAAGCTCTCGGCGCGCGAGCAACGACTCGCCGCCTTGATCTTGGCGCTGGCGGCTGTGCTGGTGTGCGTCGTTGCGTTGCGGCGCGCTTGGGATCGCATCGAGGAACTGGATAGCGCGATCATGCTGATGGAGGACGCCATCATCGAGAGCGCGCATCAGATATCGCGGCGCGAGGCGGTCGAGGCGGAGTACGGCGAGGTGGCCGCGCAACATTCGAGCGCGTGGTCCGCGGCGGAGATTCTCGATCGCCTGCGGAACGAAATGTACCGCTTGGCGTACAACGTTCCGTCGCCGCTGAACGAGGCGGGCGTGGCGGACCGCGTGGAGAACGATTCCGGCCTGCTGGTGAATCTGCCGGAACTTGGCGAAGGCGTACTCGAGGACAGCGAGGAGGGCTTTCGCGAGTATCGGATCGGCGTGCGGATCTCGAACGTGCCGCTGCACGCCCTGATCAACTATCTGGAACGTCTCCAGGCCAGCCCGCAATCGTTGCGCGTTGACGCGCTGGAAATGAAGCGCAACTTCCTGGATGACAAGGTGACGGCCGACATTCAGATTACGCGCATCGTGGTGGACCGGACGGAGGCGCCGTGGACCTATTTCGCGCGACAACCGGAACAATGGGTGAACAAGGGTTGTCAGATCACGGCCGCGTCGCACGCGGCCCTCGGTTCCGAGGGCGTAGTGCGTGTTCGGGCAAGCGGGCCGAAAGGCGCGTGCTACGTTCCGGTCACGCTTGAGGACGGCGGCGCGTATGAACTCGAATTCCGGGCGGTCGCGCAGGGCGCGGCGACGGTCCGCGTGTACGATGAGCGCGCGGGGAGGAATTTCGAGGGGGAAGCGCAACTCAGCGGCGACGGAGGCCCGCACGGTTATCGCATCGAGTTCGCCGTCCCGGCCCAAGCAGGTCCGTTCACGGTGCGTATGCCGTTTCTGACATTGGAGACCCCGGACAGCGAGGTGCTTCTGGGCGGGATCGCGTACCGCAGGAAGATGTAGATATGGAGCGGATCATTACGATAGCGGGCTTGGCCGTTCTCGCGGTGCTTGGCGCGCTGCTGGCCGCAGGGGCCATAGGCGACCCGCGCGGCGAAGACCGCGAACTGCTGGAGCAGCGCCTTGCCGCCGTGCCGCGGCAGGTATCCGCCGAGCCGCGCCCCGAATGGCCTTGGGCGGAATGGGAACAGGCCATTACCAGGAACAGTAATCTCTGGAGCGGTTTGGTCCCACCGCCGCCGCCGCCACCGCCGAAACCGCCGCCGGAACCGGAACGCCCGAACATGGCGGCCTTGCTCAAAGACATTTACCCGACGCGGCGCGGCGTGGGCGACAAAGTGCGGATCATAACGCCGCAGAATCAGAAGGGTGACTACTATAGCGTGGGCGACTCGATAAACGGGTGCACCATCGAGCGGGTGGATAAGACAGCCGTGGTCTTCACCTTGGTCTGGGCCGCAAAGAACGAGGTGTTGACTTACACGCTGCCACGACAGTGACCACGGGGATGTCAGCCCATGGCACCGCGCGCGCGTTCTGCAAGAGCAGGCATGAACCGCGCGGGGAGAATGGAGACGATAACGCGCTGACGCCCGCACCGGGTCATCGGGGGTGACCAAGGGGCCGCGCTTGTGCGGCAGCCCCCCGGTGCGCTATATAGAGCGTGGCGCAAGGCAACGGTCACATGGAGTGGGGCGACAATGGGAAGGCGACAATCGAGTTTAGGAGCAGTGAACGGCGGACGGCCCGGCAAACGCGGCGCTCGCGCGCGTTGGGTCGCCTTGGGGCTGCTCCTGCTCCTGGCCCCGGCAACCGCACAGTTTTTCCCGGACGTTTACGGGCAGCAGACGCCCCAGACGCCGCGCGACCGCCCCGCGCTACCGAGTTCGACACGCCCGATCCGCCTGCAACCGGGCGGCTACGCCCAGGACAGCCAGTATGATCCCACGGGCGGTTCGCAGCCGTCCACTTTCGGCGGAAGTCGCACGGGTCGGTTCGAAAGCCGTCGCCCCAGGACGGACGAGCAAGCCGAACAACCCGGCGCGCCCGCGCAACAGCAGGAACCGGAACGCGCGCCGACCGCGGAGCCCACGCCGCCCAGTCCCCGACCCGCTGAAGGACGGCCCGCCGGCGAAGGGCCTACGGTCGTGGGGCCGAGCGTCGGAGGTCGCCTAGGACCCGGCACGTCGGCCACGGGGCTGCCTGGCGCGCCGACGGGGCCAGGCGCCGGGACGGCGGATCGGGGGCAGCGGGGGCAAGGGGCCACCGTCAGCGCTATCAGCGCGGGCACGTTTGAGCCGGCCTATGAACGGGCGATCAAGTACCCGGACCTTCCGGACGCGGGGGCGGAGAATGTGATTACCGAAGAAGGACCGATGACGGTCCTTGAATTTCTTTCGCTCATCCATCTGTCGACGGAGTGGAACATCATCTCGACGGCCGCGGCGAACGCGGTGCAACTCAACTTCTATCTGGTGGACACCACGCCGAAGCAGGCGATGAAGGTACTTGAGAAACATGACGTCTACTATGAGTGGGACGAGGACAACAAGTATTTGTACGTGATGACGAAGGACGAGTACCTGGCGGAGCAGTACGCCAAGGTCTCCCCGATTCCTACGGAGTTCGACGCCGTTCACGCGGATGTGACCTACGTTGAAGCCATGCTCTCTTCCCTGCTTTCGCAGGTGGGACGCCTGATCACGGACCAACGCACGAACCGGATTTACGTCTGGGACACGGAGGACAACCTCGCCCAGATGCAGAAGACCTTCGAGGCAATGGACGTTCCGCTCGAGAAGCGCGAGTTCAGCATCCACTATACGGACTTGGCCGACGTCGAGTCGGTGGTGACGGCGTTGCTTTCGCCGAACGGCAGCCTGCTTTCCGATCCGCGCACGGCCCAGCTTTTCGTTTGGGACAGCCCAAGCGTTCTGGATCGGGTCGCGGAAGCCGTGGCGCGGCTGGACGTGCAGATCGAGCCGGTTACGTATGAGATCAAGTATGTCAACGCGGAGGATTTGATTGACAGTCTCGAAGTGATGCTTTCGGAGCGCGGCATGATCCAGGCCGATCCCCGCTACAACACGCTGGTCGTGACCGACCTGCCCGAGCGACAGCGGCGCATCGCCGACTTGGTCGCGACGTTGGACAAGGAGCTTGAGACACGCACCTGGATCATCAATTACGCGGACATCGACTTCGTAGCCGATCAAATCGAGGCGTATATCCCGAGCGACATGGGCGAGATCGTGGTGAATGATCTGGTGCATCAGATAACCGTTACGGGACTTCCCGAGCGACTCGCCAAGATCGACGAACTCATCAAGGTCTGGGATATCAAGCGGCAGCAGGTAATGATCGAGGCGTTCCTCGTCGACGTGGGCGAGACCGTGGCGCGGGACTTCAATATCCGGTGGTCGTACTTCGATAACGCGAACGCGGGGCCGGTCGCCATCAACAGCCCGGTCGGCGGGTTCCCCGGCGTGAACAGCGACGTGATCACTTACGGCCAGTTGCCTTACTCGGTGCCGCTTTACGGCAACCTGCAACTGGATTCTTCGGGGAACATTACGCGGCCCGTGCTGACCGATATCGCCGGCAACACGATCATCGACCGCTACCGCGGCAATCGCGTGGGCGCGGCCCTGACGTACCTGGACAAGTTAACGGACCTGAACGTCCTGGCGGCGCCGCGCGTCACGGTCCAGGACGGTGAAGAGGCGATCTTCGAGAACGCGGAACGGGTGCCCTACGCCTCGGCGACTTCGTCCTATGGTGGAGGATATGGGGGATATGGCGGTTACGGCGGCGCGTACAGCCGGGTCGAATTCGCCGACGTCGGCATTATCCTGCGCGTGCGACCGCAGATTACGGAGCACCAGGACATCCTCCTCGACATCGCGGCCGAAGACAGCGCCGCCGAACTGGTCGATATCGAGACTTTCTCGACGGGCACGGAGGACACGGTTTCCTCGCGCAAGGCGCCGCGCGTCAAGGCGCGCAACGTCGAGACGCAATTGCGCGTGGCCAGCGGCGACACGGTCGTGCTGGGCGGGCTGCGGCAGAGCCGGGCTTCCGAAGATGTGAGCCGAGTGCCGATCCTCGGAGACATCCCGGGCTTGGGCCGCCTGTTCCGGTATCCGAAGAAGGAGTCGGGCACGAACACGCTCATGATTTTCCTGACGCCGACCATAGTGGAAGAGTACACGTTCCCCGAGGCGACATTGTTGTCAGGTACGGAGGAGGTTATTGCGGAGCGCCACCGGCACAATCGCAAGAATTTCTTCGAGCGCATGCGCGATCGCATCGCGAAGGGCGAACATGAAATCAGCGTTTCGATCGGGCAGAGCGGCCATGTCCACTCGGAAGGAGATCGCATCACGATGGAGGAACTACGCGACGCGCTGTATCAGATCGAGAACAAGCGGAGTGTGAAGCTGGTTCTCCGCAAGCATCCGCGCGCGCCCGAAGAGGTCATGACGGAAATCACGGAGATAGCCCTCGAGGCGAACGTTAAAGTGGAGTTCGACGATATGATGACGCCGTTGGTGCCGGCGTATAGGGAACGGGAAGCACCGGCGCAGGCGCAGGCAGAGGCTGAACCGGCCGTGTTACAGGAAGAAGGGACGTAAGAGGGACCTAAAGGACTTAAACGACATAAAGGGCTACGAGACTGTATACGGGACGGGTCTTGGGAAAACGCCTTGCATATCCGTGGGACGGGCAAGAGAACAAGTTTGACGTTTACGTCCTTTGGGTCGCTTAGGTCGTTTTGGCCCCTTGAGGCATCTCCCTCCCCGCGCTATGTGGGTCCCGCAGTTTACGGCTTGGCGTGGGTGTAGGCCCACTTCCTGCGCGGCGCCTTCTGAAACTTGCCCGCTTTGATGTAACGCGCGCACACCTTGATCCGGCGCACGCGCCCGTTCTCGTCCACAACGCGGATGGTCTGCAGATTGGGCTTCCAGCGCCGCTTCGTGATGCCAGTCACGTTTTGGCCGATGCCGCCCTCGCGCTTCGCCTTGCCGCGCCGGACTACCCGGTTACCTACTTGCGGTCGCTTGCCGCTGTATTCGCATACACGCGCCATGTGTTCGCCTCCTGGAATATTGTGCGTTCCATTGCGCCGCCACGCTATCCAACCCCTTGCCGCGCCTTGGGTTCCTCCGGCGTCTGGTGGTATACTTGGCGGTCAGAGAGAAGGAAGTTTAGCATACTGTCGCGGCCGGTTCAAGCGAACGGCGGTGGTGCGACTTCTCCCGCGTTGCCAAGGAATTCAGGTAACCCGACTCCATGAAACGCCTCATCGCACTCGCAATCCTCCCGATGATCGTCGCCGCGTGCCAGCGCCCCGGCAAGGAACTGGTCCGTGCGCCGCTGCCGCCCGGCGCGCCCGACGCGGCGGTCATCCTGGCCGACCTGGCGGCGCACGACGCGGCGGTACAGTCGTTTCGCGGGCCGTGTTCGGTGACGCTGGAGTCGCCGGATCTCGCCGGGAAGCAGGTGCTGCATAAGAGCAGCGTGTATTTTCTGCGACCGGACAAACTCCACGTGACGGGTCGGAAATATGGCAGCACGGTGATGCGGTTGACCTCGGTGGGCGGGGAATTCCTCATCGAGTTCCCTTCCGAGAAGGAGTACTACTACCGCTTTGAAGGCGAGCGCGTCGAGAGTGTCGCCTTCAGCGTATCGCCGTCGGACATCGCGCGGGAGATGTTCTTCCCGGAACCGTGGGCAACCTTGGACGGCGCGCAGACGCGCCTGAGCACCTATGACGCCGCGAGCCAGTCCGCGCGATTCGAGGTGTTCGAGGCGGACGGCCGGCACATCCGCCGCGTGGTCACGGTGCAGGGCCCGCCGTGGGTCCTCGTACGTAACGAGCGGCTCGACCACGCGGGAAGGGCGGTATCCGTCACAACGCTCAGCGATTACCGGCGCTTCGACGGCGTGTACATGCCCACCACGGTCGAGGCGGTGTTTCCACTCGACGCGACATCGATGACACTGAGTTTCCGGGAGATCAGGACCAATACGCCGATCGAAGACGCCTGGTTCGACATCGACGCACGCGCGCGAGAACTGCGCATACTCCTGGACAAGACCGCGGACCGGCCCCAGCAGGGCAAATATTGAGGCCGTTTGCCTCCCCCGGAGTACTACACATGGCAAACGACGACAAGATCGCATTGACCGGCAAGACCGCGCGGGAATTGGCGGAAGCCCTGGAGCTCAAGGCGTATCAGGGGCGGCAGTTGTTTCAGTGGCTGCACAAGCGGCGCGTCTTCGATTTCGAGCGCATGACCGACCTGCCCAAGTCGCTGCGCGAACGACTGCGCGCGGAGTGCATGCCCGCGCAGCTCGCCGTCATCGAAATGCGTGAATCGCCCCGGACCGGAACGCGAAAGGCGTTGCTGCAACTGCCGGACGGGGAGGCGGTCGAGGCCGTGCTCATCCGGGACGGGGAGCGGCTGACGGTGTGCCTGTCGTCTCAAGTGGGGTGCCCCCTGCAATGCGCGTTCTGCGCCACGGGACTCGCCGGCTTCACGCGCAACCTGTCGCCCGGCGAGATCGTCGAGCAGGCGCTTCACCTGCTTGTGGGGGAAGACCTCGAGGGGCGCACGCCGAATATCGTGTTCATGGGCATGGGCGAACCATTCCGGAATTACGACGCCGTCATGAGCGCGATTCGCCTGCTGATGGAAGCGGACGGCCTCGGCATCGGCGCACGGAAGATTACGCTGTCCACCGCGGGCGAGGCGAAGGCCATCGAGCGCTTCGCCTGGGAGGGGTTGCAGGTGCGGCTCAGCGTGTCGTTGCACGCGGCCAATGACGCGTTGCGCGACCGCCTGGTGCCGCTGAACCGGCGCTATCCCTTGGACCGCCTGCGCGAGGCGATCGAGACGTATACCCACGAATCCGGGCGTCAAATCACCTTCGAGTGGACGCTGCTGGAGGGCGTGAACGACGAGCCGCACCACGCGCGCGAGTTGCTCGAGTACGCGGGAGGGCTCAAGGCGTTCGTTAACCTCATTCCCTGGAATCCCGTCCCCGGCATGCCGTTTCAGCCCTCGACAAAGCAGCGGGCCCAGGCGTTTCGGGACGTTCTCGTCGAGGGCGGCGTCAAGGCCACGTTGCGCGCGGAAAAGGGCCAGGACATCGACGCCGCTTGCGGCCAACTCCGCCGCACGCGGGCGATGGAAGCACGCGCGGCCAGCGCGGGCACGCCGGAGACCGGCCAAGGCGGGAGTGTGGCACGGGCGTCCCGCCCGTGATTCCAGACATGGGCAAGATGCCCATGCCACGGCAAACCCTCGCCCTGCCCTCTGCCGCGGGGGAAGGGGATGAAACACACGCTGAAGCGTGTACTACGAACAGCAGGCCAAATACAAGACTGGCGGCCAAGTTTCCTCGGCCGCCAGTCCGCTTCTCCCGCCCCCCTTCTCAGCCCGCCCGCACTCCCGGCCAGAACGCGGGCCATTGGCCGTTATCAGCTATGCCCCAGGACCGGGCTCGCGGCGGTCGCGTCGCCGCCTTCTTCCGCGCGAATCACGCCCGAGGCGTCGGTGTAGAAGCCCCGGTTGCCGGTGACGCCGTACTGCGCCGCATTGGCGTTCGCGGTGAAGTTCGCCGCGTCGCCGGCCATCACGTAGTTGTAACCGCTCTTCGTCCCGGACCAGACGCCATCGAGAAACGGCGGCGTAGCCGTGGTCAGGTCGTCAAAACTGCCCGTATACTGAAAATGGCTCCCGTGGTAAGCGGTTTGCGCGCCGACGATGGTGCGGAGGTTGCCCACGGCAGCGGACTCGTTGGACTGCATACGCGAACGCAGCAGGTTGGGGATTGCAATTGCCGCGATAATCGCGATAATCGCAACCACAATCATGAGTTCAATCAGCGTAAAGCCTTTTTTCGTGCACATCTTGTTCATATTCCGTTCTCCCTTGTTTCGGCACCCGGATTAATCCACAAGCCCTCGCCGCAGGGCCTGCCACCATCAATTTCAACTGTCAGCAATTCAAGGGCAACATCCGTGCCAAGCTGTGGCATATTTCGTAAGTCATTGCGATACAGTAGTTTATGCTTATATGAATACTGCGCATAGTTGGCGGAGTGGGGTGAATTCTACTACGCGGCACGTCGCGCGGTGACATTTTTTGTCACTTCCGCCACAGTTCCGCCAGCGAGACACGGGGAGAGGATGCCCAAGAACAGCGCCCGGGGCAGGTCTCAGAAAACCACCACTTCCACGCGCTTGCGGTGCTCTCCGCTGGGATGGAAGATGATCAGGTCTTCCGCCGCGTTCCGGTTGAGGTCGTGGGCCCGCGCCACGCCGAAGCTGGGAATCTGTACGGTATGCCAAGGGCGGCGGGAGATGAAGTGGTCGGGACTGCCGACATATACGGCCAGTTCGTCCCGCCGCGTGGCGAGGGAAAGGTCGAGCCGTCCGTCCCCGTCGAAGTCCGCCAGGGTGTGGCCGACCTGCTCCTTGCCTTCCGGCGCATCGATGGTGAGTCCGTCCTGCAGGCTCGGGGCGCTGGGGAACGCGCCATCGCGAAAGAGGTAGACGTCGGCCTCGACGCGGACCTTTCCGCGCAGCACGAAATTCATGATGTTGCGTGGGCCGAACGGCACGCGCACAAAGATCATATCCAGATAGTCGTCACCGTCGACATCCGCGAGAACGCCACTTGCGAAAGCGCCTTTGGCGTGGAACGTGGCCGTGGGCTGTTCGGGGTATTCACACAACCCTGTGGCCAAGTAGACTTGGGTGAGCACCTCCAGGTTCACCGTCCCGCGGGTCTGGGTGACCATGATATCCGGCCAGCCATCCTGGTTGATATCGGCCATGCGCACGCTCGCGTCCCACTTCTCCTCGAGGTCCACCGGGATGCGGAAGCGGTCCCGCTCAGCCCAGTGTTCGCCGTATGCGAAGTCCGCGTATTCATCCGTGAGAAAGGCGAGGCCCTTTTGCAGCGAATCCGGCACGTCAAAGACGTGGAAGGTCGGGTACCGGTGCGACACGGAGAGATGCGTTGCCGAGGAAACGCTGCTCGCTACATCGCATTGAATCTCCGCGAGCGCGGAATCCCCACGCCGTACCTCGACGCCGAGCGGCACGGGGATCAGCCACTCGTCCATGCCGTCTCCATCCAGGTCCACCGCCACGTTGCGCAGGAAGCGGGGCTCTTTGCCTCCGCTTGGCAACAGCGAGTAAAAGGGAATGCGATCAGCGGCTGCGAAGGCCCCGGCCGCGTAGCGGTACAGCGTCGCGCCTTTGGCGTCCAGCGCCACCAGTTCGACGGGCGGCGCGCCGTCCCTTTCGGCCAGCATAAGGGCGCCGACTTCCGGCGACAATTCGATGACCGTCGCGGGCGCTGCGGGGTAGCTTCCGTCTTCCCTGCCAAAGTATATGCCAAGCCCTTTTCTCGGCGGGGCGCTTTTTTCATCGCAGTACAGGACCAGTATGTCCCCCACTCCGTCCAGATTGAGGTCGGTTGCGGTCACGTCGCAGACATTTTCGGGCGCTTCAAGGATGTAGTTGGCGGGGGCGGCGAGAACCACAAGCCCAATTCCGGCAAGAACGAGCATGGGAACGTCTCCTGAGTTCGGCCGGCGGCTCGGGGCGCATGGCGTCCGTCCTGGAACCGGTTGGGGCCGGCACTACGTATGACGGGCTGAAGCCCGCATTACAACCACGACCGTTTCTGTTATATATGCCTTGTGGCGGGGAAGGTGTTCCCGGGCAATCAGAATAATTCGCTGATCTTGTCTCGCAGCAGCCGGGTCCGAGCCAGCGTCTCCCGGAGGCGTGCGACGGCAACGGCGTCGCGATTCGATTCCGCGTGCCGCAACGCCGCCTGTAGCGCGTCGGCCAATGCCGTCATCTGTTGTTCCATAATCTGCGACATTTGCCGGCGGGTGGGCACCCGGGTCTTGAGAATGACCCGCGCTTCGAGAAGGGCCTGTTCGTCCGCGGCGACATCGTCGAGCAGCGCGGCCGGGGGTTCGATGATGCGCACGAGGTCATGGTTTCGCAAGAAATCCAGCAGCGCCTGTTCGGTCAGGCCGGCGCATTCCGGGCTTCGCCGACAATGAACCAGCAACTCGCTGACGGCGACCAGCGGATTGGGGGCCCCGTCCAAGTAATCGAGACAGTGTTGTTCCACGCTTTCCATGTTCACTTCACGACTCCGAACCGGCCGACGGTTGGGTTTGGGAAATGGGATGATGCTAATGGCTCTCACTCCTCGAGCAAGTCCACTTCGGACAGGGTCCACGTCTGGGGGTCGATGCGGACGGTCTTGATCTCGTGCGGGGCGAACACAAGCTCGAATCGCTGGTCGAAATAGGGCAGGTGGAGGGTCGTTTTCGCGGGGCGTCCCGCTGTTTCGTATCCGCGAATGATGAGATCCCGGCCGGTCTCACTCTGCTTGACCACGGACAGGAGTACGTTGTCTGAATCCGTGCCGATGAGTTGGGCGTTGGTACGGCGCGTTCCGGGATGGCTCGATTCGAGATGGGCCACCAGCGGCACGTTCAGTTCCCACGCCTGTTTCACTATGCGGGCGTCCTGCCAAGGTCCCGCGTGCGGAACGAGGCGCAGGCGCGCTTCATGCCAACCCTGGTCCATTACGGGGTGCATGGCGTCCGCGTCGACTCGCACGGGGTCATGGTGCGCGTATAGGGGGCTCCGCAGCACGGTGACGCGCATGACGTTGTCCAACACGTCAAACCCATACTGGCCATCGTTGAGCACGGCAAATCCATAAGGCAATCCGTCAACCTGTCCGGTGAGATCAAACCATTGCTGTCCCGGTTCCTCGTCGCCACGCGTGTCCCGCTCCTGGAAACCGTAGGGCGCGTCGTAGGTGGCGACGCCGGAGCCGATGCGCGTGTCGAATGCGAGTTTGAGCGCGCTGTGCGCTTCCTGCCAGTTAACACGCAGCAGGCAATCGATGATTTCCAGGTCACGGTGCAGCGTGACCTCCTGCACCGCCACCGAATTGCGCCACCGGGAAACGGCCTGCACCGTGGCCAGCACGTCGCCCTGCTCGACGATCCGCAGTCGCGCTTCGCCGAAGCGCCCCGCTTCCGTCCGGTAACCGGCGACACCGTGGCTCCAAGAGTCGGAGCCATCGACCAGCGCCGCGAGCACATTGCCCCTGTTGAGCACCTCGGCGCGATACTGCTTATCAAACAACCGGGAAATGCAGCCTGAGTTGGGGTCGAATTCCAGGCGCCACCATTCATTTTCGAGGAAGTCGTGGCCCGCGTCCAGTCGATTCATCAGCTTTCTGGCTTCGCCGCCGCCGCGCACATGATAGATGCGGTATCCGGTTGCGGGGACTTCCGCGGTAAAGGCGAGCCGGCTGTCGCCGGGACGCTCATGCCGAATGCGCTGGATGGACACCGGGTTTTCCGTGTCGTCCACCAGATGAAGCGGCGCATCGAGTCCGCGCGCCGCCGTGCCGGATGCGACCACGGGTTGGCGCACGGGCCACGTCAGCGGATTGACAACGACAATGGTGTTGCCCTCGGCGGAGGTGTCGATATCGCGCGCGATGGACTGGATGGCCTCATTGACAATTACGTGGGCGCGATGGCGGGCCGCGCCAAGCTGGTCGCGGGTGTCCTCATAGGTGGATTCGAGACTGGTTCCCGCGAGGATGTCGTGAAACTGATTGTAAAGCAGGTCTTTCCAGGCTTTTTCGAACTGGTCGTGGGGGTATTCGCGCGCGTTCAGGAGCCAGGCCGCCGTTGCGAAGCGCTCCGCCGTCATGAGCGCGTGCTCGACCTGGCGATGGAGCCGCTTGAGCCACGCATGGGCGCTGTAACAGCCCCGGGCGTGGTGCTGCAGATCGCGGTCTATGGTGGGAAACCATTCCGGGCCGTGGGTATCGAGCAAGTCTTTGAAGTAACGACCGAGCGTGGAGAATATGACCGCGGAGCCGCCCTCCTTCGCGCGCGCGTCGAGGATAGCGCGGATCGCCTGTTTCGTCGGACCGCCGCCGTGGTTGCCCACGCCGTAGAACCCGAGCACATGTTGTTGGCCGGGGTTCAGGTGGCGGGACTTGGGCAGATCGGCGAGCAGGCGCGGCGCGTCGGTGGCGCTGTAGCACACGGGTATCTGGCTCGCAAGGACCTTCGATCCGTCTTTCGCGCGCCACCAGAACGTCGTACCGTCGGGATAGGTCATCTCGCACTCGGGATCGGGCCGCATGAAGACATAGGATTCGATCCCGAGCTTTTTCAGAATCTGCGGGAGCGTGCCCGCGTGACCGAAGCTGTCCGGATTGAACCCGACCGTCGCTCGGACGCCGAAAGCGCGCTCGAAGTAGCGTTGGGAATAGAGCCCATGCCTTACAAATGACTCGCCGCACGGCACGTTGCAGTCCGGCTCGACCCACAGGCCGCCGACGACTTCCCATCGGCCTTCCCGGACGCGATCGCGCAGTTCGTCGAACAGTGTGGGTTCCGTCGTCTCGAACCATTGGTAGAAAGAGGCGCTGGAGGCGGTGAAGGTGAATTCCGGGGTTTCGCGCATGCGTTCGAGGGCGCTGCGAAATGTCGCGCGCACCTCTCCGCAGCCTTCGGTCCACCGCCACAGCCACGTGGGATCAATGTGGCCGTGGCCGATCATGTGAATCGTCATGTCGGACCGCGCACTCATGCCTCATTCCTTCCGCCGTCACGCCGCGCGCCTGGGCGCATACCGTTGTTTCCCGCAGCATCGTGGCTAGTATACGGCCTGGGTCCACTCCCGCTCAAAGTTTCCTCTTGCGGCCGCATACTTCTTTCAGATCGGATCACTGTAACGTGGGCGGCGGGATTGCGTCTCCGCGTCGCTGCGCCGCCTGCTCCCGTAAGGAATAGACCCCGTAGAACGCCGCATTGCCGTCTAACCACAGATACAAGTTGCGCCGTTCGTCTTCAGACAATGCCACGTTGTCCTTGTGCGTCTCATTTTCGAGAATACCGATAAGGGGACT
Source organism: Candidatus Hydrogenedentota bacterium (assembly GCA_029556545.1). GTDB lineage: Bacteria > Hydrogenedentota > Hydrogenedentia > Hydrogenedentales > JAGMZX01 > JAGMZX01. The sequence goes on from JAKQEQ010000097.1 coordinate 40,933, forward strand.
GACATCGGCGGGCATCCGGCCCGGGAACGTGACGATGCGGCTGATGCTATTGTCGCCCCACTCATACCATCGCACATAGGGCCGCAATGCGCGGTACGACACGTTGAATGGACCGGAGCGCCGGCCCGTGAGCATCAGCGACGGACGCGGCTTTTCGCCTTCCTCTTCAGTCTCGCCGCTATGGAAGCCAGCGCAATGCCGGTCCAGAATCGGCTGCACCAGCCGCACGTAGTTCCAGGGCCGGGTCGCCTCGGGGCCGGGCGCAATGATGGAGGGCGCGCGCCGCGTGGCAAGCGCCGTATGCACCGGCGGGGCTTCCCCGGTGGTCTCATGACAGCCGACGCACGCCCGGCGCTCGCCCGGCTGCAGGTAGACAACGCTGCGCATGCCTTGCACGGCCCTCCCGGCGGCATCCACCGCCTGGAAGGCAAGCGGCTTGCCCGCGGGCGCGCGAAAGTACGCCGAGCCGTCCGCTTCGACGGGCGCCGAGCCGAGCAACATGCGCGCCGACTCCGCGTTGGCGAAGCCCAAGCGGGGCTTGTTTGCGACATGTGTTTCGCTCTTCGGAAGAACCTGAAACACGCGGAGGGCGGCTATCGGGCGGCGCTCCGGCATCGGGAAGTGACTCGCGTTCGCCCCAAGGAGAATGAACTCGCCTTCTTCCGCGAGTTGCGGATCAAGCGTGCTGGTGATCACGGGAGCGCGCTGGCGCGCTTCGAGGGGAATCGGATACATGGCCGAGATGCCAGAATGTCGGTACAACAGTTCGAGATTGCCGAACCGGTCAAAAAGATACAGTCCCGTTTCGGTGTCCTCATTGACGCGCGGTCCCATTCCGGGCAGCGGATCGAAGCTGAAGGATATGAGGAAGAAATCCTCGGACAACGGCCAGGGGCTGTGAAAGTAGCTGCCGGGCCAGTCGGGCGCTTCCGCAAAGCATACTTCGGGGGTCAACGTCTCTATGGCCTCCAGCCGGTCTTCCCCGCTCTCGATGTCCAGCGCCACACGGTCCGGGTCGAGCAGCACGAGGGAGCCGCCCACGTTCGCATGGTGGGCTCCCGCCAGGAAGGCGATCTTGCGCGAACCGGGCACGGGATGCGGCTGATAACACGCATTGATACGTTCGGTATAGTTGCCGAATAGAGCGCGCGTGCCGGATCCGTCGGGGTTGGCTAACCAGAGACCGTGATAATGCGCGGCGGACCGGTCCACGTAGTCCCAGCGCGTGTAGATGATGCGTCCATCGGAGAGCACGTTCGGATGCCATTCGCTCGTTTCATGGAAGGAAAGCGTGCGCACATTGCGGCCATCGTCGTCCATTCGATGGAGCGTGTGGGCGGGCAGCGGCTCCCAGGGGTTGTTGCACCTCGTGAATCCGCCTCGGCGCGACGACATGAACGCAATTCCCCCGTCGGGCAGCGGGCACGGGTCGAAATCGTCATCGGGGCCGTCTGTCAACTGACGGAGATTACCGCCGTCCGCATCCATGGCAAAGATATGAAAACAGCGGCGGTCCTTCGAGTAGTAGTTCGGCTTCTTTCCTTCCGTCCTCGCCGCGAAGGCGAAGTACAGCGTCCGCGCGTCATAGGACAAAGCCAACGTCGCGTAGTTGCCCCGCGGCAACCGGCCTGAGATTAGGTCGTCTCTTTCCGCGGAGCGTCCCGGAGACCGCAACACGTAGACGCCGCCGCCGTCAATGTCGCCGTAGTCGTAGTAATACCCGAGGTACTCGTGCAGCATCTGGCAGATGAATCGTCGTCGTTCCATGAAGACGATGGCGCGCCCGGCGAACAACGGGTTCTTCAACGCGGCTTCGCGAACGGCCCAGCGCAGTTCTCGATAGGCTTCCAGCCGATCCGAGGCGTCCAGAGCGTCTCCTTGCGCCATGAGCGCCCGCCCCCTGTCGAGTGCGGCGGCCTCTTGCGACAGGTCGGGCGCGTTGGGTAATGCACGCAGGGTTTGCAGCAAGCGCCCCCCCCGGTCCACCAGCGCGGAAAGCGCCTCCCAATCCTCAGGCGACCGCCCCAACCGCGCCTCCTGTCGAAACCAGTCCGTTTCGACCGCCGCCCCATAGTCAGCCACCGCGTCCGCCATTACACAGTCCGCACACCACAGTAACAGCGCGAAGATGACTGCCACGCGCGTCACTACAAACGAACCAGACCGCTCTTGCATGGCCGTTGGGCTCCAGGCATCCGGCGTGCATTGTAGGCAAAGGTCGCTGTCGCCACAAGAAGAAGGACGTCTTTCCCGCTTTCCTATGATTTCTGTGGAAACAAATAGGAGGCCAACGCCGCGGCTTCGGCAAAGTCAGGCACGAGAATATCCGCGCCGGCGCGCAGGAGCCGGGTCCGCTTCGACTCGTTCCATCCGTGGCCCTTGACCTCATCCGTCGCCACGCCCAGGGCAATACCGCCGTATTCCTTGACGTTCCGCAACTCGACCGGACCATCGCCTACAGCCAGTACCTCCGGCCCGCTCAGGTTGTGCTCGGCCATCAATTCGCGAATGATCTTCTCCTTCGAGCTTTCCTCATACGTGCGCAACGCGCCCCAGATTTCCACGAAGTAGTCGTCCACCTGCACGACGTGCGCTTCATTTCGCACGTCGTCGCGGTCGGTCCCGCTGAACACATACATCGTTACGTCCTGCTTGGTAAGCAGTTCCAGGAATTCGACCGCCCCGCGGACGCGCACCTGGTCCAGTGTGAGTTCGCCTCGTTCGAGCCGCGCGATGCGATCACGCACGGGCACCATGAGCCGGTCGTTGTAGACCTTCTTGTAGCCGTGCGCGTCCAGCATCTTGTCTTCCGGCACTCGGCCATGCGCGCGCACCATCTCGACCAGTCGTTCCATCTGAAGGATGGTGTTGATCCCCGTCGTCTCTTCGATCATCTCATGGACTTCGTGCTCGACATCGGGCGTAACCGGGGTATCGCCGCAGATCATCTCGATACACACGGGCGCCATGATGCGCTGCCACCCTTCGCGCAAGAGGCTGATGGTGCCGTCGAAATCGAAGAGTACGTGCTTGATGCGGCCGAGCGGCGCATCGTTTACGATTTCGATTTGGGTACCGGGCAGAAATCGCCGCGTTTCACGTGAAGTCATGAGAAAGGTGCTCCTCCAGTCTATAGTTCACCGGCGTCGATGCCGCATTTCGCACAAAACATCGGATAAACGGTTAGAAAGGGCCGCGTGTATGCGCCGCCGCTACGCCACCATGAACTCGACGAGACAGTGCACCGGAATGCCCCGCAGCGCCTCGCGGCCACGCAGCGGCGGTAGTTCGACCACAAAGGCCGCCTCGACCACTTCCCCGCCGAGCCGCCGCACCAAGCGCGCAACCGCCGCCATGGTGCCGCCGGTGGCGAGCAGGTCGTCCACCAGGAGCACGCGGTCTCCGGCAGTTATTGCGTCCTCGTGCATCTCCACGGTGTCCGTGCCGTATTCGAGTTGAAAGGTCTCGGAAAGTGTGGGCGCGGGCAGCTTACCTCGTTTGCGCGCCGGCACGAAGGGCAGGGACATGGCATATGCCAACGCGCCGCCAAAAATGAACCCGCGCGCCTCCACCCCGACAATCTTCGTGATTTCGTGTTCGGCGTAGCGCGCCCGCCAACCATCAATGATCTCGTGGAACGCCGCCGCGTCCAACAAGACCGTCGTGATGTCCTTGAATTGTATCCCCGGTTTTGGAAAATCCGGCACGTTGCGTATCAATGTCGCTAAGTCCATGTACTGATACCCCGACAACTTGCTTGCGCTTGGTGAGATAAGAGCCGACGTATTGTGAAGGCTGACCCGCGCGGATTGCAAGGCATCGGCCTGGCCAGCAGGGCAGCCTGAAGGCTGCGCTCCGAACGGAGCGCGTGGCGGTGTCAGGGCTCACTCTTGCACGCCTACTGGATTCCCGCGTGCGCGGGAATGACGGAGGGGCGCGATTGACCCACCCTTCATGTTTCCGCGCAAGTGGGAATCCAGTATAATTCGCGCACTTCTGGGACTGGCCGTGAGAGAGGACCTCAACATTCACACAATGACCACAAACCTGACGCGCACGCAAGCGCTCGTAGTCGTCGCATTGATTGGAATCACGACGAGCGGCACGTTCCTGCGCCTGTGGGCGCTTGATCGGGAATCCGCCTACTCCGACGAAGTGGCCAGTCTACAGCATCTCTCGGCGCCCGACCTTGGCGAGTTTCTCCGGCGCGTCCGCGTGTCCGATCCGCCGATGACGCCGGGGTATTTCATTGTCGAGTATGCATGGGCGCGACTGACGGGGAATTCGCTGTACGCTTTGCGCCTCTTGTCCGTGGCGCTGGGGGTCGCAAGCATTCCGCTCGTGTTCCTGCTCGGCCAAGGCGCGTATGGGGCCCTTGGCGGCCTGACCGCCGCGGGATTGTTCGCGGTATCGCTTCCGCAGGTCTATTATGCGCAGGAGATGCGCCCCTACGCGTTGGTGCTGTGCCTGGCGCTCGTGGCGAGTCTGAGCATGTTGCGGGCCGTGCGCGGGGGGCGGGCCTGGTGGGCGGTGAACATCGCGGCGAACGTGGCGCTCATGTGGACCCATCTGTTCACGGTCCTTTTTCTGTTAGCGCAAGGGGCGTTTCTCGTGTTCGTCTCCTTGCGACGACGGCGTTCGCGAGTGTTTCTCTGGTGGACGGCGGCACACGCGCCGAGCGCGCTTCTGCTACTCGCGTGGGTGGAATCCATCGATCGCGCGAACCTCGAGGTGGCCGCGGCGTGGCGAAACGAGATAGTGCATTCTTACTTGCAGCCCCTGGGGGATTTCCTTCTGTTTTCGGGCGCGGGCGTGCCGCTGTTTCGCGACGTGCCGGCAATCGGGTCGCTGAACGCGGGCAGCATCATGTGGCGTTTCTTCGCGCTCGTCTTCGCGCTGCATATCGCGCTTGGCGTGTGGCGCTGGAAGATGCGCGCCGGGGGCAGCGACAGCGAGACTGAAGGATCGTCCCGCGAGACACGGTGTTTTCTGTGGACTTGGCTGGTCGTGCCGCCGGCCGCGTTGTTTCTGCTATCGGCGCTGCTATATGCGTGCCACTCATCGCGCTATGTGCTGTACAGCTCGCTTCCCTTCTTTGTTCTGGCAGGCGGGACGGTCACGCTCGTGCCCCGTCGCGCGCTTCAGGGACTGTTGATCGCCGCGTTGCTTTTCATGCAGGGGCTTGCGCACCACGCCTATCCGCGACCTTGGCGGCCGGACATCGCGAGCGCCGCGGCATTTCTCGCGGAACAGGATGTGTCGCCCGCGACACCGGTGGTGGTGCACATCATGGCGGATGTTCCGTCGATGCGCTTCAACGGGCCGCCGAGGATGGAGGAATTGGCGCTTACCGGAGAGAACGCGATCGAGGGGGTACCCGCCCACTTCGACATCGCCGAGTCGGGGGAAACACGATGGCTTGTGCTGTTTCAACACCAACTTGGGGACGCCGTGATCGCCCGGACCGAGCGGGCAATAGGCGAGCGCGGCTGGTCCATCGAGAAGAATTCGTTCGGCTACGCGAGCCCTATTCACGTCTATCGCCTGCGGCGGGACCGCGCAACGCCGGCGGCGGGGGACTAAGGCCGCCCTTGCCGGAAGCGCGTCACCGTTGCGATGCGGCCAGCGCCTGGTCGAGATCGGCCAGAATGTCTTCAATGTCCTCGATGCCGACGGAGACCCGTACGTAGTCGGGCGTGACGCCCGCCGCGAGCTGCTCCTCGGCGCCAAGCTGCTGATGCGTAGTGCTGGCGGGGTGAATGACCAGCGTCTTTGCGTCAAGGATATTCGCGAGGTGTGAGGCCAGCTTGCACGAACTGATGAATTGGCGCGCCGCCTCGCGTCCGCCTTTGATGCCGAAGCCCAGGATGGCCCCCTGGCCCTTCGGCAGGTACTTCAGCGCGCGCGCGTGGTCCTTGTGGCTCGGCAGGCCGGGATAATTGACCCACGTGACGGCCTGGTGCGCTTCGAGGAATTGCGCGACCTTGAGGGCGTTTTCGCAGTGTCGCGGGACGCGCAGGTGCAGCGTTTCCAGGCCTTGCAGAAACAGGAAGGCGTTGAAAGGCGCCATGCAGGGGCCCATGTCGCGCAGGAGCGTGACGCGCGCCTTGATGATGTAGCTGATGTTACCGATGCCCTGGAACGCCTCGTAAAACTTCATGCCGTGGTAGCTTTCGCTCGGCTCGGTGAGTTCCGGAAACTTCCCGTTGTTCCAGTCGAACCTGCCGCTGTCCACGATGACGCCGCCAATGGACGTGCCATGCCCGCCGATGACCTTCGTTGCGGAGTGGACGACGATGTCGGCGCCGAAATCGAAGGGGCGAAACAGCATGGGCGAGGTGACCGTGTTGTCCACCATGAGGGGGATGCCGTGCGCGTGAGCGACTTTGGCGATAGCCTCGAAATCGACCACGTCGTTCGCGGGGTTGCCGATGCTCTCGACGAACAGGAAGCGGGTTTTATCGTCGATGGCGCGGGCGAAATTCGCCGGGTCCGAGGCGTCGATGAAGCGCGCCGCGATCCCGAAATCCTTGAAGGTGTGGGCGAAAAGGTTGTAGGTGCCGCCGTAGAGCGTCTGCGAGGAGACGAAGTTTTGTCCGGAGCGGCAGATGTTCATGCAGGCCAACGTGACGGCGGCGGAACCGGACGAGAGGCCGAGCGCGCCGACGCCGCTCTCGAGCGCGGCCATGCGCTTCTCGAAGACATCGACGGTGGGGTTCATGATGCGCGTGTAGATATTGCCAAATTCCTGGAGCGCAAAGAGCCGAGCAGCATGATCGGCGTCGTTGAACACGTAGGACGTGGTTTGATAGACGGGCACGGCGCGTGCGCCGGTGGTCGGATCGGGAACCTGTCCCGCGTGCAACGCCAACGTGCCCATTCTGTAATTTACGGAGTCCATGATGCAATAAGCTCCTTCTTTGTCTGGTTTCGCCTGAAAGACGCGCCGCCCCTCTTTCCGGGGGCGGCCGTTGATGCGTCAAGCCCCAATCATTCGCCAAGGACGGGGCGGAATCAGCTTTGGTACAAGACCGTTGAGAGGTAGCGTTCACCGGAATCGGGGAGAATGACCACTATCGTCTTGTTTGCGTACTCGTCGCGCGCCGCGAGCCGCAGCGCCACCGCCGTCGCGGCGCCGCAACTGATGCCGCTGATGATGCCTTCCTCGCGCGCGAGGCGGCGCGCCATTTCCAGGGATTCCTCGTCGGTTACGGTCTCGACGCGGTCCACGACGTTCATGTCCAGCACATCCGGCTTGAAGCCCGCGCCGATGCCTTGAATCTTGTGCTTGCCCGGTTTGCCGCCCGACAGTACGGGCGAATTCGCGGGTTCGACCGCGATGCTCTCGATCTTCTTGCGCTCTTTGAGGAAGCGGCTCACGCCGCTAATCGTGCCGCCGGTGCCGACGCCCGACACGAAGACGTCGACTTCGCCGTCGGTGTCGTTCCATATCTCTGGGCCGGTGGTCTTGTAGTGGATATCCGGGTTGGCCGGATTCTTGAACTGTTGCGGAAGGACGTAGTCCGGATTCTGGGCCGCGATGGCCTCCGCCTCGGCAATGGCGCCCGGCATGCCTTTCTCGCCGGGAGTCAGGATGAGGTCCGCGCCAAAGGCCTTGAGCATGTTGCGCCTTTCGAGACTCATGGTCTCGGGCATGGTGAGAATCAGTTTGTAGCCGCGGGCCGCCGCCACATAGGCCAGCGCGATGCCCGTATTGCCCGAGGTCGGCTCGATGATGGTCCCGCCGGGCCGCAACAGACCGCGCTTTTCCGCGTCCCAGATCATGCTGGCCCCGATGCGGCACTTCACCGAGTACGCGGGGTTGCGCCCCTCGACCTTGCTGTAGACTTTCTCCGTCTTGAGCCCCTTGGCCAACCGGCCCAGGCGAATAAGCGGGGTGTTGCCGATACTCAAACTGTTATCTTCGAACACACGCATGATGCGTTCTCCTTCGTGTCGCGGGCTTGTCGCGCGGCTTGACCGACAAGACAACCGCGTGCCGGAAAACCCGCTGTATCGTGTCATTTATCGCGATTACACCGGATGCTAGCAGGATCTCGGGGGCGAGTCAAACGTTCAGACCGGCCTAACCGCGCGCGCGCCAGCGGGTTAATAATGGCGATAATCGTGATAAGGTATTTTCAAATCAGGAAAACATGGGGGCGTAACGGGATATTTCCGCGCCGCGAGACGCCGGGAAAAGGACGTCCCGTAGGGAAAGAGAATCTCGCGTCTGGACGCTGCCTGCGGGAAGAAGCTTACAAATGATGCCCGTTGCCTCATCAGAAAATCTACCCGAAATGGGATTCGTTGCCTCACCCAAAAACCTACCCGAAGGGGAAACGGTCTTGATGGGGATTCCGGGCCTCGTTTCGACCCGGTCGGGACTGCTGCCGGCGGGGTGGTCCGCT
>JAKQEQ010000050.1 GCA_029556545.1 Candidatus Hydrogenedentota bacterium
GAGCCTGCGGCGCCGGACCGTCTTGATCAGCGTCAACGAGAATTGCTTTCGTTTCAAACACGCTTCCACGACCCCGGGCTCGGGATCATTTCAGGAGCGAGACATGGCAAGAAAGCTTGAAGGCAAGGTCGCAGTCGTCACTGGCGCCAGCAGCGGGATCGGAAAATCGATCGTCGAGAAATACGTGGAAGAAGGCGCCCGGGTCGTCGCGTTTGCGCGCAATCTCGACGCCCTGAAGGCGCTGGAGGCGAGCCATCCCGGCCAGGTCACGGCGGTGGCGGGCGATGTGACGAAGCCCGAAGACCTGAAGCGCCTGGTCGATGAAGCCGTCCGCGCCCATGGCGGCGTGGATGTCGTCGTCCCGAACGCCGGTATTGCGCGCGTCGTGTCTTTCGAGGACAGCACCGCCGAAGCCTTCAACACCCAGTTCTCGGTCAATCTCTTCGGCGCGGCGGAAACCGCGCGCCTGTTCGTGCCCCACATCCGCAAGGGCGGATCGATCCAGTTCATCACCACCTTCCTCACCCAGGTCGGCTTTCCCGGTCTGGCCATCTACAGTGCCAGCAAGGCGGCGCTGAAGTCCCTCTCCCAGACCCTGGCCGCAGAACTCGCACCCCAGGGCATCCGGGTCAATTCCATCGCACCGGGCCCGATCGGCACGCCGCTGTGGGGAACGGTCGGACTGCCGCCCGAGGTCCTGGGTGCGGTCGCGGAGAAGATCAATTCCCGGCTCATGCCCGGCGCATTCGGTCAGCCGGAGGATATTGCCGAGCTTTCGGTGTTCCTGGCCTCGGATGCTGCAAAGAACATCTTCGGGCAGGAGATCGTCGTGGATGGTGGCTATACCGTCGGGTGAAGGCGTCGTGATTTCCCGCATTTGACCCGCCCGCCGTTAGCGGCTTTTCCCGGCTGCCCGGCGGAGCGGGCGAGTGAAAGACCTGAGCCCGCATTTCGCGCGCGGTTGGGCGGTTTTGTATTCTCGGTACCGCCCAACCGTCAGCTGAATCAGGGTTTCCAGTCGCGCAGTTCGCATACCGCCGTGTCGTCGGGTTGCATGACCTTGCCTCCGCCTGGTGACTTGCAGAGCCGCGTCGACTGTTCGTTGTCCTGCGCAGTGGAGCGTGCCCACACCGTGACCAATCCAGAGTTCTCGATCGTCTGATTGCAGCCTTCCTTCGCGTGGAAGGCGTGAATCGCGTTGCGCTCGAAGTAGGTCAGCCACTCGTGGCTCGGGTCCTGGTTGGCGAACCATTTCTTCCAGCGTCCATCCGAGCCGTCGATGTTC
>JAKQEQ010000051.1 GCA_029556545.1 Candidatus Hydrogenedentota bacterium
GAACATCCGCGTCCCGCCCGGCAGCGGCCGCGCCGGCATGCTGCTGGTGCGCGGGCCCAGCGTCTTCGGCGGCTACCTCGGCGCGGACGTCCCCTCGCCGTTCGTGGAGTTCGAGGGCCGGAGCTGGTACCGCACCGGCGACCTGGTGACCGAGGACGCCGACGGCGTGCTCGCGTTCCGCGGCCGCCTCAAGCGTTTCGCCAAGCTGGGCGGCGAGATGATCTCGCTGCCCGCCGTCGAGGAGGCGCTGGCCCGGGCGCTGGCTCCGGCGGCCGACGAGCCGGTGCTGGCGGTGGAGTGCACGCCGCTCGAGACCAATCCGGAGCTGGTACTCTTCACCACGCTGGACGTGGACCGCGAGGCGGCCAACCGGTGCATCCGCGACGCCGGGTTGTCGCCGCTCCACAACGTGCGGCGCGTGGTGCGCGTCGAAGCCATCCCCCTCCTCGGCACCGGCAAAACGGACTACCGCTCGCTCCGGGAACTGCTCCGTTCGTAATCGTCATCGTAATCGTCATCGTAATCGTCATCGTAATCGTGATCGTGATCGTAATTCGTAATCGAGGCTCGAGGCTCGTTACCGTAATGCGGACATCGAACATCGGACTTCGGGCAGTCCATCTTCACCACAAAGGCACAGAGGACACCGAGTCTTTTTATGTTGTGAGCCAGGATCTTATTCTGTCTCCACTACTCCGATCTCACCATCCTTTCAATACCCAACGAGAAATGAACAATGCATGATGATCGATGAACATGGCCGCTCCTTCGCGTCCTTGGTGACTTTGTGGTTGATCGGTGGAATTCAAACTTCGGAAATTGGACCCGGGTTCTGGGTTCTGGGCCCCGAATCACAAAACCCGGATCCTGGTACCCATTCACCAATCCACCGTTTTACCCATTCACCCATTCACCATCCCAAATGCCAAATGACAAATGAAAGACTCCTCTCCCGATTCACCGGTTCACCCATTCACCGACTGACAAATGAATCGAACCACAACCGGCTCTGGAGCAGGCACGGGATGGCCGCGTCGCCGTGACCCATGGTGTCGCTGACCACGACCAGATCCACGCCGGCGCCGAGCGCCGTCATCCGCGCCAGCGCAACCTGGGCGTTGCCGATGGGCACGACCGTGTCGCCGGCGCTGTGGTACATCCGAAGCGGGGAGACGGGGCGCCAGTCGTAGACGTCGTTGAGCCAGGCGGCCACCCGGACCGGATGGTAAGGGTCCGCCTGCACCGCGGCGGCGAATTCCGGCAGCAGCAGATCGGCCAGCCGCGAAGGCAGGGCGGCGGCGATCTCGCCGGCCGTGCGCGTGCCGTCGAACAGGTCCACCATCTGCGCGTCGTACGGCGGCTGAAACATCTCCGCCGGAGACGGCGCGAACGGGTAGACATCGGTGATCATCATCAGCAGGTAGGAGACGTAGACCGTGAGCATGGGATCGTAGTCGTCCTGCGACAGCGCGTAGTCCAGCATGGTTCCCGATAAATCATACGGGCCGGCCATGGGCGCCGCGGCGGTCACCGGCCACGCGTCGCCGAAGCGCGCCTCCAGCTCGCGGTGCAGCGCCATGGTGGCGTGACCGCCCTGGGAGTAGCCGGCGAGGAACAGCGGGCCGTCCAGCGTCGCGCCGTATCCGGCCGCGGCCGTGCGCGCGGCACGCAGCAGGTCGATCCCCGCCGCGGCCTCCGTGGCCGCGTGGAGATAGGGGTGCCGGCCGGGGCCGCCGCCCAGACCCAGGTAGTCGGGGGCCGTCGCCGCGTAGCCGCCGGAGGCGGTGTAGATCAGGGCCGCGCCCAGGCCTTCGGTGGAGTCGGGGCGGGACGGTGCCTCGTCCCGGTCAGTGACCGTCCCGTGCTGGTAGCTCACCACGGGCAGCGTCCCGCTCGCGCCGCCCGGCAGCGCCAGCAACCCCGTGGCGGTGGCGGCGCCGCCCCACGGAGTGAGGGTCCGGTACTCCACCGCGTAGCGGACGGCGGGGTAGCGGGCGGGGCGCAGCTCGCCGAGACCCGAGATGAGCAGCAGGAAGTCCGCCTCGGCGGTGGAGATGGTATCCACCGCCGCACAGGCCAGCAGCCGGCCGCGGTACGGCGGCTCCAGCAGCAGCAGCCAGGCGCCGTCGACGCCGCGGAATACGCCGTCCTCGTTCACGTCGGCGTTGGCCGCCACCACGTCGCTCAGGCCGATGTTTTCCGCCAGCAGGTGGCGCATGAGCAGTCGGTCGGCGGCATCGACGGCTCCGTCGTCGTTCAGGTCCCCCGGCACCCGCGCCTGCCCGGCGGCCGCCGCTCCCAGGGCCAGCCACGCAGCCAGCGCCGCCGGAAGCCAGCGTTTGCTCCACGGATCACCTGCGCGCCTGGGCGAGCAAATGGTCGCAAGCCTTTCGGATTGCTCGAGACCCAAAACCACCTCCCGTCTTCCGTCGAATCGCGGAGTCTTCCGGGTCAGCGCATGGAGTCCGCCAGCCCAATGATGACTGCTTAATTATACGCTGCCATTCCCCTGATGTTGCCGCGCCTCCCGGTGCGGGCGATGGACGCGACCTGATCCGACTCTGGCGGACGCGCGGTTCTGATATGACGAGGCCATCTTGCGATCGCCGATGGAGAGACCAGCGTACCCAAGTCCGGGATTTCCCCCTTCGGCGGCCGTCCGCGAGAAGGCATGACGCGCACTCTTCAAATCGCCGTCTTTGTCCTCGGAGTCTTGTCCCTGCTCGGCGCGGTGCCGTTCATCAGCGGCGTCGTGGAGAATGCCCTGTGTCGCGCCGGCGTGGCGCTTTTCCTGACGGACATTGTCCTCATCCTGCTTTGGCCCGTCCCGCGGCGACCTATCGGTGAGTCGGTGAATGGGTAAATGGCTGAATCGGTGAATCGGTGAATCGGTGAATCGGTGAATGAGTGAGCCGGTGAGTCGGTGGGGGAGATTCACCGCAGGGACACAGAGGGCGTGGAGGGGGTATCATTTTTCATTGATCATTTTTCTTTGATCACTACTGTCCGGTTAAAAGTCGAATAGTTTCAGTTGCTTGCAATGAGGGCTCTTTTCGTCAGGTATGGTAGATTTTGTAAGTACTTCTATAAGAGGCACTTTCTCAAACAGGGTGACACTGAGAATCTGCAGAATTT
>JAKQEQ010000085.1 GCA_029556545.1 Candidatus Hydrogenedentota bacterium
GAGGATGAAAATGCGCGACGCATGTGGACTGCGCAAGCTTGCTTGCGCTCTTGTCCGGCAAGCTAGCTTGCTGGACGGGAAAGCTGGAGCAAGCTCCAGCACTCCAAAGCGAGTCGATTTTCGGAGTAGCACGAGCACGAGCACGAACTGTTGGCGACTACCGGACCGTGTCGTCAGGCGGGCGGCGTGTCGGGCGGTACATCCTGCGGTGCCTCGTCAGGAGAGGACTCTTCCTCGCGGTCGCGGCCGAGGATTTGGCTCAGAAGCGCGTCATTGCGCTTGACCGGCACAGTTTGCAGACCCCGTTCGAGCAGGTCGGTGAGGTAGTCCTGAAGGACGGTCCGTTCCTGACGCGAGAGTTCGGACTCGCGCATGCGATCGAGTTCTTCCTTCCAGTCGTCCGCGTTCCGCTCCTCTTCGGTCGGGTCAGTCCGCGCGAGCAGGTCCACGAAGAAGGTCTCGCCCATCCCGTTCACCACCGGTCCCGCCATGACGCCCGGCTCGCCGCGGCCGACCATCTCGTAGAGCTGCGAACAGGGGACGCCTTCGACGACGCCGCGCGTCGCCGCGACCTCCTGCGATTCGCCGATCGCGGCTTCGAGTTCCGGGCACAACGTCGGGATATCCTCCAACGTCTTCGCCTCCGCCTTGATCTTGTCCACGAACTCCTGCACCCGCTCCTCGTACTCGGGGGTGGCCTTGGTTGCCGCAACGACGTCTTCGCGCACGCGGTTCCGCACATCCTCCAAGGGCGGAATGGGGCCCTCGACGCGCTCGATTGCGTCCGCCACGTAGAGGTTCATGGCGCCGGTGATGACGTTGAAGCGCGTGTCGCCTTCCTGTGCGCCGACACCGCGCGCGAACGAACGCGCGTCAAATCGCTCGATACCCTCGATCTCCGTGCTGGCCTCGGTGAACTGGCCGGTTCGCTTCACTTCGATCCCGAGTTCCTCGGCGGCGGCTTCGAGATTGCCCATCTCTTTCGCCTTATCCGTGATGCGCTGCGCTTCCGCCTGGCGGGCCTGGCGCTCCTCGGGTGTCAACGAGGTCTGGAAGTAAATCTGCCGCGCCAGCACTTCGCGCGCGCCCGTTTCCTCGTTGGCGCGATCATTTTCAACCTTGTAGATGAAGTAGCCGCCCGGCCCATAAATTGGATCGCTGATTTCGCCCGGCGCCATCTCGAAGAGCGGCTTGCGGTGCGCCAAGTCGAGCTCGGATGGCTGCTGCCAGCCTATCGATCCGCCGTTCTTGCTTTCCTCGGGCAGTTCCGAGACCTCGTCCGCCAGCGCGCCGAAGTCTTCGCCGGCCCGCGCGCGTTCGAGAATCCGCCTCGCTTCCTCCGGCACAGGCGGCTGCAATGACACGTGCACGTAGACCGCCGTCAATTGGCTCGGCTCCCGATAATCCTCCTGGTGCGCCTCGTAGTGTGCGCTCATTTCCTCTTCCGTGGGCTCGACGGGCGGCGCAATCTTCACGTAGCGCACGCGCATCTTCGTCCGATTGTCCACCACGCGCTTCTCGATTTCCGAGTCCATCACGCGCGCCGCAGGCGCCGTGATCAGCGCCATGGTGAGGTCCCGCGCGATCTGCGCGCGGATGTCCATGTACAGTTGGTTCCAATTGCGGGTCGGATTGCTCTTGAGCCAGTCGTTGTACATCGCGGCGTCGAAATCGCCCTGTTCATTCTTGAACTGGTCGCGCAACCGCTGCTCGACATATTCCTGCGAGAAATCGAAGGCTTGCTGCTCCTCATAGTAAGTCAACAGCGCCTGCTGCGTCAGCCGTTCGAGGATGTCCTGCACCGTTCCGTTCCGTTCGAGGTCCCGGTAGGTGACCCGCTCCTCGCCGCGCGACTGCTGCTGCACCGCTTGGTCCAACTGGCGGAGCAACTGGGATCGATACACCGGCACGCCGCCTACTTCGAGGACGACTTCATCGCCGAACTCGCCCTGCATCTGGCGTGCGCGGCCCGGGGTAACCCAGAAAACGAAGGGGATGCCGATGATAATAATGACCCCCAAGAGTATGTAGCGCTTATACTTGCGCATCAGGTCCTGCATGACGCGGATTCCTCCTGAATCAAGAATGGATTACGTTCGGCCTGTGCGGCGCGAAGGACGGGTTTCGCGCCGGAAAGTCCCGATAAGCAGCAGAATCTACCACATAACGGCGCGGAGGCGCAAACGAAAGAAGAAGTAAGGCATCAACGAATAATGCGGACCTCGGGTTCGAGTTCCACGCCGAATTGCTCTCGCACGCGGCTCCGCGCCAGTTGGATCAGGCCGACGATGTCGTCGAAGCCGGCGTTGTTCTCGTTCATGATGAAGTTGGCGTGCATCGGGCTGATGACCGCGCCGCCCCTGCGCGCGCCCTTGAGGCCGCACGCCTCAATCAGCCGCCCCGCGTGGTCGCCGGGCGGGTTCTTGAACACGCTGCCGCAGCAATAGCCCCGGGGCTGCTTTTCGAGCCGCCGCGCGATGTAATGGTCGTAAATCGCCCGCTGGTCCTGGTCCGACACCGTGAATCGGAAGAGGCCGCCCAGGATGACATCCCCTGGCGCGCAGAAATTCTGCCCGCGATAGGTGTAGCGCTCGGGGGTCATCGGAATGACGGCAAGCCCCTCCGGGCCGAGGATGTCCACGGATTCCATGAACTGGCACGTGCTGCCGTTGACCGTGCCCGCGTTCATGTAGATGGCCCCGCCCACGGAGCCGGGAATGCCGGTCAACGCGCCGACGCCGTCATAGTTGTTCGCGAGCATGATCTCGCGGACCACGAAATCGAGGTCGTGGCCGGAACCGATGGAATAGCGGTGATCGCCCAGGTCGTCCAGCCGCTTCAGGCCCGTCGTGAAGAGGACTACTCCCGGGAATCCTTCATCGGCGATCAGCACGTTTGATCCGCCGCCGAGGATCAGCTTGCGTTCCGGCTGCCGCAGCATCCAGGCGTATGCCGCGCGGCACTCGTCCTCGTTGCGGGGCAGCAGAGCCAGGCGCGCCGGCCCGCCGACGTTGTACAGCGTCGCGGGCGCGAGCGGATAGGCGGCGACCGCGAAGTCGAATGGGGGTGTCTCCATGTTCCTTACAATAACGGAAACACGACCCAGGTTCCCACAGGGCCGCGTGACGGCCTTGACCGGCGGTCACTTCGATCGCCAGAAACCCGGTATGAACATTACCAGAACGGCCATGAGTTCGAGTCGCCCAAGCAACATGCAGAAACACAAGAGCGCCTGACCGCCGACAGGCACCGCGGAGTACGTCTCGGAAGCGCCAATAAGCCCCAGGCCGGGGCCGGTGTTGCTCATGCAGGAGGCCACCGCCGACACTGCGGATTCCAAGTCCAGTCCGAAGCCCGTTAGCGCGACCGAGCATCCACCCAGACACAAGAGATAGGCCAGCACGAACAGGACCACGTTCCGCTGCACCCCGTCATCGACTACTTCGCCGTCAATGCGCAGCATACGAACGATATAAGGCCGAAACATGCGTTCAATGCCGTGGCGCAGCATCTTGAACACCATGATTACGCGGATCACCTTGAGGCCGCCCGCCGTCGAGCCGGCCGAGCCGCCAACACACATCAGAATGATTAGAAGAATGCGCGAAAAATGGGGCCACCGATCGAAGTCATCTGTGGTGAATCCCGTATTGGTGGCAATCGAAGTGACACTAAACGCCGCCGCGCGCAAGCTGCGCCAAAAATCGGGGAACTCGCCAGCGGACGACGTGGCGGGACCCGCCGGGGTCGCGCCCCAGTAACCTGCGACGTTCGTGGCGGCCAACAGGATGGCTCCGGCCAGCACAAGGATCATCACCCGCCACTCCGTGTTCTTGAAGAAAGCAAGCCCGTCGCCCCGGAGCACGGCAATGTACAAAGCGAAACTCGACGCGCAGCAGACCATGAAAAGGATTGTCACCAACTCGACCGAGATACTGTCGTATGCCGCGATACTCTCCTGCCGGGTCGAGAAACCGCCCGTTGCAAACGTGCCGAAGGCGTGGCACAAGGACTCGAAGAGGTCCATTCGGCCTGTCAACCGCAACGCGAGTGTGTTCAGGACGGTCAGGGCGATACAGGTCTTGAGCAGGATGATCGCGGCGTCGCGGAGGTGCGGCCGCAGCGCCCGCGGGTTCGGGCCCGAGGCTTCGGTCTTGTAGAGGAGCTTACCGCCCGCGCCGAGGTACGGCAGGATGGCGATAAACAGAACGACGATCCCAATGCCGCCCAGCCAGTGGGTGAACGATCTCCAGAACAGCAGGCTGCGCGGCCATGCGCCCAGGTTGTCAATCACACTGGCGCCGGTCGTTGTAAGGCCGGACACGCTCTCGAAGAAAGCGCCCATCGGCCCAAGCATTCCCGTACACAAGAACGGAAGCGCGCCCAGCGATCCAGCAAGCACCCAACTGAAGACGACGATGATTAGCGCCTCGCGCTGATACAGTTGATCGTCCGCGCGTCTCCCGAGCAGAGAAAGCAGCCCCGCCACTATCCAGGCGATGCCGACGGCGGTCAGGATGCCCGAAATCGTGCCGTACTCGCCGTAGTAGAGCGCCCAGCCGACAGCAGGCAAGAACGCCGCGCCGGAGCCCGCAGCCACGGCGCTGAGCACCCTGGAAATAAGACGCCAGTTGATGATGTGCATGATCGTGTATGCGCACGCGCGAGGCAAGACCGCCCGCTCCGCCGCGAAAACCCTTCCTTGGTCCTGGCTGCCTGCGCATCCTGGAAATGGTGGTGCCTAGAGCATAGCAGATTCCCGGATTGCGCCGCCAAGGGTCTGCCGGATAGGATAGGAGCTGGCAAGCGCGAGGGCGCTGCCGGTGACCGCGGGCACGGGCACATGCACGACGATCGAGGAAGTACAAACGTTCTGCGGCCGTTGCTGGAGGCTTATCCGAAGTTGGGCGGCCGTGTGCCGCTCGCGCCGCTCGCGGACTTGCCTACGCCAGCCGAGCGCCTGACCGCGTTCGAGCAGGAACTGGGTCTCGCCTCCCTGCATATCAAGCGAGACGACCTCAGCGGGGCCGCCTATGGCGGCAACAAGGTTCGGAAGCTGGAATTCCTCCTGGGCCGGGCACGGCGCGACGGTTGCCGCGCCGTCATGACCTTCGGCGGCGCCGGATCGAACCATGCGCTCGCCACGGCCATTTACGCCCGGCGTCTCGGCATGGACGCCATCTCGATGCTCGTCCCCCAGCCCGCCTCCGATGCCGTGCGGCACAATCTGCTCATGGGGTTTAAGGCCGGCGCGGAACTCCACCTTTACCCCGACAAGCGCCGCCTCAAGGCGGGTGTCGCCGCAGTCACGTACCGACGGCGACGGCGTGACGGACGGCCCCCGATGAACATCCCGGCCGGCGGTTCCTCGACCACGGGCGCGCTTGGCTTCGTCAACGCCGCGCTCGAACTTGCCGAGCAGGTCGCCGAGGGACTCCTTCCGCCGCCCGACGTGGTCTACGTCGCGGCGGGCACCCTGGGCACCTGCGCGGGGTTGGCGCTCGGGCTGCGCGCCGCGCACATCGAGACTGCGATCATGGCTGTCCGGGTGACGGAACCAGACTTGGCGAACGAGGCCAAGGCGCGCGCGCTGTTCCAGGAGACGAACGCGCTTCTTCACGGACTCGACCCCGCGTTCCCGGTCCTCAAGTTCCCCGCGCAGCACTTCACGCTGCGGCACGATTTCTTCGGCGAGGGCTATGGGGTATCCACGCCCGCGGATGCCGAGGCGGTGCGTCTGCTCCACGAGACCGCCGGCGTATTGCTGGACCACACCTACACAGGCAAGGCGTTCGCCGCCCTCATCGCCGATGCGCGGGCGGGCAGGCTGCGAGACAAGAACGTGCTCTTCTGGAATACGTACAACTCGCGTGACCTCACTCAGGCCACAGCGGAAACCGACTATCACGACCTGCCCACCGAGTTTCACCCCTATTTCGAGCGGGACGGCTGAATCCACCGCCGCCCTTTCAAGCCCCGTAACAACCCAGAGCGAAAGTGAACCAGACCAATGACCCAATCAGCCCGAATCTTCGCGCTTGCCTTCCTTCTGTCGTGCCTGGCCTTTTCCGGCTTCGCCGAGCCGCGCGCGTGCGCCCATCGCGGAGACGTCGCCGCGGCGCCGGAGAACACCATGCCGGCGTTCGCGTCGGCAGTGCGGAAGCGGGCGCCGATGATCGAGTTCGACGTCCAGAAGACAAAGGACGGATACCTGGTCATCATGCACGATGAGAGCGTGGACCGCACAACGAACGGGAAGGGCATGGTCGCGGACCTGACCTTTGATGAGGTGCGCGCGCTGGACGCGGGCGCGTGGTTCAGCCCGGAATTCACTGGAACGCGCGTGCCGACGTTCGAGGAAACGTTGGACGCGATTCCGCCGGGAATTCTATGCAACGTTCATCTGAAGATGGGACCCAAGCTTGCCGCGGATGCCGCGCGAATAATCAAGGTAAAGGGCCGGCTGGTGGATTGCTTTCTCGCGTGCACGGAAGACCAGGCCATCGAGGCGAAGGCCGTCGTGCCGGAAATCCGCATCTGCAACATGACGCGGCAAGGAACGAACCGCAAGGCCTATGTGGACCGGACCATCGAGCTCGGGAGCGAATTCATCCAGCTTCCCTTCACGGGCGGCCTCGACGGACTCAAGGAAGACGTGGACCGGCTCCACGCCGCCGGCGTGACGGTGAACTGGTTCCACGCCACGAAGGAGCCCGTAATCCGCGCGGTGGCGGCGGCGGGCGTCGATTATCTGCTCACCGATGATCTGGACCTGTGCATGCGTGTCTTGAAAGAGTGCGGGCGTTCCGAAACCGGCGCGGATTCGCTCATCTCGGGTCTTCGCTAACTGCCGCACATTTTCAGGTGTCCGGCGTGTTTTCCCCTGCATCCAACGTCGTGGCGTCGCCGACTTTCGCGCGAAGCGCGATCAGCGTCCGCCACATCCGCCGGTAGCGACGGACCCCGATCGCCAGCAGCAGCGCGCCGGCCAGCAGACAGGCGAGCCCGACGACCGAGAACCACAGCGCGCGGGAAAAATGGACGAACGTGACGCCGGCCAGCAGCAGCGCGAGCGCGGTTCGCACGTAGGCGAGGAGCGTTCGCTCATTGGCCAGAACGGTCCGGTCCAGCGCCAACTCGTCGCGCAGAATGAGTTGCTTCTCGTCAAATCGGGCGTATGGGGCGTTTCGCATGGCCGTCTTCGCGCCTTACGGTTCCGTCGAATAGCTTATCGCGGCAGGAACCGCATTTCATGTTCTTTCGCGGCCTCGATCTCGTTCCACAGGTAAAGGGCCACGCGATACTCGCCCCGAACGAACATCTCGGCCTGATTGTCGTACTGCTTGCTCAGCACGTGGCCGGAATTGCCGGTCGGCAGAACCGTCAGCGAGTGAGCGGGGTCGGCGAAATCGATCAGCCGCCGCGTCGAAGGTCCCGCCAGCACGTCGAAGTCCGTGCCGCGCCGGTACAGCATATTGTTGATGACCTGCGCCGCGCCCGGCGAGGGAAACGGCCCGATGTTGAAGATACGGTCGAACAGCGGCAGATAGCCGAACGGATGCTTGAACTCCATCGTATGGAGCGCGCCCCAGGTCCACCGCGCGGCATCGGGGCCGATGCGCGCATCGAGTTCCGCCTGCGTTTCCTTCAGCGCCCGCAGCAGAATGTCCGACCGCGTCTCGATAATGTCCGGCGTGGCGATATCGTCCCAGAACGGCGACGCCTCGTCGTGGATGAAATGCTTGAAGAAGTTCCAATGGTCCGCGACCGTCATGTACGTGGCCAGATTCTCGGGGCCTAATTCGTCCTCGATGGCATGCTTCAGCGTCAGGGACCAGAGTATCTCGTAGATGACCGCGCCCTGTGACTCGATGTTGTGGCGGTAGTCCCACGCTTCGAGCAGCGCGAGCGCCTCGCGCTGCCGCTCGCTGAGCAGGTCTTCGCGGGCGCGCAACTCGCGCGTCAGCACCGGCACGATTTTCGGCGCGGCCCACGCCGTGTCGTCCATCTGCACGGCCTTCAAGTCCTCGATGGTCCAATCGTGACGCGGCGACAGCAGTTCGACGATGCGCCCCGCGCGGTCCGCCGGTTGCCAGTAGCCCTGCAATTCGGGGATCACCTTCGGCGACTCGCCCAACGGCTTGAGCGTGGACATATTATTCGCGGTTACGATGAAGCCCCATTCCGGGTTGATCAGATGCGGGTTGTGCGCGCGGGGCAGGTAGTCGTCCGGACCGATCTCGTCGCGGCCCGACGCGCCGTCGAGCAGCGCCTTGGGGTTCACATGATCCGGCCTGATCGGCAGCAGCCCCGCCGCCCACCACGCGATGTTGCCCTCTTTGTCGGCGTAAGAGATGTTGATGCCGGGCGACGTGATGAGCGCCACGGCCTGCCCGAAACTCTCGAGGTCGCGCGCGTAGCCCATCTGGTAGACCGCGAGGATGTCCGTGTAGGGCACGTTCTGCCAGACCCACCGTAGCGACACGGGCGGCCCGTCGTAATGATTGAGTTCGCGCAGGAGGTCAGTGACCACCGGCCCGTGCGGCGTGATCCGCACCTCGCACGTCACGTCGCGCCCGAAGCGGACCCCGATCCGTTCGCGCTCGACTCGCACGTCCACCCACTCGCCGCGGTGCCGGACCTTGAGCGGGTCGGCCGGGTGGAACGTCTCGATGTACATGTCCACGTCGTCGTTCGCGAACATGGTCATGCCCCAGCCCCGGTCCTCGTTGTGGCCGAGCAACGCGAGGGGCACCGGCGCAAGGTAGTAGCCGTAATTCTCGAAGTCGCCGAATTTCAGATGCGCCTCGTACCAGATGCTCGGGTTCGTGAACCCGATGTGCGGGTCGTTCGCCAGGATCGCCTTGCCGGATTTCGTGCGCGACGGCGCAAGCACCCACGAGTTGCTGCCCATCTGCGGCCCGTAATGGTCCGAGACCAATTGCAGCCCGCCGATCCAATCGCGCAGGGCGTCGAACGCCGCAACCGCCTGCGCCGCGCCTGCCTCGCCGCCGAGCCGCTGCTCGATGATCGCGCGCGCCTCGTCGATGTTCTCCATCACCGTCACCGCGTCATACTTGTAGCCCGGAAAGAGCGCGTCCATATCCTTGTCCGGGTGTCGCTGCTTCAGGACCGAGCCCAGCGGGTCCTGCCGGATGCCGTCCGCGAACGTAATGGGCAGGATCGCCGCGACGGCCAGGCAGTCCACCTTCGTAAACGGTCGCGACGGGATTTGCAGCATGGTGAATTCGAGCGGCAGCGGCCCGTCCTGGATGAAATCGTTCACGCCCGCCACGAAAGCGTTCATGGCCTCGTTCAGCGGAGCCGGCAGGGTCTTGGCTTCCGTATCGAGATATTCCTCCGCCTTGGCGCGCAGGCGGAACGCGCGCATGATGCGGTCCACGCGCACCACCGGCGGCCCGAGCAGTTCCGCCAGTTCGCCCCGGGCGAGCCGCCGCATCACCTCCATCTGGAACAGGCGGTCCTGCGCCATGCAATAGCCGAGCGCGTAATAGGCGTCCGCCTCGTGCTGCGCCAGGATATGCGGCACGCCCCAGTAGTCGCGGACGACACGCACCTCGGCCTTCAGCAGCGGGCTGCGCACCGTGGCGTCGAGATTCGGCACGGTGCGCGGCGCGAGCGCGTACAGGTAGCCCGCGACGCCCAGCACCGCCAGAACGATTACGAGGAAGCCCCACGTGAACAGCTTCCAGACGAGACGAAACAAGAACTTCACGATACGCATGGTCCGCCCGCCCTCCTTAAGGCGCCGCGATTATAATGCACCGGCCCCCGTGTCTCCAGCGAGCGGCCGCGCCCTCTTGTTGATGCCTGCGAAGCGCCGCCGCGCGTTTGGACAACCGCCCCGAAATCGAGTACAGTCCATCCACCAATGCCGGATGAAATAGAAGGGAGTTTCTTGCCATGAGCATGCACACGTCACGACGCGATTTTCTGCGGACGGTATCGGCGGGCGCGGCGGCGGCCGCGTTGGGCGGGGCGCTGCCCGCCTTCGCGCAGGCCCCCAAGCGAACCTTCGGCATTTCGCTCGCCTTCTGGTCGTTGCATCGGACCGTAGGCAAGAAGGAAGGACAGGTCTCCGCGCTCGACGTGCCGAAGATGGCCCGCGAAGAATTCGGCATCGACGCCGTCGAACTGGTGAACCACATGCTGGCCTCAGACGAGAAGCCGTACCTCGACGAGTTCGCCAGGAACGCCGCCGCGGCGAACACGAAGATACTGCTCATCATGGTCGACGGCCAGGGCGACGTCGGATCGCGCAGCGAGAACATCCGCGGGCGCTGCGTTGAAAACCACAAGAAATGGATCGACATCGCGGCGGATTTCGGCTGCCACTCGATCCGCATGAACTGGGGCGGCGCGCCGAAGGAGTTCCTGACGAACGCCGAGGAGTTGCAGGCGTTCATCGAACGGTCCGTGCCGGGGTTCCAGTCGCTGTGCGTCTACGGAGAGACGAAGAACGTCAACATCCTGCTCGAAAACCACTGGGGACCGTCGTCCTACCCCGACATTGTCGAGCGGCTCATCGCCGCCATCGACCACCCGCGCTTCGGCATGCTCCCCGATTTCGGCAATTTCCCCGAGGACGTGGACCGCTATGACGCGATCGACCGCCTGATGAAGCACGCGAAAGCCGTATCCGCCAAGTGCTACGACTTCGATGACGCCACCGGCGAGGAAACGACCATGGACTTCCCGCGCATCCTCGATGTCGTCTGCGACAAGCACGGCTACGACGGCTACATCGGCATCGAATACGAGGGCAACCGCCTCCCCGAGCGCGACGGCATCCTCGCGTGCAAGAAACTGCTCGAAAAGCTCCGCGGCTGACCATAGGAGCGGGGGCGTCCCGCCCGTGATTGCACCGGGTGTGCCCCCCGATGAAAGCGTGAACTACGCGCGGCGTGGCGCGCGCTCGTGAATCCTGTCCTTGGCGCGCGCCCACTCGTCGAACCGCGCGACGCCCTCGTGAACACGCCGCTCCCTGGCCTCGAGGACATCGCGATGCCACGCGGGGACCGGAACCTCGTCCGGCGTGCGCAGCAGGTCGTCCCAGACCGCCTCCAACACCTGGAGTTTTTCGGAAATGGACATCCGGTCGAGTGGAAGGGTGACTTCCATAACGCCTCCGTTCTCAACCGAATGCTACCACTCGCGGAAAATGACCGCAATTCACCGCTACAATCCCGCGCGGCGGGAAACCCTCGGGACCGCCGCGGAGGCCTCCGGCATCTCGTCCCACGTGCGACCGTCCAGCAGGCGGCCCGCCTTCTTCTTGTTCACGCCGCCCCACTGCTTGAAAAAGAACGGCACGCCCGCGTCCGCGCACTGGTCCCGAATCTCACGCACCCAGCCCGCATCCATCGCCCGCGCCTTCGGCCCCGACTCGCCCCCGACGATCACCCAGTCAATCCCGCGTAAATCGAGGTCCGGCAACGGGCCGAGCAGCGGTTCGAGCGACAGGAACTTCACGTGCGCGCCCGTCTCGCGCAAGTCGTCGATTCGCCGCGCATACGCGCCATTCTCGACGCTCACGCCCATCCAGATGTGCCCCGCCCACGGCAACTCCCCGCTCAACGCGCGCAGCCGCGCCGACCGCTTCGTCAACACCTGGTACCGGTGCCAATGCGCGCGGTTCATCACGTCGAACACGCGCAGCACGAACGACGCCGGCACCTCCTGGTGGAACAAATCGCTCATCGAATTCACGAATATCGTCTGCGGCTTCCGCCACGACAACGGCAACGCGAGCGCCTGCTCATGCAGCGTCAACCGGAACCCGTTCGCGTAATTCGCCGACCCCATCGCCGCCAGCCGCTTCGCCATCCGCTCGGCGTAACACATCTTGCAGCCGGGGCTGATCTTCGTGCACCCCGTCAGTGGATTCCACGTCGATTCCGTCCACTCTATCGCCGAGGTCTGGGCCATAACCTGTTCCTACCTTGCGCATCTATTATACACGTTGGTACTCATGACTGCTCGTTATGCGACTTTCCGGATGTCTCGTTGAGCCCTGCTGTCTTGTAAGACAATCTGACCCGTGGGGACGACGACTTGTAATATTTCCAGGCCAAGTAGAAGGAATTCTTTCGAGCGTTCTTGCCGCTTTCAAGATCGGTCACCAGCAGCACATCTTGACCTTGAAGCTCTCGGAGGATAGCCGTCGTGTGCTTCGGCAAGAATCCGCTCTCAAGAGTAAACCGATATATCGCTCGATTATCGGGACTACAGTCTCCGATGAATGCAATCACATCCTGTCGAAAGACATCCAGCTTCTTTGCATCTCTATCTTCAGGAAGCAGAGGCAGGTATCCATACCCTATTAGGTCATCATCAATACTATAATTTGCCTCACCCGTGACTGTGTCTTGGCGCCAGCACACTTCGAGAAACTTTTCTAGTCCAAGAAGCACGCTGCTTCCGAATATTACGCCATAGATGTTCGCGCCGGCATCTTTTTCGATGGAAAACGGCGCCACAAAGTAGTCACAGTCATGCGGAATCTGCTTCCGATAATATTCATGGCATATGTATCTATGTATATGCTTCGATTTGACTCCACGCATCGTTTCCTCGGCAATTGGGAAATACTGTTGAATAGAGCCCTCAGTAATGAAGCGTCGGATAATGCTCGACGAAATAAAGAAAAGCAAATCCGTTGTGGAACATTGAATCAGAAGTCTAAATATCGACTCGTTTACTTCCTTGATGCCGCATTGATCTATGATAACCAGATTGGCTGTGTGTCTGTCCTGAATCAAGGTCAGATTGTCTTCGAACGCCTCCGAGAACGGCTTCCGCGAATATTCCACTTTACACCGCAAATCGGCTAGTCGTCGGTCTACCAGCGCCTCCAGAGCATTAATCTTGTCTGGGTCGACATCATTGAAGTGGACGTGCACGGGGATAGCACAATTCTGAGAGTCGCTTGAGACTGAGAGGTAAGGGCGTAATTCATTAAGAATAACTAGTGGCGATCCGGGGTTTCCGGCGGCATCCATCCCAGGGCCAGCGAAGAAATCATAAATATGCACCTGTTCAAATTGCTTCTTGGAGAGAAATACTGGTAGCCACTCACGAACGTACCCTCGAAAGATCTCTAGCTTTAGCAGTGTCGCCGCATCGTAATCGCGCTCGTGAAAGCCTATTCTTTGCATGTTATCTTCCCCCTTCGGCTATGCCGACGTCCAGTCGTGACTGATGCCCGATAGTTCATTTTTCGATAAGCCCGTGCTTGCACAGGCGGGATCGTATGCCCCCGGGCTGACGCTGGAGATGCGCCGCAATCTCCGCAATTGTCTGTCCCTCGTGAAATGCGGAGCGCAGCACGTCGTCTTCCTCGACGGTCCATTTCTCGTACGCCCGAGGATGGGTCTTGCGAACTTGTCGTAGAGACTTCTCGTCGACGGCGCTGTCTCGCTTCCGGTCACGGTGCCGGCGGACGATCAGGACGTCCTTTTCTTCTTTGACCGTTGCAACGCCCGTGGTCTTTTCTTCTCTCTTGATCTCGGAGAGCGCGGCCTGAAGTTTTTCAACCGCGGACGAGAAGTTCCACGTGGTAAGGCGACTGGCAATGAAATCGAAGCCGTGGGCGGTAATCGAGCGGCTTCCGGTATTTCGTATGTAGTCCAGGACTGCCGGACGCAGTGCGTCTATCTGGGACTCGATTTCGGTAAGCTGCGTCTTCAGATCGAGGTATCTCCTCAGGCGGTCATCAATCATGGTTTCGTTCCCTCTCAATGGCGCATTCCCATAACCGCGAAGGAGTCCCCAGACCCGCGCTCAGCGGTGGCGCGAGCGGTTGCATTGCTACTCTCGGATGATTGCTGAGAAATGGCTTGGTTGTCAAACAAATAGCGCGTCGCGCGCTTTCTCGGGGTGAAGACAGCGGCAACCGCATTCATGCGGGGTGAAAAGAAGACTCCCCTCCGCCAGAGCCCGCTTCAGCGCGGCTTTTCAACCGCTTCAGCACTGAAGCCATCCGGAAAGCGGCGCTGAAGCGCCCTGTCCGGAAAGGCACCCCCTGCACCCCTGCTAAAGCAGGGTGCAAAGAGGAGCGCGCTGAAGCGCGCTGACAAGTCGTCCGCGCTATCCGGGACATGCGGCACGATTCGACCGCGACTCCGTCAAGAATCCGGCAACTCGGCGGTAATAGCGGAACAGCACCCTTTTCAAGTCTGATGATGACGACAAACTCCCCGGAATGTGTCGAGGGTCCAGGGAGCCTGACGTTCACAAGTCGTAGAGCGGGAGTGGACTGGAAGAGAAATGCTTGCGGTTGAAGGTGGCGATGCTGTCGCACCCTTGTGCCGCGGCGAGTGCGGCGATGTAAGCGTCCGCGAATTCCTGGTTATCACGTCTCGCCCGCGCGATCGCCTCGTGAACCAGCGTTGCGTCCACGACCTCCAACGCCGGCAGCGAGAGGGCCGCGAGCAACGCCTGCAAAACGCTCTCCCGCGATGCTCCATATGCGGTGCGCAGGGTCCACGCCACTTCGAAGAAGACCGGCGGGCCCGTAACCAAGCCGACCTTGCCGCGCGCGGCCTCGCGGAACAGCCGCGCAGCCGACGCGTGTTGTCCCTCTTCGTCTCGGGTGAGAAAACGCAGGAACACGTTGGAGTCCACGAACACGCGCTTCATTCACGGACGCCCTTCGTGCGACGCACTACGGCGTCAAGCATCGCCGCCCGCTCCTTGGCCGGAGAGACGCGCTTGCCGAAACAGCCCTCGAGAGCAAAGAAGTCCGGGGCTTTGCGCACCACAATCGCGTCCTGCGCCGCCTCGAGCACCACGCGCTCGTGCGGCTCGATGCCCAGTTGCTTGCGCAACGACAGGGGCAGCGTAATCTGCCCCTTTGCGGAGACGGTCGCGACTTTCATCGGTGTCACGGTCCTTTCGGCGTTTCCGGTGCTTTTCGAGCGGGAGCAACCGGCGTCTTTACTTATTGTATCAGGTAAAGACACGGCAGTCAATCTTTACCTGCAGCCGCGCGGCACCCGAGTCGCGCCGAGTGGAATCCGTTAGCCCCATGTGCGCTTTGGCGGTGTCCTGGCCACATTGCAGGAAGGCAAGATGCGCCGCGCGTGCCGCGGCCCTTCACGATAGCCGGAATTCGGCGACGACCTCGACGTGCGGCGTATGGGGGAAAAGGTCTACGGCCTGCACTTCATGCAGGCGGTAGACTTTCAACAGGTCCGGCAATTCGTGGGCGAGTTGTTGCGGATTGCACGACACGTAAACGAGCAGCGGCGCGCGCAACGCGCGGAGCCGTTTAATCACCTTGGCCTGCAGTCCCGCGCGGGGCGGGTCCACGACGACCGCGCTCTCGGGCGGCAGGCCCGTCGAACGCTCCAGGTCGAGCAGATACCGCTTCGTGTCGGCGGTGATGAACGCGACATTTGCGACGCCGTTCGCGCGGGCGTTGTCGCGTCCGTCCAGGGTGGCCTGGGCGACGCTCTCGACGGAGTACACCCGCTCGACGAGGTCCGCGCACGCCAGCGCGATGCCCCCCGAGCCGCCGTAGAGATCGTACAGGAATCGCGGCCGCCACGCCCGCACCGTCGCGCGAATCTTCCCGTACAAGAGTTCCGTTGCGAGCGTGTTGGTCTGGAAGAAGCCGGCGGGCGAAATGTGGAACAGAAGTTCGCGCGGCGCGGCCTCGTCGGGAACGATCAGCCGTTCGCGAATGCGCGGCGGCCCGTGCAACACCTCGACTGTCTCGGGCAGCGATCCGTCCGCCGCGCCGCGATGAACCCCGTGCTGGACACTCGTCGCGGGAAACGCATCCAACACCACCCGCACGAACGACGCCTTGTCGAACGACTCGCCGCGCGTCAGCAGCACGACCATCCGCTCGCCGGTCCGCTTCCCTTCCCGCACCAGCAAAGCCCGCAACGTGCCCTCGCCCGTGCGCGGGTCCCACGCGCGCAGCCCCCGCGCCTCGGCCCACCCGCGCACCGCCGCGAGCAACCTGTCGAGTCCCTCCGGGCCGATGCGGCATTCGTCGATGGCCAGCGGCGCGAACCAGCGCCCCCGCTGCTTGAACCCGAGCACCGTCTCGCGCACGAAGTCCGGCGGCGGCGGCGCGTCATAGCGCTTCCGCGCGAAGGTCGGGTCCACCTTGTTCCGGTAATGCCAGACCGCCGGCGACGGCGTCACCGGTATCGGGAATGGCCAGCACTCGCCGAATAACGCCTCGAGCATGGCCGCCTTCCGCGCCGCCTGCTCCGCATACGGGACGTCCTGCGCCGTGCACCCGCCGCACACCCCGAAGTGGGGGCAGAGGCCGCCGGCGCGGTCTGTTCCGATCTCGTCTTGGGGCGTCATGGTCTTCTCTTACGAATCCAATAGCGCAGCGATCTCCCTCAAGTGCCCGATTACCGCGTCGGGTTCGAGGTCGCCGGGTTGCGGCGCGAACGGTTCGGCGGGCGCGAACTGGGTGGTGTGAATCATGGCCATGCCGGCGCGCTTCGCGCCTTGCACGTCCGCGAGCCAATTATCGCCCACGTAGACTGCTTCGGACGGCGCGACGCCGAGTTGATCGAGCACGGTCGTGAACGTGATCGGGTGCGGCTTGCAGTACCCGAGGTCGCCTGAGACCACGACGCACGCGAACAGGTCCGCGAGGCCGCCGCGCTCGAGCCCTTCGCGGATGGCCGCGCCGTTCGGGTAGTTCGAGAGCAGGGCCAGGGGCCGCCGCGCGGCCAGCCGTTCGAGCACGCCGCGCGCGTATCCGGGTGTGTCGATCACGTCGAGGAACGCCTCGTGGCGCACGCGCAGCAGGTGATCAAGTTCGGCCTCGGACGGGTCCCGGCCATACAGTTCGCGGACCATCGCCATCGTGATGTCGCGCAGGTCGTTTTCCCGATACGCCGGGGGATCGCCCGCGTAGGGGGCCATGCGGTTGCGGTCGCGAATCGCGGCCACGCGCGCTTCGTCCGGCGTGGGATAGTGCCGCGCGAGGCCGCGCGTCAAGGCCGCGTCCAGGCGCGCGATCTCGGGCCGCCCGAAGGGAATGATCGTGTTTCCGTAGTCGAAGACGACGGCCTTCAGGCGTTCGGGGCACAGGGTCATGTGGGGCGTTCCATTCCGGGCCGCGCCGGTCATTGCGGCTCCGACGGCACCGTGACGCCGAACATGGCGACGAGGTCCAGGTGGCGGCGGAGGGTCGAGTAGACGCGCTGCTCGGTGCGGTGTGCGATGAGGGAGGCCGGGTACCCGGCCCAAATCTCGAAGGGGCCGATATCCTTGCTGATGACGCTGCCCGGCCCGATAACCGCGCCCTCGCCGATGGTCACGCCCGGACCGATGTAGGCGTGCGCGCCGATGTAGCAGTTCGGTCCGATGCGGATGGGCTCGGTGATGTGGGGGGTGAGCCGCCAGTGGACGTCAGTCCCGCGCATGACGTGGTTCGTGTCGCGCACCACGCAGTATTCCGAGATGCGCGTGCCCGCGCCGATCTCGAGGATGGTGTTGCAGTGCAGGAGCGCGAAGTCGCCGATCTCGACGTCGTCCCCCAGCAGGATACGACCGTCCTTGTGCGTCCGCAGGACCACGCCCTCGCCGATGACGCAGCGGTCGCCCGCCTCGACGGGACCCTTGATCTCGATACGGCCGCCGAGAAATTGGACGTCGTGCCCGTGCCGGGCAAACTGCCGCCCGAGCCGCCAACGCCGCCACCATTGTCTGAACCCTGCCATGAACGTCTCCGAAAAACCGCCGGCGTAAACGTTTTCTACTTATGCCCGCAACCGCATGGACACGCTGTGCGCCCCTCGCGCGAGACCTCGCGGCGGTGAATTCAATCGCCAATGCTGACATTCTACCGAATCGCTGCGCATGCAGCCAAGGCTTGGCCCGTCCGTCAGATAATCACGTCTACGTAGCCGCATGCAACGTGGAAATATCAAGTGTGAAGCATGAGATTGCAGTGCTTACTTCTGCGCTCGCTCCACGCCGAGCGCCTTGGTGCCCATCAATGGAGAGTTATGCCCGACAGAATAGAGCCATCAGGGCGTATCGGTCTGGCCGCCTTGTCCTGTCTCGCATCTGCATGCCCTCGCCCGTCGTGGGTACATATGTGTACAGGTGTGGAATCACTGCTCCGTATGTAAAGTAAATCTCACATTTTCGGTGTGTTGGCACGTTGGAAGGGCGCTGCCAGAGCGCAATCGGGCCGTTTTATTTCAACATCTAGGGGTCAAAATTCGTGCTTGCATATATGTTGTGTTCGTGTTACCATGTTGCCAATATCTATGGTGTATGTAGCGGTTCTCGGCCATATGTTGTGGTTATTGACACAATGCCGCGACATTGGTCGGAATATGGGAGGAAGGAGACGCTTACATGACCCGCAGCCTGCTTGTCTACCTGCCCGGTTATCCCTATGCGGCGGAAACCCTTACGCCGCAACACATGCTTGCCGCGATGGCGGGGGCGCTGATGGACGCCGGGCATGAGACGCAGATTCTCGATTTCGGCGTCGTGGAAGAACTGGGCACGTTGACTTCCGGCAGGCTGGCGAACGCTTTGCTGGGTGCGTCCGCGGCGGACCTGTGGGAGGAACGCGCGGGGGTATGCTCGCGCTGGACCGCGCGGCGGCGGCGCCGGACACTTACTCGGATGATTCGCGCGGCGGAGGCGCGCCAGTGGGCGACCACTGCGGCGGAACTCGGCACGCATACGGGTCTGGACTTCATCGTGCTGCACGTGCCCCGGCGGGAGGACGTCGCGCCCGCGTTGGCGTTGGCGTCCATCGTGCGCGCGGCATCGCCCAGCATCCGTATCCTTGCATCCGGGCGGCACGCGGAACGGTACGCCTCCTTCGTGATCGAGGCCGCGCCGGCCATTGACGCCTGTATCGTGGGCGACGTCGAGCCGGCGATCATCGCGGTGGCGGATCACGTCCGCGCCCCGGAAACGTGGTCCGGACTGCCGAACCTGGTGATTCGCGACGGGGCGCGCGCTTTCGCGACGCCACGAGAGGAGGTCCTGCGCCTCGATGGGCTGCCGCGGCCATCGTACCGGCGCGAGGTGTATCCCGCGCTGTATCACGGCGGCAAATTCCGGCTGTTTCCCGTGCGTGAAAGCCGGGGGAGCGATCATCTCCCACACGCGACGCCGCGTCCGCCGTTCGAAGCGTTTCAGGCGCGGGTGCGGTCGCCGCGCAAGGTGTGCGATGAGTTGCGTGGACTTGGGCGGGACTGCGGCGCGCGGGCGTTCCACTTCCTGGGCGATGCGACCCCGGCGGCCACGTTCGACGCGCTGTGCTATGAGATACTCGCGGAGTGTCTGCACGTGTTCTATAGCCGTTCCGCGCATGTCCACGACACGGACCCGACGACCCTGTCCACGCTGCACGCCTCGGGGTGTCGCGCCGTTTCGTTTCGGATCGATACGGGCAGCCAACGGTTACTCGAGGACTATTACGGTCATGAATTCGGCGTGACTCAGATCGAGACGGTGCTGAGCGCTTGCCGCGAGGCGAACCTTTTCACCGTGGCGGCGTTTACGTATCCGTGTCCCGAGGACGATTACCACGCGCGGGCGGAGACGCTGCGGCTGGTGCGGCGGGCGCGGCCGCACGCGGTGCGGCTGGGACTGCCCGAGGTGCTGCCCGACTCGGATTGGTGGGACTTCGCCCGCGAGTTCGGGTTCAAGATCGACGCGCGCGCCGTCGCGCGTTTGGCGACCACGGCGCCCGATCCGTTCGCGACGCCCGGCGCGGACCTCGCCTACGCAATGAAAGGGCGGTCCGCCGCGGCCGTTGGCCAAGAACACACCGGACTTCTCGATGATTTCCGTTTTGAGGGCTTCGCGACGGCGGTGTCGGTCCATGAGGCGCTGCTTGCGCGAGTGTGCGGGCGGCACGACGCCGAGGCGGAGTACGCCGAACGCCTGCGCGAACTTCTGTTCCTGGGCGACGCGGAGGAGCTTGCGGCGGCGGTGCGCGCGTTCAACGATCGGGCGGTGGCGCCCGCGAACACGATTCCGTTCGTGCCGTATGCCACGGTGCGCGCCGCCGTGGGGAACTGAGCCATGACGCCGGTCCCGGTGGTGATAACGGGGCTGGGCGTGTTAGCCTGCAACGGGATCGGGCGACGCGCCTTCTGGGACGCCCTGGCCGCCGGCAAATCGGGGATACGGCCCCTGAGCCGTTTCGATGCTTCGGAGTTTCCGTGCCGGATTGCGGGGGAACTCTGGGACTTCCGCCCCGAGGATTTCATGAGCAAGCGGGTGGTGCAGCACTGGCATCGCCACGTGCATCAAGCCGTGGCCAGCGCGCGGCTCGCGGTCGAGGACGCGGGGCTGGCGGCGGCCGCGTATCCCGATGATCGCGTCGCGGTGGCTGTAGGCACGAGCATAGGATCGCCCAATGAGGCGTATCAGGAACAAGTCGAGGCGCTTCAGTCGGGCGGCTTCCGGAAGGTGAGCAAGTTCGCGTCATCCGCCTTTTCCGGGCACTCGGCCACGGCCCATGTATCGGTCGATTTTGGATTGCGCGGCCCGGCGATTACTATTGCAAGCGGTTGCGCCACCGGCCTGGACGCGCTGGCCTGGGGCGTAAATCAGATACGGCTGGGCAACGCCGACGCGGCCGTCGTCGGCGCGACCGAGTCGCCGTTGTTCCCGATGTCCTTCGCGACGCAATGTTCGCTGGGTATTCTCTCGCGGCGTAACGACGAACCCGAGAAGGCGATGCGCCCCTTCGACCGGGGCCGGGACGGCATTGTGCTGAGCGAGGGCGCATGCACCGTGGTGCTCGAACGGCTGGACCACGCGCGATCGCGCGGCGCGCGCATTCTCGCCGAAGCGGCGGGCAACGGGTCCGCGGCGGAAGCGCGTAATCCGCTGTTGCTCGAACAGGACGGCAAGGCGCTGTCGCGCGCGGCGCGCATCGCGATGCGCGAGGCGGGAGTCGCCCCCGGGGATATCGACCACATCCAGTGTCATGGCGTATCCATCGAGATGTATGATCGGTGCGAGACGAACGCGTACAAGGAGATTCTCGGCGACCGCGCGTACCGGGTCCCGATCTCGGCGGCGAAATCGATGGTGGGACAGGCGTATGCCGTGGGCGGGTTGTTTGGCGTGGCTGGCGCGCTGCTGGCGCTTGTCGAGGATATCGTGCCGCCGACGCGCAATCTGGACGACCCGGACCCGCGGTGCGACCTGGATTACGTGCCTCACCAGGCGCGGCTGAACGACGTGCGCACGGCGCTGGTGGCGGCCATCAGCTTCGGCGGCACGCACAGCGCGGCCGTATTACGGCGATGTAACTGATGTTTCCACTGGACCAGACGGCATCGGCGAGCGTGCTGCTGGGTCTCTCGGCGGTATCGAGCTTGGCCCTCGGCGGGGTGGTGCTGTATCGCAACCCGGCCAAGCTCGCCCACCGCGTATTCGCCCTCCTGACCGTAAACATCGCGCTGTGGGCGCTGGGCGTGCTCACCATCATCCATTCGCATACGCCGGAAACGGCCCGGTTTCTTATTCAGGTCACGTTTATCGTCGCGGGATTCCTGCCGGCCACCTTCTATCACTTCTGCGGGTGTTTCCCGAACAATCGCTTCTACGGTTCCCGGATCGCGCTCGTGGTGCTTTACGCCGGCGCGGCGCTCATGGCCATTATTTCGCAGACGCCGTCGTACATCCGCGATCTGCTCGTGTTTCCAGACCAGCCGCCGCGCGTCACCTACGGTCCGGCGTTTAACGCCTATGGACTGCTGGTACTGGCTTCGATGGTCGTTTCTTTCGGTAACCTGCTTGTGAAACACCGCACGGCGGCGGGGGTGCAACGCCGCCAGCTCCAACATGTTTTCCTCGGCATTTTCGCCTCGACCGTACTGGCCACCTTGACGAACGTCCTCGCGCCCGTCATGAACATCGGGTCGCTCGAATTGTACGGGCCGTGTTTTATGGTGCTCCTGATGGCCGTGCTCGCGTACAGCATGGTCCGCTATCAGTTGCTCGACATCTGGGTCATCGTCTCGCGCAGCACCATCTATGCGGTGCTCACCGCCACCGTGGTCGCCATCTTCCTGGGCTCCGTGGCCATCGTCCATTGGCTGGTCAGCGCCACGGGCCACGCACGCGACGTGCTGACCACGGCGCTGGCCGCGATGCTCATCGCACTTGTGATTCAGCCGTTGAAGGAGCGGCTGCAACTGGTGCTGGACCGTCTCATCCTGAAGCGGCGCTATGACGCCCGGTTGATGACCGAGCGGATCAGCCGCGAAGCGGCGCAATTCATGCATCTTCACGCCTTGCTCGAGCGGGTCTGCCAGGATATCCTCCATACCCTCGGCGTGGGACTGAGCAGGGTGTTGTTGGTGTGCGAGAAACAGCGCGACACCCTGATCACCGAGTACTCGACGCGCCCGGAGGAAATCGGCAGGGAAACCATCGACCTCGATATCCTGCTCGAATATGTGGCGAAGCACCCGGAGCCGATCGCGCTCGAGGAACTGCTGCACAGCCGCCCCACCGAGGAGCGCATACGCGTAGCGGAGCAATTGGCGGAACTGGACGCCTTTCTGTGCGTGCCGCTCAAGACGAAGTCAGGAATTGTCGGACTGCTGCTTCTGGGCGAGAAAACATCCCGCGACATCTACACCGCCGAGGACGTCACGATGTTCTCGACACTGGCCGGGCCGCTGGGCGCGGCAATCGAGAACGCGCGACTCTATCGCAAGATCGAAGAGGTGAACCTGCACCTCGAGCGCATCATGGACAACATGCGCGGCGGCGTGATCGCCGTGGACGTCAACGGCGTGATCACGACGGTAAACCAGGGCGCGCGCGACATCCTGGGCAAGATCAACGTCGGAGACCGCATGGACGGCCTGCGACCGCCCCTGGCGGACCTGCTGCGACGCACCCTCGCCGAGCAACGCTCGATCAGCGACTTCGAGACCGTCATCGCTGGTCCGGACGGTGAGCGCATCCCCGTGCTGCTATCCGCGTCGTTACTGGCCCGCAGCGAGTGGGAAAGCCTCGGTGCGATGGCGTTGCTCTTCAATCTGACGCAGATCAAGCGGCTCGAGGCGAATGTGCAGCGCGCGGACCGTCTTTCGTCGCTGGGCACGGTGGCGGCGGGCATGGCGCATGAGATCAAGAACCCGCTCGTATCGATTCGGACCTTTACCCAACTGCTGCCGACCCGGTATCAGGACCCGGAGTTCCGGGCGAGTTTCTCGGAGATCGTGCTTCAGGAGGTGGACCGGATCAACACGATCGTCTCGCGGCTGCTCGACTTTGCCCGCCCGAGACCGGTCCAGTTCGCGCCGCAGAACCTGCACCGCATTCTTAGCGACACGCTGGCGCTCATCGAAAGCCAGACCCGCAAGTCCAACATCAAAGTCAACGCGGTCTTTCCGGAAAAGGATCGCGAGGTCAGCGGCGATGAGCAGCAGTTGCACCAGGTGTTTCTGAACCTCCTGCTCAATGCGATCGAAGCGCTCCAAGAAAGCCGCGAGCGCCAGATCACCGTCACCATGCGGTATGATCGGGCGCATCTGCGGCGCAAAGACGCGCCCCCGCTCTTTGACGCGGAATGTGTTAAGGTGTCGATTGCGGATACGGGATGCGGTATCCCGCAGGACGCGCTGGACCAGGTGTTTACTCCGTTTTTCACGACTAAGGCCAACGGCAGCGGGCTCGGATTGTCCGTCGTGCAGGGCATCGTCACGAGTCATGGCGGCGTGATTGATGTGTCGAGCATTCCGGGCATGGGCACGCTGTTCACCGTCACTTTCCCGCTCATGACCGCCGGACGACCGGCCCAGAGGCAGACACAATGAGGGTAATTCTCGTCATAGCCCAGGACCGGGCCGTGCGCGAGTCCATACGCGCCGCCTGGCCCGAGGGGGACCTGCTGCTCTTCGAGGACCGCATCGATGCGGCCGGACGCCGCCTGGTGTCGCTGCAAGCCGACGCCATCGTGCTCGACGACGCGCCGGGTCTCGGCATGGAAGCCCTTGCGCCCATCAAGGCGCTCGCGCCCGGCACGCCCGTCATCGTGATTGCATCACGCGGCGACCTGGTCACGCAGGCCGCGTTTACCCGCGGCGGCGCGGACGCCAGCGTGGCGAAGCCGTTCTCCTGCGAGACGCTGCGCGCGGAAGTAGACCGGCTGACGATGCCCGTACCGACGCAGGACGTCGCGCCCGCGCCCGCGGCGCCCGGCGGAACCGGGGGCGGCCTGCTGCTTCAACAACACCAGATGGCCTTACGTTGGCTGAGCCGGGCTTCGAGTCACAGCGAGGACCCTTGCCGCCTCAGCCAAGCGCTTATCGAGGCGACGGTGGATATCTTCGGCGCGGCGCGCAGCGCGGTTCTCCTGGAGGAGGAAGGCCTGGTGCGCGTGGCTGCCAGTCAGGGGTTGCCCGAGAACGTGGCGCAGCCGCTTCGGTTGAGTTTCTCGACAGGACTCATGCGGTGGTTTGACGCACACGCGTGTCTTATAGACCGCCGCGCCGTCGAGGATCCGAGCGCGCAGGCGGACCCGCACGCGGCGGCCGCGGCGAAGGAGATGCGCCTGCTCCACGCGGTGCTCGGGGCGCCGCTGCTTCGCGTGGGCCAGGTGTTCGGCGCCGTGTTGCTGGGTGAGCGCGTGGCGGGCGGGGCCTATACCCTCGAGGAACGGGAAATCCTGGCCCTCGTGTGCCGCTGTGTCTCGCTCGCCTTCGAACGCGCCCACGTCCACGCGGAAACGGCGCGGGGCCAGGCGCGGCTGGACCGCATACTGGCCCACATCAACGCCGGCGTGGTTACGGTGGGCTCGAACAAGATCATTGTGATGATGAACCGGAGCGCCGAGCAGTTGCTTAACGTGCGCGCTATCGACATGGTCGGGCGTAGCGTGCAGCGGCTGGGCTCCGCGTTCGCCGACCTTGCCCTGCGCACGCTGGCCGACGGCGCGCCGCGCCTGCGTCAGGAATTTCATGACCCCGCGATCAACGCGACACTCGGCCTTAGCGCGACGCCGCTGGGCGACGAGGGTGTCGTTATCGTATTTGCCCGTCTTCCGGCGCGGGACGGGAACCGGGAGGATCTCGCGCTCAGCCCGGTGTGGGGGTATCTGGCCTCGCGCGTCGCGCAGGAAATCAAGAATCCGATGGTAGCCATTAGTACCTATGCGCAGTTGCTCCCCAAGAAATATGACGCACCGGACTTCCGTGACTCCTTCTCGGAGGTTGTCCAGAAGGAAGTTGCCCGCATCAACGCGGTGGTCGAGACGCTGTATGCGTTCGCGGAAACGCCGCGCCTCGCGCTCGAAGCCGCCGACGTGGACGAGGCCGTGCGCGCCGTGCTCGATTCCATGCGCGATGAGATGCGCGAGCACGCGATCACGGTGGACGCCGAGTTCCAGGCGGGCGGCGCGCTGGCGGAGATTGATCGGAGCCGCTTCGCGACGGCGCTGGCGCACGTCGTGCGCAACGCCATCGACGCCATGGCGCACGGCGGCACACTTTCGGTGCGCACGAGCCGCGAGAACGGGTGCGTCGAAGTGCGCGTCACGGACACCGGCCCCGGTATCCCGGAAGAGGATGCGGCCAACATCTTCCTGCCGTTCTTCAGCACGCGCGAGAGGGGTATGGGACTGGGGCTCGCCATCGCGGGACGCATCCTGAAACAACACCAAGGCGAACTGAGGCTGCTGCACAGCGAGCACGGCGGGAGCTGCTTCGCCCTCGAACTCCCGGCGTCGGAAAAGACTCATGCAAACCATACTCGCGGTGGATGACGAATTCAGCGTCCGCAAGTCCTACGAACTGGTTCTCGGCGATGCCTACCGGCTCCTGCTGGCGGAAGACGTCGCGAAAGCGTTCGCCGTGCTTGAACAACAGCACGTCGATCTCATCCTGCTCGACCTGATCCTGCCCGGCATGACGGGGCTCGAATTTCTTGCTCAACTGCAGGAACGGGGCGAATTGACGCCGGTCATCGTGGTAACCGGTTCGAACACCGTGCAGACGGCGGTCGAAGTGATGAAGCGCGGCGCGCGCGATTTTGTCGTCAAGCCGTTTGACGTGGAGGATTTGCTCCGGCTGGTCGATCGTGTGCTGCGCGAGCGGCGTGAGCAACTGGAGCTTTATGCGCTCCGGGAGCGCGACGCCGCGGGCTTCGAGCAGATCATCGGCGACGCGCCCGCCCTGCGCGAGGCGTTGGCCAAGGCGCGTCAGGCCATGCAGGTGGACTCCACGGTGTTGATCACCGGAGAGAGCGGCACGGGCAAGGACCTGCTCGCGCGCGCCATTCATTGCGGCGGCAGGCGCGCCGCGGGCCCCTTTGTGCCCATATCCTGCTGCGCGATCCCCGAGCAACTGGTCGAGAGTGAACTGTTCGGCCACATGAAGGGCGCGTTCACCGGCGCGACCGAAACGCGCGTCGGCAAACTCGAAGTGGCGGACGGCGGCACCTTGTTCCTCGATGAGATCGGCGAAATGCCGCTCGACGCCCAAGCCAAGCTGCTGCGCGTGCTCCAGGACGGCGCCTTCTATCCGGTCGGCGCGACCAAGACGATCCACGTGGACTTGCGCGTTGTCTGCGCCACCAATCGCGACCTGTGGCGGACCGTGCGCGAGGGCGGGTTCCGGGAAGAC
The DNA here is from genome assembly GCA_029556545.1 of Candidatus Hydrogenedentota bacterium. GTDB lineage: Bacteria > Hydrogenedentota > Hydrogenedentia > Hydrogenedentales > JAGMZX01 > JAGMZX01. The sequence goes on from JAKQEQ010000085.1 coordinate 26,628, forward strand.
CTTTTCTATCGCGTGAACGTGCTGCCCATCGAGATGCCGCCGCTGCGCAAGCGGCGCGAGGACATCCCCCGGCTTGTCGCGCATTTCGTCGCGAAGCACGCGCCTCACGTGAACGCGCGTTGCGAGAGCGTGGCGCCGAAGGCGCTGGCGCATCTGGCGGCGTACGGGTGGCCGGGGAACGTGCGCGAGCTGGAGAACACGATCGAGCGTCTGCTCGTGATGCACAGCGCCGAACCGGTATTGCAGGCCGAGCATCTCGAGGGCATATTGCCGGGCACCGGCCGCGAGGCCGCGCGCGGGGTTGATGAATTCGAGGGGCTCCCGCTCACGGAGGCGACTGACCGCCTCGAGCGACATTTGATACTGCGCGCGCTGGATCGAGCGGATTACGTGCAGTCGCAGGCCGCCGAACTCTTGGGCACGACGCGCCGCATTCTCAAGTATAAGATGGATCATTTGGGCATAACGCCTCCCGGCGAACCGGACGACGAAGCCGGGTAAACGCAAACGAAGGCGCGGCGCAACGCCGCGGCCCGGGCGTAATCATCAAGGAGAAGTTGCTGTGAGCATTACGGTAGTGGGATCGGTGGCGCTGGATACGGTGGAAACCCCGTGGGGAAGGAACGAGGACGGCTTGGGCGGCGCGGCGGTCTATTTTGCCTTGGCGGCGGCGAACTTCACGCCTGTGCACATGGTGGGCGTTGTGGGCGACGATTTCCCGGATCGGCACATGCAATTGCTGGCTGCGAAGGGCATCGATCTCACGGGACTCGAACACGCCTCGGGTGCGACGTTCCGCTGGTCGGGCCGCTACCACGAGGACGTGAACATTCGCGACACCCTCGATACGCAATTGAATGTGTTCGAACAGTTCCATCCCAGCATTCCCGAGACCGCCCGGACCGCCGAGCTTCTTTTTCTTGGAAACATCCATCCGGCACTTCAGGCGGAGGTGCTTGCACAGACGCGGCCTCGCTTCGTCGCGATGGATACGATGAATCTCTGGATCGCAACCACGCCGGATGCGCTGCGCGCCGTGCTGCGGGAGGTGGACGCCATTGTCATTAACGACGGCGAAGCCCGGCAGTTGACCGGAGAGGCCAACGTGGTGGCGGCCGCGCGGCAGGTGCAGGCGCTCGGGCCGAGGATCGTCGTTGTGAAGAAGGGCGAACACGGCGCTATGCTCTTCACCGAGGCCGACGCGGTCTTCGCCATACCCGCGCTGCCGCTGAAGACAGTGGTGGATCCGACGGGCGCGGGCGACAGCTTCGCGGGCGGATTCCTGGGCTGTGTCGCGCAATCGGGCGATACGTCCTCCGCCACACTGCGGCGCGCGGTGGCCTACGGCACGGTGGTCGCGTCGTTTACCTGCGAAGCATTCGGGCCGGCCCGGCTCGCCGAGATTGGGCCGGCGGACATCGAGGCGCGCGCGGCCCTGCTTCGGCGGCTCTCGGAATTCTGAGCGGCGTGGACAAGGGTGACTGCTCGCCGTTGGGCGCGCAAGAGACTTTCTAGAACAAGAATCCGCCGGCGACTGAGCCGCGTTAGGACCGAATTATGTGCGATACCGTGGTGGCGATTACCGCCGAAGGCGTGCTGTTCGCCAAGAACTCCGACCGGGACGTAAACGAGGCGCAGTGCCTCGAGTGGCATCCCCGGCGTGAATACGCGGCGGATGCGTATCTTCGCTGCACCTGGATCGAGATTCCGCAGGTCCGCGAGACCTGCGCTCTGCTCATCAGCCGCCCGTTCTGGATGTGGGGCGCCGAGATGGGGGCCAATGAACACGGCGTCGTCATCGGAAACGAGGCGGTCTTCACGAACCAGCCCTACGCGCCCACCGGCCTCACGGGTATGGACCTCGTGCGTTTGGCCCTCGAACGGGCCGACACCGCGCAACGCGCCTGCGAGACGATCGTGGCGCTCCTCGAGGAACACGGCCAAGGGGGCGGATGCGGTTACGAGAACCGGCGCTTCACGTACCACAACAGCTTCCTCGTCGCCGACGCCGGGGCGGCATTCGTCCTCGAAACAGCCGGGAGGCACTGGAGCGTTGCGCCTGTTGCCGACGTGCGCGCTATCTCGAACGGGCTGAGCATCCCGGGCTTCGCGCAAGAGCATGCCGACCCCTTGCGCACGCGCATTGCGGGCTGCGCCATCCGCCGAGCGCGGTCCGAAACCCTTGCGCGCCAGGACCCGACGGTCGCCGGGATGATGCGCCTCCTGCGCGATCACGGCGCGCCGGGCGCCCCGCCGAAATACAGCGCGCTGACTGGGGCGCTTTGCGCGCCGTGCGTGCATGCCGGCGGCCTGCTGACGGCCGTGCAGACGACGGGCTCCTGGGTCGCGGAACTCCGGCGCGACGGCGCGCGCCACTGGGTCACGGCCACGTCGGCCCCTTGCACGAGCCTCTTCAAGCCCGTGTCCGTGAACGATCCGTCGGATACCGGCCCCGCGCCGGGTCCCCACGCCGACGACTCGCTCTGGTGGCGGCACGAACGGCTCCAGCGCCGCATTGCCCGCGACCCCGCCGCCTGGACCGCCTATTTCGCCGAGCGCGACGCGCTTGAGGCGGCGTGGTTGGCCGCGCCGCCGCCCGCCGCCGTGGCATTTGCCGAGCACCAGGCGCTTCTTGACCGGCAGACCGGGATCGTCGACGAGAAGCCGGGGCGCGACCGACGGCCATGGTGGATGCGGCGTTTCTGGCGCGTCCGAGATCGCCTCGCGGGACTTTGCTGATTCCGCGGCCGCTCAGTACGCGCCGAATTCGAGGGCGGCGTCGATCCAGGCGAAGTAGTTTCGCTCGGTCCGTGGGGACAGCGGCTCGTTGATGGGGGCGGCCGTGGGCATGATCACGTAGCCGCCGCCGGCCTTCGCGGCGTTCATCTGCTCGCGCACGGCTTCGCGGATCTGTTCGGGCGCGCCGTGTTCGAGCATCTTCAACTCCGTGTTGCCGAAGAGCACAAGCCTCTCGCCATAGCGCTCCTTCACTTCGCGGAGCGTGATGTCGCCATCGGGCGGGGGTTCGATGGGGTCGAGGCCGTGCGCGCCCGCCGCGACGATGTGGGGGAGCGCCTCGCGGATGCGCCCGTGACAGTGCGCGCGTACGAAGATGCCCGCATCGGAGAAGACGCGCGTCGCCGCCGCGAGACTGGGCAGGACCATCTCCTCGAAGAACGGCGGCGGAAGATAAGGCGGCGTGTAGTATTCGGGTCCGCAGAGGCGGATCATCGGCCCGAACCCCAGTTCAGCGTCCAGGCGCAGCCGTTCGAGGACGGGGCCGGTGAAGGCGTCGATTAATTCCACTATTTTGTCGCGGTGTTCGTAGCACATCGTCGTGAACAGGCCGAACTCGAAGAGGTCGGGCACGCATGCCGAGGGATCGCTGCCGTCGTTCATTAGGATTCCGCGGTCGCCGAGGCGTTCCAGCGCCTCCGCATACTGGGCGACGGCCGCGGGCACGCGCGATTCATCGATGCGATAAAGATCCGGCAGCACGCGCAGGAACGCATCGACGTCGCGCGGGCCTTTGAGCAGGTGCTCCGTGGTCCAGACCGTGTGGACGTCGGGCCGCTCGACGGAGGCACGCGTGAGGTCGCCCAGCGGCGTGTGGAGGCGCGCATGTGTCACGCTCGCGCCGTCAGGGCGCGTCTCGCGGCGCGTGTCCCACAGTTCGGAATCGGCCCAGGCGTTCCAACCCCACATGTAGAGGCAGTCGGTGTCCGCGCGGATTCTGTCCATGAGCCGTCGGTACGACGGCGCGCGGTTCTCGAAGTGGTCGGGATTCCAGCCGACGAGTTCATATGTCGAAATAGGGACGCGGTCGACGCGCTCGCGCCGCAACGTGCGCAGCAATCGCTCGCGTGGAGTCATCGTGCCGTCCTTTACGCCGGCGGCAACACGAGGCCCGCGGTATAGGCGAGGACCATCTGGCCGCCGTAATAGAGCGGCAGGCCGATCCATCGGTTCCAGGCGTCGCTCTTGACGAATCGGTCGCGCGCCACCATGACATCGGACACGTAGAAGAGCACGGCGCCAATGACCATCGGCGTCGCGCCGCCCCGGCCCACCGCACCGGCGGAAAACGCGACCATGAGACTGATCACGACGATATAGGCGTACACCGGCGCGCGCATGTTCCCGAGATTCGGTGCGAGCCACAAAATGACGGGGATGGCGACGACGACCAACGCCGCCGCCGCGCCGAGCGTCCAGGAGATCGCGATGCCGTGCAGCAGGAACGCCGTCACGTAGGCCACGTGGCCGAGGAGAAAGCTGACCAACCCAGCCAGAAACACGCGCGGCTCGCGGAAAAAGAGAAACAAGTCGCCCCACCACGACAGAAAGAGCCCCGCAAGCAGACCGCAGCCATACGGCGTATCGAGCGCGCCACGATGGACGGCCAGCGCCAGGAACGCCGTCGAAGCGATCATCTTCGCGACGCACCCGAGCGCCTTGCCGCGACCCAGCGCGTCCGTTACCAGCAGTACCGCGACCCCGGCAACTACGACAAGAATGCTCCCCATGATCATATAGTGCTTCTCCATAGTCAGACGCGGATACTCACGCGGCGGCACGGACATCCGCTGCTCCATTCGCGAGGCAAGAACTGCTATGTCTTCCGAGTGCCCCGAGCTTATGCACGTCGACGGGGCGCCCGTTACTGCCTTGTTACGTTTTTCGGTTCTTGTCCGCCAGTTCGTTCTCGATGTTGCGGACCCGCCAGCGGAGGTCCTCGAGCAGTTGCCGGTTCACGCCGATCAGGTCGGCCAGGAGCCCGACGACAATCAGCGAGACGCCGGTGCCGAGGAACAACACGCCGAAAATCAGAGACTGGATGTGCCCTGCGCTGTTAGCGGTGAAGTAATAATAGAGAAAACGAATGCTCGGGATGAGGCCGACGGCCAGCGAACACAGGCCGAGCAGCGCGAAGAACCGGAACGGGCGATAGGTCATGAAGATCCGCACGATGGTCAAGACCGACCGCCGCAGGTATTCCGGGATGCTGCTGATTAGGCGCGAGGGCCGCGTCTCCGGGTTCACGCGCACGGGCACGGACATGATCGCCATGTTCTTGCGTCCGGCCTGGATGATCGTTTCCAGCGTGTAGGTATAGCTGTCGAAAACGTTGAGGCGCATGGCGGCTTCGCGCGTCATGGCGCGAAAGCCGCTCGGCGCGTCGAGCACGTCCGTCCGACTGGCCAGCCGAACCACCCACGAGCCCGCCTTCTGCAATAGCCGCTTGAACGGCGAGAAATGCGCGATTTCGTCGATCGGCCGCTCGCCGACGACGATTTCCGCCTTGCCTTCGAGAATCGGAGCAATCAGGCTTGGGATATCCTCCGCCTTGTACTGATTGTCCGCATCCGTGTTGACGATGATGTCCGCCCCGGCGCGCACCGCGAAGTCCAGCCCGGCCATGAAAGCCCGCGCAAGGCCCCGATTGACCGTGAAGCGAATGACGTGGTTCGCCCCGGCCTCACGGGCGACTTCGGTAGTGCGGTCCGTCGAGCCGTCGTCAATGACGAGCCATTCCACGACGTCCACGCCCGGCAACTGCCGCGGCAGTTCGGCCAGCGTGACGCCGAGCATGGCCTCTTCGTTGTAGCATGGAATCTGGATGATCAGTTTCAGCATGTACAGTCCCCGACTTCCACAAGGAGCCGATTATAGCAGAAGCAGACCGGCATGTATTCCGAACGCCGCTTGGCGCGGTGGTCGCGCACGGTGGGGCGTGTTTTCGTTCGGCGGGGGTTGAATACCCCATCGAGCGCGGTGTAGAACGCCGGGATGGGGCAGGAGGCCGGCATGTCGGGGTGGACGCAGGAACAGTTGGAACAGATGAAACGCGCGTTGGCGTGCGTTGTGCCGAGCTATAACGCCGGGGCGCGGGTGCGGCCCGTCGTCGCGCGCTTGTGCGCGATGCTCGAACGGGTGATCGTCGTGGACGACGGCAGCACCGACGGTGCGGCGCAGGCGCTGTGCGATTTGCCGGTCCGGCTTTTGTCGTTCCCGGAGAACCGCGGAAAGGGCCATGCGCTGCTGGCGGGCTTTGCCGAAGCCCTGCGCGAACCCTGGGTCGAGGCCGTGTGTGTGTTGGACGCGGACGGCCAGCACGACCCGGAGGAGCTACCCGGGCTCTACGAGGTTTGCATCGAGCGGCAGGCGGACCTGGTCATCGGCGCGCGCACTTTCGACAAGAAGGGGGTTCCTTGGCGCAGCCGCGTCGGGAACCAGGTGAGTGCGGCGATCCTGCGGCGCGTGCTCGGCACGGACCTGACGGATACGCAGTCCGGTTATCGGGTGCTGTCGCGCCGGTTCGCCGAGGACGTGGTGCGGAGCGTCCCCGGGGGGCGGTACGAAACAGAGATGGCCATTCTCCTGAAAGCGCTGGGCGAGGGGCGCCGCGTCATGTCCATTCCCATTCGCACCATCTACGAGTCCGGCAATCCTTCCTCGCACTTTCGGAGGATCAGGGACTCCTATCGTGTCCTGTGGACTTTGCTTCGGGCCATCTTGGGGGCGAAGGCCCGACGCGCCTCGGCCCGGTAACGCGGGGCGAGAAGCCGGGTACAATTAGCGCAGGCAGGTCGCGGCGCTGGTAAACGGTATGGACGGCATGGTCAAGATGGACGGCAGGAGATTTCCATATGGGATGGACGACTTTTGCGGAGCATCCTGTCACCGATGCGGGCCGGTTGTGCGTTTCTGTTAGCGTGGGACGCGCGGTGTGCCTTTGGCATAGTGATTTGGCCGCGACTAATGCGATCCCGTCAGCGCCACCGAGCCGCCCCGGACGTGGGAATGCCGTGGATGGTGGCGGTGTTACCAAGCGTTCCGCGAAAACGCAACAGCAAGGGCCTGCAATGAAAGGTCAACTCGGCTTCGGTCTGCTCACGGGTGCGATGTGTGCCGCCATCGCGTTAGCGACGGCCCCCGCGCGTGCCCAGGATATCGATAATCCTTTGGGCATGACTGTGACTCATGACCTGCCCAACGGCTATACGGCGGGGCAGGACGTCACGGTGGCGGTAACCCTCGCCGTGGCCGAATCCGGGACGATCTTGGCGCTCGGGCTGGTCGAGGAACTACCTCCAGGATGGTCCTTCAAGGCGCTGGGAGAGTCTTCCGCACCGTTACCGGCAATCTTTCCCGCCGCCGGCGCTGGAGGCGAACTCGGGTTTGTCTGGATCACCGCGCCAAGCACGTTTCCCTACACGTTGCGTTTTGTGTTGACACCGCCAGCCACCCAGACGGAATCCCAGGAATTACGTGGCCAGGCGGAATATCGATTGGAGACGGGCGGAGCGCGCCGTACGGACGTGGCCGTGCTGGTGCTGGACCCGGGTATCGACTATGAGCCGCCGGTGATCACGCTGCTGGGCGGGGAAATTGTAGCGGTCGAGCAGTATCAACCCTACATCGAGCCGGGCTACACCGCCGTCGATGATGTGGACGGCGACATTACCGGCTGGGTCGAGGTCGAGGGCGCAGTGGACACCGCGGTTCTGGGCGATTACGAACTGACGTACCGCGTCAGCGACAGCGCGGGCAACGCCGCCTCGGTAACGCGGACAGTCCGGGTCATCGACTATGAGCCGCCGGTGATCACGCTGCTGGGCGGGGAAATTGTAGCGGTCGAGCAGTATCAACCCTACATAGAGCCGGGCTACACCGCCGTCGATGATGTGGACGGCGACATTACCGGCTGGGTCGAGGTCGAGGGCGCAGTGGACACTGCGGTCCTCGGCGATTACGAACTGACGTACCGTGTCAGTGACAGCGCGGGCAACGCCGCCTCGGTAACGCGGACAGTCCGGGTCGTGGAACCGAATACGACGGTCAAGGGATTCTTCTGTTGTTCGGGGGACATGGCGGCCTCGGGGCCGGGCCGGTACTGCGATCTGGGTGTTCTTGTAGGTGTCGGACTGAGTCTTTTTCTGCTGCGTCGCCCGCGACGAGGCGAGATTTTGTGATAGTATTCAAATGTGGACGAATGACCCGAACCAACGGGGTGATTATGAGTCATTGGACGAGAATATTGCATCGGCTGGCGCTGTGCGCGCTTGTGTTATGCCTTGTGTCGCACGGGTTTGCGGAGATCAAGCCGCCTGAGGGCAACACGGCGGACTATAACCCGTCCGGCATGTTTGTATCCCATGTGGTTCCGGGTACGTATGTGGCGGGACAGCCCGTCGAGGTGAGCATTATCATCAACTTCACGGTCGTGGATGGTATCACCGCGATGGGTTTCACGGAGATCATTCCGCCCGGCTGGACTTTCCAGTCCATGGGCAACCTCATTGCCGGATTGATGCCGACCATCACGCCGCAACCCGGGGCGCAGGAGGAACTCGGGTTCGCCTGGATCACGATTCCCCCCGATTTTCCGTATCAATTCAGTTATTTCCTTATGCCGGACGAAGGGGCAGCGGGAGTCCAAAGTATCACCGGCCAGGGCATGTATCGGACGATCGCCGGCGAATTGAATTCCGATCCGGATACGGTGGTGATGAACGGCAGAGATACGACGCCGCCGCTCATCACGCTGTTGGGCGACAACCCCGTGACCGTCGAGCAGGGAAGCCCGTATTTCGAGCCGGGGTTCACCGCGACAGACAACGTGGACGGCGACGTGAGCAGCCGCGTGCAAGTGCAAGGAGCGGTGAACACGGCTGTCGTGGGCACGTACACCCTGACCTACAGCGTCCGCGACTCCGCGGGTAATGCGGCCACGCCGGCTTCGCGGACCGTGATCGTTGTGGAGCAGGCGAGTGAGGGCGGCGGAGGCGGCGGTACGGTGACCCCGGGCGGGGGGGGAAGCACCCCCCGGCGACCGCGCACCGCAAGCCGCGGCTACGGCTACTACGCGGGCAACTACGACCCAATGGAACAGTTCGACCGCTTGGCGGAGGGCAGTGGTCTCGATACGTTGCAGCAAGCCGTGCAACAGGCGCAGCAGGCGCAGGCGGAGCAAGCCAAGGCGCAGGCGGCGCAAGCCAAGCCGCCGCAGCCTCCAACTGTGGGTTCTTCGAACATGCCGGGCGTGTCGTCCGGCCCCATGACCGTTGCCGTGCCGCCGACAGCCGGCGCTCCCCAACCCGGCGCCCTCAACGCGGGGGGGGTCTGGCCCCTGCCGAACGTCGCCGGCGAGACGCCCGGGAAAAACGATAAGGGCGGAACGCCCGACGCGGAGGAAAACCAACCGGCCGCAAACGCGCCCGTAACCGCAACGAATGCGCCGCGCATGGCGGCCCGCGACGCCGGGTCGCCGACGGATATCTCGGTCGCGGCCCCGCACTCCGAGCCGTCTGCTACGCCTCCCGCGGCGGCCCCCGCAACGCCTCCATCCGCGCCGGCGTCGCCGGATGCGCCCTCACGCGGCTTTTTTGGCGGGATTGCCGCCGCTGTCGCGGCGATGCAAACGGCCGATTGGGTGCGCCTCGCCGTGGTGCTTGGCGTGCTGGGCGTGATTGCGGGCTTCGCGGCCGCGGCATGGCGTTTCGCGTACAGCCCGGCGCCCCAACGCAAGAACGGCCACGGCAAGAATCCAGCTAACGGCACGCCCGCGCGGTGACGTTCCTCCCCGGCAACTGAAGGATCAGCGCGGGTGCCCTCCGAACGGTTCCGGGAAAAGTGTGCTATTATGGCTCGCGTAAGGGGTAACGCCCGCGCCATCGGCAGAGGGCGAGCGTCGCCAGCGCGCTGGCGGGAGTGAATGTGCTCCAGTCTGCTAGTGCGACGTAAGTCTCGCCCGTTGCGACGGCGCTCGCGGGCGTGGCCCGCTTGACGTCGGGAAGGGGTCGGTGTCTTGTATTGGTTTCTTGCGGTCGAAGCGCTGATACTGTGCAGCAGCGGAGCCGGTTTCTTTCTCGCTTGGTACGCCTGGCGCCAGCGTGCAATCCCCGGCAGCGCCTACTTTTCGGTCATAATGGCCGGTATGGCGCTATACTCCCTGAGTGTGGCCTGTGAATTGGCGAGCAGCGGCATACCCGCGAAAATCCTCTGGTCGAAGATTCAATATCTTTTCACAGCCGCCTTTGCTCCGCTGTGGCTGCATTTCGCGTTGAGTTTTGGGCAGTATGGCGACTGGAGCAAGCGCCGCGGTCTCGCGGTGATCTGGCTTCTTCCCGTAGTCGTTCTGGCCTTGGTCTGGACCAACGAGCGGCACGGGCTGGCGTGGCCCGACGTTTATCCGATACCGAACCATCCCGCGGGCCTGGTGGTCTATGAACACGGCCCCGCGGTGTGGGCGCTGGTCGCGTACTCGTACCTGTTGCTCCTGATGGGGTGGGGCCTGTTGTTGCATAAGGCCTATCGTTCCGCCCACCTGTATCGCAGCCAGATGGCCGCGCTGCTGGCCGCGGTCGTGGTGCCGTTAGCCGTCAACATGATCTATCTGAGCGGGACCTACGAGGGGTTCGACCTGTCAAGCTTGGTCTTTGTGGCCTCGGGCGCCGTTATCATCTGGGCCATATTGCGTCTCCGGCTGCTGCGGGTCTTGCCTATCGCCTACGATGCGATGCTGGCGAACATGCGGGACGGGCTTGTGCTCGTCGATGCGCAGGGCCGGCTTGTCGACGTGAATGCCGCCGCGAACACGCTGCTCCGCCTGCCTCCCGACGCCATCGGCCGCGACGCGGGGGAGGTGCTGCATGCGTGGCCCGCATTGTTGGGTCTCAAGGACGATGCCATCGAGATTTCGATACCGGCGGCGCCCGAGACGACGCGGTGGCTCGAAGCGGGGGTGACCCCGCTGCGCAACGCGCGCGGCGCCAACCTCGGCCGGTTGCTCCTGGTTCGGGACATCTCGGAACGAAAGAACGCTGAAGAGGCGCGACGCAGGCTGGATGCGCAGTTGGTCCAAGCACAGAAGGTCGAGAGCCTGGGCGTCCTCGCCGGCGGCATCGCCCACGATTTCAACAACATGCTGATGGTGATACGCGGCAACATAGAACTCGCCGTGGCCGAACTGCCCGCGGATGCAAGCGTTCGCGATCACCTTGAGGTGGTAAACGCGACCGTCGAGCGCGCTGCGGAACTCGCCCGGCACATGCTCGCCTATGCGGGCAAGGTACACATCCGGCTTGCCCGCGTGGACCTGTCGGAAGTAGTCCGGCACGTCGCCCCCATGGTCCGCGTTGTCGTCCCCGACCCCATAACGGTGCGCTGGGAACTGGCCGAAGGGCTTCCCCACGCCCAGATTGACGTCGTTCAGATGCGCCAGGTGGTCATGAATCTTGTCCGCAATGCCGTGGAAGCCATCGACACGCGGCCGGGCGTGATAGTCCTCAGGACGGGAGAGCAGAACGGGCCGGAGGAGCGCTGTGTCTTCCTCGAAGTGGCCGATACCGGGCCGGGCATCGATCCGTCCGTCATTGACCGAGTCTTCGACCCCTTCTTCACCACCAAGTTCATTGGGCGCGGGCTCGGTCTTGCGGCGGCACTCGGCGTAGTTCGCAGCCACAACGGGACTGTCGAGGTTACGAGCGTGCCCGGCCAGGGCGCCAAGTTCCGCGTGTCGCTTCCTGTCGAGACCACCGCCTGACGACCGGTTTCGCAGCGCCGCCGGACCGCGGCGAACACCCGAACGCGTCACCGCGATCTGACGAGGGTTCCATGAACGCGTGTTTGACGCGCGTGTATGAGTCCGCGCACGATGGTCGCTTGCAGCCCGTGCGCTCGGCCCGTTGCTTACCTTGTAGCGACCATCCCTCGCGGAAGTCGCGGCGGAGGAAGCGGACCGCACCGGGTTCGTTGGCGAACGTCATGTTCGCCGCGTCCCACTCGATGCGGTTTCCGCCGTCTCCCCCTCTACGGCGAGACCGACCTCGCCGAACTCGCGTAATCCGGTGAGCGCGGCCAGTTCTAAGTGCGAGCATGATAACTGCTTACATCGCGTGGCACTTTCGCCATAAAGCTCTTGACTTGGCGGGTTGATTGTTGGCGGGGGCGGCGGCTAGACTGCGGTTGGTGGGCGGTTGTCTCATGTGGCATGAGCATCTTGCTCAGGGTCCACGGGCGGGACGCCCGTGCCACGGTAGAAGTTCGGAACGTCGAAGCAAGTTGAACACATGATGGATGGCACGCGCAGGGAGTTGTCGCTGAATGGCGAGTGGCGCCTGGTTCTGGACCCGGAGGACGTCGGGGTCGCGGGGCGTTGGTTCGAGGGGGATGCGGCGGGGGAGTCGCTTGCGGTGCGTGTGCCGAGTGTGTGGGATTTGTGGGTCCCGGATTATGACGGGGTGGGCTGGTATTTCCGGGAGTTCGAGGTCGCGCCGGGTCTGATCGACGGGTGCGCTTTCCTTCGTTTCGAGGCGGCGGATTATTACGCCGAGGTCTGGCTGAACGGCCGGCGCCTGGGCGACCACGAGGGCGGCTATACCCCCTTTAACTTCGATGTCACCGGCGTGTTGCGCGCGGGCGAGAACCGGATCGCGGTGCGGCTTATCGACCCGCACGGCCCGGAGGGCTATGGGGATTTCCTGCCTCGGGAAATCCCGAGCGCGAAGGAGCACGGCTATTTCTCGTTTGCCGGCATCTGGGGCGACGTTTCGCTCGAATTCATGGCGCCGGTTCACATCCGGGACGTGTTCGTGCAGCCGGACATTCGCCGGAAACTCGTGGTGGCGCACGTCGAGACCTCCGGCTCCGGCGCGGTCGATCTGTCCATCGCGGGCACGCCGCACCGCGCGGCGGGCGGGCCGGGCAGGCACGTCATCGAGTTCCCCGATTGCGACCTGTGGTCGCCGGAGTCGCCCCGGCTCTACACGCTCGAGGCGCGCCTGACGGCCGCGGACGGGCGCGTGGACGCGGTGGCGGTCCGTTTCGGGATGCGCGAGTTTACAGTGAAGGACAACCGGTTCCACCTGAACAACCATCCGGTCCACGTGAAGGCGGCGCTGCACCAGCCGGATTACGCGCGGTCGCTGGTTGCGCCGGAGTCGGTCGAATTGGCCCGTCGCGAACTCGAATTGGCGAAGGAGGCGGGGTTCAACATGCTGCGCCTGCACATCAAGACGGCGCCGCGCGTTACGCTCGACCTCGCAGACGAGATCGGCCTGCTACTCTACGCGGAGCCGCCCATCGGTTGGATCAAGGCGTCGCCGCACATGCGCCGCCGCTGCGAGAACGAGGTGCGCGAGATGGTCCTGCGCGACCGGAACCATCCGTCGGTCGTGGTCTGGGGCATGCTGAATGAAACGGGCAACGCGGGCTACGTCACGGGCGGCGGCGCGCAGGTAATCAAGGAAGACCTGTGCCGCCTGGCGCGGTCGCTCGATCCGACGCGGCTGATTATCGACGACAGCGGCGGCGTGAACGCGACGCGGGAGCCGGCGCGGTTCCTGCGGCCGTATCGCGACGAATTCGAGGTCTATGACGACCTGCACATTTACCAGCGCGCGCCGGTGGACCGCGACATCGAGTCGTACTACCAGCACAACGGCGCGCCGGACCAACTGTATTTCCTGTCCGAGTTCGGGTTCGGCGGCCCGGAGAACCTCGCCGACGTGATCGCGCAATACGGGCCCGACGCGGACCGTTGCAAGGACGCGCGTTTCCTGAAGAAGATGCTCGATGCCGGAGAACAAGGGTTCGCCGAGCGGGACCTCGATCGCATCTTCGGCGATTTCTCGGGGTTCCTCGAGGCGGCGCGGGAGCTCCAGTGCGACGCGGCCCGGTTCCAGATCGACGCCATCCGCGCGAACGCGAAGAACGCGGGGTATTGCTACACCCAGTTGTGCGACGCGGGCCACGAGTTTTGCGCGGGCGTGCTCGATCGGTGGCGCAGGCCGAAGCCGGTCTTCGAGACGATGAAGGAGGCGCAGCGGCCGCTCCGCCCGATTATCCAGATGTCGCGCACGAACCTCGTGATCCGCGAGGAGGTCCCGGTCGTGGTCCTCCTGGCGAACGAGGACCGCGTCGAGGGCCGCGCGGAACTGAGCCTCCAGGTGGTCGGCCCCACGCAGCAGGTGTTGTGGAAGAAGGTGCGGTCCGCGAAAATCCCGCGTCATGGCAAGGAACTCTGGCGCGGCGACATCGCGGCCTCGGGCTCGCCGGGCCCGCACCGCTTCGTGGTGCGCCTGCTGCAAGAGGGCCGCGTGATCGCCGAGAGTTCCGTCGCGTTCCACGTCCTGGTGAAGACCCCGCGCGGCGACCACGCGATATACGTGCTCGATCCCCAGGAGACGTGGCGGACCCGCTGCGCGGCGCTGGCCCCGATCGGCGGGCTGACCGCGCCCGTGCTTGTCGTGCCGCCGCTGGGCAACACCTTGCGCGCGTATCCCGAGACCGATCTCCCGCGCGTGCTGGCGCAGGTCGAGGGCGGCGCCGTGGCCCTGTTCTTCGGGCCGCCGGACGACTGGAACGACCTCGCCGCGCGCCTCGGGGAGGACATCCGGGCCACGTCGAAGGACGCCGTCGGCGCGTTCCTGCCCGTGTTCCACTACGTGAAGCTGCACCCCGTCTTCGACGGGCTTCCGACGCGCTGCCTCATGCGGCAGCCGTACCGCAACGTCGTCCCGGCGCGGACCTTCCTCGAAACCGGCGACGAGGACATCTGCGGCAGCTTCGATACGACGCCCATCGCCACCGGCCACTACATGATGGGCCAGACCGCATGGTGGGGCAGCGATATCCTCGTGCGGCGATTCGGGGCCGGGCGCGTCGTGTTCACGCACCTGCGGGTCCTCGAACACCTCGGAAGCGACCCGGTGGCGGACCGCCTCTTCGTGAATTTGATCAACCACTTCGCGCGGCGGTCCGTGCCCGCGGACAAGGCGCTGCAGCACGACCCGCGCGCGGCGGAGTGGCTGCGCACCGAGCGGGCGGAAAGCGTGCGCAAATGGATGGTGCTCGGCGAATTCCCGAATTGGGAAAACGGAAAAGGGCACGATACCGCGTATCCGCCCGAACACACCATCGAATTCGACGCGATATACCCCGGCTGGTACCGGTCGATTGCGTGGAAGCCGTGGTACTCGACGGCGGTTAACGACCACGTCGTGGACCTCCAGGCCGCGTTCACGCCCGTCTTCGAGTACTATCCCCGCTTCGACCACGGTACGGGCTACGCCTACGCCGAGTTCTCCGCCGAGAAGCGCCAGGACGTCACCGTGCGCCTCGGCGTGCAGAACGCGATGAAGGTGTGGCTCAACGGCCGCCTTATCCATGAAAGCCGGAATCAAGTACCGCACGACCAGTTCGGCACGGAGATCGCCGAGGGCCAACTGCGTCAGGGACGCAACACCGTGCTCGTGAAATGCTCGAAGGTCCCCGGCCCGTTCCGCTTCTCGATCCACTTCGAGAAGAAAGGCGACGTGCCGGTTCCCCTGAAGTGGTGGCGGTGAGCGTCCACCTTCATATGGCCGCGCCGCTCGCCGAACAGCGCTGGGAATAACCGATGGGTGGCCGGTGTCCTAGCTGACAGCTCAACGCGGGATTTCGAGTATTAAGTTATGGTGGGAACGAAAGGACGCATCATGGGCGCAATAGTCGCCGGAGTTGTGGTGGTATTGCTGGGCGCTTGGACCGCTGTGGGATATACCTCGGCCAAGGGTATCGAGACGCCGCAATATACCGTGGTGCGCGAGGCCGACGGGTACGCGATTCGCGAATACGCGGGGTATATCCGCGCGGAAGTCACGCTGACCGGGAAGTACCGGGAGACGTTGTACGGCGGGTTTCGCGAAGTGGCGGACTATATCTTCGGGAACAACTCCCAACGCGCGGACATCGCCATGACGGCGCCGGTCATGTCGGAGAAGTCGGGCAAGATCGCCATGACCGCACCGGTCCTACACGAGAAGGGCGATAGTGAAGCCTCGTATAGCGTGGCATTCATCATGCCTCGTGAATACAGTATGGAAACGCTTCCGCGGCCCAACAACCCGAAGGTGCGCCTGCGCGAAATCGTTTCCCAGCGCTTCGCCGTGCTCGAATTCGGCGGCTACGCCACGGAGCGCCGGGCGAGAAAGAAGACCGAGCGTCTCGTAAGCATGCTCGAACGGGATGGCGTTCGCGCGGTGGGAGAACCGATTGTGGCGCAATACGACCCGCCCTGGACGCCTTTCTACATGCGCCGCAACGAGATTCACGTTCCCGTGGAATAACCCGGCGGTTCAGGCTTGATCCGGCAGAAGCCGCTTGATCGCGCGTTCCAACCGAAACGCGATGTCTTTCCAGATCAGAACGGCCAGGAGCCACCAGACGACGATCCACAGCGGCACGCCGCCTATCCACCCCAAGTGATACCGGTGAAGGCCCCCGACGTTGATGTAAAGGATTTCCACCAACGGCCCGACTATCAACACCACACCCAGAAGCCGCGCGTCGTGACGCTCCGGCGGGCACACGATCAGGTAGACGGCCAGCGCAAGCAGGAACGGCAGCCAGGACCAGACCGGGTCGAGATAGGCGCGGTAGATGGTGTATCGCGTGACGAACACCAGCACCAGGAGGAATCCGACCTTCACCGCGCCGCTTTCGACGCGCCAGCGTCCGATCCCCACCGTGCTTGCGGGGCGCGGCGGCGGGCCGAGCGCCCGCCAGCGCGCGAATCGGGCCATGAATCGCAGAATCATGCCCCAGTACAGCAGCATCCAGACAGGAAGCGTGGAAAAGGCGAACTCATGCGGCACGGTGTAATCGTAGACGCCCCGCACGCATACCGTGCTCCAGTCATTGTACGCGCCGAGCAGCGTACATACGGTGTAGAAGGCCGCCTCGGCCCGGAAGTTGACGCCTTCCGTCTTGCGCACGAGGTATAGCAGCAACAGACGGAGGATCAGCGTCAGCGGAACCAGAATGCTCATCAGGACCAATCGGTCGGCGGCCAGACAAATCGCAACGCTGATGAACAAAACGACGCCGGCGTCAAGGGCGGTGAGTCGGTTCGAGTCGGGTTTCACGACAGGTATGCTCCCCTATTGATCGCGGCTGCCCAGGGCGAACTCGCGCAATTCCTCGACGAACCCGCTGCGCAGCGGATGCACCAACCCCTCGATATAGCGCGAGGTCGTGTAATTCTGCATCCAGGCGCAATCGCCCCCGCACTGCCGATCACCGTTCCCATGAAAGCCGTCCGGGTTGATTTGGGCGCGCCCGGCTGCGTAGGCCTCGTCGAACGTCCGGTAATCCAGCAGATTGATGTCCACCGGCGGCACGTGTACGGACGCGCGACACGGCCAGCAGATCGCGCCGTTCGACCAGACATGCGGTTTGAGCGCGGTCAGGCACGCGTGCGGTTCCGCAAATAGTAGTCGGCGCAGCAGGGTTTCCGATCCGATGATCTTGCAGCCTTCCCGCTTGCGCGCGAGGATGAGCGCGGCGAAATCCCGGTAGTCCGCGCATTCGAGTAGCGCGGCCTCGGGCCGATGCTTGAAATTCACCGGCACCGGCACGAACCATAGGTCGAGATCGCATGCAAGATCGAACACGGCGCGCGCCTCCCCGATGGTCTCGGGTGTAATCACGGTGTTCACCGCAAGTTTGAACGTCACGTCGCGACGGAGTTCGCGCAACAGCAACAGATTCACGAGGACCTGCCGCGCCGCGTCGACGCCCCAGAGCCGCGCGAGGGTGGAGGCGTCAAGCGCGTCCAGGCTCACGATCACGACGTCCATCTGCACGAGGAACTTCCGCCACGCCGGGTCCCGCAGGCGACGATGAACCAGGCTGCCGTTGGTGTTGATCATGTTGGGAAAATACCCGAGATTCCAGGCGTAATCGAGCAAGTCCGGCAGATCGTTTCGCAACATCGGCTCGCCGCCGCACCAATAGAGGGCGGGCGTGCCGGTGATCATGACATCCAGCAGGCGTTTCCCCTGTTCCGTGTTCAGACGGTCTGAATCGGCGATGTCGTAGTAGTGCCGGCCCTGGTGATTGTCGCAATAGGCGCAGCGGAAATTGCAGCTATTGCACATGGTCCAGATTGCGTACAAGGGCCGCAGCGCGTGGTTGCCCGTCTTGTAGCGCCTTCGGTTGATCAGGTAATTTGCCGCCGTCTTGCACAGCGCCCGGAACTTGCGCCGCCGGTCCCGCAGGCGGTCCTGGAAGGTCAGGTCTTCATCCTTGAGAAGCCGCGGCCGGACCTCGTCCGCAAGACGGCGGGCGTCCGCCAGGCATTCCTTGATGTCCGGGTGTCCCATTGCAGGATGATAGTATCGAAATCTAACACCATTACCGGACACTGGCAACTCCTTGAACGTCTCGCAGGGGCGTCCCCTAAGAAACGGCCTGAGCGTACCATGCGTCGCGGGGACCGTCAAGCGGTGCGAGAAGGACGAAGCGGCGCGTTGACTTTGCGGGCGATTCCCGCAATACTGCCGACAGGCGCGGCGGAGAGGATTTTCCAGTCTTGCAAGGCGTACCCGGGCATAGCAGCGAACAGAAACGTCCTGGCAGACGCCGCATCGGGCGTTGCCGTATCGCCTTGTTTGCCGTTGTCGCGGTCGCGGCGGGATGGATTCTGTACTGCGGATACCGCTTCGAGATAGTGTTTCCCGCGCCCGTCGTCCGTCACGGCGGCGCCCCTGAAGACAGTGTCCGTTTCGAGGCTGTGGTGCGTCCGTCGCTCGCAATGGACTGGCTCGAAGACCGAGCGGGGCTCGACGGCGGGGCCCGTTTCCTGGCGTCATTCCTTCCGCCCCGGGAGATCGGCGTGCTGCTGAAACCTGCTCCCGATGCGATGGTGCTGGTGCTCTACGCGAATTCGCGGCGTTTGACGCCGCTCATCGCGCATGTGCTCAACCAAGGCCGCATACTTCCGGACCTGCCGTGTCTTAGTTGGGACGCGATGGGATTTCACGTCGCGCGACGCGGGCTTGTGGCCGCGCACGCGATCATCGAGTCAGACGAAGCGTTCCAGGCATCGTTTGAAGACTACCGCGAGGTAACACCCGTCCCCGCACCCACGGGAGAAGCGGCCCTCATAGAAGTCACCTTAGATAATCGCGATGGCCGCGCCCTCGCCGCGCTGATGACCCTGCACGCCGCTGTGGACGGACCGCCCTTCTATACCCCGCGCGAACTGGCCCGGAGCTTAGAGTCGATCGCGCGCATTGACGCCAAGGCAGACCTCGTAGAGGACGCTCTGGTCGGCCAAGGTCGGTTTGTTGCTGTCGGTGGTACGGGCGTCCCAGCCGTGTTTCAAGAACATGGGCAGGATGCCCATGCCACGCTCGACGCCGCGATGCGGGAATTGGCCTATCTCGTCGAGGTGGTCCGCGACGAGTTGCGGCCCGTTTTGCGCGACAACTGGGGACTCGCGCTGTTCGTGGACATCCGGCGCGAGGAGGCGGATATCATTTGCGAATTTCGCCTTGAAGGCATCACGCAAGCTCTCGAGCGCATGTGGGGGATTGAGCCATGAGCCAAGCCGCGCTTATTGCCCTCGCGCGGGCATCAGCCCTCGCCGCGGTGCTACTGCTGGCGGTCGCGGCGCGCGGCGGGGCCGCGCCGACCGAGGAAGAGGCGCTGATCGAGGAGGCGGCGCGCTACGTCCTGCCGGACGAAGCCACGCTGCCGCTGCCGCCGGACGGTTGGTGCGTTGTCGAGCTGGCTGGGGACCGCATCGAAGTGTTTCGCGACGAGTACGGCGCGCCGCACGTGTTCGCGCCGTCCGTCGCGGCGGCGTTCCGCGCCCAAGGGTACGTGGTCATGGAAGACCGCTGTATTCAGTTCCTGCGACAGCGCGATGCGGCGATGGGGCGGCTGGCCGCGCGCGAGGGCGCGGCGGCGCTCGAGTCGGATATCGAAGTGCGCGTGACCGGCTACACCGACAGCGAACTCAAGGGCATGGTCGATGCCCTGCGCCCAGACTTGCGGGGGCACATCGAGGCATTCCTCGTCGGCGTCAATGCGTATCTCGAACGGCATGCGCCCCACGTGCCGCCGGTCACGGCAGTCGATACGGCGGCGATGGCGGTATTCTTCGCAATGCGCGTGGGCGACGGCGGGGCGGATGAGCATCACGTTCGCAAACTGGTCTCGCTGGTCCGCTTTTTCAAGGGGGAGGACTTTCTGCGTCGATTCCTGGACGCGGCCCTGCCGGTGGACGTGCCGAACGCCCCGACAACGGACCACAGCCACCGCCGCGTGCGCGGCGAGAGTGCGCGGGCCGCCCCGGCGGAAGCCGAAATCCCGTTGTGGCCGGTCTCGCGCTTGCCACGCCGAAGCGCTTCGCGAAGGCCGGGACCGAGCCACGCCACAACAGAGAGGGCGCAACTCGTCACAACCGAGAGCGTTTCCTTCGAGCGGCTATGGCGCGCGCGCCGTTACCAGGCCGAGACCGGCCTCTTCTCCCGCTGGGGCAGTCAAGTCTGGGCCGTCAATGCGTCCCGCAGCGCCACGGGCAACGCGATGCTGTTCGCGAGTCCCATGATGGGATTCTCCGTCCCCGCGCAGGCGGCGCAGGTCCACCTTGTCGCTCCCGGCCTCGATGTGATGGGGGCAAGCCTCGTCGGGTTTCCCGGCGTTCTCATCGGCCACAACGAGCGCGTCGCCTGGGGCGTGACCTCGGGATTCATTGTCAACCAGTCCGACATGTTCCTCGAAGAGTTGCACCCCGAAGACCCGAATCAATACCGGCACAACGGCGCGTGGAAGATGATGGAGGCCCTTGAGCGGCCGATCGTGGTCAAGCGCGACGACGGCAGTTACGAGGTGCGGCCGTGCACGGTGTACCGGACCGTCCACGGCCCGGTGGTCCATCGCATGCCCTACAACCATCAGGCTTACGTGAGGAGTATCGCCCACGATCGACAGCAGGTTGCTTCGATGGCGGCGTTCCTCGGGCTCAACTTCGCGCAAAATGTGCACGACTTCGAGGAACCGATTCGGGACATCGCGACATCCCAAAACTTCATTGCGGCGGACGTGGACGGAAATATCGGATACTGGCTCTCGGGCCGCCTGCCCAAGCGCCACCCGAAGCAGGACCCGCGCCTGCCCACGACGGGCACGGGCGAGTACGACTGGCAGGGCATTACCGTCGCCACGGACCTGGTCCGCTCGGTGAATCCGCCCGAAGGCTGGTTTGGCTGCTTCAACAACAAACCCAGTGTGAATACGCCCGGGTGGTGGCCCGAATTCCTGTGGGGGCATCCCATTCACGCGATTCTTCAGGCTCATGACCCGATTGACTGGGACACCTTCGTCGGCATCAACCGCGAGAACGGGGAGCACCATTTCGCGGGGCCGTTCTTCCAGGACTATCTCGTGCGCGTCCTGCGCGCGCATGCTGGCGAGGACCCGCGCGTCGACCGCGCCGCCGAGATACTCGAAGCGTGGCCCAGCAAGGACCTGCCCGGCGCGACGGGCGCACTGCTCCTGTCCGAGTGGGCCATGGAGACTATGACCGAGTTGCTCCGCCCGGACTTCGGGCCGCTCGTACAACGTAACTTGAGCCGTGAGAATCTCCAGGTCTTCGGCATCCTCGCGTTTCGCGTCCTGCGCCCCGACCTGGCCGGGATGAAGGTGACGGATGATTACCTTCACGGGCGGGACGGAGAAGCACTCGCCTACGTGTGTTTTCGCCGGGTGATCGACGCACTCGCCATTCGCTACGGCGACGACATGGCCCAGTGGCCCTATGAACCCGAACCGCTGAAACTCGGCGACCTGACGGCGTTCCCGAACCGCAACTGCGGCACGTATTGGATGGCCGTCGAGTTGAAGCCGCCGATGCGCTCGCTGCACATGCTCGTGCCGGGCCAGTCCGAGCGGCGCGCGTCGTCCCACTTCCAGGATCAGTACCCGCTCTTCAGCGCGTGGCGCATGCGGGAGATGCCGTTTGGGCCTGAGGCATTCACGCCTCTTCGAGGCGACCCTCCGCAATAAGGAAGAGCTTGTCCGCGAGCCGTTCGGCCTCATGGCGGTCGTGGGTAACGTGCAGGACCGTGACGCCGAACCGGTCCTTGACCGAGGCGAGCAGCGCGTGCATTTCGTGGCGCGTGTCCTGGTCGAGCGCGCTGAGCGGTTCGTCGAGGCACAAGACGCGGGGCCGAAAAGACAACGCGCGCCCGAGGGCCACGCGCTGGGCTTCGCCGCCGCTGAGCCCCGCCGGTTTGCGTGGCAGCAGATGCGTAATCCCGAGCGCGTCCGCCAGTTCCGCGACGCGATCCGCGACGTCGCGTCGGGGCCAGCGACGAATATGCAACGCAAAGGCGAGATGATCGCGCACGGACAGCGTCGAGAAGAGGGCGGTGTCCTGCGGAACGTAGCCGATACCGCGTTCCGCGGGCCGAAGCCGCGTCACGTCGCGTCCGTGCAGTTCGATGCGCCCGGCAGCCACGGCGCGCAATCCGCAGACGGCCTCGACGAGCGTCGTCTTGCCGCAGCCGGTCTTGCCCATAAGCACCGCGTACTGGCCGGTGGGCACAGCCAAGCTGACCTCGGGCAGAACAAACGCCCCCGCGCGTACAGTGACTTTGTCAAGAACAATCACGCGACGCCCCCCACCGCGTGGCATGGGCATCTTGCCCATGTCTCTTCACGGGCGGGACGCCCGTGCCACAACCATGCCGTTGTTCAGCGCACATATTCCGCATATCCGAAAACTCTCACGATAACCAGCACAAACAGCGACGCGATGATCATCAGGAGCGAGACCGCGACGGCGGCCTCGACGTTGCCCACGCTCATTTCAAGAAAGACCGTGGTGGACAGCACCTCCGTCTTGAGGCGGGTCGCGCCCGCGAAGATCAGGATCGGCCCGAACTCGCCGAGCGAACGGGCCCAGGCGAGCGTGGCCGCGACGACGATTCCCTTGCGCGCCTCGGGCAGCGCGACGCTCCAGAACGCCTGGCCGCGCGAGCAGCCAAGCGTGAGTGCGACCTGCTCGCGGCGGGGGCTGATCCCGTCGAAAGTGGCGCGCATCGTGCGCACGGCAAACGCGCAGGCGACCATGAACTGCGCCAGCACGACGCCGGCGACGGCGTAGGTGATGCGCGCGCCGGTCGCGCGCTCGTACAGGGTCTCGAAGGCGATGCCGGGCGCGGTGCGGAACAGGATCAGCAGGCTCAATCCGACCACGAGAGGCGGCAACACAATCGGGATATCGAGCACGGAGTCGAGCAGCGCCTTACCGCGAAACTTGTAGCGCGAAAGTAAATAGCCGGTCGGCGCGGCGACCCACAGCGAGAAGATCGTGGTGATCGTGCACGAAACGAGGCTCAGCTTGATGGCGTAGCGCGTCTCGGGCGAGGTCAACGCGCGCAGCAACGCGCCGGGCGTGGTGTACGCGAGGTCCGCAAGCAACATGGCCGAGATCAGGAACACATACAGGCCGCTCAACACGAACAGGCCGATATAGAACGGGAGGTCGGATCGCACGGGCGGCTCGGGACCGGCTTGTGAGGGCGGCGGCGCGTTCATGGAGCGCTCGCGCCTTCCACAATCTCGAATCCGGCGGCGAGGAAGCGCTCGCGGCCCGCTTCCGAGCGAAGTCGATCGAGGAACCGCCCCATAAGCTGGGGATAGCGGCTGCTCTTCCCGATGGCGTAGGTTTGCGTGGCGACGGCGTTCGGGCGGTCGATGGCGACGACTTCGGCCTTATCGCGCACGGACTTGGTGTTTGCCTCGTAAACGATCGCGGCGTCGAGACCGCCCGCGACCAGTTGCGCTACGAGGAGATCCGCCGTAGGCGTATTCACCACGACGTTCGGCGTCACGCGCTCGTAGAGCCCTTCCTGCCGCAGCAGGCGCGCCGTCAGCCAACCAAGCGTGCTCTGCTCCTCGTGCGCAAGGCCGAGGCGAAGCCCCGCCGCGGCGAGGTCTTCGAGCGACGCGATGCCGCGCGGGTTGCCCTTCGGCGTGAGGACGACCATGTCCGTGCGGCTGAGTTCCAGCGGGGCCGTAAAACGGTCCTCGACGCCCTGCATGAACGCGCCGTCGCAAGTGTGATACACGTCGGGCTGTTCCCCAAGCTTCAACTGGCCCAGAAGGATGCCGCAGCCGTTGTACACCGTCGTGACCTTGCATCCCTCCCGCTGCTCGAAGTTACGGATAAGATCCTCGATCGCGACCCGGTTCACGCCACCGCTGAAGTAAAGGATTTCCGGGGTCCAGACCCAGGCATCGCCCGCGAGGGGCGTGAAACCGTTGCGCTCGAAGACCGGCAGGCCGCGGTCGCGGGCGGCGAGATACCGGGCGAAGCGCAGGGCGTCCGTGGGCCGCGCGCTGCACGTAAGCACGCCAACGCTGACTTCCTGCTCGTAGCGGTCGGCGGCCGCGATGGGCACGGCTTCAATGGGAGCGAATTGCGGCACGAGAACGTCCCAGATGATCGCCGCGTCCACCGTGCCCAACTTCACGTCGTTGGCCAAGTCGTTTACCGTGGGCTTGAACACGCCCCGGGCCGTGACCGCCGCGTGCGCCCCGTCCCATAGGCCGAGGTCCTGCAACATCCGGCGCGTCACCTGTCCCACGGAAGCCGCGTCCGGGTTCGCCAGGGCAACGCGCAAGTCGTCGCGCAAGAGGTCCTCGATCGCGCGCACGCCCTTGGGATTGCCCGGCGCGACGGCAATCACGGGGCGCATCCGCGCGACGGGTATCGTTTCCGCCACAAGGCCCTTCTCGCGGGCGAGCGTGGTGTAGGTGGCGTCCGCGGCCAGATACAGGTCCCCTTGCCGGGCGACTTCGAGGTTGCTCAGCAGCGTGCCCGATCCGCCGAACTGGAGGGCTACCTTGACGCCGTGTTCCCGTTCGTATTGGGCTGCAATCTGTTCGACGGGGGCGGTCATCCCGGCGGCGCAGTAGAGCAGCAACGCCGGCGCCTTCTGCTCCTCGCCCACCTCGACCACGAGGAGGCCAATCAACACGACGCATGCAATGAGGCTTATCGCTAAAGCTTTCCAGAGTCCGCGCATGCCATTCACTCCCCACGCGATCGTCGCGCGCCCCATGGCGCATGATCCAAGCTATTACTCTATCGTATTGCCTGCATCCTCCGCGACCTCGCGGCAAGCATCCCCTCTCCCTCGGGGAGAGGGTAAGGGTGAGGGCAAAATATCCCCTCTCCCCGAGGGAGAGAGTTGGTGTGGGGGTGCAAGACCACGGGCGGGACGCCCGTGCCACAGGCCGGATTAGAGCATAAACAGGGCCAACTGGCGGGCGGCGGCGCCGTCGCGTCGATACGAAAAGAAATCCGGGTCGCATATCGTGCATCGGCCCGCGACCGTGATGTTCTCGAGCGGCACCCCCGCCGTCATCAACAACATCCGGTTCGACTCCCACAAATCGAGCAGGAGGCCCCGGGTAAACAGGCACGCCGCCGTGAACGTATCCGCCAGTTCCTCCGATACCTCGTAGCAACACGGTCCCGCAGACGGCCCGATGACCGCATGGATGTCGCGCGGGTTCGCGTGCAGGTCCGTTTCAAGACGCCGGACCGCCGCGCCCGCCGCGTCGCGCAGGGTTCCCTCGCGGCCCGCATGCACCACCCCGCCCACGTTCCGGCGCGGGTCATACAGGTAAATGGGCGCGCAATCCGCGCAGGTCACCCCGAGCGGCAACGCCGTCGCCGCAGTAATCAATCCGTCCGCCTCCCCGACGGCGGTTTCGGGGGACAGCGCGCCCCGTCCGGCGTCGCCCTGTTCCACCAGCAGGATTTCCGCGCCATGCACCTGTATCGGGCAGACCAGGTCCTGCCACGCTGCGTCGCAGCGCCGCAGGACGCCTTGCCGCGCTTCCGCTTGCGGCGCGGACCACGCGCAGTCACCGTCCGCCTTGTCCGAGAAGGCCGCGACGGCTACACCCAGATTTTCCAGCACTTCAAAACGTATCATGGCTTGTTTCCCGATAGGCAACGGCCTCATAGGCCGTCCCGGGCCGCTCATTTCAATTCCTTATAGCATATACGGGGGAGGGCCTTCTCTGTGTAGCCTGTGGGGAGGATGCGGGTGAGCCGGTGGACGGGGTGGATGTTATGGGTGCGCCCATGCCAAGGAGTTTTTTGGGGTTTGAATACTGAATATTTATTCAGTATAATAATCGATTGGCGCCTGTCCCGGGTCCGTCAAGGCATGGGGCGTGGCGCGTGGATTCGACCGATGATAGGAGTGCGCTTTATGGGCGCTTTGCCGGGTTATGTTCTGGAGACGAGATCGATCCCTGCCGCGCCGCATCGGGTCTCGGACCAAGCGTCGCTACGGCTGGAGACGTTCCTGGGGCGCTTTGTGGAAATCGGGGGCGGTTCGGCGACGGCGGGGCTGACGCTGTGCGCGCGGCTGATATGCGAGGCGCAGCGCGACGGCGGCATGGCGGCGTGGGTCGGGGGAACGTGTTCCAGTTTCTTTCCGCCGGACCTGGCGGCGGCCGGCGTGGACCTTGCCGCGCTGGCCGTGGTGCGGGTGGAGGACAGTGGGCAACAGTGGCGCGCATGCGACATCTTGCTGCGCTCGGGCGGGTTCGTGCTGGTCGTGGCGGACATGGCCGGCGGCATCGGGCTGCCGCTCTCGGCGCAGTCGCGACTGGCCGGTCTGGCGCAGCATCACCACGCGGCGTTGATCGCGCTGACGCGGGAGATCCGGCGGGAAGTTTCGCGTGGTTCCCTGGTGTCCCTGCGCGCGGAGACGACGAAGCGCCGCGCGGGCCATGATTGCTTCGTGTGTGAGGCGCGGGTGGTAAAGGATAAGCGCCGCGCGCCCGGTTGGGCGCATGAGGAACTTCGCCGTGGAACGGACGGCCTGTGTTGATATCCGGGCGCTGCCGCTCCAACTGCTGCTGCGGGCGCATCCCGAATGGAGGGCGCGCCCCGTGGTGGTGGTGGACCGCGACCGGCCGCAGGGGATTATTCTTTGGGCCGACCGGCATGCGTGGGCCTGCGGCATTCTCCCGGGCATGCGTTACGCGGCGGGCTTGTCCCTTTCCCGCGCATTGTGCGGCGGGGTGGTGTCCGACATGGCAATCAGCGAGGCCGTCGCCGGCATTCTTGGGCGTCTCTGGCGTTTCAGCCCGCGCATCGAGCCGTCTGCGCGCGAGGCGGGGGTTTTCCGGCTTGACGCATCGGGGCTGCGTTTCCTTTACCCGTCGCTGGATCAGTGGGCGGCAAGTATCCGTGACGATCTGCGCGAAGCGGGCTTCCACGCGGTAGTCGCCGTAGGGTTCTCGCGCTTCGGCGTCTACGCCGCCGCGCGGGCCGGCATGCACAACGTCGTTTTCCAGGACGTGGTCGAGGAACGCGCGCGGGTGCGCCGCGTGCCCCTCGTCCGGCTTGGCTTCGATCCCGCACTGGTGGACACGCTCCTCAAACTGGGCGTCGAGACGCTGGGCGGCTTTATCGACCTGCCCCCGGCGGGAGTAGTCCGGCGTTTTGGCGCGGAAGCGGGAGAATGGCATCGTCTCGCCCGGGGCGACACTTGGTCGCCGCTCGATCCCGTGCCGCCGCAAGAACCGATCGAAGCGGGCATGGGGCTGGACTACCCCGAGAACAATGTCGAGCGGTTGCTGGCGGTGCTGGCCGTCCTGTTGCAGTCCTTGCTCCGGGAACTCGCCGTCCGGCACGAGCAATTGGCCTCGCTGCGGCTCCGGCTGAAGCTCGACAACGGCGAGGAACAGCGTGAGGAAGTGTCGCCCGCCGCGCCCACGCTCGAGGCCGCTCACATTCTCGCGCTCTGCCGCCTGCGAATCGAGGGTCTCTCGCTACGTTCCGGGGTGGTCGAGGTGAAGGTGCGGGCCGTGGGCGCGGAAAGGGTCGAACAGCAGGACACGCTCTTCCCCGAGGGGTCGGCCCGCGGCCTCGAAGCGGCGGAGCGGGGTCTGGCCAAGGTCCGCGCGGCGTTCGGCGACGGCGCGGTCGTTCGTGCCTGCCTGCACGAAGGCTACCTGCCCGAGGCGCGCTACGGCTGGGAACCGCTGCGCCGTCTCAGCCCGCCCCAACCCGGTATGCCGCTTGTCGCTCCCGTCGTGCGCCGCATCTATACCCCGCCGCGCTCGCTGCCGCCGCGCGAGCACCGCGAGCCGGACGGCTGGCTGGTGGCGGGAGTGACCGAAGGGCCCGTCGAGGAGGTCATCGGCCCGCACCTGGTAAACGGGGGGTGGTGGCTGCGCGAGGCGGCGCGGGCCTACTACTACGTGCGCACGCGCAGCGGGCGCTGGCTGTGGATATACCACGATCAGAAACGCCGCCGCTGGTTTCTGCAAGGGGAAGTGGAATGAGCGCGTGGTCTCCACTGGACACACCGTATGCGCCGTTGTGGTGCAAGAGCAACTATTCCTTCCTCGAAGGGGCCAGCCACCCGGACGAATTGGTCGAGGAAGCGCATCGACTGGGATTGCAGGCGCTGGCCTTGACCGACCGGGACGGCGTCTACGGCGTGGTGCGCGCGCTGGTGAAGGCGGAGGAATTGGGCGTGCAACTAATCGTGGGCGCGGAGGTTACGCTTTTCGACGATTCCCACCTCGTGTTGCTCTGCGGCGACCGCGCCGGCTACGCGAACCTCTGCCGCCTGATCTCGAAGGGGCGGCTGCGTTCGCCCAAAGGAACGAGCCGGGTAAGCGTCGAGGAGGTCTGCGAGCACGCCCCCGGCCTGATTGCCCTATGGGGCGGCGACCGCAGCGCGCTGGCGCGGGAACCGGAGCCCGTCCTCATGGCCCGGCAATTGCGCGAGGCCTTCGGCGATCGGCTCTACGCCCTGCTGACGCGCCATCACGAAGAGGGCGAACAGCGTCGGGAGCACCGCCTTCGCGAGCGCGCCACGCGCTGGGGCATGCCGCTGGCGGCGGGCGCCGAGGTGCTCTACCACACGCCCGCGCGACGTCCCCTGCAGGACGTGCTCACCTGCATTCGCCACGGCGTTACGCTCGCCGCGGCGGGCCGCCGCATCCGCCCCAACGCCGAGCACGCGCTGCGCGCTCCGCGCGGCTTCGCCATGCTCTACCCGGACGATTCCGGCGCGGTGTCGCGCACGGCGGAAGTGGCGGCGCGCTGTCGCTTTTCCTTGCGGGAAATTCGCTACCGGTACCCCCTCGAACGTCTGCCCGATGGAACCAGCCCCGCCGAATGGCTGCGGGAACTGGTTCTCGAGGGCGGGCGGCGGCGCTGGAACGGCCCCATGCCCGCCGAAGCGCGCCGGCAAATCGAGAAGGAACTCGCGCTCATCCGCGAACTGCAATTCGAGGGCTATTTTCTCACCATGCGGGAGATTGTCGCGTTCTGTCGGCACAAAGACATTCTCTGCCAGGGTCGCGGATCCGCCGCGAACTCCGTCGTGTGCTACTGCCTCGGGATTACCGCTGTGGACCCCATTCGCATGGGGCTGTTGTTCGAGCGGTTTCTCTCGCGCGAGCGGGCCGAGCCGCCGGACATCGATCTCGACATCGAACACGACCGGCGCGAGGAGGTTATCCAGCACGTCTACGCGAAATACGGGCGCACCCACGCGGCGATGGTGGCCAACTTCATCCGCTATCGCGCGCGGTCCGCCGTCCGCGACGTGGGGAAGGTCCTGGGTATTCCCGAGACGGGACTCGAGCGCCTGGCCCGCCTGTTGGCCCATCACGACTTTCCCTCGCCGGAACTCTGCGGGCAGGCGGGCTTCGACCCGACGAGTCCCGTCAACGAACATTTCTTCCGGTTGACGAAGGAAATCGAGGATTTTCCCCGCCATCTTTCGATTCACCCGGGCGGTTTCCTCCTGGGTCACGAGCCGGTCCATGACCTCACGCCTATCGAGAACGCCACGATGCCCGACCGCACGGTCATCCAATGGGACAAGAACGACGTCGAGGACTTAGGCCTCTTCAAAGTGGACCTGCTTGGGCTGGGCGCGCTGAACGTGGCCCATCGAACGTTCGACCTGATTGAACGCCACGGGGGGCCGGCGCTCTCGCTGGCGACGATTCCGCCCGCGGACCCGCCCACTTTCGAGATGATCCGGCGGGCCGACACGGTGGGCGTCTTTCAGATCGAGAGCCGCGCGCAGATGTCGATGCTCCCGCGCCTGCGCCCCGAGAACTACTACGACTTGGTCGTGCAGATCAGCATCGTGCGGCCCGGCCCCATCACCGGCGGCATGGTGCATCCCTATCTCCGGCGACGGCGCGGCCTCGAGCCCGTCACGTATCCCCACCCCTGCCTGAAGCCGGTGCTCGAGAAGACCCTCGGCATTCCGCTGTTTCAGGAACAGGTCATGCAACTGGCGATGGCGGCGGCGGATTACACGCCCGGCGAGGCGGACCAACTTCGGCGCGACATGGCCGCATGGCGCAGCGCGGGCCGCATCGAACGCCACCGCGAGCGCCTCATCGCGCGCATGATGAAGAAGGGCATCGAGAGGGAATTTGCCGAGCGGGTTTTCGAGCAGATTCGCGGTTTCGGCGACTACGGTTTCCCCGAGAGCCACGCCGCGAGTTTCGCGCTCATCGCCTACGCCACCGCGTGGCTCAAGCGCCATTACCCGGCGGCCTTCCTGTGCGCCCTGCTCAACGCGCAGCCCATGGGGTTCTACAGCCCGTCCACGTTGGTCGAGGACGGGAAACGCCGCGGGATTGCGGTCCGGCCGGTGGACGTGCGCCACAGCGCTTGGGGCTGCGCCCTCGAACCGTGCCCCGAAAGCGGCGAGGGCTTCGCCGTGCGGATGGGTCTGCGCTACGTGAAGGGTCTCCGCGAGGAGGACGCCGGACGCATCCTCGACGCGCGGCAGGGCGATGGCTGCCGCACCGTCGACGCGCTGGCGGCAAAGGCCAGGCTCGATAGGGCCGTGTTGGCGCGTCTCGCGGAGAGCGGCGCACTGCAAGGACTGCGCGCCGATCGGCGCGATGCGCTATGGGAGGCGCTGGGCGCGGACGGTGGACAAGACCGGCTGGCGCTCGATCGCGCCGAGGCCGATACGGCCTTCGCCCCGCTCGACGCCTTCGAGGAAATCCACTGGGACTACGCCTTCACCGAGCACAGCACGCGCGGCCATCCGCTGGCGCCCCTGCGCGAGGACCTCGCCGCGCAAGGTCTGCCCGCCGCCGCCGCCGTGCAACACATGAAGAACGGCAGCCGCGTGCGCTACGCGGGCATGGTGATCTGCCGGCAGCGCCCCGGCACCGCCAAAGGCGTGCTCTTTATGACGCTCGAGGACGAGACCGGCCTCGTCAATCTCGTCGTCTGGCAAAAGGTCCTCGAAAAGTACGAACTGATCGCCAAGACCCAATCCTTTCTCGGCGTCACCGGCAGGCTCCAAATCGAGTCCGGCGTCGTCCACGTCGTCGTCGAGGAACTCTGGCGGCCCCGACTCGACCGGCGACCCACTGAAACCAAGAGCCGGGACTTCCACTAAGAGACGCCCCCGCGGCAGGGCATCCCGCCCGGAACACACCATGAACAAGATACTCATGAACCTTGCGCCGGGCATAGCAGCGGGCCCCGGCGACTGCAGATGGCGACCGCTGTCACATCCGCCAGCCGTTGAGGGCGAGAAAACCGGCGTAGTCCGACATGTCGGAGGCTTCTTTCTTGTTGGGGTTCAGCGTCGTGTAGAAGAGTTGTCCGGTTTCCTCTCTCGATCCGAATTCGCGGTCTTGACCGACGCGGCTGTCCTGGACCCATGCGCCAAGCAACGCGGTTTCCCACGGCTTGCGCGCGCCCTTGACAAGCCCCTTCTTATCGCCTTCCTCGTAGTAGAAGGAAGTCTCCTCGCCGTCGCCGAGGGGCAGGTGTTTGAGGGCCTCCATCGGGGCCAGGGGCGCCGTCACGACGTCGCCGTGGGCGGAGGTAATCGCAAGGGTCCCTGCTTCGAGATTCTTGACCCGGTGCGTCTTCGCGCGCAGGTACAGGACGGGCCGCACCGCAGGATCGAACATTTCGGGATACCGCACGACACCCGGGAGGCGCTCGCCGTAGTTGGCGAATTCGTCGATGTTCCATTTCTCGGGAAGCGCGTCTTGCGGCAGGTAGCTGGTCGGGATCACGGCGTGGTAGCAGCCGCAGGTGTGCACGGTGTTGATGAGCAGAGGCGATCCCGCGTCGTCGATAGTAATCACCGTCATGAGGCCGACGTTCTTGCCCGCCGACGGATTGAAATTGCCGAAGCTGAACGGGCTTTCCTCGAAGTGCACGCGGTAAATCAGATTGGTGTAATGTCCGTGTTCCGTTTCGAACTCCTGTTCATCGACGTAAATTGTCGGCGTGCTCGCGTCGACGTATACGTCCTCCTGGCCATCGGCTTTGTACCGCGCCGCGGGGGCGCCGATGCGGTTGTAGGCGTTCTCCGCGTGCTCGACGACAAAAAGAGGCGCGTACCGCGCGAGGCGGCTGCCGTCGTCTTCGGCGCTGTACACGCGGACCGGGCCGCGCGTATCGAGGTCGCGATTGCCGCCGCCGGCGGTCATGCAACCCGAGAGTGCGCCGGCCATGACAAGCATGCAGTAACCGATGTTGCGCATGACTCAATCTCCTTTCCAGTGGAAGTCGTCCGGCACGTTCATGAGCACGCCCGCGCCGAACATGCGGTCGAGGGCCTTCCAGAAGTTGCGAATCCAGATTTCCGAGGCCTTCCGATTGCCCAGTTCGAGTTCGTCCAGGAGAAACTTGCCCCACGCGGCCTGCTTCCACGCCACGAAGTGCAGCACGGCTCTTTCACCCGCCGCGCCGGGCTGGGGCGTCGCCTTGCCGAGCGGCGCATGGATCGCGCGCAGGAGCGCGTTTACACCCGGCCCCGCGCAGATCGTGTGGCCGTAGATATTGACGTTCTCTTTTCGGTCGAATAGGCACGTAATCGCGATGACCGAGCCTTCCTCGAGGTTCGTAACATCGGTCGGGAACACCACGCGCACGTGGTCGTCCTCGAGTTCCTTGTACAGCCGCGGATCGGGCAACGTACGGTAGCCGCCGCGCGCGGCGTAGGCCTCTTCGGCCTGAAAACACGCGCTTTCGCGCACCGCCTCGATCACTTCTTCCTTCGTTAAGGTTCTCGTTTGTTTCATGCGTTCCATGTCCTTTCTTTACTCGTATTCTCGAATGCTTTTCGCTCTCGGCTAGGCCGCGGGGCGAAGATATTCCTTTCGAATGATCTCGACAGACGCGCGCAGTTCGTCGTTGAATGCGAGACTGTCGGTATTCACGTACATGCCGACGAAGCGGTCCGCCAGATCGCGCGAAAGGCCGCGCGCGAATTGCAGGCTGTACGCGACCGCCGCGTCGCGTTGCGCGAGCGCAATCTCGACGGATCGGCGGTAGGCGTCGGCGACCGCCGCGCGCAAGTCCGGCGGGAGATCGCCGCGCACGCAATTCACGCCCAACGGCAGCGGCAGCCCGCCGTGCCGCTCGGCGAACAGTTCCCCGAGGTCGGCGAGGAGCACGAGCCCCGCCGCCGCATAAGTCAACTGGCCCTCGTGGATGAGGACGCCCGCGTCGACGTCGCCCGCCGCCACCGCGTCCATGATGGTCGTAAAATCCATGTGGACTTCGTTGAACGGCGGCAACAGGCCACCCGCGACAAGTGTCGCCGTGGTGCTCGGTCCGGGCAGGGCGACGCGCTTACCGGCCAGCGCATCGAGCGGTACGGCATCGCGCGCCACAAGGCGCGGGCCGTAGCGCCGCCCGACGCTTGTGCCCACCTCGAGCAGGGAATAGCGGCTTTCGAGGTGGAGAAATGCATGAAGCGACAGGGCCGTCACCTCGAGCGGGTCGTCGCCCGCCGCCCGCTCATTGAGTGATTGAATATCCGCGAGCACGTGCTCGATGGCGCAGCCCGGCACGGCGACCTGGCCGGATGCGAAGCCGTAGAACATAAAGGCGTCGTCAGGGTCCGGGCTGTGTCCGATTCGGAGTCGCATGGGGTTCCTCGCTGTTTGAGTAATAACGTTCAACTTCCACGTGGCATGAGTATCTTGCTCATGGTCCACGGGCGGGACGCCCGCGCCACGCGATAATGCTTCTCGGCATTCCCGACAGGGCTCATGGCGGCTCTACGCTCGGGCAATGAGTACGGGCTCGGCCTCCGGCGCGCCGTCGTGGCCGCGCGCACGCAAGATCGGGCCGTCGAAAGGATTGTCGGCATCATCGAATCGGCGCAGGCGCTCGTATGTCGTCGTGCGCTGCACCGGCGTGAAGCCCGCGTCGCGGATGGCGGTCAACACCGCATCGAGCGTGGTCGCCACGTTATGGTCGGCCTGCCGCAGCACGTTTTCCTCGAGCAGCAGCCCGCCGAAATCGTCGGCGCCTGCGTGGAGCGCCAATTGCCCCGCGCGCCACCCCTCGCCGAACCACGACGCCTGGATGTGCGGGAAGTTGTCGAGCACAAGCCGCGCGACGGCGATCACGCGCACGTAGAGGCTCGGCAGTTCCTCCTCCGCCACGAGGCGGCTCAACGGCGAACGGCCCGGCTTCAAACTCCACGGAATAAAGGCGTAGAAGCCGCCGGTCTCGTCCTGCAGCCGACGCAGACGCAGGAGATGGTCGATAATGTCCTCGGGCGACTCGCGATGTCCGTAGGTCATAGTGGCGCTGGTCTTCATGCCGATGCGGTGCGCCGCGCGCATGATATCGATCCAATCGTCGCTCGAAATCTTCTTCGGCGAGACCCCGCGCCGCACGTCGTCCACCAGAATTTCCGCGCCGCCGCCGGGCATGGTTCGCATGCCCGCGTCCCAGAACGCGCCCAACACCGCTTCCCGGGTCCTGCCGCAGGTCTCGGCGATGTGGGCGATCTCGGGCGGCGAGAATAGGTGCAGGTGGATATCAGGCGCGGCGGCGCGGATGGCGGCGATCAAGTCGAAGTAATAGTGAAAAGGCAACGCGGGATTGTGGCCGCCCTGAAGCAGTACGGTCGTCGCGCCGAGCGCGTGCGCGCGCGCCACCTTCGCCGCCACCTGTTCAGGCGTCAACGTATAGGCTTCCGGATGGCCGGGCTTGCGGTAGAAGCTGCAAAACGTGCATTCGGTCACGCACACGTTTGTATAGTTCGGGTTCGTGTCGATGACGAAGGTAACGTCATCGCCGGGATGCCGCGCGCGGCGCACGGCGTCGGCCTGCTCCATCAAGGCCAGTTGCGGCGCATCGAGCAGCAAGTACAGGGCTTCGCGAAAACCTATGCGCTCTTGACCCACAGGTCGTGCTCCCGCTCTTCCTGCAAGCGCAGGAAGGCGCTCAGTCCGTGAAGATCAGCCAGTGTCAGGCGCGCGTGAATGCTCGAGAAATAGCGGCGCGCCGCCGATTCAGCCTCCGCGGCGTCCACGCCGGGAATGCCCGCCTCAGCGAGACAGCGCATGCCGTCGGGCGACTCCGCGAGGGCGGTGGTCTCCTCGAGCCACCGCCGCAACAAGTCGCGCTCATCTCCTGACAGGTCGCGTCGCACGATCCAACGCGCGAAGACGAAGGGGAGCCGCGACCTGTCGAACCACCACTGCCCCAAATCGCACTGGTGGGACCAGGTCAATTCTTCGCGCGAGGTGTCCAAGGCCTCATCGCCGATGAGCAGGCGCGCGGCCGCCTCTTCGGCATGGATGGTGGTTACAGGTTCACAGCCGAAGTCGCGCCGACAAAGCAGCGCGAAAAGCTCCCTCGAAGTCTGCGATTTAGGGGTCAAATATACGGGGCGGCCCGAGGTCACCGCGGATTCGAGCCGGGTCCTTGAAAAGACCCGCACGCTATACGCCGGGCCGTGCGCGGCGATGCCGTAGGGGCCGAACGGCTCGTAGCGGTCCTGCAACTCGCGGAGGCGCGCCACCGGCAACAACGCGGCGTCGCACATGCCTGTCACCGCGCGGCTGTACACCTCGCTCGGCGTGCAGGGCATCACGTCGGCGGGAAACGCCGGCGCAACCAGTGTGTAGGGCCGCGCGGAGAGATTATCGATACGCGCTATACGCAGCATGGCGGGAATCCTTACGTCGCCGCGAGCGCCGGCGATGCATTCGCAACCGGGTCGAAGACTCCGTCGCGCTCGACCGGCGTCTGGCCGGCCTGGCGAATCATGCGGTCCATCAAACGCGCGGACATTGCGGCGGGCGCGGCGGTCCCCGCGTATTGCATGATCCGCTCGTGACCGAGCGTGCCGTCGAGATCGTCGGCGCCGAAGGTCAAAGCGGCCGCGGCGGTCTCGACGCCGAGGGTGGGCGTATAGGCTTTGACATGCGGCACGTTATCGAGAACGAGCCGCGCCAGCGCGACGATGCGCAGGCAGCGCGGCGCGCCCGGCGGCCGCGGCGCGAGTCGGGTAGTACCAGGTAAATAAGCGAGTGGAATAAAGCTCTGGAAGCCCGGCGCACGGTCTTCGAGTTCGCGAAGCCGCAGCAGGTGGTCCACAATCTCCTCATCCGTCTCGATATGGCCGAAGAGCAGTGTGGCGTTGCTCGGGAGCCCCAGGCAGTGCGCCTTTTCGTGTATCTCGATCCACTCGTCAGGCCCGATCTTGTCCGGGTAAAGCGCCCGATGCACGCGCGCGCTCAGCACCTCCGCCCCGCCGCCAGGCATCATGTCCACGCCCGCGTCGATCATCTCGCGCAGCACGGACTCGGCATCGGTCTGTTCCATGCGCGCGAAGTAGGCGACCTCGACGGCGGTGAACGCCTTGATGTGCAGGTCGGGCCGGGCCGCGCGGATGCGCCGCACCAGCGCTGTCGAGCGATCGAAGCCCCACTTGGGCCAGAGGCCGCCGACGATGTGCGCCTCGCGGATACTCGGGTCCGCGAGTCCGGCGAGGATTTCGTCGTCCGTCAGGGAATAGGCGTGGTCGTCGCCGCGTTTTGCGGCAAAATCGCAGAATGCGCATGCGTAGACGCACAGGTTCGTGGGATTAACGTGCCGGTTGCGCACATAAGTGACCCGGTCACCGCACAGGGCCCGCTTGCGGTCGAAGGCGCGGCGGCCCAGTTCGAGCAGAGGTGCGTTGCGCAGGGCGTCCAGCGAGGCGCCGCGATCGAGTCTATAAGCCGATGGCTCGGTCTCCGAAGACATACTCGTATCTCCTGGCGTCGGCGTCGTTTCGCGTCGGCGCGTAGTCAAGCTTTCCAGGCATCCGGAAACGGCGCTCCCCCGTTCCGACTCAGGCTTCTTCCGCCAAAACACGGTGGCCGAAACGGAAATTCCCCGTTTTTTGGCGCGGGCTGCATCACAAGCGGAAATAAGCGAATCGGACCGCCTACGAATACAAAGGACGCGCGACGCACGTTTGTATTCAGCGCGCGGCGGATTTCGCTTTGGCGGCGCGACTGTGCTATATGCGCATAGAGACGCGGATTGCGCGGCGGCGGCACGGAACCATACCATGTGGCCCGCCGCGACAAGACGGAAGGGCGGACCTTCGCTGTGAACGATGCTATAACAGATGCACGTAACTATTTCACCGTATTTCTGCAGAGCATTCTGGGGCAACTTCTGATCGAGGACCTGCGGGCGTTGAGCGTGTGCTTCGAGATCGCCGTGAGCGACGGCGGCGATCCCCCTTGGCGACTGGTCGTTACCGAGGGCCGCCTGACCGCCGTCGGGCATGAGGGACCGCCTGCCGCGTGCAGGTTCACGCTGGACGCGGCGACTCTCCTCGAGGTCGCGGCGGGACGTATAGCGCCGCAGGAGGCGTTCTTCGATTTGCGCGTCCAACTCGAGGGCGACATGGAAACGGGCCTCAAACTCAGCACCGTGCTCGCGCCATTCTTCCAGCGGTATGCGTATCTCCCATGAGCGCCGGTCGGGAACATATCGTTTTCGGGCGTCTGTCGCGATTTGCCGCGTATGGCCTTATCGCGCTTTCGCTCGCGGCGATTCCCGCGGCGTTGCGCGTGCGAATCGACAACCGGCTCGAGCGATGGATCGAGCCCGAGGGCCAGGCCGCGCGGGACTATGAGCGGTTTCGCGAGTTGTTCGGCGGCGACGAATTCGTGCTCGTGGCCTACACGGGTAAGGAACTGGTCGACGAAGCCGGGCTCGAGGCGCAACTCGCCGCACTCGAGGCAATCGAAGCGGCGCCCGGCGTGCTCGGCGTCTGGGGACTGCCCGTCTTGTATCGCGACGTCTTCGGCGGCGAGGACCTGGACGCGCTGCGCGAGGAACTCCACGCGACCCCGTTCTACGAGAATTTCATTATCTCCGAGGACGGCGCCGTCGCGGGACTGTACATCGAGACCGCGCCGCCGGTCGGACCCAAGGGCCGCCAGATGCTGGTGCGCCGCGTGGTGGACGCCCTCGCTCCCCTATGGGCGCACGGCTATGATGTGCACTTGGTGGGCTCGCCCGTGTTGAATGCCGTGCTGGACCAGATTTCGGATCGGGAGGCGTGCCGCATCTTCCCGGTGGCCGCCGTGTGCGCCCTCGTGATACTGGCGCTGCAATTTCGGTCGTTTCGCGCCACCTTGGTCGCCGTCGCATGCGCCTCCTTGTCCGTCCTGCTGACCGTGGCCGCCATGGGCCTTTCGGGCCGCGACATGAACATGGTGACCTCAGTATTGCCGTCGCTGCTGTGGGTGCTCGCGCTCGCGAGTATCGTCCACATCCTGCGCCGATATCAGCGGCGGCGGAACGACACGGCCTCCCGCGAGGAGGCGATAGCCGCCGCGCTGCGCGAGACGGCCCGGCCCTGCGCGATTGCCTCGATAACGACCGCGTGCGGCTTTGCCACGCTGCTGCTTGCCGACATGACGCCGGTTCGGGAACTCGGCGCGTTCGCCGCGCTTGGCATGCTTATAGCCCTCGCCGTGAGCCTGACCGTCGGCCCACTGCTGATTCGGCGGCTCCGCGTGCCCGCCCGCAACGGAGGGGACTGGCACAAGCGAGTCTTCGAAACGGGCCTGTCCCCGATCCCCAGGGGGAGACCTTCGGTCGGTCGGGTGGCTCGGTCAGGAGATCGGCCACAACAAGAGTGCCTGTCCCCGATTCCGAGGCGGCCATGGGCGAGACGCCTGTGCCGCGACTGGACCGATACCGTGGCGCGGTTCGCAACGCGCCGGGCGTCCTCCATCACGCTTGTCACTTTCGTTCTTGGCGCACTGGCCCTGGGCGCGCTTCGCTGGGTGCGCGTCGAAGCCGATCCGCTGACGTTCCTGCCGGAGACGTCGCCGACCGTTCAGGATTACCGCTTTGTCAGCGATCGCCTCACCGGTTATTACACCGTCGAGATGCTGATTGATACGCCGGACGGCTGGCTCGACCCCGCTGTCTGGCCCGCGCTCGACCGCGCCGCCTCGGAAGTCGCGGCATCTCCGGGCGTGGCGCGCGTGCTGTCGCCCCTCGACCTGCTCCGGACGCTCAACCGCTGGGAGCAGGATTTCGATGAGGCGGCTTATACGTTGCCGGTGGACCGCGCCGCCGCCGAGTCGCTGATTGCGGAACTTGACGACGCAGACCACGCGCGCCTGGCGCGCTTTGTCGCGGCGGACGGCCGGACATTGCGGCTCTCCGCCCTCGTGCGTGTGATGGCCTCGAACGAGTTTCTCGATATTCCGCGGGCCGCCGAGCGGGCGATTACGGCCTTGCCCGAGCCGCTTTCGGGATACGTCACGGGGATTGTGCCGCAACTGGTTCAGGCGCAACTCGACCTGGTGCGCACGCAACTGCGCAGTTTCGGCTGGGCCTTTGTCATCGTGTTCTGCTGCATTCTGGCCGGGCTGCGGTCCTGGCGGCTCACCCTCGTCTCGGTCGCGCCGAACGTAATTCCCATTTTGGTCGCGTTCGTGATCATGGCCGCGGCGGACATTGCGCTCGACGCCGCCACCGTCATGATGGCGAGCGTGGCGCTCGGTATCGCGGTGGACGACACGGTCCACCTGATCGCCACGTGGCAGCAACTTCGCCGCGCCGGCATGGCGAAGGAAGATGCGGTGCGGACCACGCTCGGGCACGTCGGATCCGCCATGCTTATCACCACCGTCACGGCCTGCTGCGGGTTCTTCACGCTGTGCGCGTCGCGCTTCGTCCCGATACAATACTTCGGACTGCTGGCCGGCGCGGCCATGATCGCCGCCCTTGTTGCCGATCTGGTCTTGACGCCCGCATTGTTGATCCGATTCGGGGAGGACGCCCCATGAACGCAGGCCCGATGCGTGCGCACCTGTCGCGGATCATGGATGTTCATTTCGACCCGCGGTGGGGCGCGCCTTACTGGCTCGAGCGAGCGCCGCAACTGGGCTTCGACCCGCGCAGACACGTTGCTTGCCTCGACGATCTTGACCGGTTCGGGCCGTTTCCAACGGACGTGCTCGCTACGCGGCCCATAGAGGACTTCATCCCGCGTCGGTTTCACGACCGCCTTCCCGAGTTCATCACGACCGAAACCGGCGGCGCGACGGGGCCGCCGAAACGGACCGCGTTCCGCCGCGACGAGTTCGAGGCGGCGTTTGTCGCGCCCTTTCTCGAAGCGGCGGCGCGCGCGCGCTTTCCGCGCAACGTCCACTGGCTCTACATCGGTCCGTCCGGCCCGCACGTAATCGGCAAGGCGGCCCGCGCCTGCGCCGTCGCGATGGGCTCGGTTGACCCGTTCATGGTCGATTTCGACCCGCGCTGGGCGCGGCGACTGCCGGACGACTCGCTCGCCCGGGAGCGGTATCTCGAACATGTGCTGGCCCAGGCGGGCGCGGTCCTGCGCTCGCAGCGTATCGCCGTGATATTCGCGACACCGCCCGTGTTGCGCGCCCTCGGCGAACGCCTTCCGCCCGAACTTCGGGAAGCCGTTACGGGCATCCACCTCGGCGGCATGGCGACGGACCCGGAGTTCCAACGTCGCCTCGGCGAGGAATGGTTTCCGAACGCGGTCGCCCTGTCCGGTTACGGCAACAGCCTCGCGGGGATGTGCCCGCAATTGAAATGTGGTTCCGACGCGCCGCCGGAATATTATCCGTATGGAAATCGCCTGGTGCTGCGCGTGGATGTCCCCGAGGGCGCGACGCGAGGTCGGGTCCGGTTTCATCGCCTGGACGAGAGCGCGTTCTTGCCGAACGTGGTCGAGCGCGATGAGGCGGAGCCTGCTGTGGCTGACGCACAAACGCCGGGATTTCAGCGCGAAGGCGTGCGCGATCCGCGCCCCGCGCGCGATGCGAACGTAAAGACGGGCCTCTACTGATGAAAGAACACGAGATACTGGAAGAGCGGATCGGTTTCGATGCCGAGGGTCTGCGGCTGGAGGGCGTCCTCGCCTTTCCCGATACGGGTGCGCCGGACACGGCGTTCCTGGTCCTTGCGCCGCACCCGCACATGGGCGGCACGATGGACAACAACGTCGTGCGACACCTCGCCCGGCGCGGCGCGGCGGCGGGCGCGCTGACGCTACGGTTCAATTATCGCGGCACGGGCGCGAGTGAAATCCAACTGCCGCCCGGCAAGAGCGTATTCGACCACTTCTCCGAGATGGAGGCGCAACAACGGTACGAGGAACTGCTGCCCGACGCGATCGGCGCGTTTCGCGCACTGCGCGGGGGACTGGCACAAGCGAGTCTTCGAGACGTGCCTGTCCCCGACTTACCCCCGCAAGCGGGGGGGACTGGCACAAGCGAGTATTCGAGACGTGCCTGTCCCCGACTTACCCGGACCGTGGTTGTCGGGTACTCGCTCGGCGCGGTGATTGCCGGCATGTTGGCCACCGAGGTCTCGCCCACGGCGGTAATCGCAATCAGCCCGCCCGTGCTGCGCGTGCCGTTGACCGCGTATCGGAA
This sequence comes from Candidatus Hydrogenedentota bacterium, assembly GCA_029556545.1. Classification (GTDB taxonomy): domain Bacteria; phylum Hydrogenedentota; class Hydrogenedentia; order Hydrogenedentales; family JAGMZX01; genus JAGMZX01. Next base: position 68,196 of record JAKQEQ010000085.1, read on the forward strand.
ATGCGCCGCGCCAAAATGTTTTGTTGCCGGCGACGACGATTTTGCGTTCGCCTGGGAAGTGTTCTTGCGGGAATATGAGCAATTGCCGCAGCCGAAAACCTACCGAAGGCTTGAAGGCTGCGATCACTTCTTCCGCCGCGAGGAAGACCGCGTTTTTCAGGCAATTGCCGATTGCATCTTTGGTGTTTGAGGATGGTCAATTCCGCGGGTCCCACCCGGAATCGGCCGCTACGTGTCGTCGCACGCCAGGGGTGCGTCTCCGTTAATCCGGTTGATATTCGAGTTCGTAATCGCCGATGCGCAGCGTCTGGCCGGGCTTGGCGCGGAGACGTTTCAGCGCTTTGAACAGCCCCATCTTGCGGAGCACGCCTTGAAGATGCCGTACCGCCTCCGGGTTCTCGAAGTCGGTCATGCGCACGGCCTGTAAGACGCGCTTGCCCTCGATCACGAAGCCGCCGGGGGCCTTCACGATCTGGAAGGGCGCTTCGTAGACGTACTCCGTTTCGGCGTCTTCCTCGGGGGCCTGCCCGGCTTCCGCCTGTCGCGCCCGCTCGACCGCCGTCCACAGACGCTCAAGCAGTTCGGGCACGCCTTCGCCGGTCGCGCCGGAAACGAGGCAGGGTTTCGGGAAACCGCGGCGCACTCGGTCGAAGCGTTCCCGGTTCTCCGGGATATCGGCCTTGTTGAGCGCGTAGACGCGGGGGCGTTCCGCGAATACGGGGCTGTGTTGCGCAAGTTCGTTTTCGAGGACGCGCCGGGTCTTCACGGGGTGATCGTCCGCGAGATCGACGAGAAACAGAAGCACCTTCGTGCGCTCGATGTGCCGCAGGAAATCGTGGCCGAGCCCCTTGCCCTCGGCGGCGCCCTCGATGATGCCGGGGATGTCGGCAACGGTGAGCGACCGGAACCCGGGCAATTCGACGACGCCGAGGTTCGGCGTGATCGTGGTGAAGGGGTAGCTGTCGATCTTGGGCCGCGCGGCGCTGATCGCGGCCAGCAGCGTTGATTTTCCGGCGTTCGGCAGGCCGACGATGCCGACTTCGGCGATGAGCTTGAGTTCTATCTGGAGGAAGGCTTCCTCGCCGGGCTCGCCCTTCTCCGCGAAGCGCGGCGCGCGATTAGTCGAACTGGCGAACCGCGGATTGCCGCGCCCGCCGCGCCCGCCGTGTGCCGCGACGTAGCGTTGGCCGTCTCGGGTAAGGTCCGCGAGCAGTGCGCCGGTGTCGGCGTCGCGGATAACGGTCCCGCACGGCACGCGGATTTCCGTGTGGGCGCCCGCCGCGCCGTGCTGGTCTTTGCCCATGCCGTGGACCCCGCGCTTGCCTTTCCAATTGGGGTGATAGCGCAGGTCAAGGAGGGAATGAAGCCGCGGCGACGCCACGATGACCACGTCGCCTCCGTCGCCTCCGTCGCCTCCGTCCGGGCCGCCCCTGGGTATGTATTTCTCCCGCCGGAAACTGCAACAGCCATTGCCGCCGGCCCCGGCGACAACGCGGATTCTGACGCGGTCTACGAACATGGCCGTAAGCGTCGCGGCGCGCGGATTACTCCGTCGCGACGGGGATGATATCGATACACTTGCGCTGCTTGCGAATGAAGCGGAACTGCACCCTGCCGTCCACGAGCGCGAACAGGGTATGGTCCTTGCCCATGCCGACGTTGTCGCCGGGATGGAACTGGGTGCCGCGCTGGCGGACGATGATGTTTCCGGCCTTCACTTGTTCGCCGCCGAACTTCTTGATGCCGAGCCGCTGCGACTGGCTGTCGCGGCCGTTGCGCGAACTGCCGCCTGCTTTCTTGTGCGCCATGACGCCTCTCCTCTAGGCCTGAATGTCCTGCACGCGCAGGGCCGTGTAGTATTGCCGATGTCCGCGGGTCTTGTGGTAGTTTTTCCGCTTCTTGTACTTGAACACGCGGATTTTCTTGGCGCGGTCCTGCTCGACGACCCGGCACACGACCTTCGCCGCCGCCAAGGCCGCCGGGTCGGTCACGATCGCGTCGTCCGTGGCGATAAGCGCCACCTGATCGAGTTCGACCGTATCGCCTTCCGCCGCGTCGATTTTCTCGACGCGGACCGTGTCGCCCACGGCCATCTTGTACTGTTTACCGCCCGTATTCACTACCGCGTACATGTGTTGTCTCCGTTCTCCGAGCCGGTTCCGTCCGCCTTGCGACGCTTACCGGCGACGCGCCTCGAAGGCCCTTGCGGCGGCGCGCAGCTCGGCTATCGCCGAGAGCGAGGCGAGATAGCTCGACTTCGCGTTGCGGGGCGACGGCAGGTTGATCGTCGTCGTCTGCAACCGGCCGAACGCGCCTTCCGCCACGACCTCGTGGCTGTTTTCCGTTGCCTTCGGGTCCGCGATAATCCGAACCCGCGTTTCCGTCGGCCCGATGCCCACGAGGCTGAGCGCGCCGGCCACGTTCACATTCGCCGGGAACGCCTTGCACGCCTCGAGGGCCGAACCCTCGAACACGACCTTCGGCTCTTTCAACGCCGAAAGGTCGATGTTATGATCCTTCAAGTACGGCGCGCCCTCGAGGCCCTTCGGCGGCTTGCGCGTCGTCAACGTCACGCTATGCAGCCCGGCTTCTATCGCCGCGCGCACCGCATCCAGACCGGCCAGCGCCCCCGAAGGGATGCGCACCTCGATCTTGCGCGCCCGCGCTTGCTCGAGCAGGTCGGGCCGCTGCATCAAACCGCCCACGCTCATGATCAGGCAGTCCCGATAATGCCGGATTGCCGCCTCGATCACGGCAGGCACCGCGTCCGCCACCGCGCACTCGACCAGGAAGTCCACCCGTCCCGCGTTCTCCTCGAGAGAGCAAACCTCCGCTTCGAGCTGGAACGACCGCTTGAGCAGTTGCGCTTTCTTCTCGTCTGTATCCGTCAGGGCGACCAATGCCGCCGGAATATCGCCCTTTTGTAAGGCAATACACAAATCGGCGCCAATGTTTCCGCACCCGATCAAGCCCACGCTCATCTTGACCATGGGGCGTCTCCACACAAGGGGGAAAATAAAGACGGCATTTCGCGTGCGGGAACAACGTTCAGCCGCCGCCCGCGCAAGGCCGTAACCGCACACGGAGCCGAAAGATAGCATATGCGCCCGGAATGTGTCAACTTTACGAACCAGTCCGCGAATCGCGGCCCGGAATTCCGTCACGGGAGGTAACGTCGTGCCAATTGCGAACTTAGCCGCTGCCGCTGCCGCGCTCCGTCAGCCGCCAACCACCGCCATCGCCGCTTCGGCCCACTGGAACAGGCGCTCAGGCTGATAGCGCACCGTGCTGATGTCTTTGAGGATGATTTCCAGCGGGCATCCGTACTGTTCGCAGACGGTCCGGGTCGCCAGCAGGTCCTGCCGCACACGCTCGGGCTCGAAGGTGTCGAAGGCCAGGAACGCCGGGTTGGGTTTCCGCGAATAGACAAAGTCCCGGCCAATCGCCGCCGCGCCGCGATCCTCGTTGACCCACGGGCTCATCGAGACCTTGCGCACGTTGGGGATCATGCGCACCTCGTCCATCTTCCCGTCCAGCGGGTCGCAGCACCCGTAGTAGACCAGTCCAAAGCGTTCGCATATGCGGCTTGCGTAGTCCACCTCAAATTCCTTGAACATCCGCGGCGAGACCGTCGAGAACATCTGCGCGAGGCCGAACATCCAGAGGTCCCTTGTCCGCGGGCGCCCGGGGTCGTAGCCCGGAGCGGGCAGCTCGTCGGTATATGCGCCGGTGCAGTGAATGACGCTCTGGGGTTCGCACAGGAGTCCCTGTTCCTCCAATTGGTCCAGCATGGATAGGTAGCCTTCGGTCATGCGGTCCGCCAGCCGGTGCATGTAGTCCGGTTTCTCGATGAGGGCGTAGAGCGCGTTTTCGACGCCCATCCACGTGCTGATCGGGTCCCATAACGAGAGGTACGGGTCCTCGCCCCAGGGCCGCACTTCCAACAAGCCGTCGAATAGCTCGTGCGCCACCGCAAGGCGACGGTTGGTCTCCGTCGCGTCGTGGCTTATCCGGGGCGTCTGAATTCGTTCGAGGTCCGCTTCGGTCTGAAATTGGTTATGGAAGTGATGTCCCAGGACCGCGCTCGTCGGGTCCATTGCCACGGTGTCCTCAAGTACAAGGATACCGAAGCCAGTGTTGTGGATTGCCTTGGGCACGCGAACGAACGGCTCGACCACCATGTCCACTCGGAAGTGGTTCCACTGAAAGAGGGTACGCCGGAATTGTTCCTCGTAACCGCGGCATTCCGGGTCCGCGCAGCGCGGCGTCAACTCGTCGGCTACATTCATTTCATTCCAACAGACCTGGTCGATCATCACCATCGGCCGCGCCGGGTCACGGGCGTTCAACCTGCGCCAAAGCGTCCGTTTTTCCTCCTGCACCGGCAGCGCGGCGATATCCGCGACACGCGCCGCGAGTTCGCGCACGATGGCCGCATCATTCTTGTTCAGCATGTCGAAATCCGTCTTTCGGTTGTTCCCACCGAATGGGGATTGTACACCAGGCATGGACGATAGGGACGATATGGACAGCCTCGACCCGGACATTTCCAGGACATAGTGCAAGCACAATGTCGTCGTGGGAAATCATGTCGGGGTTGCTGAGTGCTTCCGCGTGCGCTTACAGACACGCGCGGAGCAGCGCGGCGATCTCGCCGTCGGTAAGTGGCACGGGATTGTTCTTATTGCTCGCGCCGGCAACGAAGCCGGGCAGATCGGATTCCGCGATGCCGAACCGGGTCAATCGCGGCATGGCGAGCATTTCGGTCCAGTTCTCCAGCGCTTCGATCAGGACCGCACAGCCCGTCTCCGTGGCCTCCCGCGCGCGGTCCGAAAACAGGGCGCCTACCCGCGCGTACTTGATCAGGGCTGGATGGTCGCGGCGCCCCTCGTCGAAAAGCCGCCGGATAGTGGCGCTTGTAGCCGCGGCGACAAGCGCGCCGCAGACCGCCCCGTGCGGCGCGTCGAAGCGCGCGCCAATCGGCGAGGCAAGGCCGTGCACCACACCGAGCCCCGCGTTTGCCAGCACGATGCCGGAGACAAGGGCGGCATAGGCCATACCGGTGCGGGCCTCGATGTCGTGGGATCCTTCCTGGAACGCGCGAGGTAGACCTCGGATAACGTGATCGAGCCCGCTGATCGCCAGAGCGTCGGTCATGGGCGAGGCCTTGATGGACACATACGCTTCGAGCAACTGGGTGAAGGCGTCCATGCCGCAGGCGGCGGTTACGTGCGGCGGGCACGTCAGTGCGAGTTCCGGGTCCACCAGGGCCACGTCTGGCACAAGACCATCGTGGCGCAGCGATTTCTTGAAGCCGTCAGGCCCGACCCGACTCAGCACCGCGTTCTTGGTCGCCTCGCTGCCGGTGCCGGCGGTCGTCGGAACGGCTACAAAAGGAATCTTTGCGCCATCGGGGAGTTCCTTATTCCCAACGTCTTCCAGGTACTCCGCGACCGGTTCTCGACGGGGCAACATGGCGGAAATCGCCTTACCGGCATCGACTACGCTGCCGCCGCCCCAAGCGACAACTACCCGCACACCACGGTCCGCGTGTGCCGCTACCGCGGCGTCCACCAGTTCCGGGGTCGGCTCGCCGTCCACGTGGACGTGTACGCAGTCCGTGCCTGCCTTCCGCACTTCGGCTATGGCGGCATCCCACGCCGGACCCGCATACGAGGCCCTGCCCGTGACGAAGAGTGGCGGCCCGCCATATCCGGCGAGAATCCGGCCCAACTGACCCCGCGCGCGAACGCCGAAAAGAATGCGGGGCGTGCGCGCGAAGCCAAACGCGGGCACTGTGACACTCATGAGCCCGTTTCGCCTCGGCCCGGCGAGACGAATGACCGAATGAGCGCGGCGGCGTCCTCTTGGCCGCTATCGCGCGCGACGTCCTCCGCCGTCTTGCCGGTTCCGTCCTTCAACGCCTTGTCCACGCCGCGCTCGAGCAGGAATTGCGCCACCTCGATGTGGCTGGCGGCCGCCGCGTCATGCAACGGCGAACGCAGGCACACGTCACCCGGCGCGGGGACTAATCGGGCGCCTATGTCGGCGAGCCATTCGACGATATCGAGATGTCCCTCCTGCGCAGCGATGTTGACGAGGGGGACGCCGAAGACGGCGGCGTCGATGAACTCGGGATGTCGTTCCAGAAGGCGCTGCATGGCCGGCAAGTCGCCGGTCTGCGCGGCCTGGCCCAAATCGTCCAACAAGACGGCGCGCAGGTAGTTCGCCGATTGATCAAGCCCTCGAATCTGGCCGATTTGGAAGGGCGTCAGTCCGACGGGACTCGGGCGGTCCTCCGCCAGTTCGAGGACGACCGCCAAGGGCGTCTTGTTGGCGTGATTGACAGCCACAATATCCGCACCCCGGCCAATCAGCAGGCGCGCCAGCCGGTGGAAACCGCCCGCCACGGCCAAGTGAAGGGGGGTATTGCCGTCGGCGTCGCAGGCATTGATATCGACGCCCTGGAGGATGAACAACTGGCCCGGGCCCCAGTGGCCGTGGGCGGAAGAGATATGCAGCGCGAGCTGCCCGTCCTTGGTCGGCACGTGCATGTCCGCGCCGTGCATGACCAGGGCCTTTACAATCACCACATTACCCCTCCTCGATGCGACATGCAGCGGCGTCCAGCCGCGATCATCGACCGCGTTAATATCAGACCCGAGCGTCAAGAGGTAATCGACCGTTTCCGGGGCGCCGCGTTCGACGGCCATGTGTAGCGGTGTGTAACGGGCGTGATCCGTATGCGAGACATCGGCGTCGAGAGAGACCAGGTACTTCACCGCCTCGCTTGTCTGAGAGTCCATGGCGGCGTAGAGGGGGGTCTGCCCCGCATGGTCTGTCGCCTTCGGGTCGGCGCCACGCTCCACCAGCACCTTGGCGACTTCGAGCAAGTCCGCGCTCAGGGCGGTGAAAAGCGGTGTTCGGCCGGCGGCCGTGCGCGCTTCGATGTCGGCGCCGCGTTCGATCAGGAAAAGGGCGAGGTCTTTGTGTCCATGCATCAGCGCGGTGTGCAGCGGCGTGCAGTCATTGCGGTCGCGCGTTTCCAGGTTCACCCCGTAATCCAGCAGGAAGGCCGCCAGTTCCTGTTGCCCTGCCTCGACGGCCAATTGCAGGGTGTCACGCCCCTCCTTGTCCTGCAGCAGCGGGTCGGCGTCGCCGCGCAAGAGGAGATCCACTATCCGCGTGTGGCCGGCCAGGGTAGCGACGTCCAGCGGCGCGCGCCGGAGCCGGTCCCGCGCGTTGACGTCGGCGCCGCGGTCGATCAACAACTGGGCGATTTCCCCACGGTTCATTTCAGAGGCCAGATGCAACGGCGTAAACGCCACGCGGTCCTTGGCGTCGATGTAGGCGCCATTGTCCAGCATAAGCGCGATCATGTCCGGGCGATTGGCCTCGACCGCCAAGTGCAGGATCGTATACCCTCGAAAATCAACCTGGTTGATGTTCGCGCCGCGGTCCAACAGGAAGGATGCCATCTCCGTCGTGCCGGTTCGCGCCGTCCGCAACAAGACGGACTCGCTTCGAGCGGCGGGGGAGGATTCATTGATATCCAGGCCCTTTGACAGAAGAAAATCGATCATGTCGTATTGACTCTGGTCCACCGCAATGGAAAGTGCGGTCACGCCCTCGACCGTGGACGCGCGGATGTCCGCACCCCTGTTGAGCAGGTATTCAACCATTTCCCGGTCATCCATGATCACCGCTGTCATGAGCGGCGTCACGCCCTGGGACATGCCCGCGCGGGGGCTGACGTCTGCATGGTCAACGGCATCCCGCGATTCGGAAAAGTAGGCTTCGAGCGTGCCATAGTCACGGTACCTGACGGCCAGATCAATGCTGTAGCGAAAACCGCGGTCCCCCAACGCGCGCACCACGTTCCACCGCTCATTCTTCGCGGCAAGAAACAGTGGTTCTGTGTGCGTCTCCTCATTGATGGTAAGATCGGGATCCGCGCGCGCATCGATCAGGGCCAGTACGGCCTCGGGAAGCCCCTGTTCGGCGGCCACGTGCATGGGCGTGTAGTGCGCGTCGTTCCGCGCGTTCAGGTCGGTGCCGCGCGCGGCAAGATGCCCAATCATATAGACATCATTCGCCGCTGCGGCGAGGTGCAGCGCCGAGTTGCCCAGCATATCCCGCACGTTGAGGTCGCAGCCCGCCTTCAGCAATTCCTCGACAAGATGGGCATTCCCGCTCTTGGCGGCGACAAGGAGCGCATCTTCCCCTGCCTCGTTTCTATCCGAGAGGTCTACCCCGGCCTCGATGAAATCAATGCACGCATACAGGTCGCCCGCGGCCGTGGCGCTCAACAAGGTCGCGTATACGGCTTTTTCGGCAGCCGACTCCGCCGGGGACACCACTTCGGGCGGCGCGGGAGGTTCCGTCCCTTCCGGGGCGTCCACTTGCATCGCGCCCACAAGCACCAGCCACGCCGGAATCACCAAGTACCACGCCTTCATACAGGCATTCTCCTTCGTACTGTCAAGATCACGGTCACGGCTTCCATCGAAACGTGGCCACCGACCGCGCGGGCGTCGTGGCGGCAAAACCGCGCGCGCCGCAGCGCACGGAGAACTCGCGGGCGGCCCCGCTCGCATTTGCCACAACCAGAACAAGCGCGCCATCTGGATTGCGGACCGCAATGTTGTTGAAGCGGGTGTCCCCGAGCGTCGAGTCCACGCGGACGGCGTCGCGTCGAATGAACTTCATGAATTGCCCGTACATGTAGTAATCAAAGTGGTGCGTTACTTCGCGGGTCTTCGAGTCGAACTCCAGGCAGGTGCGGCTCGCGAAGTGAGGCCCGCTGTTTGGTTTGCGGTGCTCGTCCAGCATGATTACCCAGGCGTTGTAGGACCGCGCCCAGTGCCGTAGAATCCCGATGATCTGGATGGCGCCCCGCGTGCGAAAGGTCGATCCCTCGGTAAAATAGATGTCCTTGTCGGGAAACTCGGCCTTGAGTTCCGACATGGCCTCCACCTTTCCCTCGTAGAAATGGAACGCGGTTCCGTCCACGTAGCGCGCCGCTTCCGGGTCGCTGAGCACGGCCCGAGGGAATTCGAGGCGGCTGTAATTGTGGTCCCAGCACCAGAGTTTGACGGCGGCCCCTTCCCGTGTGAAGAGCGGTCCGACGTGATCCCGGATAAAATCGCGTTGTTCTTCGCCATTCCAGAGACAGGTCGGATAATTCGGGTCGATATGGGCCGGCTCGTTCTGGAGCGTCAGCGCGTGTATGGGAACGCCCTCGGCTTCGTAGGCCCGGATGAATCTCAGAAGGTACCGCGCGTAGACGTCGTAGAACTCCGGCTTCAACTTTCCGGCGAGCATGGTTCCGGTGGTCTTCATCCAGCCCGGAGGACTCCAGGGAGAGGCAAGAAACCGGAGGTCGGGATTCGCCGCCTGGGCCGCCTTCACGGCGGGCAGGATATAGTCGCGATCCTTCTCGATCGAGAACCGCCTGAGCTCGAGGTCGGTTTCCCCTTCGGGCAAATCGTTGTAGGAGTAGTACGGCTCGCCCACGAAGTCGGAAGTGCCGATGCACAGGCGCATCAGATTCATTCCGATGCCTTCCTCGCGGTCAAACAGCTTTCGTATCACTTCCGCGCGCGCCCCCTCGTCAAGAAGCGACCAGTTGTAGCAGGTCGCGTGATCAAACGAGGCGCCCATGCCGAGAATGGACTGATAGACTCGCGCGGGATCAATGACAATATCGGCTTCGGGCGCGATTTCCGTCAGCGGAATGGGCGGGCCCCCCGACAGCGCGTAGTCGCCATTTTCCGAACTTATCCACGCCTCTACCATCTCGCTTGACGGCGCCGACATCGCGAGGCAGCAGATCAGAAGAACGAGAGAGGTCGATGTTCTCATGATGAAGCTTCTACGATTGCCTCGCCAACAGTGCGTCAATAGACTTGCCGAGTGTCGATTGCAGGTTCGAGGAATAGCCCACGTGCACATGCCGTATGTTCCCGTCCTTGTCTATCACCACAAGACGCGGGATCGATCGGGCGCCGTACTGCTCGCCCACCGTTCCGGTCTCATCCAACAGCACGGGCAGGTGTTCAAGGCCCGCGCTCGAAAGAAAAGCGCGCGCCGTTGCCGCGGATTCGCCCAGGTTGACCCCGAACACCGCCACGGCCTTGTCCCGGTATTGCGTCGCTACGGCGGCGACCGCCGGCATGGCCTGACGGCACGGGGGACACCAGGATGCCCAGAAATCAAGAACGATAACGTCTTTGCCCAGATGATCGGCCAGGTTGACTGTGTCGCCGTCGAGAGACGGCAACGAGAACGCCGGGGCGGCCCGCCCCTCCATGGGGTCAGGCCCGAGGGCGCAGTGCGCGCCCGTCACTATGGCCGCGACGACCAGTGCGTAGAGTGCGCGCCCATACCGCGTTGTTTGCATTGCCGCTGTCCTTTCCGTTGTCGTTGAATGGGAAGAGAATATCGCACAAGAGCCGGACAAGTCGTCAGATTATTGTAACGAATCGCGCGGTGGTCCGGTTAACGCGCTTCCTCGCGCAGGTTCAGCCAAGCCGCCTCCTGATCCGTCAATGTGACGTCAAGGGCCGCGGCACTCGCCGCGAATTCCTCCAGGGTGTAGGCCGCGACAAGCGGAAAAGCGTCGAAACCCTGGTGGAAAACGTATGCCAGGGCGATCTGTGCGGCGCTAAGGCCCCGTTCCCGGCCGAGTTCCCGGGCGCGTTCGAGACGCCGCCAGTTGTCCTCGCGACCGTAGCAGCGCATATACAGCGTGTCCGCGTGCTCGTCCGCGTTCTCACGGGTAAGTCTGCCCGAGAACCAGCCGCCCGCAAGGCTCGACCAACACAGCAGCGGGAAGTATTCTCGGCGATACCATTCCCGTTGCGCCTCGTTCGCCGCGCCCGTGATCGTGACGCAGTCGTCCCACGGCGCTTCGATCTGCTCCGCGAGGCTGAAATGGGGACTGCTCGCGACGAAGGGGCTCAGGCCATGCTCGCGCGCGTAGGCGTTCGCCGCGACGATGCGGTCCACCGTCCAATTCGACCCGCCGAAAGCATGGATGCGCCCCGCGGCCCGGTGTTCGTTCAGCACTTCGACGATGGGGCCCACGGGCACACTCGGGTCGTCCCGGTGCAGCAGGTACAGATCGATGTAATCCGTTTGCAGCCGCGCCAACGAATCGAAGACGTCCGCCGTGATGTCATAGGGCGTGACGCGCTTCCGATCGGCGTTATGATGGGCGCCCTTGTCGAGGATCACGACCTTGTCGCGGACGCCGCGCGACGCAATCCATCGCCCGAGCACCCGCTCGCAGTCGCCGTCGCCATAGACATGGGCCGTGTCGATGGTGTTGCAGCCCAGCGCGAAAACCGCGTCCATCAAGGCGAACCCGGCGGCCTCGTCCTCCGAATGGAGCATGACGCCGCCCTGAATGATTCGCGAGACCGGCTTGGTCACCCCGGAAATCTGACCGTACTGCATCGTCTGGGTTCCTTTCCGCATGGACCGTGTTGATTCGTGCGCGTCCGTGAAAGCGCCTCAAGACTTTTCGAAGGGGTACACCAACCCCCACTGGGCGCGGATGCCGTCCATAACCCCCATGATCGCGAGCGATTCGTTCAACGGCATGATCTCGGATTCGATTCGTCCCTCCCGGACACATCGCGCCACCTCCGCGGCCTCGTAATTGTAGCCATTGCCCTCCATCGGGAACTCGAACGTCTCCTCGTCCTTGCCGTCGAGCGTCAAAGTCGCCCGCGAACCGCGCCAGAACGGCGGGTGCAGCCGGATAATCCCCTCGGTCCCCATGATGATCGCCTCTTGGGGCGTGTTCGTGCGCACCGCGCTTGAGAGCAGCGCGAGCGCGCCGCCGTCATACCCCAGCACCACCGCGGACTGCTCGTCCACGCGCGTCCGGCCCAGATGCGCGAGGCCGGCGATCCGACTCGGTTCGCGTCCGTAAACCATCGACGCCAGCGACACGCAGTAGACGCCCACGTCGAGCAGGCCGCCGCCGGCCAGCAGCGGATCGAGCAATCGGCTCTCTTCGTCCCAGCCGGCGCGGAAGCCGAAGTCCGCCTGCACCATCCGCACCTCGCCGATACGCCCCGAAGCAAGCCACGAACGGACCTGCGCCAGCATCGGCAGAAAACGGGTCCACATGGCCTCCATCAGGAAGCGCCGTTCGGCGCGCGCCGTCGCGACCATTTCCTCGGCCTGTTTGCGGTTGACCGCGAAGGGCTTCTCGCACAATACCGCCTTGCCCGCCCGCAGAAAAAGCACCGTGTTCTCCATGTGCAACGGGTGCGGCGTCGCCACGTACACCGCGTCCACGTCGGGATCCGCCGCCAGCACCTCGTAGGAGGCATGGCGGCGCGGAACGCCGAATTCGTCGCCGAATCGCGCCGCGGCTTCCGCCGTGCGCGAGCCGACCGCCGCAAGTTCGGCGTCGGACAGCGCCTCGAGGCCGCGCGCGAACGCATGCGCGATGTTTCCCGTTCCGCAGATACCCCACCTGAACTTGCCTGTCATGGCGTTCTTCCTTTCCCTCGCGCCGATGGACGACCTCGACCCTCGCTGCCCTTGTCCGCCCTGGTGATTCGGCCAATCCCACCGTCCTTTTCGTCCTTGAAGTCTTTTATGTCCTTTCCCTTCGCGCCGATGGACGATATGGACCTGCGCTCACACCGCAACCGCCGCGTAATGCCCAGTCACCCAAACTGCACGGCCAGCATGCAGTGTCCCGCGATTTTCGGCACGGTAAAGCGCACGTAGCCATCGCCCGTTTCGCAGGGCAGGGCGGCGTCCTCCGGCACGCGACGCACCTCCGCCACGGGCCGCGGCGCGCGCAACGCGACGGGGACATCATACAACGGGATTACATCCTCCAGCACATCGAAATCCCTCCCGCGACGCTCGGGAATATAGTGCAGCAGATGAACGACCCACCGGTTCTCGGCGTCCTGCGCGTTGACTGTCGCCAGGACCGTCGACGGCGCCTCGACGCGCAGCAGCAGATCGGGCAGCAACAGCGCGACGGCGTTCAGGACGACGTGCTTGCACCACAGCGGCGCGTTCGCGTGATACTGGGTAAACACAGGATGGGCAAGGTAGACGACTTGCCCCCGTCGCACGATTCCGGGATACCCGATTTCCCGGGAAGAGGGCGTGTGCCGGTGCGAGCAGAAGTGCTGGAAAGTCCTGTTGAAGTAGGGCACGCTCACCTGCGCCAAGGTTTCCGCGTCCGACCTCGGGCATACCTCGAGGCCGCGCAGGTACATCACATAGGCTTCTTCGGAGAGCCCCTCCGCCATTGCGCCCCGCGGCACCAGGAAATCGGGACTGAACGGGGCTTCACCGATGAAGTCGACGCCGAACGCCTCCGACGCGAACCGTTGCCCCGTCGGGTCCAGTCCGGACCGATGCGAGGCAATCACCGCGCCGCCTTCGGCGACGTAGGTCTCCAACTTCCGCGCAAGCGCTTCGTTCACGGGGATTGCATCGGGCAGTACGAGCAGGCGATAGGCGGAGAAATCGGCCTCGGAATCGACGACGTCAAACTGGTGTCGGCCTTCCTGAAGTATGCGCACTGCGCCGAGGGCCGCATCCGGTTGTCCGCCCGCCTCGAATTCCTCGGGCGTGAGCACCGCAATCTCGGTCACGGGCCGGGCGGCGCGGCACCAAGGCTCTTTCGCGGCGACCGATTCGTAGACCTTGCCGATAAGGGCGTAGGTCGTGGGGCAGATGCGCCCGTCGGGATGGAGTTGGTCGCCGATCGAGCACTGCGCGTTCAGCGCCAGCATGTGGAAACACTCGAATTCGAGGGCCGCCTGATTCTTGAACGAGTGGAAGTCGCCCCACGACGTGTGGAATTTCCCCGTCATGCCGAGACAGGGCAGCCCGAGCGTGCGCGCATACCGCGCCGCCAACGGGAAATGCAGGTAGCCCCAGCCGCCGCTCGGCAGAGATTCGAGTTCGAAATGCGTGTACGCATCCGCAAGAGCGCGGTGACGCGGCCCGATGTGCCCCGCGTTGTAGAAAATCGTGCAATTCTTGCTGAAACGACGCACAAACGCGGTCATGTCGCCCTGGAACCGGTGCAGCACGCCGCGCGCGTAGGCGCGTCGCGCCTCGCCGTCGCTCGGGTCCAGATGCGCCGCCTCCATGCCCCGCCGACAGTGCGTGCATGAGCACTCTCTCGCGTCCACGATATCGAAGAAGAGGCCGTCGACGGGGAAGGTCTCAAGGACCTCCCGCGTGAATTTTTTCAGGAAGTCCACATACGGCGAGTTAAGGCACAAGCGCCGATAGAAGCCCGCCTCATAGGGCGGCGTTCCCTCGATGCGTCCGTCCGCGGTCTGAATCAGCCAATCCGGGCGCTCCTCGGCGGTGAAGCGGTCCCATTGCACCGTGATATAAATTGGAACACGAATGCCGCGCTGATAGCAGGCCTCGATCTGCTCGCGGAGCAGGTCGCGCGTTAAATGGGGATGCCGCCGCTCGGGAAACTGCTTAGTGTCATAATACACGTATCCGTGGTGACACCGCGCAAAACAGGTGATCGAGTTCACGCGGGCCCGCTTCAAAGTCGCCGCGAATTCCTCGGGATCGAAGGCCGATCCAATGTCCGGAATGTGTTCGCTCGTGTGAAAGTCGAGGTGAACCTGTCGAAATCGCAAACGACCGTCCTTCTTGCGGGATTGATGACCTGTCATCACGGGCGGGACGCCCGTGCCGCGCGCCGCCGCCGCGACAGTGCCGCCGCTACGGCCAACACCAAGACCAACACGTTGCCCGCCTGCGCGGACAGCGCCGGCCCCGAGGCGTCCGCCGCCTTGAAACACCCGCAGCCGTCGGGCGGCGGCTGTGCCTTCTCCGCGCCCAGGGCGAACACC
>JAKQEQ010000091.1 GCA_029556545.1 Candidatus Hydrogenedentota bacterium
GGGGGCGAGCATGGCGACCATCCAGACCCGCAAGCGCAAGGACGGCAGCGTGGGCTACACCGCGCGCATCCGCATCAAGCGCGCGGGCGTGATCGTACACGAGGAGGCCAAGACCTTCGACGGGCGCCGCTACAAGCGCAATGTCAGCGCGCGGCATGGCCATCTCCCTCCTCCTCGCCCTTGCGGGCTAGCTTCATGCTGTTGGCGATCCTGCGGGCCGCCTCTATCTGTCGTCGTGCTGCCGGCGTATTCAGGAAAGCCCGGATGTCCTTGATGTAGAGAATGCCGGGGCCGCGAATGCCGAGTAGGCTTCTCATTTTCCCTCCTCGCCCTTGCTTGGCATAACTTCAACGCCGACTAACGACCATGACTCAAATCCTCCCGGCCCTTGTCCACCGCTTTTAAGGATGGTTTCAAGTTCCGGCGCGGCTATGTCTAGCGTGCAATAGTCGGTTCTATCTAATCCCGACTCAAAGTGCATTTCATGACGCTTCACGATGAATCTCAGCATTTGTCCCCCTCGCCCTTGCGGGCTGCTATTATTTTCGCCTCGTCAAAGGCGCGCTGAAATTCTGCCGCCCCGCCCGCCACCCGCATGGCTTCGAGTGCAGCCCGTAGCGCCGCAAGCTCGGCGCGCTCCGCGCCCAGGGCATCGCGCAGGATCTGATTGGCATTGCGTAGATCGGCGTTCTCAGCGCGCAGGCGCTCGCACTCCGTTGCCAGTTCGCACGCGATGGCGACGTGGCGCGCGATGTCGTGGCGAAGGCGCTCCACTTCATCTGCTGCCTCACGCATAATAGCGGCGTCTCGCCTGTACGCGCTGTCTACCTCAAGCACGGCGGCTGCGTCCCTTAATCGGTTTGCGACCATCACTCCCCCTCGCCCTTGCGGGCAGTGTCGTACAGCCGCACCGGGTCGGCTGCAATGTAGGCATCGCCATTGATGCAGACGAGGATTGACTCTCTGTTTGAAAACTCACAGGCTGGCTCGCCTGCGAAAGACAGCGGCGGGATGTAGCGGTCGCAAGTCCGGCAGTCGGGCTTCGTGTCGCGTGCCGCAAGCTCGGCGCGCAACGATTCAACATCCCGTGCAAACTGCTGCGCGCTGCGCTTCCACAGATCACGATCTTCCATCGTGGCCGCAAGCTCGGCGCGGAGGCGGTCTATTTCAGCGACCATTGCGTCGTTAAGTTCCACTGTGAGTTTTTCAATGGAGGCCATCACTTATCCCCTCAATCATCCGGATGCGCCGGCAGATGTGCCCAGTGGGTGACGCTGACCCCGTGAAGCTCCAGCGGCATGGCGTCCTGATAGCGCCATGTCCCCGCGTCGAGGAATCCCACCTGCACCTCGCCGTCGTCGCAGGCGAGCAGCACGCTCTCGTCGTCATCCGGCATCTTCTCGCTGCAGTTCGTCCAGGTGATGCTCATGCCCGCCACTCCTTCCACCCATCCGCCGCCGTCCACGTCATCAGCGGCGCCGTGTCGCCGGGGGCGATGATGCGGGCGGCTACACGGGATGTCATAGCCGGGCTGACCCTGACACTCGGCGTTACGCCTTGCCGCTTGATAGGTGGCGTGGGGCGGTACAATCACTGTTGGGCGTCTGCGCGTTCCACAGCCGCTTCATCTCCGCATTCAGTGCTCGGTCGGCGCGGCAGTCCTCGCTGGTGCGCCCGGTGCAGTCCACCGCCGGCCCTTTGTGAAAGCAGTCCCAGCAGGCGTAGTAAGCCGGCCCTTGCAGCGGCGTATGCCCGGCCTTGGTGGCTCGCGCCCACTTGCCCACAAGTTGCGGCGCCGTCTCGTCGCCGGTCGTTTCCATCGCAATCGGAATCTGCGGCTTCATGTTGTAGCTGCCGCACTTCGGGCACGGCGCCATCGGCTGGCCGTACACCCACTCTGCGCGCTTCGCCGGGTCTTTCAAGTTCAGCATTCGTCGTTCCTTTCGCTTCGGACAAAGACGCCCAACAAGGCAATCGAGCGGGACCGTCCCTAGCGGGCCGGCCCCTCATTGCCAGCGTTGGGCGTCAAACCTCGAACGCCTGTGCTTGGGCGAAGCTCACGCGAAAGCCGCTCGCGTTGCGGTGCCCGCCGCCCCCGTACTGCTTCGCCACCTCGGAGACATCGATGCCTTCGTCATTCGACCGCAGGCTGAAAACCCGGCCTTCCGGCGTGTCCCAATAGCAGGCGGCGAAGGGTCGGCCCTTCGCCATCTCGTGCCCGGCGTCGCTGCTCATCGTGTAGGGCAGGTTCGCAACCGGCACGCGGTGCCCGCCGATGACCATTTCCCGCGTCGTCACGCCGAGCAGTTCCCG
>JAKQEQ010000120.1 GCA_029556545.1 Candidatus Hydrogenedentota bacterium
GATCGCCGCGAACGTCTCGAGCGCGAACTTGAGGACGAGCGGGCCCGGCGCCGGGCCACCGAGGAACGCCTTGCCGAAGAGCGGCGAAAACTCGAAGAGTCCGAGCGCGAACTGGCCGAGCAGAAACGGATCGAGGCCGAAACCGCCGAACGTGAACGGGCCGCCGAAGCAGCACGACACGCCGAAGAAGAACGGCTGGCGCAGGCACCTGACCGCGAAAAACTGCTGATCCTGGCGCAGCGCATCAGCGCGATCACATTGGACCTTCCAACCGTGGCAACCGAAGCCGCCGCGTGGGAATTGGAACGAGTGAAGACGCTGCTGACGACGACCGCTGAGGATCTTCGGAAATTCGGGGCGAATGGAGCGGCGGAATGATGAAACAAACACTGATGGAATTGCCGCTCAACGTCATCACGCCTGACGACAACTACCGCAAGACGTTGAACGAGGCGTCGATGCGCCAATTAACCGCATCCGTCAAGAAACACGGCGTTCAGGAACCTATCATCGTCCGCAACCGGGACAATGATGGCCGGTATCGGGTCGTTGCCGGCCAGCGACGGTTTCTGGCCGCCGAACGCGCCGGTCTCGTCACGATCCCCTCGATCGTGCGGGAAATCGCGGACGATGAGGTGCTCACGATCCAGATCATCGAGAACGTGCAGCGGGAAAACGTGCCCTACATGGAAGAAGCCGACGCGATCCGCCGCCTTCGGGACGAACTTGCGCTAGACGCCAGCGAGATCGCCAAACTGATTTCGAAATCCGAGTCCTACGTCTTTGCCATGTTCCGTCTGACATTGATGGAGCCGGAGGCTCAGATGGTATGCAGGGCAGGCAAGATATCGAAGAGCGTGGCGTGGCTTGTCTCGGCATTGGCACCCGGCTTCCAGGACACGGCCGCGGGTGCTCTCGCGCGTGAAAAGGGACGCCTAATTACCGAACCGTACGCACGGCGATATCTTGAAAATCAATTCGGCGCCGAGAAAGCGAAGAAGCGGCAGCGCTCGATCATTAAGCGGAATGAAGCGGCCGGGAACTGGAAGGCCGCGCTCCTGACCTTCGATGCCGTGCAGTGGGATGCGTTCAAAATAGCGGTGCGTGGCCGCACGGAGATCGGTGTTTGGGCGGAGGCCGTTGATATTGTTGCGAGGGAGTCCCGGTGACATCCATGGAAGCCGCGATCTGTCTCAGCTGTCCGCTGCTGTTCTGCGACGACCGGCACCCGGACTGCGGCTTGGTACGGATCGGCCGGACGAAGGGCCGCCTTCACGCGACCCGTGCCGACCCGGAAGCGGCGGCGGCGCGGCGCCGGGAGTATGAAGCCGAATACCGGAAGCAGCCCGCCGTTCGCGCCCGAATCAACGCGAACAAGCGCTCGGACAGATACAGGGCGTATCGGCGAAAGATGTACGCCGAGACAGGGGAACGGGACCGCCGCCGCGATTACTGGCGGGAATACAAA
>JAKQEQ010000150.1 GCA_029556545.1 Candidatus Hydrogenedentota bacterium
CTTCTCCATCTCACCAAGATGGCGCATGAACTGCATCTGGCCGTCATTGTGGTGGAGCAGACCGGACGCAACTGCAGGCGGTTGGCCAAGCATGACCAACACAGCCCACCTACAGCCGATGACATCCATGATTCGGCATCACTAGCATCCCATAGGGGGTGCAGTTAGCCCTTACCCATGCGGATTTGCTTGGGTTTTCGGTGTCTGTTTTGAGGTTTCGGGTTGGAGGTTTTCCCGGCGGAGCCGGCCGTTTCGCGTTTTTGTTGAGTTTTACGGCCCTGCTGTCCCATAGTCAATCCGCCAGAAATCGAAAAAGGCCTGCAAAGGCGGGGGTTTTTCGCGGGGTTCACCCGGTTTGGGCCGGGGTGCTGTCCCATAGGTTTTGAGGATCGCGACCAGATCGCGCTTGACCCACACCGCCGCGCGCGCGACGCCCGCGAGTCGCGAGAAGCTCAGATCCCAGCCCGCGACGTGGCGCATGAACCGCAGCAGGAGGTGCGCGAGCATCCCGGTCCAGACCTGCCACTTGACGGCATTCTCGTTGTATCCGACGAAGTCGTGGATTTGGCAGGTCTGCTTGAGTTCCTTGAAGAACAGCTCGACGGTCCACCGCGCCCGGTACAGTTCCGCGACGGTCCGCGCGCTCCAGCCGAGGTGGTTCGTCAAGAAAGTCATCACCTTCATCTTGCCGTCCACCTCGACGCGCGCGGTCACGCGGCGCAGGGGAACGGGATAGAGTTTCTTGGAGTGGGCGAGAACGGGCTCGACGAGTTCGTCGCTGATGACGCTCGCGTCCCGGCCTTTCGGAAGCGTCTTCACGCTCTTGAAGCGCATGTTCTTCTTCTGTCTGACGACGAATAAAATCCCGCGCGCCCGCAGTCCGTCGAGGAAGCCGAAGTCCGTGTAGGCCCGGTCGGCGAGGCACACGTCACCCGCCGTCAGGCCGGCGCAGAGCGTCTGAGCCCGGGTGGAGTCGTGGTGGCCCGCGTCCTCCACGACGGCGAAGGCGGGCAGGCGGCTGCCCACGTCGAGGTTCATGTGCAGCTTTGCTGCCGCCTTCTTCCTGCGGTGCCGCGCCCAGTCGATGCAGTTCAGGCACAGCTTGATCGTGCTGGAGTCTATGGCGAAGATCCCGCGCCTCATCCGCGCCAGGAAGCCC
>JAKQEQ010000176.1 GCA_029556545.1 Candidatus Hydrogenedentota bacterium
GTTCCGGCGCCGCCGCCTTCGCCGCCCACCCTGCCGTCTCGCGCCACTGCTTCACCTTCCTGGCCTTGACCCGCCGATCCACCCGCGCATTCGGCGACAACTCCGGATCGGGCACCCCCGGAATGACCACCCGGTACGCCGCCATCGTCTCACTCGTCATCGCCCCGCCTCCGGATCGCCCGGATACACCAGCCCGAGCGTCCGATGTCCCGCCGCCATGCCGCGCCGCCAGATCGCGCTATCCGGATCGTCCCATCCCTGCCGAGTCGCCTCCATGATCGCATCGGACAACGCGTCCCCAATGGCGCGCTCCCGCACGATCACGTACCCGGCGGCGGCGATCTCCGCGAACACCGAGTCTGCAATCCAGTTCCAGTTCCCGGACTCGCTCGACTGGCAATACTCACGATCCTCGTGTAACGCCATGCAAATGCCGAACGACGCACGCTCCCGCAACGTGTCCGCCATCTGCCCCGTTGCCGCATCCAGGCCGCTCATTGGGTCAGTCATTCGTCGCCTCTCAACGTGAATCCATGCAGCGGGCACCCCTCCGCGATCCACCACTGCATCTCCCCTGCAAACTCCCAGCCGCCCGCTCCGTGCTGGTTATCGATCACCGGACAGGTGCAGCCCTGTCCGACCGCGGCATCACTGCCGGGCGGGGTGCCGCCCCAGGGCTCCGCTCCGCTCACCTGCTCCGTCATCGGTGCCCATCCGTCCGCACGATCATCAGCCCCGCCTCGTCCAGATACGAGCGGAGCCGTTCGCCATTGCTGCCGCAGCGTGGCGATCTGCGTGCCGCCATACCTCGGGGATCGGTCGTAGGCGGCGATCACGTCGCCCGCCCGAAATCGTTGCGCATAGTCGTCGTCCCAATCGCGGCAGGTGCACGTTTTGCGCCCGGCCACCAGCGCCGGGGTCGTCCATGCGAACGAAATGGCCTTACTCATCGTTTGTCCTCCTGCCTGTCGCCCGATGCGCGACACTCCGTCGCTCGTGCCCGCAGCCATCGCGCATCCCCGCCAGCAGTCTCGATCACGTCCGCCAATGCATCATATTGCGTCGCTTGTTGCAACCAGAATGCACGGTCCTCCTGCTCCAATCGTCTCATGCCCCGTCGCCACGTCCACCAAGCGATCCATACCCACACCAGCCAGAGCGCCAGCACAACGAGCACGACGCCCCCTGCCACGGCCACCAGATCACTCATCGGCTGCCCTCCCGCGCAACTTCAGCGCGTCGCGCTCCGCCACA
>JAKQEQ010000137.1 GCA_029556545.1 Candidatus Hydrogenedentota bacterium
AGTTTTCCCGGTTTGCCCGAATCGAGCGCGCGGCGGATCGCGAAGCGCACGGCCGAAGGATAGATCGTCTCGGCCGTCATCGTGCCGTCGAGGACCGGCGACTGGGACGGGTCAAGACCGGTGCCCTGCGCCAGCGTTTCCGCCCTTGCAATGATTTCTGCCAGTGTTCGTGCCATCTTTTACGTTTCCACGGTCATTGTCGTGGCCCCGGCGATCATGTTGCCGTCGCACAAGCCGATGAACAGCAGTCTGTGTGTTGCACCGGGCGTGCCGGCCAAAACCGCGAACAGGCGAACGTCGTCGAGATGCGAACTAAGAACGTCGTCCAGCAGAATCCAGTTCGGATCGTGGTTCGACTGGACCGCGATCGTGTCCGGGTAACTGCGTTCACCGATTTGGCTGAGCGGCGGCCAGCCGAAGGCCCGTACGACGTTCTCCGGCGTGAAGTCGCCCTTGAGCGCGCGCGGAGCCGAGACGGACGTTACCGGAAAATCCGTCTCGGACATGTACGAGAGGCCGTCGCAGACCTCATCGATCATCGGCAAGACCTCGGCGACCGTCACAGCCCGTGCTCCTGACGCTCGAGCGCGAGCGCTTCGGCGTCGGCGCGGGCGATCACCCAACCGGCCTGCCGGTCGCGCCCGAACACCTTGCACGCCGTTTCAGATGGATTGAGCGCCATGAATTCGGATTCCTCGTCGTCAAGAATAGTCGGCGGCGGCGCGGACTCTTCCGTTTCTTCCGTCACGGCTTCGACCGCTTCGGCTTCCGGCGCTTCAAGCGTTTCCGTTTCTTCCGTCACGGCCGCGACCGCTTCGGCGTTCTTTCTCTTTGCCATTCGTATTCTCCTTCGTCTATCCGGCTACCGGCTCGGCCGACGCCGCTTTTATCGGTTGATCGGGAAGGGCAAGCATTTGCGCCCTGCCCTGAATGAGCGCCGCCGTCTGTTCGGCGGCAAGATTCTGGTACCACTGAGCTTCCGGCACGAACCAGCCGTTCTGCGCGAGCCGCGCGAGCACCTTGCAGACCCACAGTCCTTCAAGCACGGACGGAAGCGGCGAGTCGCCGTTCGCGTCGTAGGCGGCCGATTGCGTGGTATACAGCCACCCGCAGCCGCGAAAATAGACGTTCGTGGTCGTGTGGAAGATCTTCGTGCCCTCGATTGCGAAATACCTGACGGCGACCTTCCACGTCGAATTCGGATTTGCCACGCGCCGAAGCACGACCTGAAGCGGCATTTCCCTCATCGGCGTGTTGTCGGCCGAATCGAAAACGCCGTCGAACGTGCCGATGAACGGCACCGAGGACCCGTTGGCCGTCGGAACGTTTCCGCCGGACGCGACATTGGCCGACTGGATCGCCAGCGCCGCGCGGTACATCGCGTTCGTCGAATTCGCGATGATCTCGGCGATTTCCTGCTCGATCGCGAGAATATCCTGCTTGAGCGCGGACGGCGGAACGAGCGCGGAATCCAGCTGAGTCGCGACGGTCGCGGTCGTATAAGCCGTTTCGCGAGCCGCCTTGTCGCCGTCGATGAACATATCGGCGCGAAGGGCGACGGCACGGGCAATTCTCTGATAGGCGATCGACATTTAGTTCCTGTTCGGGATCGGCCACCGCTTGGCGGTGATGATTTCCCCGGAGTCGTTGAACAGACGCCAGTAAACGCCTTCCGGCGCAAGGCCGACGCGCGCGGTCTGGTCCGCCGTAAAACCGGCGACGGACACGGGGCTGGCCGAATGCTCGACATAGGCCGCGAAATCCTTGGTCTGCGACACGTGGATTTCCACGTTGCCGGTGTTGCCGCCGACAGCGGTGATCTCCACATCGAACGGCACGCCGTTGAAACCGATCGGTTCGGTATAGTCCTGATCGTCCATCTGCGAGGAATGCGGTTCGGCAAGTTCACCGTCCGCATTTGCTTGCAAAAGCAACCGGCCGTTATCCACGTAGGGAAAAATCGTTGCGCATTTCATAGTTATTCGTACCAATATCCGACGTGGCCGACCGTTTCGGTCTGAATACTCCGGATGAATCGTTCAAAGAGTCCTGTCTGTTCCGCGGCCTGCGCCGCAAGCATTTTTGCCAGTTCGTCCCGGCGGCGGCGGTTGCCGTCCGCGTCCAGTCCGTCCCATTCGCTGCGCGCCACGAGGGCCAGCGCGGTCCGCGTCGTCCGGTAGTCGGTCAGTTCCGGCAGCACCGGCACGTCCGACAGTTCGAAATCGCTCCATTCCTGCCGTCCGGTGGCATAGTGGATCGTGTAAACACGTCCCGCAACTTCGGGGATCGGCATGATCCGCACCTTGCGCGTGCCGTCGGCTTTGCGCAGAAAGGCGAGTTTTTCGCCCTGATCGGTGAGCATCGTCAGGCCCGAACTCGTCGGGATAACCTGAAAATCGTAGTTCTGATCGGCCAGTTCGCCCGGCCAGTCGGTGAACGGGATCTGCGCGACGACGTTATCGGCCAGCGCGCGGTACGCGACGAACGGCTTGCCGAACGCGGGAAGGTCCAGCGTGTACTCGGCCTGACCGGCGACGCTCGTGACGGTCGTGGAATTGTCGGTCCACGGCCGGCCGCTCAGGTTGAGTTGCGTCGTCATGAACTGCTCGCACCGGATCAGTTCGCTTACGATCTGATGCGGGGTCGGGCGCTGGGCCTTCGGAAAGTCCAGCAATTCACGGACGCGGCTGAATTCTTCCTCGCGCGACAATGCCATTTAGATCGTCTCGACCTCCTTTCTCGGTACCGTGATTTCGGTCAGATCGTTGTCCAGAAGAACGGTGATCTTGCCGAACGGCAGCTTGGCCGTCACCTGCCCTTCGCGGCCGTCCGCGAGCCTGACCCGTTCCGCAAGCCCGTTCGTTGCGCCTTCCTCGACGGTCCATGCCGTCGAAACGTCCGGTGCATCGTCGGACGGCATGTCCTCGACAAGCGCGGCGGCCACGTCAGGCGTGACGGCGCCGGTCTCGACGGCCGTTTCGATCGCCTGCGTGACCTGCGGGATCTTCGCCGCGCGGTCCGCCACGGCCAGATTCGCGAGCGCCTTGACCGCTTCCGTCAGATCCGACAGATTCGATTCCTGCATCTGCGCGGTCGCGTCCGGCGCGGCCAGATTGAGCGCGGCGAAAAGCATCCGCGTTTTCGTCCCGATCGCCGTTGGTTTGCCGGCGGTTTTGGCTTTGGCGTAGTTGTTCCGCGCGGCGTCCGTCTCCATCCGGGCATAGGCTTCGAATGCCTGGACGGCCTGAAATGCGGCGGCCAGCACGGTCCGCTCGAAATCATTGGTCACGAACGCGCGGCGCGTCTCGAAATGCTTTTTCAGTTCGGCGAGCGTCGGCGGCGGCAGAAAGTTGCCGGACGTGCTTTCGGGAAACAGGAACAGCTGCGCGGCCGCGCGCTCCTTCTGGTTCCGCACGGGGACCTCCACGATTCCGTCACCCTTGCCGGTCAGATTCGCGATGTCGTCGACCGGATAGCAGGGACGGCGCAGCATGCCGTCGTGCGTTCCGTCGGAACGCAGACCGATCGTCTTGTACCGAACCGCGCCGGTGAGGGGATCGAGGCCGTCCGGCACCTGATACGTCGCCAGCCAGTGCTGGCGGTCGCGCGGGTGGACGTTGACCGACGCCAGCGTTTGGTGATGCTCGCGGAGCTCGGTGATGATGCACCGCGGAATGAACCCGTGAACGTGCGTGAGCGTCGCGCACGGTTTGACGATGCCGCCGGGGGCGAAGCGCGGATCGCGCTGCTTGGCGTCGGGCGAGATCACGTCGCCGACGTAAAGGATGAAACGGGAGCCGGTCTTGTTCTGGGTCGGCACCACGACGTGGAAATCTTGCTGTTCGGCGGTCGCCGCCGCGTATGGATTCATGATTTATGTTCTCCCTTGTTGGATTTTTCTTTCAAACGCCTCAATCGCGCGCTCGCCTTCCTCGCGGGCCGCGTCAAGGATCTTCTGCCGTGACACGGACGGATCTTCAATCATCGCGTCCGGTACCATCACGAGCGGACTTTCGGCCGCCGTTTCGCGCGTCATCGCGGCGAACTGCCGGACGGCATGATCGTCGTAGTTGCTGTTCGATGCCCGGGCATAGCGGATAAGATCGCGGTCCGGCACCTTGAACGGATCCACTTGCCGGATACCGGCCAGTTCCAGACCCTTCCTGCGCTCTTCAAGGTACGGGATCACCGCACGCGGATGGGCATAAAGGCCGTAGCAGACCTCACCGGCGGCACCGGCCGCGCGGCAGCAGAAGCCGCTGTGTTCCGCCACGGTATATTGCCAGAGATATTCGTCGGCCGGGACCTGCTCGGGCCGCACCTGCACGTGAACGCGCCGCTCGGAACAGTACCGCTTCGAATCGCGGGTCCAGAACGGCGCGATCTGTTCCGGCTCGAGGCGCGTGAGCAGGATGAACCGGGGAACGAATATCTCGCGCAGCGAGCGGTCATGCTCGTCAATGACCATTTTATAAAGGACATGCGGCTTGCGCTTCGGCGGCGCGGTCGGCCGTCCGAGATCGTTCCATTCGTCGAAGTACTCTGACCAATACCGCCGGTCGCCGTTCCAGACGATCTTCGCGATCGATTTGTTCCCGCGCGTCAGGCCGACGATCGAATCAACGTCGCGCTGCACCGCCGCGAGCTCCTCGTCGGAAACGGGCGCTGCGAACGGCGGAGACGTGATCCACGCCTTTGGGACGTTCAGCGGATTGTAGGCAAGGGCAACCGACATACATTCAAAAGGCCGGGGGCCGGAGCCCCCGGATCAATTGACCTTAGACAAGCGACTGGCCGCGCGAAACCTGCGTGATCGCGGGCATCTCGAGACCTTCGATGTAAACGGCGGTGTTCGGCGCGCCGTCAACTCCTTCCGCAGCGTCGTCGCCGCGTCCGTCCCAGGCGAGATTGCACGCCTCACCCCAGTTCTGCTGGAATTCGGTCGTACCGAACCCGGACGAGCCGAGATACTGCGTGTCGCCCTTCGAGATCTCCATGATCTCGTGCATGCGGACGTAGAACAGCGAATTGCGGTCGTTGATGTGGATTTCACAGTCCTCGAAATCCTCGTCGATGACCCACATCGTATCGCCGTCCTCGTAGTGCTGCGGAAGACCGTACGTTTTCATCGAGTCTTCCTTCGCCAGCCGGAGATCGTAGCCGAACGTCGAAAGGGAGTCGTAGTTCCCGTTCGTCATGCGGCCGATACGCGCGTTCCCGGCGTTGCCGTCGTTGCCCGCGACCTTGCAGTGCAGTTTCGCGGTATTGACAAGCGTCGGCGTCGGCGGTCCGCTGGCCCCGTCAACGGCGGTCGCGCGGGCAAACGAGTTCGTCGCCGTGCTGATGCCCTGATAGACACGCGCGGCGTCGTCGTCGTTGTGGTAGCCGAGACCGTATTCGACGAGGTTGTAGTGCCCTTCCTTCACGATGATGTCGCCGGCGACGGTCGTTCCGCCGTCGGTCACGACGATCACCGCGGTCGTCGCCGAGGCTTTCGACGTGATGTAGAAGGTCGCCGTCACCACGCCGGTCGCGGGCGTGATGGACTGGTACATGACGCGGCGTCCGGCCGTCGTGCCCGGCGAGACCGCCAGGCGTACCGTGCCCTTGCTGCGGCCGCGCGCCGTGTTGTCGTAGGCGCACGTGATCGTTCCCGAACCGCCGCCGACGGTAATGACCGCAAGCGCGCCGTCGCCTTTGCCGATCGCGTACCAGTTGCGTTCCTGAAGGTAGGTCTGCAAGACCTGATTGCGCTGCGCGAACTTGTCGAACGGCGCGTTGCCCTGCCGGGCGTCGTAGTCGTGGAAATGCTCGAACTGAACGACGAAGCCCGCGAACGTCAGTCCGATGAACATTTTCGCAAGCTGCTGCGGAACCATCGGTCCGAACGCGGTCGTCCCGCCGATCGGATTGAGCGCGGTCGAACCGTGCGGCACGTTCTGCATATACGGGAATTCGTAGCCCGCCAGCGACATGTTGCCCTTGGCGCCGCGTCCCTCTTTGAGCGAGGCGCGAGTCAGGGCTTTCTGATTACGGAATTTGGATACCGTTTTGCGCATTTCGGCGCGTTGTGCGGCCGCTTTATCGGCCAGACTCATGAAAGACATGGTATTAGTGCTCCTTTATTTGGTATTTCCCCCTTGATCTATCCGGCGAAACCCGACAGGTCGCCGCGCAGTGCGCGCTCTCCCGGACTCGTCAGAACCTTTCTCAAATCTTCAAGCGGCATCTTGTCCCAGTCGGTGCCGCCTTCGGCGGGCTGGCGACCGGTCGCCTTCGCCTTGACCGCCGCGACTTTGGGCGCGAGCTCGATCTTTTTCTTGAGCGCGGCGGACGCGCCCGACGACACGGAACGCGCGAGCTTGGCCACGACTTCTTTCTGTTCGGCGGCGATCTCCCTCAAGACGCCGGCGAGCGCGCGCTTCGTGTTCTCGATCGCCTGCGGATTGACGCCTTGCGTCGCCGTCTGCTGGCTCAGTTTGTCCTGCATGTCGAACAGCCGGTCAAGCAAACCGCGACCCTTCGACCAGTCGTGGACGATGCCGCGCGTTTTCAAGGTTTCACGCGCAAGCGACGCTTCCGTTTCGTCGGGCGAATAGGCAGTACGGGCAAGCGCGACGATCCCCGCCGCCACGACCCCGGCGGCCGGTCCCTCGACGAACGACAATGATTTCGCCACCTGATTCGAGATGGAGTCGGCGATCGTGTTGACGGTCGTCATGAACTCGCGGCCGACGGCTTCAAGCCGCTGCGCCTCCTGAACCTGCGTCCGCTGCGCGTTCTCGGTCTGGGCCTTGCGCGTCGCGTCGTAGCCGAACTGGATCTGCTTGAGAACACCGTTGAGGCGCTGGATCTCCTGCCGGGCCGCGGCGCGGTCCGCTTCCGTCGCGTATTCGTCCTTGAGCACCGTCAGGTGTTCGCCGAGCGCGCCCACGATCCGTTCTCGGTCCGGATGACGCCAGAACGCCTCCGCCACGGCCGCTTCAATGCCTTCGGGAACAAAGGACGGCGCCGGGAATTCCCCGTTGTTCGAAAGGAACGTGTCGAGCGACTCCATCTGCGTGTCCGAAAGGCCGAATCCGTCGCGAATGAATTCCTGAAACCGCGTGTAATTGCGGTATTTGTCGGACGGTGCGGAATTGAGATCGATCAGCAGCCGTTCCGATTCGTTCCGATACTCGGTCGTGAGCAGTTTGACAAGGCTTTCGGTGTTCGGCACGAAACGGCCCGTTTCCTGATCCTGAACGTGATCCACAAGATCGTTGAATGCGCGCGTGATCTGCGAGACCCGTTCAAGATCGCCGACGGCCTGATACTGTGCCGCGATCTGCTCGGCAGTGGCGGCTGAATCGCGGTAGTGATCTAGCACCTGCTGCAACGGTGCCGGGATCTCAAGCTGACTGAGGTACGTTTCCGCTTCGGCGCGGAACGTGTCGGCATCGGCGTTCTCGGTGAATGCGAACGCAGTCACCACATCGGCATCCGCCGGGGCGTCTTCGGCGGCCTGTTCCTCCGCCGCGGGCGCGGGCTCATCGCCGTCGGCAGGCTCGGCTTCGGCGGCGGCCTGATCCGCGGCGGGATCGGGCGACGGCGGTTCCGGCGTGCTCAGCCGATCGGGAATGCGGCCGGTCGCCGCGGCCTCCGCAAGCTCTTCCTCGGTCCAGTCATCGAAAGACAGGGCCGGTGTTTCGGGCGCGGCCGGCGCGGGTGCGATTGTCGTGTCGGGTGCGGTCTGCGGCGCCGCCTCAGTAGTTAATTTCGGATCCATTTTATTTTTCCCTCATTCGTTGGTTTGATTGTCTCAAGGCCTCAAGTTCCATCGCCCGGCGATGATCGAGATCGCGGCCCTCCTGTTCGCGGCTGAACTGTTCCTCGGCTTCGATCAGGCCCGCGGCGCGGTTGAGCATTTCGCCCTGCACCGCCTGTTCCGCTTCCTGCGCCTGCTGCGGCGCGGCCATTGCCTGCGAGACCTGGGCCGCCTGCGCCTGCAAGGCCAACTGACCCTGCTGTTGGAGCATCGCGGGGCGCAGCTGCGCGTCGCGGTCCATCGTCATGTGCGTTTCGATCAGGGCCATGACGGCGGCCTGCATGGTCGCAGACCATGACTGAACCTGGTCGTCGTCCAGATATTCCTGCAAGAGCGTCGCCTTGAGTCCGTGGTTCTCCTCGAACGGAAAGACCTTTCGCCGCAATTGCCGGACGAGCTCGGCGCCGGTCTGTTCCGGCGGAAAATACGCGCCGGACAGCTGAGCGATCATGTCCGCCTGCTCGGATAGTTCGGCGAGTTCGTCGATGCGGGACTGGCAGACGATGAGCAATTCCGTCTGGTTGAACAACGGCATGTCGTCGACGCCGAACTTGTGCGCCCACCAGACCGCGATTCGCGGATTGACCTGAATGATGTCGAGGAACGAGCCGCCGAAGAACTTCGAGTTCTCGAGCATCATCTTCGTCGCCTCGCGCTTTTCGAATTCGTTCGTCGGAATCTCGGAATCCGGCACAAAATCGCATTTGACGTTCTCGGGCAGGTCTTCGGCGCCGATGAAACGGCCGCGCGTGATCGCGAACTTGTCGCCGCTGCCGAAAAAGCGCGGGATCTGCTGCGTTTCCACGAACAATTCGATGATCTGCTCCATCAACCGCGCCCGGCCCCATCCCTTGACCGAAAGGGGCGACATGGCACGGAGCCGGTTCTGCGCCGCAAGAAGCTGCTGGCCGCCGAGAGTATCGACATTCACGCGGTTGTCGGCGACGCCGGACGTGAAATCGGTCGTCTGGAAGCAGATGTTGAGCAGATTGGTCAGCTGCGCGACCATCGCCATGTTCGACTGGTTCGCTTCGACGTTCTGCATCTGCCAGATGGCCTGATTGATGTTCGTGTAGTTGGTTTTCGAAAGATCGAGACCGACGACGCCGCCCGGCCGCAAAAACGCCTGAACTTCCTTCTGAGTGACCGCGTTGCGATCGTAGGCGATCCCGCCGCCCGCGCCGAACCGCTTGATGGTTTCAAGCGCGGCGGAGTGGGCGATATTGAGATCGCGCGAAGTCTCGATCGCGTCCGACGTGCCTTTGCCGAGCCCGGAATGCGACTGGATGTGATAAACCGTACCGATCTCGCGCCGCTTTTCGGCGAACACGCCGGCGATCACGCGCATTTCATTGAAGCCCATCACGCCGAGTCCGTCCGGGAAGATCTCTTCGAGCGGTACGTTGGCGGGGATGGTCTCGCCGGAAACGGTCTTTTCCGCCTTCCCTAATTTCAGACCCGCGTAGCACTCGGGCAGATAATGCTCCTCGTGCAGCACCGTCACCGGCAGATTCGCGCGCTGAGCCGATTCGCCGAGCGAATCGCGGCCGAGACCCTCGACCGAACCGCCGCGGCGGCCGATCGCGTTCAAAACCTGAAGATGAATGTCGGAATCCGGGTCCTCCCGGTGAATTTCGATCCCGAGGATCGATTCAACGACGCGGGCCGAGACCTCCGACTTATAGTGAAACCACGGCGATTCATGCACGAACACGCGCATATCCCAATTACAGCCGGGTATCGCCAGAAGTTCGGCGCTGATATCGCCCTGGGAAATTTCCTCGACACCGGTGATCTCGTCAAAATCGAAATCCTGCGCGGGCGTCAGCGCGGGAATGTTCGGTGAACCGCATTCGGGACACATCGGCATGCCGGGCAGGTCCTTCCGCTCGAAATCCTCCGCTTTTCCCTCATGGCCGCATCCGGCGCACATGCCGTAGGACTCGAACAGGACACGACGCCGGTTCTCGACGATCGGCTTGAGCTCGCTCAGGCGGTTCAGCCGGTGATCGTAAAAGGGCCGGATGACCGCGCACCCGTAATCCATCATCGACAGCGATTCGCGCTGCTCGAATATCTCGGTAAAGATCTCGCGCTGATAATGGCCGATGACCTGCTCGATGATGGCATGCTGGATGACGGCGCGGTTCGTGTCGCCGAAATGCCGTACCCGGAGCGACGGTTTGGACGCCTGCCAGATCGCCGTCAGGTTCGAGGAGTTGACCTGCGCGAGCGGCACCATATGGAGTTTGCGGCCCTTGCGCGGCAGCGGTTTGATAAGGGCGATCGCGCCCCGGATCGGATCGCGCACCGCCTCGACGTTCTTGGACGCGCGGAGCGCGGCGCTGAGGCGGCCGATCTCGACGATCTCGCGCTTCTGTTCGGTATTCTGGTTCGCGGTATCCGCGTGAAGCTGCTGGATGATCTGGCCGAGCGTGGAATCGGCATAAGCCCTCTCGCCGCGGTCCTTGAGTTCGGACAGCGGTTTGAGCGGGGCCAGATTGCGTGCCCCTGCCTTGATCTTCTGTTTTCCTGCGTCTAGCGGCATTCGGTATTCAACAACGGACGCGGATAGGGCATCCTTCGCGATTCGGTCGCGTCAGCAGCCGGCAAGATTACCCGGCGCGATTTCGGGTGACGGGGGACATGGATATAACCCCGGCCGGCTTCAGTCGCGTCCGCGTCCGAACCTCAGTTTTCATAGATCCCGTAAGTTTCCGGGTGCTGCGAGACCGCCTCGCGCAACCGTTGCATTTCAAGTGCGTCGAACGGTTCGTTGCGTTGTGCGGCCTGCTCCGCCAGCTGATCGACGACGTTGGTCACGGCCTGCTCGAAGAACAATCCCGGCTGCTCGTCCCGAAGGCCGTCCGCCGGGGCAGACGGTGCCTCCGGCATGTTGTCGGCATGAACCGGCAGGGAGAACCGCCCGGCGCCGGACAGTTCCCGGATCTTCTCGTTCAGCGCGTTCTCGCGCCGCCGGTTGGCCGCGATCTCTTTCAAATGAAGGTCCCGGGCGTGGCGAACTTCCGTGCGGAGCCGCGAACATTCGTCGCGGAGCAGCGCTATCTCGGCCAGAAGCCGTTCGTTCTCACGCCAGGGACCGAACATCGTTAGAGCGCGATCGGCAGTCCGTCGAACTGCGCGGCCGAGTCCAGCGCGTCGTAGTCCGACACGTCCGTGCCCGACGTGTAGCCGGTCAGGTAGTTGTCAGCGGCTTCGAGCGCCTTGTGTGCCCGCTGCTCGAGCGGGTAGCGCTGCGAAACATGCAGCTTGTCGGTGTCCGCCGTCACGGCCGTTTTTGCGGCCGCAAGCGAGGACAGGTCGGCGTCAACGAGAACGCTCTGCTGGTCGGCTTTGTGAAGGCCGTCGTAAACGGCCGCCTGATGCGGAATCGTGGAAACGTGCTTGCTCATGGTTCAAGTCCTCCTTAGTAATCGCCGAGGTTCTTCCAGAACACGGTGATGGTGCCGTTGACGATCAGGCTGCACGCCGTTCCGCCCACGTTGTGATCCGCGTCATCGACGAGGAAGTTCAGATAGAGATCGATCGGCGTGGTATGGCCGTCGAGCGTCGTGCCGCGTTCGGTCGCGCCGGAATATCCGGTCGCGGTCGTCGCACCGGCGACAGCCTGCGGCGTCGCGGTCGTCGGAATGAAATTCTGCTCCGTGGTGGAAAGCGAGTTGTTGTTGCTCGCCGCGGCGCTGCCGAGTCCGAAATCGCCGTCCCAGTCCGCGTTGACTCCGGCGCTGTTTTTGGTGATTGCGAGATTGGCCACCGAACCGTCGTTGGCGATGATCCCTGCCGGAAAATCGTAGATCTTCTTGCTGCCGTACGCGACGACACCGGCCTCATCGGCCAGCGCGATCTCGACGTTCGTGAACTTGAAAACCGTGCGATGGTAATTGCCGTCGCCGAATTCCGTGATCTTGAGGCCGGAAACCGCCGGCCGCGATCCGATGCCGCGAATCGTTTTCGGAACGGGCACCCTCCGTGCTTGATAGTTGTCGCTCATGATGAACTCCTGAAATGAATGCGATTGAAATAAGAAAAAGCCCCGCAAGGCTCTTTCATGAACCTTGCAGGGCTTTCAACCTGCGCGGCGCCGAAGCGCGGACGTGAATACGAGATAAAGTTACGTTATTTCGCGTGCCGAATCAAGAGGATTTTGGCACGCTCGCACG
>JAKQEQ010000145.1 GCA_029556545.1 Candidatus Hydrogenedentota bacterium
CGTGCGAATGCGGGCGCTGCCCGCGGTATTCGATCCGAGGTCACGGACCCCGGCTTCGTCCTTCTTCATGCCGCGCCCCGCTTCGGCAGCTCGGCCAGCGGCACGACGCGCCCGTCCTTCACGAGCGCCTCGAGCGGATACAGTGCAGCCGCTGTTTCGTGGCGTGGCTGAAAGCGCAGGACATTTGGGCACCGTTGCAGTCGGACTTCGTGGCCATCTACCGCGACAAACGGCGGGCGGCGAGGGAGGCGGCGCTGTGAGCGATGCGACGGTGGCAGCTGAGTACGGCTGCACCATATACCTCACGGGGCAGGAGCCTTGCAATAGGACGGCGAACGCGGTAAAATGATGACGGTCTAGGGCGCAGTGAGATGACATACGAAACGCACAACATGAGGCCGCCTATCCCGCGCGCTGGTTTTCTCGGTGCATGTTTGTCATCGGGCGCCCTAGACCAGCGATCAGCGCGCGGGACGGGCGGCCTTGTTTTGTACCCGAGAACGGGGGAGTCACTGAATGTATAGTAAGCTGTTTGCCTCTCTCCTCACAAGCTCAGTCTGGGACACCGACATAGAGACGCGCGTCGTCTGGATCACCCTGCTGGCGCTCAAAGACCAGGACGGCTTCGCGCGGGTGGCGACGGTGGAGGGGCTGGCGCGGCTGGCGCGGGTGACGCCGGAGGGTGCGGCGAAAGCGGTGGACATCCTGACGGCGCCGGACCCTGAATCCTCAGACCCTGAACATGACGGGCGGCGCATCGAGCGGGCGCCCGGCGGGTGGGTGGTCCTCAACGCGAAGAAGTACGACGACCTCGGCAGCGAACAGCACCGGCGCGAAACGGTGCGCGTCAACGTCGCAAACTACCGCGCCCGCAAGCGTGAAATGGCCAAATGTAATCAGTCGGTAATCACCTGTAATCAGGTGAAATCACACACAGACACAGACATAGACACAGACATAGACATAGAAGAAGAGGGGGGAACGCGCGCGCGCGCGAAGGCACCCCCCCCACCAACAGAGGACACACCGGAGCCGGACGGGAAGCGCCGCGCGGCGGCAGCCGCTCTCCGGACCGACGGCGTGGACCTGACGCCGTCGACGACCTCCGAGGACATCATCGAGACGCACGTCTGCACCTGCATCCCGCCGGACTGGCGCGACTGCTGGCGCGAACACGTCAAACTCTGGCGGCAGGCTATGCCCGGAGACCGGCGACCGGAGAAGCTCGCCTGGCACCAGAACTACTTCCGGCGCATCCGCGCGCACTGCGAGGAGTCTGCCCCACCGGGAGAGGAGCAAGCGCTTCTGGTGGCAGTCAGCCGCACGTTCTTCGCACACGGCGCGGCACACAAGCGCTTCGGGGCGGAGATCCGCGCCAGCGGCTACGACGCTGGGCACTGGCTCTCGTGGAGCAAGACGGGGCACTGGGACAGCATCGCGCCGGCGGACGCCGAGCAGGACCACACCACGTTCTACGACGAGGAAACGCAGACGTGCTACTCTCGCGCCGCTTTCGAGGCGCTGATGAAGGCGCGCAAGAACGGCAACGGCAAACATACGCCGAAGCGCAGGCGGGAGCCAATCGGCGTGACGCCGGAGGGCAGAGCGAAGGTGCAGGCCGCCATGCAGCAGCTCGCCGCCGGGAAAGGACTGCCGTCGTGACCACGCCGGAACCCTGCGTGATCTGCGGCGCCACAATCCCGCAGACGATCCCGCCGCGCAATCGCAAGACGTGTTCGGCCGCCTGCCGGTACACGCTGAACCGCATGCGCTGGCAGGCGAACCACGAGGCTGCCGCTGAACGCAAACGCGAGGCGCTGGAGGCGCTCCCCACGCGAACCTGCGAGAGCTGCGGCACGCAGTACAAGGCGAGGAACCCGGCACGCCGAACCTGCGGGAACAAGGACTGCCAGAAGAAACAGCAGGCCGTATACCAGCAAAGGAAGTACGACGAGGCCCGCGATATCCGCGTGACGGCCAAAGTGCACACGGCAAAAGTGAAGATAACGGACCTGCGGACCGGCGAAGTACGCTTCGAGGACCGGCCCATCCGCTACGTCGCGCCGATGGCCCAGGAGCGATTCTACACGCTCTCGCGCGAGCAGAGGGACGAGATCAAGAACGCAGAGATCGCGGACCGCATCCACCACCTGCAGCCCGTAGGTGACGAGTGAGCGACCCCGTGATCCCCATCACCATCAGCGTTTACGGCAAGCCGGAGCCGGGCGGATCGAAACGCGCCATAACGCGCGGGGCGCGCACCTTCGTCCTCGACGCGAACTACAAGACCGGGGACTGGAAGAGTAACGTGGCGCAGGCGGCGATGGTCGCCATGAAGGGCCGACAGCCGATTCTCGGCCCGGTCGAGGTCCGCATGACGTTCTACCTCAAGCGCCCGAAGGGGCATTACGGGACAGGGAAAAACGCGGCGCAGCTCAAGCTCGGCGCGCCCAGTCATCCCGCAGTCAAGCCGGACATCACGAAGCTCGTGCGAAGCACCGAGGACGCGCTTTCGGGCATCGTCTGGCGCGACGACTGCCAGGTCGTGATCGCAACGCATCACAAGATCTACGCCGTCGAGGGAGAGCGCCCGCAGGGCGCTGATATCTGGGCGAGGGAGATTCGCTAAGACGCGATGGAAACGGAGATTCACGGATGGACAACAGAGCGGAGCTGGAGCGGAGTGTGGAAGCGTCGGTCCGCGCGCGGTGGGGCAGGCATCCCGAGCTGGACGATCTGCTGGTGATCGCGCGGGAGGCTGTCGAACTCGAGGTGCGGGCAGGCACGGCGCCGGACCGGCTGGCGCAGTACTCGCTGGCCCGTGCGCTGGGAGACTGCCGGGATCACCTCCGCATGGTCGCGCGGCAGGACCCGACGCGGCGTCCTCTCATC
>JAKQEQ010000182.1 GCA_029556545.1 Candidatus Hydrogenedentota bacterium
ACGTCGATAGCAACAGCCCGAACAAAGTGGATTCGCGGGTCGCGCCCCGCGTGGGCGCGTGGATTGAAACAGCGTCAGGTCGGAGCCGGACATAACGAGCTCGCGTCGCGCCCCGCGTGGGCGCGTGGATTGAAACCACGCCTGCGACGGGGCCTTGGGGAGGTCGAAAAGTCGCGCCCCGCGTGGGCGCGTGGATTGAAACAACGCCGCGGCCATGGCCCCGCTCGCGCAGGAATGGTCGCGCCCCGCGTGGGCGCGTGGATTGAAACCTGAATATCTTGTGGCCGTCATCGAACAAGCTGTGTCGCGCCCCGCGTGGGCGCGTGGATTGAAACCTCTTCACCATCGTGGATGCCGTCAATTCGACACAGTCGCGCCCCGCGTGGGCGCGTGGATTGAAACAAATCAAGGAAGCACGGCACACAGCCAAAACCGGGTCGCGCCCCGCGTGGGCGCGTGGATTGAAACCACGCGACGCACGGCAACGTGGGCGCGGCATCGGCGCTGGGCGTTGTCGGCCTCGACGCTGACCGCGTGCTGATGGCCTCGCAGACCGATGTCGGCGGCAACGATTTCCTCGACCTGCACCCGGACGTTCTGCTTGTGCCGAAGGCCCTCGGCGGCACCGCGCGCGTTATCAATGGCGCGCAGTACGACCCGGACGCGGCCAACAAGCTGCAGCGCCCGAACGCGGTCGCCGGCCTGTTCAGCGACATTGTTGATAGCGCCCGCCTTTCGGGCACCCGCCGCTATCTGTTCGCTAACCCGAGCGAGGC
Source organism: Candidatus Hydrogenedentota bacterium (assembly GCA_029556545.1). Taxonomy (GTDB): domain Bacteria; phylum Hydrogenedentota; class Hydrogenedentia; order Hydrogenedentales; family JAGMZX01; genus JAGMZX01. The sequence continues at coordinate 777 of JAKQEQ010000182.1, forward strand.
GCCCGTGCTGGAAGTGGTGTTCCTCGACGGCAACGACATGCCCTATGTCGAAAGCGAAGACGGGTTCAGCGTCGATGGCACCCGCTGGAAGGTGCGCCTGGACTTCGGCGTGGGCGCCATCGACTACCGCGGCGCAGTCACCAACGCCGGCACCGCGGGCTAACCCCACACCCTCACCGCCGGGGCCAAGCGCCCCGGCTGCATAGGAGCAATCCAGCATGGCAACCAACTACGTCCAGCCCGGCAACACTCTCACGCTGACCGCCCCATCGGGCGGCGTCGTGGCAGGTAAGCTATACATCATCAACAACGTTGCTGTGGTCGCGCTGA
>JAKQEQ010000155.1 GCA_029556545.1 Candidatus Hydrogenedentota bacterium
ACACCATCAACCATCACGAAGGAGCATCAGATGAGCACCATCCAACTCACCCCCGCCCAGCACGCCATCCTGGCCTACGCCGTCGAGCACACCGGTGGCAAGATCGAGTGGTTCCCCGACAACGTGAAAGGCGGCGCCCGCAAGAAGGTACTGGACGGTCTCTGCAATCGGGCCCTGATCACCACCGACGGCACCGACTGGTCCGTCGCCGCCGAGGGTTACGAGGCCCTGGGGCGCCCGCGTCCCGCGCCGGCCTCGGTGGAGGCAGATGCGGATCTCGAGGCGGAGGTCGCAGCCGCCGAAGCCACCTGGGCACCGCAGCGCGCCGAGACCAAGCCCCGCACCCGCGAGAACAGCAAGCAGGCCCAAGTCATCGCGATGCTCCGGCGCCCGGAGGGCGCGACGGTACGTCAGATCTGCGAACTCACCGGCTGGCAGGCGCACACGGTGCGCGGCACCTTCGCCAACGCCTTCAAGAAAAAGCTGGGCCTCACCATCACCTCGGACAAGCCCGAGGGCGGCGAGCGCATCTACCGGATTGCGTGATTCGAGCGGAATGGGAAGCCAAGCAGAAAACGCTTGGCTTCCCGCGCCGGCAGCGCGTTCATACGGGTGTCGCAACCATCCACGCCAAGGAGCACAGCATGAAACCCACCCGCGCCATCCTCACCCACAGCAACTACGACGCCGACGACTACGCCTACCTCACCGCCAAGGGCTGGAGCGATGACGAAATCCTGGCCCGCTGGAGCGAAGAGGCTGCGCACGGCAACGGACCCTGCCACTGGGAAAGCGCGTCGGCCCGCGCCAAGCTGGCCGCCGTAACCGGTCGCCAGCAGGCGATGCGAGAGGATTGAGATTGAGCTTGGCTTCCCGATCGAACAGCGCGTTCATACGTGTGTCGCAACGATCAACGAAGGAAACAACGATGACCACCGCCAAAACGATCCCCGTCACCCGCAACGAAGACTGGGGCTTCTGGGGCACGATGGACGCGCACGCGCAAGCCGCCTGGCCCATCGCGATGAACGCCATCTCCGACGCCACGGGACAGCCCTTCGAAGCGGTGCGGGCCTTCCTCGACAGCCGCCACGGACGCCACTTCGCGGACGAAGTCCTCAACCGCATGCATGCGGGCCATGCCCTCCACGACGCGATCCGCGCCGCCACCCGGCAGTGGATGGAATGGACCATCGGACGCCGCACCAGTAAGGACTACGGCATCCCGCGCGGGCTGCCTTATCTGACCGGGTTCGTGATTCACTGCGAGATCGTCGAGGAGGAAGTCGCCGCCTGATCGAACGCCAGGCCATCCG
>JAKQEQ010000156.1 GCA_029556545.1 Candidatus Hydrogenedentota bacterium
GCGCTGGCGGTGCTGGTGGCGTTGGGCCTGGCGGCGCTGCCCCGGCTGCGCCGGGCGCGTCAGGACTGAGCCGGCGCGGGCAAGGTGACATTCCGGGGCCTCGCGAGCACCGCTCGCGGGGCCCCGTTTCCGTATACGGAAGCGGCGGTCATGGCGTGCTAGAGCCGGCTCAAGAAGGGTTTATGAAGTGAGCGCGACGATGGATGATACGGCGGTGCGGGATAATGAGCGCACGCCGCCGCGGGGCGCCTATGAGGCGTTTCTGCTGGTTGTGGGATTGGGGTTCGTGGCGGTGGTTCTCTTTGTTTTTGCGTTCGGCTATTGGGGCGAGCATGTGGTCGAAGGACTGGACGGCGCGTGCGCGGAGGCCGTGTTTGACGTGGCCAACAAACTGCGGGACATGGGCCACGACGATCTTGCCATCCAGCGTTTCCGCCAAGCCTTGGGCGGCCGCTTTCGCGACAGCGAACGTCGCTTCATGTGCGGTCGGGCCCTTGGCGACCTGCTGAAGAAGCATCAACGCTACGACGAGGCCATCGAAGTCTACCGTTCGCTGCCGCCGGAGGCTTACGCCTTCGCGGGCGCATATGCGGGGTTCGTGGACGCGTTGTGGCGTCACGGTATGCTCGACGAGGCGGAGAAGCTCGGGGCCGTTTGGCTGGCCAAGGCGGAGGAAGAGCGGAACGCGGAACAAATCGAGTGGGCGCACGGCATACAGATGTGTGTCGCGGACGAGCGTGGCCGCATCGAGGAAGCCGTGGCGCACGGGCGCGCCGCGGTCGCGACAAATCCGAAGAGCGATATCGGGCTAATGCTGGCGCAGCTGCTGCATCGCCAGGGGAAGACGGACGAGGCGCTGGCGCAACTGGACGTATTTCTCGCGAATTCGACGAACGCGAAATTGCTCCCCGAGGCGGAAGAATTCAAGGGGCGCATAGCAGCCTCAACGCCGTTACCCTGAGTCGCCTGCCGCCGGAATCACCCCCTCTCGCGCCGTCACAAGCGTTCGCGCCGATTCTGGAATTCGAGTTTGATTGCGGCGGCCAGTGTCTTGAGTATGCCGGCGAGGCCGCCCTGCGTCACGCTCTCAAGAATCCGCGACAAGAGCGTCAGCTTCTCCCGGGAATAGGGATACCAGTATGGCTCGAGACGCCCGGAGTTGCGGTCGACAAGAATGGACTTGATGTTCGAGAACGCGTGCAGACCGATCTTGCCCCGATACCTGCCGAACCCGCTGTCCTTGAGCCCGCCGAAGGGCAAGCCGGGATGCGCCTGGGTCGCCAACACATTGTTGATGGACACGTTGCCCGTCACCAGTCTGCGGGCCACGCGCAGGGCGCGATCGCGGTCCGCGGACCACACGCTGGCCGCGAGACCGTAAGGGGAATCGTTGGCCATCGCCACAGCCTCATCCTCGGTGCGGAACTTGCGCACGGTGATGACGGGCCCGAACGTCTCGTGCCATTGCACGCGCATGTCGCGATCGACATCGGTCACGATGGTCGGCGGAAACACGTGGGATGCGCCCTCGCGCCCGCCCCCGGTGACGAACCGCGCGCCGCGGGCTTTCGCTTCGGCGAGCTGTTCCTCGATCTCGCGAATCTGGAAATCGGCGGTCATGCAGCCGACCCCGAGTTCGCCCTCGTCGTCAATCGGCGTGTGCCCGTCCACGAGCCGCAGTTTCTCCGCCTTCTCCTTGAGTCGCGCCAGAAAGTCGTCGTAAATGCGCTCATGCACGAAGATGCGCTCGATGGAGGTGCACGTCTGGCCGCAGTTAGCGAATCCGCCCCAAAGCGCGCCGCTTGTGGCGCGTTCGAGATTCACGTCGTCAAACACGATGAGCGGGTCTTTGCCGCCGAGTTCGAGTTCTACGGGGATAAGCCATTGCGCCGCCTGCGCCATGATTTGCCGTCCAACGTCGACGCTGCCGGTAAAATGAATCTTGTCGGGCCGCTTTTCGATGAGGTAGCCGGCGGTCTTGCGACTGGCGTACACAACCTGGAGCGCGTCTTCCATGAAACCGCTGTTCTTGACGATGTCCTCGACAACGCCGTGCAGCGGGGTGTAGCGCGACGGCTTGAGTATAGCGGCGTTCCCCGCGAAATAGGCGCAGAGCCAAGGAACAATCGAAAGATGGAACGGATAATTCCATGGCGAAATGATCAACACGACGCCCATCGGTTCGTAGTGGATACGCGCTTTCTTGCCCGCCAGCATGAGCGGCGTCCGCAGCTTTTCATCGGCGAGGAACTTTGGCGCGTACTTCTGATAATAGGCGATGGTGTCAATAACGGGGAAGATTTCCATCATGGTCGCGTCGGTCACGCATTTCCCCGTCTCCTCGACGATACGCCGCGCGATCTTGTCGCGGTTCGCGAGAATGTACCGCTTGAGTTTCTCTGCCTCGACGCCGCGCTCGCGGGGCGTCATGGCGCGGAGGCGGTCCGCCGCCGCGCGGGCCTTCTCATAGACCCGGTCCACGTCCTCGTGGGTCGGTTCGGGCACCGAATACAAGGTTTCGCCGGTCCGCGGGTTCTTGACGGTGATGACGTGCGTTGTTGGGGGGTCAAGCGTGGCTGTGGCCATAGTGAAAACTCCTGCAATTGCTGCACACGACGGGCGCATTCCAGAGACTCGTTCGCGCCCATTCCCGTTTCAAGGCTGCCCGCGGCGACGGCGCCTCCCACACCCACTATAACAACGGAGAACCGCCGCAACAATCCCGCCTGATGGGCAAGATTCGCCACAACGGCGGGACACGTCACGAACGACTTGGCCCGGGGCGGCGGATAGGCTACCATGAGGGACCTTTCCCCGAGGCGCGCGGCGGCGGATGGCGCGAGCGCGGTCTCGCGGCGGAGACCTTGTGTGAACGTTATCCTCATGATGATCGACACCCTGCGCGCGGACCATCTCAGCTGCTACGGGTATCATCGCCCGACCTCGCCGAACATCGACGCTTTCGCGGCGCGGTCGGTGTTCTTCGAGCGGCATTTCGCCACCTCGATCCCGACCCATCCCGCGTTCACGACGCTGCTGTCGGGCCAGCACGCCATCACGCATGGGGTTGTCGCGCACGGCGCACCGCAACCGCTGCCGCGCACGATCCCCTGGCTGCCGGCGGTCTTCCAGAAAGGGGGCTACACGACGTGCGCCATTGACAATCTGGCGCAAACGCGTATGGGTTTCCTGCGCGGTTTCGAGTTTTACATCGACCCGAGTCAACGCCAGACGCTGAGTCTCACGTGCGACAATCGCGAAATCAACCGCCGCGCCGTTCAGTGGATCGAAGCCCACCGCCGTGACCGTTTCTTCCTGATGATGCACTACTGGGACCCGCACACGCCGTATATGCCGCCGCCGCCCTATCGGCGACTGTTTTACTCGGGCGATCCGAGCGACCCGGAGAACCCCACCCTCGAAGGTATGGAGCGGCACCCGCTGGGGAGGATGTGGCGCGAGACTTGGTTTCGCGGCCTCGAGGGACACGTCACGGATGCCGAGTACATTGTCGCGCTGTACGACGGGGAAATTCGGTACTGTGACGAGGGAGTGGGCGCGTTTCTCGATACGCTCGACCGGCTCGGCCTCGCGGACGACACGCTGGTCGTGCTGCTGAGTGACCACGGCGAGATGATGTACCGCCATGGCATCTTCTTCGACCACCACGGCCTGTATGACGGCAATCTGCACGTACCGTTTCTCGTGCGGCATCCCGGCATCGCGGCGCGGCGCATCACGTCGATGACCACTCACGTTGACGTGGCGGCAACTCTGCTTGCGTGCTGCGGCCTCGAGGCCCCGGCGGAAATGGAAGGCGAGGACCTGACGCCGTGGATGCGCGGCGCGCGGGAGGATGTGACGCACGAGTACGTCGTCAGCCAGGAATGCACCTGGCAGATGAAGTGGTCGCTGCGCACGGATACGCACAAGTTCATACTTTCCCGCGAGGAAGATTTCTACGGCACGCCGCCACGGGAACTGTACGACTTGCGCGAGGACCCGGATGAACTGCGCAACATCGTTGACCACGCGCCGGAACTCGCTTGCGAACTCGAGGCGCGCCTCGAAGCCTGGATAGGCGACGGCATGACGCGGAACGGGCTCGAGATGGACCCCCTGATCGCGCATGGCCTCACCCTCGGTAGGGCCTGGAAGGCTGAGCGGGCGGGACAGACGCCCGCGTGAACGCCGCAGCGCCCGAGCCGGACGCGGGATGGTGCGCAAGGGTGGTGGCGCGCGCGCATGCGGGTTGCTACACTGGAGCGGCGACATGGGAGGAGACATGGGCAGCGGCGAGTTCACGAGTGAAGAGCTGATTAGCGAGTGCGCGGACCCCGTCGCGCTCGTACCGTTTGTGCCCCGTGCGGCGCGGCGCATTCTGGTCTGCGGCGGGCGCGCAGGCGTGCTTCCGGGGGCGCTCGCGGGGCGCGCCGATGCCGCAGTGGCTTGCTGGCCGGAAGGGGGCAACGTGCCCGGGGGACCCATCGAGGCGGCGCCGCTTCCCTTCGCGGACGACTACTTCGACTGCATCCTGGCGGCGGACCTGCTGGCCCGCCTTCGCGAGCCGGAAGTGGTGTTGTGCGAACTGCGCCGCGTCCTCGCGCCGGGCGGGCTGCTGATTGCGACAGCGCCGAACCTCCAGTATTTCGGCACGGTGTTCATGGTACTGCAGGGGCGCTGGGCCTACGCGGACAAGGGTATTCTCGCGCGCGGCCACGTGCGATTCTTTACCGGCGTCGAGGTCGCGGAACTGCTCGACGCGGCGAAGTTCGAGGTGCGTTCCCTGTCCAGCCTGGTCCTCGCCGACCCGTCGCGCCTTCCCCGCGACGCGGACGGCTGCATCCGCGCGGATCGCATCCGCGTCGGCCCGTTGAATGACACGGAGTACCAGATCTACCGGACCAGCCAATTTGTCGCACTGGCGGTGAAGTCAGATGCGCCCGCCGCAGCCCTGGGGCCGTCATGAACGTGCTCGCTATGGGCATCGCCCTCTGGGGCGACCGCGCACACCTCGATTTGTACCGCTCGACGCGCGGTCACGAAGTCCGGCTGCTCGCGCTCGCGGGCGACGCGGACTTCCATTTCAAAGCCGACGAGACCGCGACGGAGGTGGTGGGGCGCGTCGCGGCCGAGTGGCCGCCGGACGTACTGCTCTGCGGCTGCCCCGAAGTGTTGCCGCCGCCGCGCGAAGTCGAGCGTTGCCCTATCAAGACGGTCGCGTTGCTATCGGACTGGAACTTGTACCAGCCGCAACTCGAACATAATCTTGCCCGTTTCGACATCGTGCTAAGCGATCGCCTCGCTGAGCGGGAACTGTGCGTATGGGGCGCGCGACCACATTTCGTGCAGCCGCTGTATGCGCACCGCACGCTGGTTCATCGCCCGCTCGAAATCGACCGCGACATCGACGTGCTGTTCCTCGGCAACCTGAACCACGCGATCCACCGCGAACGGGGACGGATGCTCGAAATCGCGGCGCGCCTGTCGGACGAGTATCGCGTGCTCATCGACGCGGGGTATCCACCCGAGGATTACGCCCGGCATCTGAACCGCGCGCGGATCGTCGTAAACCACGCCGTGCGCCGCGAAATGAACCTGCGCTGTTTCGAGGCGCCCGTGTGCGGGGCGCTACTCTTCTTCGAGGATGCGAATCTCGAAGCGGGCGATTACCTCGCGGACGGTGAACAGGCGGTGCGGTACAACGCGGGGAACCTCGAAGGGCTGCTTCGGACCTATCTCGACGACGAAGAGAAACGCGCGGCGGTCGCGCGCGCAGGGCGTGAACGAATCGCCGGCCTCGCTATCGAGCGTCGCCTGGACGACTTGTTCGATTGGATGGAGGTCCAGCCGCGCGGTGCGCGGCGATTCCTCGAGTTGCCCGAGGCCGTGCGCGCCCTTGCCGACGTCATGCTCTATGCGTCGAGTCTTGAAACCGAGCAGCGCGCGCTGGCTGCGGCGCTTCTGGGCGAACTCCTCGGACGGGACCGGACGCCCCCCTGCCTCATGGCCGCCGGATGCATGCTTTTCGAAGAAGCCGCGCTCGGCGGTTCCCCCGACGCCGCGAAGACCGTGCGGGCCTGCGTGGACCGCTTCCAGGAGGCGGCGCAGACGGCCCCGACCGACGCCGCGCCGTGGTTCAACTTGGCGGTCGTGGCGCGCCAGGCCAACGCGGGCATCGCCGAGCTGGAATGCCTGCGGCGCGTGCTCGACGCGCACGACGTCGCGTTGAGCCCCTTCGCGTTGGGTAAGGTGACCGACCCGTACTACGCCGCGTGGCGGCTGGCGCTGGGCCGCGGCGCGATGAGCCCGGCCCTGTTGCAGGCGGCGGCAGCCGCGCGACTCGCCGAGTGCGCGCTTGAGCGAGGGGACAACGGCGATGCCCTCGAGTTCGCGCGGCAAAGCATCATGCTCCGCCCGGAAATTGCCGTTCCCTACCGCTGGGCGGCGATGGCGCACACGCGCGCGGGCGCCAACGACGAGGCCGCGCGGCTACTCGAGGTCGGCCTGCCGCATACCGCCTTCGACGTGGATTACCGGCTGGACCTGGTGAGCGCATACCGTGCGCTGGGTCGCCACGACACGGCGCGCGCGTTGGCGATCGAGTCGGCCCGCATTTTCCAGGCGTGTCCGCCCCTGCGCCGCCACGCGATCCAGTTTCGGTCGCTGGCGGTGGAAGACGGCTGATCCGGGAAAATCCTGGCCGGGGCCGGCTGTCCATTTTCTCGGCTGCCGCGTATCTGTACAATGGTTCAAAGAGGAACTTGCGCCATGCTTTCGTTCTTCTTGCGGGACAGGGACGCGCGGTTGGTCCGGGCCGCGCTGGCGGGGCGATCCGCCGCCTTCGAGCGCCTGGTGCAGCGGTACCTGCCGATGGTGCATGCGCTCGCGTGCGCGCACGCCGGGGACGCCGACGCCGAGGACGTGGCCCAGGAAGCTTTTCTGCTAGCGTATCACAAGCTGAACACCCTGCGCGAGCCGCGCAAGTTCGCGGGCTGGCTGGCGACGATTACGCGCAACGTCGCGCGCCGCGCCGCGCAGAAGCGAGCGCGGGAGGTCCCCCTCGAGGACGCCGCCGCCGCGGAACAGACCGTGGACCCCGCCGTCGAACAGCGGGAACTGGCGGCGCTCTTGCGCGAACACCTCGATCGCATGGAAGACGAACAGCGTGAGGTCCTGCTCCTGTATTACTTCGCCGGGCGGACCTTGCCCGAGATCGCCCGGATTCTCGATATCTCGCAGGATGCCGCCGCAAAGCGGCTCCAGCGCGCCCGGCAGGCCCTTGGCGAGCAGCTGTTGGGCGAGGTGGCCAAGGCCGACCTTCCCCGGCCCGACTTCGACGGTCGGCGGCGCGTCATCATGGCGGCGATCGTCGCCGCGCCCGCCGCGTGGCAAGCCGCCGCCGCCACGGCCGCCGTCTCGATCAGCGCGAAACTGCTCGTGGGCGCGGCGGTGGTGAGTGCGACGGCAGTTGGGACGGTGTTCGGGCCCGCGCTCTGGAAGGAGCACGCCCCGCAACCCGTGTCTTCGGAACCATCCGCGGCGGTTACAGAGTCGGCGCGTGCCGACGCCGAGGATGCCAGCGGGCGACCGGAAACGGCGACCGACGCGGAGCAGCCCCTCGACACGCGCACGGGCCCCGGCATCGTGCGAGGGCGCGTGGTGGACGCGGCGGGGAATCCGGTCGCGGGCGTGCAGGGCTTTGTCGAGCTTGTCGACTGGGACCCGCCGGAACCGCCGCCGGCCAAGCCGTTCCGCCGTTACGGCGAGACCGACGCGGACGGATACGCCGAGTTGCGCGACCTGCCCTTGGGCCCGTACGGGATCATCGTCTGGAAGGGCAGCCAGGCCGATGCGGCCATGTTCTTCCTGAGCGAGCGGTATCCGGTCGAGGAGGAGTCGCTCGTGCTCAAGCCTACGCTGCCGCTCTCGGGGCGCGTGCTGGACCCGAACGGCGCGCCGGTGACCGGCGCGTGTGTGTTTCCCCATCGGTACATGTTGGCCCCCGACGAACAACTGCCCCACGAAATGACCTATCCCGCGCGACAACAGACGGACACCGAGGGCCGGTTCTCCTTCCCGCATCTCCCGCCCGGCAGCATGCAATTCCTCGTCGAGGCGGCCGGATTTCCCGCCACCGTGTCTCCCTACATTGTCTCCGGTGCGAGCGACGCCGTGATCACCCTCGCGCACGGGGGCCGCGTCGAGGGGCGCGTCGTTCGCGAGGATACCGGCGCGGCCGTGCCGAACGTGGCCATTCACTGGTGCGCGGATACCGAGCGGCGACGCACCTTCCGCGTGGAGGCGGACGCCGAGGGCCGCTTCCTGACCGACCCGCTGGCCCCCGTCGCCCACACCGTCACGATTGACGACCCGGCGCTTGTCCCGGTGGACCCCGAATTCGCGATCACGCCCGCCGCTGGCAAGACCCTCAAGGCGGACATTCCCGTTCGCCTCGGCGCCATGGTCTTCGGCAAGGTTACCATCCGGGAAACCGGCGAGCCGGTCGTGGAAGCCCGGATATCGCTGCAGTCAGAGAAGATCAGGGCATACCGCCACACAAAAACCGACGCCTCCGGCTCATACATTTTCCATGGGCTGCAACCCGGCCACTGGGAACTAATTCTTAACATGCCGGAAGGGTACGCTTACGGACCGGGAAGCCTTCAGGAGCAGCGGTTTATCCTCACGGGCGGCGCTGAGGTGGAACACAATTTCAGTATCCAGCAAGGCGTCAGTCTCCTGGGCCGGGTAGTGGACGCGCGCGGCGTTGGGGTCGCGGGCGCGGAGATTCGCACGGAAAACCGTTATGACTATAGCTGTTACATCTCGGACGCGCGCACCGGTCCGGGCGGGCGATTCCGTATTCCAGGCGCGCCGCCCAATACGACGACAGAACTGTATGCGTTTACACGGGAACAGCGCAGTTACGTACAGAGGGTCGAAATGGGGCCGCTCGGCTCGGAGCCGCTCGAGATCGTGATCGAGATGCCGGACTGCGCCCGGATCACGGGGAGCGTCTCGATGGCCGGGGTCTCCCTCATCGAACGCCTTCAATATCGCCATCAGTTGCGCCTGAAATCGGCGGACGAGCGTATTCCAAGCCGCATTGAAAGCTCGGCGGATATGGCCGGCGCGTTCAACTTGCGCGGCATACCGCCCGGCGAATACGAGTTATTCCTGAAAGCGCTCGGCGGTCACGCCGAATGCCTTGTCACGACCCTGCGCCTCGAACCGGGCCAACAAGTCGACCTCGGGCGCATCGGCTGCGCCGACCTCGGCGGGCTGGCCCTCGGCGGGCGCGTGTTCTCGCCCGAGGGGCGGCCTATCCATGCGGCGCAGGTATGTCTCAAAGGCCTTCTTGACCGTGAGATGTGGACCAGCGTGGATGGACGATTCCGCTTCGCCGGGCTCGAACCCGGCCTGTATACCGTGACGGCGACTCACCGGGACTACTCGGGGCGGAACCTCGAAAGCGACGCAGGAGCGGAAGACCTGAGTATCGCGCTCGAATCGGCCGGAAGCATCGCGGGCAAAATACGAGCTGCTCGGACCGGCAAGCCTATAACCCAAGGCACGATCCGCAGCGAGTGGTGGTATGCCCGCGTCATGTGCAGTTACGCGTCCGAGCCTCGACGAACGACGACGGACGACGTTGGCGCCTTCCTGCTCGATAAGATGCCCGCGGGCAGCGGCAAAGTGTTCGTCGAAGCGCCGGGGTACGTCCAGTTTACGCAAGAGGTGAGTCTTGATCCGGGCGAGCGCATCGAGGGGCTCGAAATCGCGCTCATGCAGGCCATGCGCCTCGAAGGGGTGGTGTATAGCCCGGGCGGCGCGCCTGTGGACGACGCGGAAGTCCAATTGTATCTGCTGGACGCCGAGAGGGCATCCAAGACGCGCACGGACGAGGCGGGCGCGTTCGTATTCACGGACGCCGACCCGGACGGCGGCTTCATACAAGTCCGGAGCAAGGGGTTTGCACCGCACACGCACGAACTGACCCCGGCGGAGCTTCATAGCGGCAAAGTCGTGATTACGTTGGACCATGGTGGCATTATCGAGGGACGCATCCGGGTGGGCGATCAGCCGCAATCCGGCCGGATCCATGCGTGGCCGAAATTCCAGAGAGGCCGCCCGGAAAGCTCCAGCGCCAGTCAAGATGTCGGCGAGGACGGCGACTTTCGCCTGGAAAGCTTGGCGCCAGGCGAATACAGGGTTAGGGCAAGTGTGGACATTGCCGACAAGACGACGTCCCGGATGGGGCGCTCCGTGGAAAGGCAGGTCTTCGTCGAGGCGGGAAGTGTCACGATGGTGGACTTCCAATTCGAGGCCGCCACGGCGGTGGTCGAGGGTATGGTGCATCTGATTGGCTTGGCGGCGACCGATTTGCGCGTTGCCCTGAGAACAGTAGGCGAGGGTCAGGAGGAAGAACTCGACGCAGATGCCCGCGGCGGGATGTTTCGTTTTCCTGCCGTACCGGCGGGGCCGGTGATGCTCACCGCCTCTTGCAGCACATCGGACGGACAGTACCGTGGCGCGGAATTCCTTGAAGTGGTCGCCGGCGGCGAGTACCACGTCGAACTCACATTGCAGCGCCAGGAAACCGTTACCATTGCTGCCTCGCCGCTGGTGGACGGCGAGCATTTCTCGGCGTACTTCGTCCCGGAAGCTGTGGCGGGGTTCCTGCCCAATCCAATAACCCCCGAAATATGGGAGTCCGACTACCAGCGCATTTCGCGCCTGATTGCGTTTTGGGTCAGTTTCGGTGACGATGACGAGACCACAGTGGACCACGTCCCGCCCGGCGACTACCAGATAGTGGTGCGGTATGCGGTCCTCGACGACGCCTGGAACGCAATATCCGAGAGCATCGGCCAGCAGCGCGTCACCGTTACCGGCCAGCCCGGACAGGTGATCACCCTCGAACGGCCTGAATAGCGCGGGTGCCTCTGCTATGGGTCTCATGGGCCCCGGCAGTCTCTTGACTCCCCTCGGTGCTTTCGCATCGCTGCTCCCAACAATATCTAGCGCGGGAATAAACGATCGGGAATCTGACAAGTTATCCACAGGCGTTGGGCGCGGTCGGAGACTCGAGGATCTCCCGTGTTGTGCCGGAAAACCACCGCCAGTTTTCCGCGAATCCAGCGCCTAAGTTGCTTTGCGACAATATGTTACGTAGAGTTTCGCGGGTCTGACGGTCGAGAATGATCGTGAGATACATGGCGGCTTGCACATGTTCCCGGGGCGGGCCGCGCGGGTTTTCCCCAATGTTTTCCACAGGGTATGGCGCATCGAATTTGCAGCCGTAACCACAAGATATTGAGGCTGGTCGCGGGCGCCAAATCAGGGCGGAGACTTTGGAACGGGAATCGATGGTGAAGTAGCGTCGTGCCAAGCGGGCCGCCTATACTGGCCCTTCGCAACAAAGGAAAGGCATCGCATGAAGCTCCCTCGAATTCCCGCCCGGACCGGTCCGCCGGAGAAGGCGTATAAGAACCTCGATTTCCTGAACTCGCCGGATGCGCGGCTGATCCGCGTCATGTGCGAGTTTACGGAGCCGCACACCCGGCTCCGGCGCGCGCAGGTGCGCGACACCATCGTGTTCTTCGGGTCGGCGCGGATTCCGTCGCCCGAGGAGGCGCGGGCGCGCATGGACGCACTGCGCCGGGAACAGAAGGAGGGCGGGGTGCGTGTGCCCCGCGCCGTGTGGGAGGAGGCGAAGAACGGGGTGGCCCTTTCCCGCTACTACGCGGACGCAGCGGAACTGGCCGCCCGCATGACCCGCTGGTCCATGGCGCTGCCGAAGCGGGGCCGCCACTTCGTCGTGTGCTCGGGCGGCGGTCCGGGCATCATGGAGGCGGCGAACCGGGGCGCGTCCGAGGCCGGGGGGCCGTCGCTCAGCCTGAACATCAGCCTGCCCTTCGAGCAGACGCCCAACCCGTACCAGACACCCGAGCTGGCCTTCGAGTTCCATTACTTCTTCGTGCGCAAGTTCTGGTTCGTGTACCTGGCGAAGGCGCTGGTGGTGTTTCCCGGCGGGTTCGGCACGATGGACGAGTTGTTCGAGGTGCTGACGCTGGTCCAAACGCGCAAGACCCGGAAGGCCATGCCGGTCGTCATTTACGGCGCGAAATTCTGGAAATCCCTCCTCAACTTCGACCTGCTCGCCAAGCGCGGCGTCATCGCGCGCGAAGACCTGAACCTCTTCCGCTTCTGCGACACCGTCGACGAGGCCGCGGAATACCTGCAGGCGGAACTCACGCGAAAGTACCTGATCTGACGGATCGGCTCGGGAGTCCCCGCGGGGATCGGGGGACATCTCGCATCCTCCTTCGCCAAGGCGTCGGAGGACAGGCTCGCTTGTGCCAGTCCCCCTTGCCTACCCGGTGCCAGCGTTGACGAACTGGATCGACCGCAGCAACTCAGTCATACTGATAAGCCAATCCTGGGGCGCGTAGCTGCTTGAATGGGGCGTGTGTAAGCGTCGTCGGCGCGCGGTTCTGTTCGTAGTACAGTCTTTAAAGCTGTCTTGCCGCGTCCCCCCAACCGCGCCAGAGCTCGATGTGTCGCTCCGGTATTTCGGGCAACCTGATGCCGTGCTTTTTCATGTATGCCTCGACCGGCGGCGAACGCCGGACCTCCGGCGGGTTCACGCATGAGAACATCATCGCGGTATCTTACCTCGCCCTCGTGGACGGCTTCGAGTACCAGCTCCCGAAATCTCGCGGCCATGAGGCATAGCCCCGCAGCGACTGGGAGCGGAATTCCGTCCCTCAGGGCTTGGGAACCAGGTGTCTGGCAGCACCTCTCGGCGCCTTTTTTCGGGGGTTAAATGCCCTTCCCGCGCGGCTGGCGGAGGGTCTTCGCGTGGTGTCATCGTCGGCCAACCCACTATGTACGTCATTTTTCAGCACAAGTAGTCTCTTGACAGTATCGAGCAATTGTGGTCAAATACCGGATAAGGGGGCGGGAGCGAGTCCCGCGCTGTTGTCTACGGTGCAAAGCGCGGGATTCGAAGGAGGATGTTCGCAGGGTCGTATACGAGGGGAGGGGGCAGAGGTTGCGTGCAAAGTTTCTATGACCCACAAACGATGGAGCTGTACGTTGAACAGCGTACGGCGGGATGGTGCCTTGGTGCCGGTTCACTGAAGGAGTGGGCGTGATGGTATGTAAGATTCCGAATCTGTGGCCTGAATTGTCTGTCGCGGGTTCGCCAGTGACGCCGCGTGCGATCTTGCAGCGGCAGGCCCAGGTGTTGTCCGAGAGGTCGGAGAATACGATTTGCGGCGAGATTGTGAGTCGCGTGCTTGGGCCTGACTTGATCACCACGATGCACGTAGTGGTGCCGGAAATGGAAGGTCTGCGCTTCTTTGTGATACGTGTTCGTCACAATATCCAGTATCCGTATCCTCTGCAAGTTCTCTTTTCGGAATCGGACAACAGTGGCAAGGATTGTGCATCGGAGGCGGAATTCATCGAGCTGGTGCGCGAGTTGCTGCGCACGCCTCGTATAGTGAACATGGTGAATTCCCTGTTGACCCAAGTCGGCGTCGTTGTAGGGTCGTGACGAATTCCTCGATTCGGAGACTGACGGAGGGGCATTTCCAAATGGACGTTCGTGCCCGCGTCTACGGCGCGCTGAAGATGTTGATGTGGCGCCAGCGCTCGCCGCGGAAGCGGGCGAATAGCACGCCGCTGAGGAGGAAGATGTAGATGGTGGCGCCGATCCAGGCGCCGTAGGCGCCGCCGTTGAAGAGGAGGGCGATGACGCCGGCGAGTGGCAGGAAGAAGACATAGGCGGCGAAAAAGGTGATCCACATCATCCAGCGGGTGTCGCCCGCGCCGCGTAACGCGCCCATGCAGACGATGTTGGTGGCGTCGAATGCCTGGAAGACGGCGGCGAGTATGAGGAGTCGGTGGCCGAGGTTGATCACGACGGGATCGCTGCTGAAGATGAGGCGAATGAGGACGCCGCCGGACACGGCGAACACAAGGCCCATGCACACCATGTACGCGATGCAGATGCGGAGCGCGGTGTAGGTGCGGGCCTTGGCGGTGGGGATGTCGCCGCGTCCGACCCAGCGGCCGACGATGGCCGTGATGGCCTGGTTGACGGCGACGGCGGGCATGAAGGAGACGCTCATGAAACTGACGGCGATGTTGTTCGCGGCGAGGGGCGCGTCGCCGAATCGTCCGACGATGAAGCTGACGAAGACGCCCCAGGTGGCGACGTCCATGAGGAAGGTGAGGCCGGAGGGGAGGCCGATGCGGAGCAGATCGCGGGCGCGTCGGGCGTGGAAGGGGTAGCTGCGCCGCGTGTTGTATGCGGCGTCCATCGCCGGGCGCAGGAACAAGGCGAGCAGAAGCGCGGCGTGGAGCCACTGCGAGATAATGGTGGCGAGCGCGGCCCCGTTGACGCCGAGCCTCGGGAATCCGGCGTGGCCGAAGATCAGGAAGTAGTTGAGGAGAATATTGCAGCCGTTCGCGACGAGTGCGATGTACATGGTCACCTTCGGGCGGCCGATTGCGGTGAAGAAGGCGACGAGGGCGCTGGACCACGCCATGGGGACGTAGCCGAGGAGTCGGACGCGGAAGTAGCCGGTTTCGAGGGCGGTCACGGCGGGGCTGTGGCCCATGGAATGGAACAGCCCATCGGCCATCGGCCAGAGGAGGAGCGTCGCCGCGCCCGCGCCGAGGCCGATGTAGAGTCCCTGCCAGGTGTAGCTCCCGGCGGTTTCCGCGTTGCCGCGGCCGAGGCTCTGCGCGACGAAGGTGTTGACGCAGCCGACGATGCCGAGGAAGAGGGTGCTCAGGAGGAAGGCCCAGACGCCCGCGGAACCCACGGCGGCGATGGACTCGGTGCCGAGTTGCGCGACCATGATGCGGTCGGCGAATTCCATGATGGTGTAGGAGAGCGAGCCGAGCACGATGGGCCAGGACATGCCCATGACTTCGCGCACGCCTTCCCAGCGCGCGCGCCCGTCTTTCGTCCTGTCCGGCATGGCTTGCGTCATGGAGCTTGCGTTCCCCCACGAGAGCGTATCATATTCACGGTGCGGAGTGGTTTCGTGGAATGTGTGGGAGAGGCGGGCCTCGCCGGTCCCACGTAAGGCGGCGAGTTATGCATATCCCTCCTGGGGTTGTGGGTCTTGACGGCTTGTCGGCGTCGACCGGTAGACGCCGGAGCATGATTCGGGTATGCCGAAACGGGTGAATTCTCAAGGAAGACACACGATGGATACCAAAGACAAGAGGCGGCGGAGGCGCAAAGTGGAGCGCCAGGCGGGGAAATCGTATACAATAGGCGAAGAAAACCGCGAACCGAACAGGGGGCCAGTCATGTTGTATCTGGGCGCCGTCACATTGGGCCCTGTCCCACGAGTCGTGGTGTGCCTTCGGGACAACACGCCGCCAGCGACGCTGGACGCCATCGCAGCCGCAGGCGCGGACGCTGTGGAATTGCGGATTGACGAATTCACCGATCAGTCGCCGGCCTATGTACTCGAGCAGATCGAGCGTGCGCGGCGCCTTCCCATCATCGCGACGATTCGCGGACGCCTCGAGGGCGGGGCGTGGAACCGGAGCGAGAAAGAGCGCCTGGAGCTTTATCGGGCGGTTGCGCCGCACGTGCAGGCGCTCGATATCGAGTTTTCGTCCCTGGACATAGCGTTCGAGGTCATGAAGATCGCGGCGAAATCGGGCGCGCTGGCCATCGGGTCGTATCACAATTTCACGGAGACACCGGTCCCGGAGATTCTTGAGGAATGTGCACACCAGGGCCATGTGGTCGGCGCGGACGTTGCCAAGGTGGCGACGTTATGTACGACGTGCGAAGACGTGCTTCATCTCGCGACGTTCACCGCGGAGAGCCTGCATCCCCTGATCAGCGTGGGGATGGGCCCCTACGGCGCACTGACGCGCATAATACTGCCCGCGCTCGGGTCCCTGTTGGTGTATGCGGCATGTGACCGCCCGACCGCGCCCGGGCAGTTGTCCTATCAGGATACGATCGCGTTTCTTCGCGCATTTTACCCCGACTATAATCGGGAAAAGGCCGGAGCGTCGCCCGAGGCCGCGGGCGACCGCTAGTGCGTGGCGGCGACTTCCCGGGAGGGGACTTGCGCGGCCGCCGATTCTGTTGCGAAACGCCGCCGCAATCCGTACACTAATCAGATACGCGGCGGCTTGCCGCGGTACACTGTTTGGCGAGGGTCGCGGCGCTCGCGGTCACGGCGCGATGAAGGAGCACGAGATGCAGCAGGCGGTGATTATTCAGTCCAACGGATCGGGCAAGCAGGAGTTCGATGACCTGTTGCGGGATGGATGGACGGTAGCGTTCATAACCCCGAATAATGGCCAGAGTTACAATGACTTTCTTATCATCTTGGAAAAGAACTAGTCTGGAAAAGACGGGCAATGGGGCGGCTCCCACGGGGACCGCACCGGGAGGAGATGTGATGCAGACATCGGTGATTATTCAATCGAACGGATCGGGCAAGGACGACCTGGACCGGCTGTTGAAAGACGGCTGGCGCGTCGTATCCGTAACGGCGAACGACGGCAAGAGTTACAACGACTTCCTGGTTATCCTGGAACGTTCGTGAACCCGTGCACGGAGAACGGGGCGTCCGCGGGCGCGGGCGTGTCGATGTCGAGGAGTAGACGCTCATGAACAAGATTGTCGCGATTCTGATAGTCATTGCGGTCCTTGGCGGGGTGGCGTGGTTCACGTTCGTGTTCCAGCCGTCGCGGCTGACCTATGCGCAGATACAACAGCAGGCGGAAGCGGAAAAACGGCTGGCGATGGCGGAAACGGGCGGCGCGATCGATGCGGAAGCGCCCGAAAAGGCCCCGGACAAAGCGGCGGCGGAAAAGTGGCCTGCGGAGGCGCCCGATATGTTTCGTGTGAAGTTTGAGTGCACTAACGGCACGGTTGTCATCGAATGCCACAAGAAATGGGCGCCCCTCGGCGCGCAGCGGTTCTACGAACTGGTACGCAAGCAGTTTTTCGACGGCGCGGCCTTCTTCCGCGTTGTGCCGGGGTTCGTGGTCCAGTTCGGCATGCCGGCGGATCCGCGCGTCGGCGCGCAGTGGGTGGGCTCGGAGTTTCCCGACGACCCGGTCCTCGAGACGAACGGGCCGGGGACGGTCAGCTTCGCGTCGCGCGGCGAAAACACGCGGACGACACAGGTCTTCATCAACCTGGGCCAGAACGCGCGGCTCGACGGGATGGGTTTTGCGCCCTTCGGCAAGGTGATCGAGGGCATGGACGTGGTGAAGGCGATCAACGCGGAATACGGGGAGCGACCGGATCAGGGCCGCATCCGCACGGAAGGCGCGTCGTACCTCAAGGCGAATTTCCCGCGTCTCGACTTCATCGAGCGCGCCACGCTGGTCCCCGTCGAGGCCGAGCCGGCCAAGGCCGCGCCCGCCGCGCCGGAGAAGGCACCCGAGGAGTCCCCACCGGCGGAGGGTTGAAACGCCGCCGGCAATCATCGGGGTTGGAGGATTGGTGAGCGCCCGCCTGCCGCGTCGTATGCGATTGGGGCTGTCAAGGCGGGGCGAACGTCAGGGACAGGGCCAACATGGACCTCGACAGACTTCGGCGGTTACGTTATTTCCTGCTGGATATGGACGGGACCGTGTACCTCGGCCCGCGCCCGATTCCGGGCGCGCCCGAGTTCATCCGGCACCTGCGGGATTCGGGGCGACGCCGCCTCTTCTTCACGAACAACCCGACCCGGGACGCGGCGGCATACAGCGAGAAACTCGGGCGCATGGGCATCGAGGCCACGCCCGAGGACATCCTGACGGCGGGCGAGGCCACAGTCCGCTATTTGCGCACCCAGACGCCCTATCGGAAGCTGTACACGGTCGCGCCGGAGTCCTTCGCGGCGGAACTCGAAGCGGCGGGTTTCGTATTGGATGACGCATCGCCGGAGGCCGTGGTGATCAGTTTCGACACGTCGTTGACCTACGCCAAGCTCGAACGCGCCTGTCTCCTGCTGAGGCAGGGGTTGCCCTACGTCGCCACCAACCCGGACAAGGTATGCCCGACGGAATATGGGTTTATCCCGGATTGCGGGGCGATTGCGGCGCTCATCGAGGCGGCGACGGGGCGGACGCCGAAGTTTATCGGCAAGCCCGACCCGGAGATGGCGCGGATGGGCATGGCGAAGATCGGCGCCGCGCCGGAGACGACCGCGATGGTCGGCGACCGCCTGTATACGGACATGCGGATGGCCCGCGCGGCGGGCATTGCGTCGGTCCTCGTGCTCAGCGGCGAAACGACGGCTGCGGACCTCGAGGCGGCGGAAGACGCGCCGGACTTTGTGTTTCCCTCCGTTCGGGAACTGCACCGCGCGCTGTGCGCGTAGGCCGCCCCGCCGTTTGGCGTCGGGCGGCCCGAGCAGGGATAATGAAGCAGGTCCGGAGTCCGCGGGCCGCGAAGGAGGAACCGAACATGGCAGTGCGCGAGTTGACGCGGGAGACACGGCCGTATTTCGTGGAGCGGCTGCAGCGGATTCACTCGGTCGAGCAGCGCCTATGGGGGACCCTGAGCCCGGAAGGGCTCATGCGCCACCTGCGCACCTCGGTCGAGATATCGCTGGGGGAAGGGCCGAAGACGCCGGGGTTGAGCATTCCCGTCGTGCGCACGGTGCTGCGCGCCCTGTTCTTCCATTGGTTCACCAAGTGGCCCGGCGGTTGGATAAAGGCCCCGGCCTCGTTTACGCCGCCCGCCGACGCGGACCTTGACCAGGAACGCGAGGCCCTATTGGGTGTTATTGACCGCTTCCTGGACGCCGTCGACGCCGACGCGGAGCATCTCGCCCCGAACATGCTGCTCGGGCCGCAGCCGCTGGGCTATTACGGGCGCATTCACGGGGTGCATTTCGAGCACCACTTCCGGCAATACGGCGTCGACGACGCCTGAGGTCGAGAGGTTCTTCATGAGCCGCCTGCGCGAGTTTATCCGACCCAAATGGTGGTGGACCGTTTTCTGGATGCGGTTCGCCGGAACGGGCCGTTGCGGCAGATTGGCGACGCGTCTGGCCACATGGTTCGCGCCGCCGTATAAGGGACGTCGCTACCTGGCCCGGCTGCATCCGCGCGGGTTCATCTCCCCGGCGGCCGAGATTGACTTCGCAGCGCTGCGCTCGGGCGCGAACGTGTTTATCGACGACCGCGTGGTAGTCCATCGCGCGGAGGGGGCCTCGGGAACCTTTACCCTCGGGGACCGGGCAAGCCTGCACCGCGACACCATCTTCGAGATTGGGCCCGGCGGCGAGATCATCATCGGCGACGACACGCATATCCAGCCGCGATGCCTGTTTGCGAGCTATGAAGCGCCCATTCGCATCGGTCGCGAGGTGCAGATCGCGGCGCAGTGCTGCTTCTATTCCTACGACCACTCCTTCTCGCCGGGGCGGTCCATTATGGAACAACCACTGAAGACGAAGGGCGGCATCGTGCTCGAGGACGGCGTCTGGTTCGGGGTGGGCGTGATCGTGCTTGACGGGGTGCGAATCGGCGCGGGCGCGGTGGTGGGCGCGGGCAGCGTAGTTACGCGCGACATACCCGCCAACGCCCTGGCCGTCGGCGCGCCGGCGCGGGTGGTGGGCGACCGGGGCGCTTGCGACCCCGCAACGCCATAGGTCCGCGTCATTCCCTGGCGCGACTGTGATGTACGCATGGGTAGAGGTATAATAATGGCCGCACTGGCCAATGGGCGCGGGTTTGCTTCCGGCGACCTCTCATACACGAGGAGAGTGATCTCATGAAACCGAGAACGATCATCATCACCGCGACGGACCGAGACCGGTTGCGGCGGTGCATCAACGACCTGCTCTCCCGCGGCGAAGTCAAGGAAACGCGCCATATTGACGAACTGGAGGACGAACTTGGGCGTGCGACCATTGTCGCTGACTCCAAAGAGGTGCCGCCGGACGTCATCACCATGCGCAGCAAGGTGCGCCTGCGCGACCTCGATTCCGGCGAGGAGGTGGTCTATACGCTGGTGTACCCGGCGGAAAGCAACGCCGAGAAGAATCTGATCTCCGTGCTGGCGCCCATCGGCGTGGCCATGTTGGGGTACCGTGTCGGCGACGCGATCGAGTGGGCCGTGCCGCGGGGCAAGCGGCGGCTGCGGGTCGAGGAAATTCTGTACCAGCCCGAGGCTGCGAAGGATTTTCACCTGTAGCGGCCGGCGAACTCGCGTGTGCCTACACCCGTAAATGACATTGACCGCACCGATTGCCTTGTTTACCATGGTTGGAGTCGGGGTGTCGGCGCCGACCAGACACACCGGGTCGTACCAGCGAGGTTCCAGTGAACGGCGTTGTGCCGCGACGGGCGCGAAACGTCTGATTTTCAAGCTCTGAGTTGACAGAAGGAATGCCATTATTACGTCCAGAATCCGGGATCAGGATGGCGTGCGATTGCTTTGAAGCAGTCGGTACCACAAGGGGAGCACCCGCGGCCATGAGGGAGAGCCGACGATGGGTCGTATATTCTTGCGCGTGGAAGTGAAGAACGCAAAGGGAGTTCATGCCAGACCCGCCAGCTGTATTGTGCAAGCTTGCTTACAAGTGAGTGTTGATATCGAGTTATGGTGTTGGGAGGGGGCTTACTATAAGATGGTGAATCCACGCAGCATTATGGCGCTGCTGACTTGTGCTTTGACGCGAGGAACCGTGTTTTACCTATGTCTACGCGGGTGTGAGGGTGCGGACCTTGATGCAGCCGTGACGCAACTCAAGACAAGATTGGAATACGCCGGATCCAGTGGTCGCGACCTGGAAACCGGCATTACGGTCATTGATGAGCAGCAACTGCCGGAACAACTGCGAAAGGTCCTGGCATGACGGGACGCAGGCCAACAGTTCTTTTTGTCGAGGACGAGAACTACATCCGCGCGGAGTTTTCCAGAATCCTTGTACAGGAAGGCTATGAGGTCATCGATACGGACAGGCCGGATGTGGCGATAGACCGCATGGAAGAAACGCCGCAAATAGATCTGCTCATCGCTGACGTACAGATGTCGATCGAGGATTCCAAGTACCTCAGCAATATGCGAACGCAAGGCGGCAAACTCGCCGGTCTGGAGGTCGCCCGGCACTTTCGCCGTTACTATCCATCGGCGCCGGTCCTGTTCTGGACCTACTCGTATGACCGCGAGTTGCGTCTCGCGATTCGAAAAATGGGGAACGCACACCTGGTAAGCAAGCGGGTGGAAGCCGATTTTCTCTTAGACCTGATTGCGGAGGCACTGGAGGGATACAAGGGGGGACAACGTCCGCGGGCATTCATTGTCCACGGACATGACGAGCCGTCTCTTGGCGAACTCATATCTTTTCTTAAGGAGGACTTGGGGTTCCCGGCGCCCGTCGTGTTGCGGGAGCGCGCGTCGAGCGCGCAGACGCTTATTGAACGGGTGGAGGACGAGGGTCTGAACGTCGATGTTGTATTCGTGTTGTTGACGCCTGACGACAAAGTCGTGACGGAGGACGGGCTCGGCTTTGTATTCCGGGCTCGGCAGAACGTGTTGCTTGAACTGGGTTTCTTCTTGGGTCTGCTCGGGCGCGGCACAGGGCGCGTTATCCTGCTGCACAAGCAGCCCGTCGAGCTGCCGTCGGACTTGGGTGGGGTGGTGACTGTGGATATCACAAACGGGGTCCGCGGCCAGGAGGCAATGTTGCGCGACGCGCTCAGCGAATGGACCGCGCATTGACCTTTACCTGTTAAAGATTACTTTCCTCCAATACCATACAAGCGGGAGCATCGAGGGGCATTTTCGGACACCTCGTGAGAGCTGGTCGGCAACCCCGGTCATGGCGAAGGGGGGTGGTAGCGGCGGAGGGACTCGAACCCCCGACAGACGGATTATGATTCCGCTGCTCTACCAACTGAGCTACGCCGCCCCGGATGCATCGATTCGGGGGAATGATATCAAAATTATGCGGTGCTTTCCAGTGGCGAGGCGTGGGCGCGCGGCGGTACGGGCAGGCCTATCGGTCGCCGGCGCGATCGGCCCAAGGTTTTTCATGGGCGGGATGGCCATGCCAAGGGGGGTGAGGTTTGCAGTGCCCTGTTTCGCGCTTACAGGGCTTGGCGTAGATGTGTGACCCTTTCCCCAGGGCGTTGCCCTGGGCTGTCATGTGGCCGCCCCGTTGGGGCGGCAAGACCGTAGGGAAATTGTTCGAGGGTTGGGGCGGCAAGACCGTAGGGAAATTGTTCGAGGGTTGCGGCGGGGCTGTCAGGTGGCCCCGTTGGGGCGGCAAGACTGTCCGAGAGAGGTAGAAAGCCTTGGGGAGTGCGTTGCCCAAGGTTTCTCATGGGCGGGATGGCCATGCCAAGGGGGGTGCGCATAGGGGTGTGTCAAAGGGGGTGCGAACGGGTGAAACAGGTGCGTTTTGACTTGCAGGGTGTTGTGATGACCGCGTTGAAGTTCAGCGAAAAGACCGGAAGGTCGCGGCAGGAAGCCGCGGCGGGGGTAACGTTACTGGAGGCGTATCGTCTCTGCACGCGGCAATCGGTACCGCCCGAGGAGACGTCGCAGGCAGCCCCGTCGCCGGAGGATCCGAGGACCGTCGCGGCTGAGCAGGCACGGGTGGCTTCGCGCGGCGCCTGAAGACCTACGGCGCGTCGGGGGCCGCTTTGAGGCGGATGCGGAAGGGCTTGTCCGGCGTGATGGAGATATCCAGCCCCTCGCGGAGCGCGGCGCCGCTGAGATTCCCTTCGTCGGTGAGATACGTCGATTCCGCGCGCGCGGTGAACCATTCGGGGAACTGGTTCAGCCTCGGGTAGTCCAGGGGCATCCGGAAGTATTCGGCATGGCGCGGGACGTCGAAGCGGAGCCGCCCCCGCCAGGGCCAGTCGGCCTTTACCTCGAAGCAGGTGTAGCCCTCGTCGTCCAGGGCCGCGCCGACGGCCACGTCGGCGCGCCACGGCTCGACGTATGCGCCCCGGGTCTTCCACATCGCGTACATCAGCATCGTGCGCGCCCCGTTGCCGTCGCCGTGCCACCCCTCGATGACGCCCGTGTCGCGCTGTTTCTTGAGCAGGCGCTCGGCGGAATGGTCCGCCCACTCCATTGCCTCGGGGATCGGGAACCGGTTGATGAGATTGAGGCCGCTTTCGAGGGAATCGGCGATGCCGTCCGCGCCGTCGTTTTCCCAGGGATAGTCCTTGGCGGCGGGCAGGCGCGCGAGCGTGAACTCGATGGCTTCGCGGTAGCGGTCCACGTCGTCCAGCAGCGCGACGGTGGCGAAGGCGTTGTAGTCATAGCCCCAGTTATCGGTCAATTCGTCGTTGAGCACCTTGCCCTCGACCGGGTCTATCAACATGTAAAGGAGGCCGTTCTCGTTGCGGGCGACTTCGAGGATGCGGTCGAGCATGGCGTGCATGGGCTCGCGCCAGCGCGCGTGGACGTCCGGGTCCTCGTGCGCGGCGATGAAGTACGCTTCCGAGAGCCCGTTAATCACCTCGCAGCCGTGGTCGTCCATCGAGAGTTTCGGGGCGTTCGTGGGCAGGTGATGATCGAGGAAGTAGGAGGCGAGCAGGTAGGCGCGGTCCTTGTAGGCGGCGTTGCGGGTCATCCAGTAGCATCGGGAGTAGCCCTGCATGAGGTCGCCGGCCACTTCGTGCGACGCGCTCGGCAGCACGCCCACCTCGGTGTGTACGTTGCCGTGCCTCCAGATGTCGTCGAGGAGCCCGAGCATTCGCTCGGACCACGGGCTGGGCCCGAGCCATTCCGTGAGCGGGAGCAGGCCGTCCTTGACGTATTCGCTCGCGCCGAAGATGAGGGCGTCCAAGTCCGGTTCGGACGTGCGGAAGGTCTTCGTAACGAAGTCGTAATCGTCCGGCAGCCGGTCTACGCGGTTGCAGAGGCGCTGCTCGGCTTCGAGAATGGCCGGCATGCGTTCCTCGAAGGCCCGCCGGTCGGTGAAGAGCGTGACCAGCGTCAGGAAGGGGTAATTGTCCGCCGCGCAGTCCTTGGCGTTCCAAAAGGCATCGCGGGCGAGGTTGCGCGGCAAGAGCCCCGTCTCCGGGTCGACAAACTGGAGCCAGCCCTGGCTATAGCGCCAACAGAAGAGCATGGCCTTGCGCGCCTGTTCCGCGTGGACGCTCGTCTTCGACCACACGTCGTCGCCCGCCGCGCGCGGCGTGACCGCGCAGCCCGCAAGCAACGCCGCGATGACGGCCAGGGCCGCCGTTCGTTTCCCTCGATTGCTTCGCATGGTTGTTACCTCCCCGATTCGGCGGGCTGGTCCGCCGGCGCGGCGCGAGTTCCATGAAGAGCAGGAAACCACACAAGCCGCGCCCGACGCAAGTGCGCGCACCGGCGCGGGTCGACTATACTCGATGCGCGCGTTCGGGCGCGGGGCGAGGCACACGATGGGCACTGAGATCGAGCGGAAATTTCTCGTAATCGACGATAGCTGGCGCACGGGTGTGCGCGGCGTCTCGTGCCGCCAGGGATACCTGTGCGTCGGGCCGCCGGTGGCCGTGCGCGTGCGGATCATGAACGGTCGCGGGACGCTGAACATCAAGAAGGCGACGCTCGATATCACGCGCGACGAGTTCGAGTATCCGATTCCGATCGAGGATGCCGAGAAATTGCTCGCCGACCTGTGCGAGGGATACGCCATCGAGAAGACGCGCCACAAGACGGTTTTCGCGGGGGCGACATGGGAGATCGACGAATTTCACGGGGAGAATCGGGGCCTCGTCGTGGCCGAAATCGAGCTTAGCGCCCCGGACCAGCCCTTCGAGCGGCCCCCGTGGCTTGGCGATGAGGTATCCGGCGACCCGCGCTACCTGAATTCGAGCCTGAGCCGCCGCCCCTATTCGCAGTGGCCAGAGCGAATGGGTTCCTAGCGCCCCCAGCGGCGCGCCGTCTTCGAGTGCTTAGTCGGTTCCCGGCGTGTCGTGTCGCTGCCGGTGGAGCGCGGGGTCCACGGCGGCGGCCATGGCGTCCACGTCGAGCCCACCGCCCAGAAAGGCGTTGACGCGCTCCGCAACCGCGCGCGGGTCCGCGAACGCGTCGCGGTGCTCGACA
This sequence comes from Candidatus Hydrogenedentota bacterium, assembly GCA_029556545.1. Lineage (GTDB taxonomy): Bacteria > Hydrogenedentota > Hydrogenedentia > Hydrogenedentales > JAGMZX01 > JAGMZX01. The sequence continues at coordinate 25,061 of JAKQEQ010000156.1, forward strand.
TGCAGCACCGACACGTTCGCGCGGCTTTCGAGCCAGTCCGCGGCGCGGCGGAGGTCCTTCTCGAACAGCGCGGCCATGCGTTCATCGTCGGTGGCGTCGCGTTGCCCGCGCCGTTCGAGCATTTTGCGCTGCGACGCGAGCACCTCGGGCATGGCGCGGTGTAGGAGAATGATCTTGTAGCGGAACGTGTCCGGCAGTTCCGGCAGAAAGAACGAAATGATCTTGACGGCCTTGCCCCGGGCATCGGCCAGCCAGGCCGCGTCGTCGCGCAGCTTCTTGACGCGCTCGAACTCGTAGTAGCCGTTGGGGTTGTCCTCGTCCGCCGTGCGCAGGCCGTCGCTGAGGATGGGGAGCCCGCCCGCTTCGAGCATGCGCATCATCATGGACGTGCCCGAGCGCGGGAGGCCGGAGATGACAATCACCTGTTCATGCAGCGATATAGCGTGTTTCGCGGGTGGTTCGTGCAATGTCCGACTCCCTGGGTGGGTACCGCGTTCCATGATACCAGTTTCCACAGCGGTCGCGGCAGAAGCCTTCCGACCGGTCGCCCAATTCATTGAGGAGAATCCGCCGCGCTTCATTCCGTTCTTGGCGCGTCCGCGGCGGAATGATGTATGATTGCGCCGTGTTGCCAAGGTAACGCCGCAGAAACAGCCCGAATTCTTGGTTCCCGGCGTGTGTCGGGGCACGCGCAATCAAGGTTTATCGTGTCAGTATTGTTCGACAGACTCGCCCACGAAGACTTCCCCTTCGGGTTTCACGTGACCCGGAAGGCGTGGGATCGGTATCAAGTCGCCACGTTGCGGCGGCCCGCGAACGAGGCGGCGGGCATTACGGAGCACGTGTACCGTATCCGGGGCCTCGCGGACCGCATAAACCGGGAACGCGACTTCGGCCGGCCGGGGGTGCGCCCCGCGCGCACGGGCGAGCTGCTCGCGATGGGGCTGATCCTGGACATTCTGCGCTACGTCGCCGACCTCTACTGCGAAGAGGAGGTTCCGGGCGTCATGGGACGCGGGCTCGAGCACGTCCGTGCGCACGCGGGCGGGCCGGTGGCCGATACGCCGCTTCCCGCGTTTGTGGCGCAGTATACGCCGCGACGCGTCATGAGCGGGCTGCTGAGCGAAGAGGCGTACCTCGAGGCGCGGTCCGACCGGCTGAGCAACCGGGAAGGCGTTGCGCGCGAGCTTATCCTGCTGCATCTGGCCGTGCTCAACCCGGCGATGCGGTCCTACGTCGAGCTTTTCGATGACGCCGACCTGCGCGTCGCCGCGCCGTATGAGCGCCTGGTGCACGGGCTGGAGACCTTCTTCGCGGGACAGCCGCCGCTGCGCCTCGTGAACGACACTTTGATTAACGTGCTGCGCAGTCCGATGCTCGAGAATCCGGACTCGCTCGAGGGGCAGCTTGAATTCATCCGCCGCTTCTGGCGCGAACTGTTGCCGCCGGAACTGCTCGAGCGGCTGATGGTGGCGCGGGGCATTCTCAAGGAAGAGACGGCTTGGCGCGGTTTCGGGCCGGGCCCGACGCGGGTGCTCGAGTTCGGGCGGGGCGTCGCGGGCTACCCGGAGCCCGAGGCGTTCAGTGTCGATAAGGACTGGATGCCGCACGTGGTGCTGATTGCGAAGTCCACTTACGTGTGGCTTGACCAACTCTCGAAGAAGTATCAACGGCCTATTCACCGGCTCGACCAGGTTCCCGACGAGGAACTGGATCGGCTCTCGCGGTGGGGATTCAACGGGCTGTGGCTCATCGGGTTGTGGGAACGGTCGCCCGCCTCGCAGTGGATCAAGCAGATGATGGGGAATCCCGAGGCGGTCGCATCGGCGTATTCGCTGTACGATTACGAGATCGCCGCGGACCTCGGGGGCGAGGAGGCGTATCACAGCCTGAAGGAGCGGGCGCTGCATCGCGGCATCCGACTCGCGAGCGACATGGTGCCGAACCACGTCGGCATTTACTCGAAGTGGGTTATGGAGCACCCCGACTGGTTTATCCAACTGCCGTATCCGCCGTACCCGAAGTACGCTTTCACGGGGCCGAATCTGTCGGGGGACGGGCGGGTCACGCTTCAGATCGAGGACGGTTACTGGAACCACACGGACGCCGCAGTCGTGTTTCAGCGGCGGGACAACTGGACCGGCGACACGCGGTTTATCTATCACGGCAACGATGGCACGAACATGCCCTGGAACGACACGGCGCAGCTCAATTTCCTGCTACCCGAAGTGCGGGAGGCGGTGATCAGGACCATCCTGCACGTAGCGCGGCTGTTTCCGATCGTCCGTTTCGACGCCGCCATGACGCTCGCGAAAAAGCACTATCAGCGGCTGTGGTTCCCCAGGCCCGAGGACGACGGGTCGGTGCCATCGCGCGCTGAGCACGGCCTGAGCCGCGAGGCGTTCGACGCGGCGTTTCCGAAGGAATTCTGGCGGGAGGTGGTGGACCGCGTCGCGGCGGAGGCGCCGGACACGCTGTTACTCGCCGAGGCCTTCTGGCTGATGGAAGGGTACTTCGTGCGCACGCTGGGCATGCACCGCGTGTATAACAGCGCGTTTATGAACATGCTGAAGATGGAGGAGAACTCGAAGTACCGGCAGACGGTGAAGAACGTTCTCGAATTCAGTCCGGAAGTACTCCAGCGGTTTGTCAATTTCATGAATAACCCGGACGAACTCACCGCCGTCGAGCAATTCGGCAAGGGCGACAAGTACTTCGGCGTCTGCGTGCTTATGGCGACCCTGCCGGGGCTGCCCATGTTCGGCCACGGCCAGATCGAGGGATTCGCCGAGAAGTACGGCATGGAATACCGGCGCGCCTACTGGGACGAAGCGGTCGACGAGCACCTTGTGCGGCGTCACGAGGCCGAGGTTTTTCCGTTGATTCGGCGTCGGCGGCTTTTCAGCGGGGCGCGCAATTTCGCGTTTTTCGATTTTGTGACGCCGGAGGGCTGGGTGGACGAAAACGTTTTCGCGTATACGAACCGCAGCGACGGCGAACGGGCGCTCATCGTCTATAACAACGCGTATCAGCGCACGCGGGGCACGCTGCGGCTTTCGACAGCGATCAACGTCGGTACCGCCGAGGACAAGCAGCTCGTCCGGCGCACGCTGGCCGAGGCGCTCGGGCTTATCGTCGAAGACGACCGCTACTACATCTTCCGCGATCATCGCTCGGGGCTCGAGTATCTGCACCATGCGCGGGAACTGGCCGAGGAGGGCCTTGCGCTCGAATTGCATGGCTACCAGTATTACGCCCTCCTCGATTGGCGCGAGGTCCGCGATCACGACCTGACCTGGGCGCACCTGCACGCGACCTTGGGCCGGCGGGGCGTGCCGTGCATCGAGGAGGCGTATCAAGAGTTGGTGCTCGCGCCGGTGCTTGACCCCTTCCGCGCGGCCATGAACAGCGAGTTTCTCGACGCGCTCACGCGGCCCGACCTGGACGGCGTTCTCGAACGGTTCGAACCGGCCTTTGATGCGTTTCTGCACGCCGTGGGCAAGAAAGTAGGACGCAAAAAGCCGGAGCGCCTAGTTAACGGTATCCTCGCCGAGGTTCGGGAGGAACTCGCAATGCTGCACGATTTTAGGGAGCGGCTGGCAGCGGTCGAACTGCATCCCGACGTCGCGGCCTACCTCACCGCGCCGCTGCCGCGCAAGAAGGACTTGCGCGCACGATTCTGGCGCGTGCCGGTTGCTTGGAGCGTGCTGCGCCGTCTGGGGCGGCTCCTGCCGCGCAAGCGCGGAGAAATCGTGGATGAAATGGCCGTGAGCGCGGTCTGGCTGCGTGAATGGTTCTTGGTCAAGTCGGTCGCGCAGAGTTTTCGCGACATGGACGGCGACGACCATCGCGCGCAGTTGGACGCGGGCATGGTGCGCGCGAGCATCGCGCATGGGCCGCGGCTTGCCCTGCTTCAGCGGGAACCGTGGGGCCCGATTCTTTACGAGGCGTTCCGCGACCAGGATACACAGCGTTTTCTCGGGATGAACCAGTGGGGCGGGCGCATCTGGCTCGTGAAAGAGCAGCTTGAACGGTGGGCGCACCTGATGCTGTTCACGAACACGGTCGCGTGCCTGTCCGGCGGCGTGGCCGATGGCGGCGAGATCGAGGCACTCTACGATAATCTGCAGGAGCTGCTGCTCGCGACCGAAGACGCGGGCTACGACGTCGAGCGCACGCTGGAGAGCCTCAAGTAGTCTGGCACGGAAAGGGTATGACTATGCGGTACGTCTTGATTACGCTGTGCGCGCTGCTGCTTGCGGCGCCGGTCCTCGCGGAGGGGAAGATCGTCATCGCGCACCGGGGCGCTTCGGGTTATCTGCCGGAGCACACGCTCGAAGCGTACGCTTACGCCCATGCCGTCGGTGCGGATTACATCGAGCAGGACCTCGCGCTGACCAAGGACGGCGAACTGGTGTGCCTTCACGATGTCACGCTTGACAAGACGACGGACGTGGCGGAACGTTTTCCCGATCGCAAGCGCGACGACGGCCGCTGGTACGCCGCGGATTTCACGTTGGCCGAGATCAAGCAATTACAGGCGCGGGAACGGTTGCCGAAACGGTTCCCGGTCGGCAAGAGCGATTTTGAAGTGCCGACGTTTCGCGAGGCCATCGAGCTTATCCAGGGGATCAATGGGAGCACGGGCCGGGACGCGGGCATCTACCCGGAACTCAAGCAGCCTTCATGGCATGCGGCCCAAGGGCAGGACATCGAAACGCCGTTTGTCGCCATACTGCGCGAGTATGGCTACGACGCGCCCGATGCGCGCATCTATGTGCAGTGTTTCGAGGTGAATACCCTCAAGAAACTGCGGCATGAAATGGGCCTGCGCGCGCCGCAGGTGTTCCTTATGGGCGACGACCCGTCGAGCCGGTGGCTGACCGACGAAGGGCTCGCGGAAGTCGCCGAATTCGCCGAGGGCATCGGGCCGGACAAACAAGCCGTCGAGAAGGATCCGGACCTCGTGAAACGGGCGCACGCACGCGGGCTGGTGGTGCATCCCTACACCGCGCGATCGGACGCGGTCCCGCGCAAATACGCCGATGCGCAGGCGGAACTCCACGCCTTCTATTTCGAGTATGGCGTGGACGGGCTGTTTGCTGATTTTCCCGATCATGCCGTGGCCGCGCTGCGTGCGCCGTAGCGAATAACGGGCTCGTTCCCGGTGGCACTTTGGGCCGAACGGTGAATGCCGTTCTATTGTTCGTCTGATCGGTCGGATCCGTCCGATCTGTCCAATTCGTGGTAAACCGAGAGAAAATGATTACGTCCCCGACCCGGACGATCGCCATGCGTTGCATCGCCCGCGGTCCTCTGCCATACTCCGCCGCATCCATTCCTTACGCGGGAGTACTGCCATGGTTTCGGTCCCTTCCTGGAAAGACAAGGCGCTCTACACGCCCGGCCCGCTCACGACGAGCAGGACGGTCAAGCAGGCCATGTTGCGCGATTTTGGATCGCGCGATTTCGCCTTTATCGAGGTGGTGAAGGACATCCGCCGCCGCCTGCTCGACGCGGGCGAGGTCGCCGGCGCGGGCTACGACGCCATCCCGATGCAAGGCAGCGGCACGTTCTCGATCGAGGCGGTGCTCGGGTCGACGGTCCGGCCCGACGGCAAGGCGCTGATCGTGGTGAACGGCGCGTATGGCAAGCGCATGGCCCGGATATGCCGCGTGCTGCGCATTGACCACGAAACGATCGAGTGTCCCGAGAACAGTGTGCCGAACCTCGACGCGATCCGGGCGAAACTCGATACGGGCGCGTTCACCGACCTCGCGGTCGTCCACTGCGAAACGACGACCGGGATCATCAACCCGATTCGCGAGATCGGCGCCATCGCGCGCGTCGCGGGCGCGCAGTACTTCGTCGACGCCATGAGCAGCTTCGGCGCGGTCCCGTTCAACCTCGCCGACTGCGGCATCGACTACCTGGTCTCGTCGGCGAACAAGTGCATTGAAGGCGTGCCTGGCTTCGGGTTCGTCATCGCGCGGCGCGCGGCCCTCGACACGACGGAAGGCTGGGCGCGGAGCCTGAGCCTCGACCTGCTCGACCAGGTGCGCGGCCTCGAGAAGGACGGCCAGTTCCGCTTCACGCCGCCGACGCACGCCCTGCTCGCGTTCCATCAGGCGCTCGTCGAACTCGAGGCGGAAGGCGGCCCGGCGGGCCGCGGCGCACGGTATCGCAAGAACCACGAGACCCTCGTGGCGGGCATGCGCGCGTTGGGTTTCCGCGAATACCTGCCGCCCGAACTCCAGGGCTACATCATCACCTCGTTCCTCTACCCCGACGACCCGAATTGGTCCTTCGAGACCTTCTACCGCCTCCTCAACGAGCGCGACTTCGTCATTTACCCCGGCAAAGTCAGCAACGCCGACTGTTTCCGCATCGGGACCATTGGCCGCCTCTTCGAGCAGGACATGCGCGCCCTCCTCGCGGCCCTTCGCGAGGTCGTCGTCGAGATGGGGCTGCGGCTATGAGCGAGGTGCCGCGTTCGGGTAGACTGCGTGGGTTGCGGGAGTGCGCGGAAGGGAGGCCGGGTGCTTTCGCAAGCGGGGGCGGGGTTGGCGGTATGGTCGAGGGAGCGCATGCGCCGGGGAGCGGCGCGCGGGAGGTGAAGCGTTATGGTATGGCTTGACTGGCTGATGGTGGGGCTGTATTTCGCGTTGTTGCTGGGACTGGCGTGGTGGGTGATCCGCAAGGGGAAGGACACGGCGGATGACTACTTCCTTGCGGGCCGGAATCTTGGGTGGTTCCTGGTGGGCGCGTCGATTTTCGCATCGAACATCGGGTCGGAGCATCTGGTGGGGCTCGCGGGGTCGGGCTGCACGGACGGCGTGGCGATGGCGCACTACGAGTTGCACGCCTGGTGCCTGCTGGTGCTGGGCTGGGTGCTCGTGCCGTTCTACGCGCGGTCGCTGGTCTTCACAATGCCGGAGTTTCTCGAACGGCGCTACAACGCGACGGCGCGGTGGGTGCTGTCGATTATCTCGCTGGTGGCTTACGTGCTCACGAAGATCGCGGTGGGCATATTCGCGGGCGGGGTCGTGTTCGCGACGCTGCTGCCGGAACTGCGGGTCGACCTGGGCTTCGCGGCGCTCAACAGTTTCTGGATCGGGTCCATCGCGGTGATCGTGCTTACGGGTTTGTACACTATTCTGGGCGGCCTGCGCGCGGTGGCGTATGCGGACGCGTTGCAGACGGTGGTGCTCGTGTTCGGCTCATTCCTGGTGACGGTGTTTGGGCTGCGGCTATTGGGCGGCTGGGGCGTGCTGCGCGAGGTGTGCGGCTCGGAGATGTTCAACCTGTGGAAGCCGCTCGTGCCCGAGGGCATGGAAGGCACGTGGGCGCCCGTGAAGGAATCGGGGCGCATCGCGTGGTACTTCAACGGCAATTATCCTTGGCTCGGCATGCTTTTCTGCGCGCCGATCATCGGCCTGTGGTACTGGTGCACGGACCAGTACATCGTGCAGCGGGCGCTGGGCGCGCCGAACGAGCAGCAGGCGCGGCGCGGCAGCATCTTCGCGGCGTTCCTCAAGCTGTTGCCCGTGTTCATCTTCATCATTCCGGGGATGATCTGTTTCGCCCTCGCGAAGAGCGGCAAAGTCGAGGCGCTGCAGCAGGCGCTGTACGCCGAGGGCGCGATCAACGTCGAGCGCGCGCAGGCGGCGTTTCCGCTCATGGTGCAACACGCGCTCCCGGCGGGCGTGCGCGGCATCGTGGTGGCGGGGCTGCTTTCCGCGCTCATGAGTTCGCTGGCGGGCGTGTTCAACGCGAGTTCGACCCTGTTCACGATGGACTTCTACCAGAAGTTCCGCCCGACGGCGAGCCAGCACCAGCTCGTGTGGATCGGGCGCGTCGCGACGACGGGGATGGTGCTCATCGGCCTGGCGTGGATACCGGTGATCCAGGGCGCGCAGGGGCTGTACCACTACCTGCAGGGCGTGCAGGGCTACCTCGCGCCGCCGATCTTCGTGGTGTTTTTCTTCGGTGTGTTTTTCAAGCGGCTCAACCATAAGGGGTGTCTCGCCGCGCTCGTGGTCGGCTTCGCGCTCGGCGTGTTCCGGCTCGGCGTGGATACGCCCGTGGCGCTCAAGCTTGCGGGCTTCGAGCACGGGTACGCGGAGGGGTCGCTGCTGTGGATGGTGAACAACGTGTACTTCCAGTATTACAGCCTGTTCATCTTCCTGGTGTCGGCGGCGGTCATGGTCGTGGTCAGCCTCATGACCGAGGCCCCCGACGCCGCGCGGCTGCACGGACTGACCTATGGGACCATCACGGACGAGCACCGGCAGGCGTCCCGCGGCAGTTGGGATTGGCGCGACGTCGCCGCCTCCGCCGTCGTCCTGATCATCATCCTCTGCGCGTACCTGTACTTCAACGGTTGACGCCCACCGCGACCACTGAGTACACGGCGCTTGCGACGATGGGGCGCGGACCGGCGTCTACTGGTCTCGCTTCCGGGTTCCGAGCGGACGGTTGATCGTGACCGGCGTGGCGAGCAGCGCATCGAGATCATGCCCCTCCGTCAGCCACGCGAGATCGAATGTGACGACCGCCACGGTCTCGTACAGCTTCTTCTCGCCTTTCTCGAAAAGCAGATGGATGTTGCCCCGCTTGTCCGCGGCGAGGGACGAATACGCGCTGGGTCCGGCATACACGAGGCGTTTCACGGGCCACGTCCAGCCCCGGTCGAAACTCGCCCACACCGTCATGCCCGTCCGGCCCTTGCCGGGGTTGTCCGGCGTGCTGAAGACGAGCACGTCCTTGCCGCCGGTGCGTTCCGCGGGCAGGCGCACCAGCCCGGCGTTGCATCCGTAGCTGGGCGCCGTGCCGTACTTGAAGTAAAAGGGTTCGCCCACCTCGCGCAGGTCTTCGCATACGCGCCAGTCCACGTACATGGCGCCGCCGTCGTAACTCCAGGCGATGCGCCTGCGATGGTCCACGGACATGTGGGAGCGCGAGTTGTAGTAGACGTCGCCGTTCAGCATTTCCGCGAGCGTTCCCTCGCCGGTGCCGCTCTGGACGGGCCCGCTCGTCTGCCAGGTGCTTCCCCCGTCATCGCTGAAGATGGACGTGTTGTAGTGGTACGGCCACCACTCCTGGTCGTTGCTGCCGTGGGGCGCCATGATCCGCGCGGGCACAAGCAGCCGGCCCTTATGTTCGCCGTATCGCAGCGTGACGCCGGATTCCGAGCAACTCGTGTCTGCGGGAACGCCGTCGGGAGCGCCGTGACCGTACGCGTTCGGCTTCACGACAATCGACTCTCTGGCCCACGTCCGGCCATGGTCCTTGCTTCGCCATAGAATGCCCTTGTCCGGCTGCACCACCATGACGTCGCCCGTACTCTGATCGACGACGCTCGTGCCAGCCGCATCGTCACCGATAACCTGGGGATCGCTCCACGTCTTTCCGCCGTCCTCGCTGCGGCGCAGCAGCTTTCCCGAGTCCGCGAAGGCGAGCACCGTCCCGTCCGCGGCCACGTTGATATTCGGAATGCGCACTCCCGTGAAGAGGTCTTGAAAATCGAGGCCGGAGGCAGGCGCCGGCGGTTCGTCAGCATCGGACCGGTCCCCGATGCCCGACAGGAGCGAGGTTATAACGGCGCAGATGACGATCGAGGGACAAGGCTTCACTGTTGGTCTCCTTGCAGCATGTTGTCGGTTTCCCACAGGGTGAACCGTGTGCTGACGACGGAATGCTTCTCGCGGCCGGGCCGGTACTTGATATAGGTCGTGGCGACGATTGTCCCGTCCGGCAACCGTTCCAAACCGGGGTAGCCGCAGTCGCCGCCGGCGTGGCTGTGCAGCAGCTTGATGCGGTATTGCCCTTCGCGGCGCATCTTGATGTCCTCATACGTGCCGACCCACGCCACGAAATGATTGTGGGTCTCCGCCCCGATGGCCTTGTCGCGGAAGGCAACCACAAGGCGACCGTCGTCCGCGTAGACCCCGATGTGACGATCACCCGTCAGCCCCCACGGCGTATCGATGGGGCGGGTCCACGTTTTTCCTTCGTCGCGCGAGAACATCATCAGGCTGCGGCCCGTGTGCGTGTTCTCGCGCATCAAGCAGCACAATTCATCGCCGTCGGGCGAACGGAAGACAAAGGGTTCGCAGGCGAGTTTGCCGGGAACGTCGGCGGCGACCGTCGGGGCGGACCACGTGAGGCCGCCGTCGCGCGTGAAGGTCTGCATGACCTGAAGGGACTTGTCATCGGGGCCGCAACGGCGATGGTACATGCCGAGATAGCTGCCGTCCTTCACGCGAAGGACGGAACTGAAGGTCATGACGCACCGGAACTCCTCGCCCAGCGGTGGCAATTCGCGCCACGTTGCGCCGCCGTCCTCGCTGACAATACGGGGCATGTCCGGCGAGGCCGAGTACACCCACAGGCGCTCGTTCCCCGCCGGGTCCACCATGCGATAGATGCTGGGGCAGTTCTTGTGCCCGGTGAATCCCTCCGGCAGCGCGTCGTCCAGGCGCGTCCACGTGAGGCCGCCGTCATCGCTGCGCGCCATCGGCCCCGCGAAACCGCCGTGCTTGATGCACCATACCGCGAACATCGTCTTTCCATCTGGCATCAGCAGCGTTGTCGGATGCCCCTGATAGATCGCTTCCGTCCCCGCGGCGATCACCACGTGCCGCGACGTTTCGCCGGAGAGGTCGACCACGGGCAGGTTTGGCGACGTTTCCGCCCGCGAACGGTGGCACGCGGCGAACAAGAGCAGCACAGCAAGCCCCGTCGCAAACAAGGCCGGCGCCCGCAAAGGATACAGAAGGAATTGCGACTCCCCGCGCATCGGTGATACTCCTTGACCGGTTCCGCTTTGCTCCGCACATCGTCAGGACTTGCCCAATCCTACACCGCGCCCCGTTGGTTCTTCACTCTCGCCACGATGCGCGGTCCGGGCCGGGGACCGGCATGATACGCGCGATTCGAGGACTGCCGCGAAGACTGCTATACTTACGCCCCATGAGGGCGCATGGAGAAAACGCCGCGGCGGGCGCGCCGGGAACAATACCGGACGCCGGATACCCAGCTATGAAAAGCTCCGATGAACAGCTTGCCGAAGAACTCAAGTCCCGGTTGCGCGCGAGCGGGATTCCCTTGGCGCGTCTTATCGTCTATGGTTCGCGCGCGCGCGGCGACGCCGGCGCGGAATCAGATTTCGACGTTCTGGTGTTGGTCGATACCCTGACGAAGGAGATGCGCCGCACTATAAGCGATTGCGCGTGGGAGGTCGGATTCGACGCTGGAGTAGTCATCACGCCCGTGGTCATGACCCGGGAAGAGGCGGAGGAATCCCCCGAGCGCTCTTCCTTGTTCATGGTGTCTGTTCGCAAGGAAGGTATTCCGGTGTGAACCTGAACGGCGCGGGATAGCACGCCTGCCCTTGTGTCCGTGCCTCGGTCGTTGAGACGGACGTCGCGCGGCGCGATTAACTCATAACCTCAAACGCGGAAATACGACCACGATGTCTAATCATACCGTTCCGATTCATCATTACACGAAGAAGCGCACACATTACGGCCCAGTCTCGCGGTGGCTGGGCCGCACGGTGCTGAGGCTGCTCGGCTGGCGGCTCGTGGGGGAACGACCGGATGTGCCGAAGTGCGTGGTGGCCTGCGCGCCGCACACGTCGAACTGGGATTTCTTCTATACGCTGCTCGCGGCGTGGGCGTTGAATGTGCCGTGTGTGTTCATGATCAAGGACACGTTGTTCTGGTGGCCGCTCGGGGTGGTGCTGCGCTGGTTGGGCGGCATCCCGATCAACCGGACCGTGCCCGAGGGCATCGTCGAGCAGATGGCCCACGTTATCCGCGAGAGTGAAAAGATCAACGTGGTGATCACCCCCGAGGGCACACGCAAGGGCGCGCAATACTGGAAACTCGGCTTCTACCGCATCGCCGTGGCGGCGGCGGTTCCGGTCCTCTTCGGCGTTATGAACTACAAAGAGCAATGGGTCGGCGTGGCCGACGTGTTCCATCCCACCGGCGACCTCGACGCGGACTGGGCGCACATCACGGAGGTCTTCGAGCGGACCGTGGGCGTGACGCCGAAGCGCCGGCCCCCGGACGCGGGGGAGGCCGCCGCCGGGCACGAAAAGGAGCGGCGCGCATGACACGCAGGGCATTCCTGCAACAGATCGGCGCGGGATGCGCGGTTGCGGCGCTGGGCCGCCCAGCGCCAAGCGCAACGGAGGGGAACGCGATGTCCGGTAGACCGCCACACATAGTTTATATTCTCGCGGACGACATGGGTTACGGAGACCCCGGGTGCTGCAACGCGAATTCGAAGATTCCCACGCCGCACATGGGCCGCATAGCCCGCGAAGGCATGCTCTTTACCGACGCGCACTCGGGATCGGCGGTGTGCACGCCGACACGCTACGGCATCCTGACGGGTCGGTATTCGTGGCGTTCGACGTTGAAAAGTGGCGTACTCGAGGGGTATTCGCCGCCGCTGATCGAGCCGGGGCGGCTGACCGTGGCCGCCATGCTGAAAGAATGCGGCTATCGCACCGCGTGCGTGGGCAAGTGGCATCTCGGGTTGGATTGGGCGACGAAGGACGACGAAAGCGCCAACGCCGAAAAAGTGGACTACGAAGCGCCGGTCGCGGGCGGTCCGACCGCCCTGGGGTTTGATTATTTCTTCGGTATTTCCGCCTCCCTCGACATGCCGCCCTACTGCTACATCGAGAATGACCGCGTGGTCGCGTCCCCAACTGGGCGAATCGAGGAACAGCGCGGCCAGGGCTTCTTCCGCGCGGGCGCGATCGCGCCGGGCTTCCGTCATGGCGACGTGTTGCCGACGTTGACGGAGAGGGCCGTCGCGTGCATCGACCGCCACGCGGCGGAACATGCGGACGCGCCGTTGTTCCTCTATTTCCCGCTGAACGCGCCGCACACGCCCATGCTGCCCACACCCGCCTTCGCGGGCAAGACCGACACCAACGCCTACGGCGATTTCATCGCGCAGGTGGATGCGACGGTAGGGGATGTGCTGGCCGCGCTCGAACGGCACGGCATGGACCGCGACACGCTCCTCATCGTTACCAGCGACAACGGCCCGCCGCCGCCCGCGGATATGCTGTTCCTGGGCGAGAAGGGGCACCACCCGAGCTATCATTTCCGCGGCCACAAGGCGGATATTTTCGAGGGCGGACACCGGATCCCCTTTATCGCGCGCTGGCCCGAGCGCGTTCGCGCGGGCGCGCTCTGCAATCAGACCGTCTGCCTGACCGACCTCATGGCCACAGCCGCCGCCCTCGTCGGCCGCGACCTGCCCGAAGACGCGGGGGAGGACAGCGTCAGCCTGCTGCCCGTGTTGCTCGGGAAGGATGCTGGCCCGTTGCGCGAGGCGACAGTGCACCATTCCATCAACGGTTCGTTCGCAATACGGCAGGGTCCGTGGAAGCTGATCCTGTGCCCGGACTCGGGCGGGTGGAGCGATCCCCGCCCGGGCGACCCGGCGACCCGCGACCTGCCGCCGGTGCAGTTGTACAACCTCGCGGAGGACGTCGGCGAGCGACGCAATGTCCAGGCCGAGCATCCCGAGATCGTCGAGCGCCTTACGCGCCTGCTCGAACGCTACGTGGCCGAGGGCCGCAGCGCGCCCCGCGCGTAGCCCGTTTTACCCTTCGAGGGACAGGCTGGGATTCGGCGTGCTGCCGAGGTCGCCGACAAGGCCGCGTTCGAGGCGTGACGCGCCCGCGGCGGCAATCATGGCGCCGTTGTCGATGCAGTACTCGAAGGGCGGGAGAAACACGGCGGCATCGAGTTCGGCCTGGAGCCGATCCCGCAGGAGGTGGTTCGCCGCGACGCCGCCCGCCAGGACCAGTTGTGTCGCGCCGGTCGCAGCGAGCGCCTGCTTCGTCTTGATCAGCAAGATGTCCACGGCGGCGGCCTGAAAACTCGCGGCGAGGTCCGCCGTGCTGTGTTGGTTGCCGCCGCGCAGTTCGTAGAGCACCGCCGTCTTGAGGCCGCTGTAACTGAAATCGAGGTGTTCCGCGTCGCGCATGGCGCGCGGGAACGCGACCGCCTCGGGGTTGCCGTCTTCCGCTGCACGCTGAATCGACGGCCCGCCGGGGTACGGCAGGCCAAGCAGCCGCGCGACCTTGTCGAAACACTCGCCCACGGCGTCGTCGCGGGTCGTGCCGAGGATGCGGTAGGCGTGCGTGCGCGGGCAATCGATGATTTGCGTGTGGCCGCCGCTCACCACCAGCGCCAGGAACGGGAACGCGGGCGCGGGCTCCGCGAGAAACGCCGAGAAGATGTGCCCCTCGATGTGATGCACCGGGATGAACGGCACGTTCCGGGCGTAGGCAAGCGCCTTGCCGAAACATACCCCGACCAGCAGGGACCCCATGAGGCCGGGGCCGTTCGTCGCGGCGACGGCGTCCACATTGCCGCCGGCGACCTCGAGGGCGCGCCGCGCGAGTTGCGAGATGACGCCCGTGTGCTGCCGCGACGCGATCTCGGGCACGACGCCGCCGAATTCCTTGTGTACGTCGATCTGGGAGGCGACTTCGTTGATGAGGACGCGACGCCCCCCTTCGATCACGGCCACGCCGGTCTCGTCGCAGGAGGTTTCGATGCCGAGGACCCGGCTCATCGCACGATCTCCGAGGCAGGCACGAGCTCGATGCCCTCTTTCTCAAGTTCGGGGATCATGTCGGCGAGCACGGCCACAGTTTCCTTGCGGAAATGGCCGATGGCCACGGCCTCGCCGCGCTTCTTGACGACGGCGATCAACTGTTCGAACTGGCCGCGAATGTACTCGCGGTCCGGTTGGTTGTCGAGAAACACGTGGCGCGCGGCGCAGGGCACGCCGAGCGCGCGCGCTTCCGTGTAGGCCACGCTCGACGCCGTGGTGCGGCTGTCGATGAAGTACAGACCGTATTCCTGGATGACCTCGAGGAAGGCGCGCATGGCCTCGGCGTCCGCCGTGAACTTGCCGCCGGTGTGGTTGTTGACGCCCACGACGCCGGGAATCTGTTCGAGCGCCGCCTCGGTAAGCGCGCGGATTTGCCCCGCGTCCATATCCGTGTTGATTTGGCCGGGGAACGCGCGGGCGTTGCCGCCGATCTCCATCGGCATGTGAAGCATGACCTCGAAGCCGAGTGCCGCGGCCTGCGTCGCAGTCTCCTCGGCGAGCGGCGTGTTTGGCAAGATGGCGAGCGTGAGATTCGGGTCCAGCGCCCACAAGGCCTCCGTCGCGGGGCCGCCATACCCGCCGTCGTCAAGAATGATGGCGACGCGAAGTTGCGTTAGGGACGCGGGCTGATTTTCGCCGGGCCCATTGGCGGCGTCGGCGGCGCCGTTCGACTCGAGCGGCAAGTCATTCGGTTCCGGCAGTCCGGCGACCGGCGAAGAATTCGGTATATCGCTTGCGGCGTGATACGGAAACACGATTTCGACGAACTCCCTGTCCCCGGAGAGTACGGACAGCACAGCGCCCGCATCCCGGTAGACGAGGCGCGTGTGCACGTTGTATTCCGCGAGTCGTTTGGGGATACCCGCCTCGACTTCCGCGGGGCTTAGGCCGTCCGGCAGCGTGACCTCGAGGCGCGTGAGGGTCCAGACGGCCCGGTCGTCCTCCCGGTCCAGCACGCCCAGAGGTACACAGCAATCTCGTGGCACACCTAGCGTGGCGAGTAGCCGGGGCAGTTCCTCCGCGACCCGCAGGCTCTCGGGGACCAGAAAGACTTGGACGCGCGGCGGCGGCGTCGGGGCATGGAACACGACCTCCGCGAATACGCGCCCGCCTAATGCGAAGTGGACGGCGCCGCCCTCTGGGTTTTCGTAGGCCCGCAAGACCGCCCCGTACCGTTTGAGGATCGTGTCGCGCAGCGCGTGACGCAGCCCCTCCGCGTTCAGGTCTTCCGGCACGTCGACGCGAAAGCGGAAAAGGTCCCAGAAACTTCTCGCGTCCCGCAACAGCACGCCGGGCGTGCGCTCGATCGCGTCTTCGGGCACATAGTAGTCCGCGAGTACGCCGCTGATTTCCTCGGCCAATCGCGCGGTATGGGGGCGCAGATTGACGGGGCGCTCGCGCAGATGTTGCACGCTGAGCATCGCCGCGGCGGCCCCGGCGATGAGCAGCAGTGTCACCCCGACCATCGTCGCAAACCGCCTCGGCCCTGAGGCAGGCGTCGCCGGCTCGGCTGATGTCGTTTCCAGTCTTGATTCGAGCGCCATGAGACTCACGCCATATGCGACCCCGCTAAACCGGCGACACTATAGCGCAGCAGGCGGAGACGTGTCACGATGGATTTCCAGGCCGCCCGCGGCGGCAACTTGACCCCGGCGCCGCTGGCGGTCCAATCTTTAGCGCCAGTCGCATAGGAGTACTTTCATGAGCGTCAAGATTGTCTTGGTGGGCGCGGGCAGCCGCAGTTTCGCGCCGTTGTCGGTGCGGGACATCCTGTTGAGCGAACCGTTGCGCGCGCGCGGCGTCGAACTTGTGCTGATGGACATTGTCGCGGAGCATCTTATCGAGATCGAGCAATACGCCCGCGAGGTCGCGGCGACGCTCAAGCACGACGTGCGGGTTTGGTCCACCACGGACCTCGACGCCGCGCTCGACGGGGCGGACTTCGTCATCGCGGCCATCGAGGTGGACCGCTATCTCTACTGGGTGCAGGACTTCCACGTGCCGCGCAAGCACGGCTTCCGTCAGGTCTACGGCGAGAATGGCGGCCCGGGCGGTATCTTTCACGCGCTGCGGAACATGGGGCCCATCGTGCACATCGCGCGGACGATGGAGCGGCGATGCCCCGAAGCGTGGCTGATCAATTTCACGAACCCCGAGAGCAAACTCTGCGAAGCGGTCTGCCGCCTCACGAAGACCAGGAACGTCGGGCTTTGCCACGGCGTTTACCATGGTTTCGTGCAGACGGCGCACATCCTCGGGATGGCCGTCGAGGACATCGAGGGGGCCGCCTGCGGCATCAACCATTTCACGTGGTTTCAGGTGCTGCGCGACAAGAAGACCGGCGAAGACTTGTATCCGCGCCTGCGCGCGTGCGAGGCCCGCGGCGACTGGTTGGCGGAGTGGCACGAGTACGGCATGGCGCGCATCCTGTTTCGGCGCTTCGGTCTGTGGCCGTCGCCCGCGCCGAACCATTACGGCGAATACGTGCGGTGGGCCGAGGAGTTCGTGTGCAGCGAGGTGCAATACTTCCACGACCCGATGGACGGGCCCCCGTGGCGCACCGGCGATATCCCCGAGTTCGTTTACTCGCTGAGCGGCGATAAGACGACGCGCCCGTGGATCAAGCCGGACCCTTCGCCGACGCGCTTCCAGGACGCGCCCCTCGAAGCCTCGGACGAATTCGCCGTGCCCATCATCGAGGGGATCGCGTGCGGCGTGAAGCATGATCTCCTGGCCATCAATGTGCCGAACGGCGCCACGATCCCGAACCTCCCGGAGGACATGGTCATCGAAGCGCCGGGTGTGGCGGACGCAGACGGCGTGCGCACCGTACCGATGGCGCCGCTGCCCGAGGGTATCGCCGCGATGCTGCGGCTCCAGGGGAGCATTCACAAACTGCTGGTCGAGGCCTTCGCCGAGCGTTCCAAGAACAAGCTGGTTCAGACTTTTCTGCTCGATCCGACGGTGGATTCGTATCGTCGCGCCGTCGAGTGCATCGATGAGATGCTCGCGCTGCAAAAGGATATCTTGCCCGAGTTCAAGTAGTCGAGTACGGGCGCGTCACCGAATCTTCACGACGTGCCTACTCACAGGATCAGCATGACGTCGCCGTAGGAGTAGAAGCGGAAGCGGCGCTCGATGGCGTGGCGATAGGCTTCGAGGATGAACTCGACGCCGGCGAAGGCGCACACGAGGGCGAGCAAACTCGAACGGGGCAGGTGGAAATTGGTCTGCAACACGTCCACACCGGCGAACTGATAAGGGGGATGGATATAGCGGTCGGTCGTGCCGATTCCCGGGTGATACGCGCCGTCGCGGTATTGCGTTTCGAGCACGCGCGTCGTCGTGGTGCCCACGGCCACGACGCGCCCGCCGCGCGCGCGTGTCGCGTTGAGCGTGGCGGCGGTTGCCTCGGGCAGCGTGAACGATTCGGGGTCCACGGTGTGGGCCGCCAAGTCCTCCGCCGTGACCGGTTTGAAGGTGCCGTAGCCCACATGCAGGGTAAGGAACGCACGCTGCACACCCACGGCCTCGAGCGCCGCGAGTACTTCGGCCGTGAAGTGCAGTCCCGCGGTCGGCGCGGCCACCGCGCCGGGAATGGCCGCGTAGACGGTCTGATACCGGGTCGGGTCGTTGGGGTCGGGAGCGTCGCGGTGGATGTACGGCGGCAGCGGCACCTCGCCGACGGCCTCGAGCGTTTCGAGGACGTCGGGACGATTAAAGGCAACGCGGCGCCGGCCCTCGGCCAGCACCTCGCCCACCGTGGCTTCGAGACCGCTGGCAAGACGCACGGGCGTCCCGGGGCGCACCCGGCTCGACGGACGCACCAGCGCCCGCCAATCGCCCGGGCCGTCTTCATGCAACAGGAACAACTCGACCACGCCGCCGCTCGGTTTTCGCCCGAGGAGTCGCGCCCGGATGACGCGCGTGTTGTTTAGCACCGCGCAGTCCCCGGCACGCAGGTAGTGAGGCATATTCCGAAACACGTCCTCGTGATACGTCCGCGTGGCGCGATCGAGTACGAGCATGCGCGCCCCGTCCCGCTCCGGGCAGGGATGTTGCGCGATGAGTTCGTGCGGCAGTTCATAATCGAGTTCGGCGGTTCTCATCTGTCGGGGAACGTCCTGTTGCCGTCATCGCGGTCAGCTTGCCGACCCGGCGCGCTTGGCGCCACGGCCGCGCCGGCGCGGTGCATATTAGCACGGTTTGTGGACCGGCCGGGACAGCGGTACGGCGTGGGCAATCAAAAGGAATAGCGGATTTCCAAAGGGCGGAAGGCACATGTTATCATAACACCGAAGGTTGGCCGGGATGCCTTGAGCCGGCGGCAAGGAATACGCGCATGAAACATTTGCAGGCGATCAGCAAGACCCTTCCCGCGCGGGCCGTGTACACGGACCCGAATGTATCGCCGAAGATGCAGAGCTATCTGGATTTTCGGGAGGAAAAGTACGACGCTTCGCCGTACTACATGGTCAAGTATCCCTAGGCGTCGCGAGCTTTTTCCCCTCGTTCGATCGAGTTCCCGGCCTTCTCGCCGGAATGCCCCGGCGGGGGCCCGATGTTACGTGAGGATTAGACGACAGGGCGCGGACCGTAGCGCCCTCTAGGTCATGGGCGTGAGAAGGCGCGGCGCAAGGCGCGATCAGCCTTGCCGCGCCTGTTGAATTTCAGGCGATGCAATTCCTCGAAGCAATCAAAGAACAGGTGCTTGTCCTGGACGGCGCCGCGGGCACGATGATTCAGAGTCTCGGGCTCGAGGACGCGCATTTCGGCGGGCCGGATTTCAGGATGTGCTCGGATCTGCTCTGCTTTTCGCGGCCCGATAGCATGCGGGACATCCACCTCGCCTATCTGCGCGCGGGTGCGAACGCCGTCGAGACGAACACCTTTGGCGCGTCGCCCTTCCGCCTGGCCGAGTATGATTTCTCGAAACTCGACCTGACGTGTTTCGATCCCGCGCCGTATGACGTCGATCCGCGGCGGCTGCCCTGCGACGAGTTCGCCTATTACCTGAGCCGACGCGGCGCGGAAATTGCCGTCGAGGCCGTAGAACAGTATGCGCGGGAGGTGGCGCGTGGCACGGGTGTCCCGCCCGTGAGCGAAGACCACGGGCAAGATGCCCATGCCACGTGGGACGGCCGGCCCCTTTTCGTCATCGGATCGATTGGGCCGTCGAACCGGGTTATCTCGAATACGAAGGCGGATCTCGCCCGCGCCACGTTCGACGAGATGGCCGAGAACTTTCGCCGGCAGGTACTCGGGCTGATCGACGGCGGCGTGCAGGTACTGCTCTATGAGACGCAGCAGGACATTCTCGAAACGAAGGCGGCGGTCTTCGGCGGGATGCGCGCCATGGCGGAGCGCGGCGTGCGCCTGCCGATCATGTGCCAGGTTACCGTCGACCAGTTTGGCAAGATGCAGATATTCAATACGGATATCCACGCCGCGCTCGTGACCTTGCAGGACATCGGCATCGACGTCTTCGGCATCAACTGCTCGATCGGTCCGGACCTTATGGAGAAGACGATCGAGAAGATCGCGCGCTACAGCCGCCTGCCCATTTCGGTCGTGCCGAACGCCGGCCTGCCCGTATCCGAGCACGGGCGCACCGTCTTCAAGTTCCCGCCGGAGGAATTCGCGCGCTACCAACGGCGGTTCGTTGAGGAATACGGCGTAAGCATCGTCGGCGGCTGCTGCGGCACGACGCCCGAGCACATCCGCGCGCTGGCCGAAACCGTGAAGACGATCAAGCCGGCGCCGCGCCGGCCCGAGCCGGGGCTGTTCGTCTCGGGACCGCAGGAGGCGGTCCTGCTGGATAGTTCGAGCGCGCTCATCCGTTTCGGCGAGCGGTTGAACGTGCGCGGATCGAAGAAGGTCCGAGACGCGGTCGAGAGCGGCGCGGGTATCGACCATGACGCGCTCGAGGCGGTTATCCACGAGCAGGTGAACGACCTCGGTTGCGAGGTGATTGACGTGTGCATGGACTCGAACGTGGTCGAGACGGTCGCGGCGCTTCGCGACGTGGTCCACGTGCAGACGACGGACTTCAAGGGCGCCATGTGCCTGGATTCCTTCGAGGTCGCCGCGCTGGCCGAGGCCGTCAAGGTGTATCCGGGCCGCCCGGTCGTCAACTCGATTTCGATGGAGGAGTATTCGCCCGGCGTGCCCAAGGTGGACGCCGTCATCGAGGCGACGCGCTTCCATGCGCCTTTGTACGTGGGCCTGTGCACCGGCCCGAAGGGGCCGGGTGCGACGGCGGATGAAAAGGTCGCGCTGGCCCGTGACATCATCGAGCGCGCCCGCGACAAGTACCGCGTCGGACCCGATAGACTGCTGATAGACGTGAACGTCTTCCCTATCGGGTCAGAGTGCATCGAGGGTGCGAACTTCGCGGTCGAATCGCTCGAAGCCGTCCGCCGCGTGAAGGAGCACTGGCCGGAGACGCACACGATCGTCGGCGTCGGGAACCTCACGAATGGGCTCCAGAAGAAGCCGTACATGCGGACCGTGCTGACGTCGGTGTTCCTCGATGAGGCGCGCAAACGGGGCCTGGACGCGGCGATTATCAACCCGAATCATTACGTTTTCGTCGGGGACCTCGATGCGCGCGACTATGAACTCGGGCGCCGCGTTGTCCTCGAACGCGACATGGACGCCTTCGCCGCGCTCGAGGCGATTGCGGAGGAGAAACGCGGGGGAAAGGTCGAGCGGCGCACGAGCTACGACGACCTGCCGCTCGAGGCCGCCATAACAGAGAAGATCAAAGACGGGTATAAGCAGCGGGAGAAGGGCGTCTTCGAGTTCAAAGGCCGCACGTATGAGTACAACGATCGCATCGTGATCGAGGTCGCCGACGCGGTGATGCGACACGCGCCGCTGGATTTCATCAATGAGTACCTTATGCGTGCGATGCAGGAGCTCGGGGACGGCTTCGGGCGCGGCGAGGTCTCGCTGCCGCACCTGCTCAAGGCTGCGGACGTCATGCGCGCGTGCATGGGTTTCCTCGAGGCGTACATGCGCCACGAGGCAGGCATCGACGTGCACGGCCACATCGCGTACAAGGGCACGGTCATCATCGGCACCGTGTATCAGGACGTCCACTCGATCGGCAAGGACCTCGCGCGCACGCTGCTGGAGAACTACGGCTATCGCGTCATCGATCTCGGCACGATGACGCCGCTTCAGGCGTATCTCGACGCGGCGAAGGAGCACGACGCGGACGCGATCGGTATGTCCGCCTTGCTGGTGCAGACGTCGAACCACATGATCACCGTGTCGAGGATGATGCTAGAGCAGGGACTCGGGCACGTGCCGGTGCTGATTGGCGGCGCGCCCGTGAGCGACCGGCACGCGGCATTCGTCGCCCTTGCCGGCGGCGACGACCCGGAGCGGATGCGCGACAACGTCTTCTACTGCCGCACGGCGATGGACGGTGTCAACGTGATGAATCGCCTCTGTTCTCTAAGAGGTCTGGACACTTACCTCGCGGCGAACAAGGCAAAGCTGCTGCAACGGCTCGAACATGCGCAACAGCGGGCGGCGCGGGAGGACGAATTGCTGCGGACCCTGCCGCGCCGGGTGGTGAGCTTCGAGCGCCACCGCCTCGCCCCGGCGCCGCGCTTTCGCCTCCGGCGCGTGGACCTGAGCGTGCGCGAGTTCACGGAGCATATCGATAAGAGGACGCTGTTCTCGCTCAATTGGCGCTACGGCGGCGCAAAAGCGCGGGAGCGCAAGGGGCATTCGACGGAGCAACTCGATGCGCTCTTCGACGAGTGGATCGAGAAGGCCGCGCGCAACAACTGGCTGCGCGCCCAAGGCGTGTTCGGCATTTACTCCTGCCAGGCCGACGGCGATATCCTCGTGTTATACGACCCGGAATCCCCGGAGCGCGAAGTCGCGCGCGTGGACTTCTCCGTCGTCATCGGCGCGGGAAACGAGGACCTGGTCAGTGGCGCGCAGTACTTTCACCCGAAGGGAAGCAGGATCCTGGACGCCTGCGGCGTGCAACTGAGCAGCAGCGGCCCGAACACGGATGCGGCGCTCGCCGAGTTTCGCGCGGCGGGGGACTCCGAATCGCTGTTGTTCCTGCAAGGGCTTTCGGACCGGGTCGCTGAGGACATGGCCGAGTATCTGCACAGCCTACAACGCGGATTGATCGGCGTGCCGGAGAAGTGCGGCACGCGGTGGTCTCCCGGCTACCCCGGCATGGCCAATATCGCGAATAACAAGGTGATCCACGAACTGCTCGATGGCGCGAATCAGATCGGCGTGCGCCTGACCGACGCCTGCGAGTTTCAGCCGACCGGCACGACCGGCGCCATTGTCAGCTTCCACCCGGAAGCCCGATATAGTTAGAGGCTAGAGGCTGGAGCTAGGCATGCCTCTATCGGACAGCGTTGTCATCCATACCGTCCCTGTTGCCCCTGCCGTCCGTCGCTTTGCAGGCATGGCGGCGTATATCGAGAGTCTTCTATTCCCCTTCAACTCCGGGAATCGTAACCGCGACGTCGTCGACGAATACGCCGATGACGGCGCCGGGCGCGGCGGGATTGAAGTACGCGAAGAGAAGGGTCGCCGTGCTGCCATCGGCGAAGTCCGACACGTCTATTGAGACGGGTTGAT
>JAKQEQ010000160.1 GCA_029556545.1 Candidatus Hydrogenedentota bacterium
CCGAATGGACCGTCGATCCCGAGCGCTTCGCTTCCCGCAGCCGGAACACCCCCTTCACTGGCCGCCGCCTCCGAGGCCTCGTCAAACACACCGTCTGCGACGGCCGCCTCGTCTACTCCGCCTGAACCAACACGACCCGCAAACATCCCTCTCCCCGAGGCCAAGGATCAGCCTGAGGACTCCCCTACTCCTACTCGTGCTCGTGCTCGTGCTCGCGTTCGTAATCGTAATCGTAATCGTAATCGTAATCGATCCCCTCTCCCCGCGCGAGAAGCGTGTCCATCCCGTCCATCCCGTCCATCCCGTCCATCTCTCGTCCATCCCGTCCATCCCGTCTCCCCGAGGGCGAGGGTCAGCCTGAGGACTCCAGTTCCTCCCCCCCACCCTCCTCCGCGGCCCAAGGCCCGCCCATGAGGTACTCCAACTCCGCCGCGCCCAAGTGCCGGTCCCGAGCCGCGCGAACCTGCTCCAATTCAAAATCGAGCAGCGTCTGCACCGCGCCGAGCACGTCGAGAAACTCCGCCCCCGCGCTCCCCGGCGCGAAAGCGACGGCGTATCGGTCCTGGAGGCTCTCGAAGGCCTGGCGCGCCTGCGGCGTCAGCGTTTCCTCGTACAGGCGGTATCTGCGTTCGGCATCCTCGATGCGAAACAGCGCCATGCGAGCCGCCGCCTCCAATTCCAGCGCGCGCCGCTCCTTCTCGTAACCAACGGCTTCCTCCAGCAACCGCGCCTCCGCGACCCCGGCCCGCACGCGCTTCCGCCAGATCGGCACATTCACGCCCAGCGACACCATGATCGAGTCTTCCCGATCCTTGAATTCCGGCATGCCGCCGCCGCTGGGCTGGACCGTCGGCATGCCCGTCCCTCCCATGCCGCCCGTCAGCGAACTCATGCCGGCATACGACCCGCCGCCGTCGCTCTCGCGCATCTCCTTCCCCTTCGCGAACACGTATTCAACCCCGAGAGTGAAATCGGGCCGCCCCTTTTTCCGCGCCAACTCCCCTTGCAGCCTGCGGCTCTCGATCATATGCGTATAAGCGGCCAAGTCCGGGTTCGCAACGCGCACCCGCGCCAACACTATGGCCGCGGGCGGCGCCGACGGCGCGAATTCCGCCGGCGACGGCCACGGTCGCTCCTCGAACACCGGACGCCCCAGCGCCTCGTTAAGCGAGGCCATAAGCGCCGGACGCATCTGCTGCAATTCCGCGTAGCGGTCGTCCAGCTTCGCCTTCTCGATCGACACACGCAGCAGTTCGTCGTCGTTCGCGAGCCCCAGCGCAAGCTTCACGCGGACAATGTCCTCCATGTACCCGATCACCTCGGCCTGCGACTCCGTAACCCGAAGGTTTTCGGCGAGAAACGCGTACTCGAAATACGCCTGCTTCACCGCCGCAATCACCCGGTTGCGCGCGTCATAAAACCGCGCGATCGCCGCGTCCGCCTCCGCCGCCGCCTGAGCGCCTTGCGTCCGAAGCGTGCCGAACCACGGGAACCGCTGCGACAGCATGACGCGCGCGCGCTCCATTTCCGACTGAAACACCTGCGTATAACTCAGCATCGGGTCATCGAGCGAAGTCGCCTGCGGAATCCGTTCGAGTCCCGCGAGCCACTCCGCATGAAGCGCCCGGAGACCCGGGTGCCGCTCCGCCGCCTCCATCAGGCACGCGTGCAACTCGTCGTTGCCCGCGAAAAACGCCGGCGCATCGACAGGCAACGCGGCCTCTCCCGCGGCCACCGCCGACATCAATAACGCAATAGCAGGCATGATTTGCATACCTATGAACGCGACGCGGATTCGGACTGCGCAAGCTTGCTTGCGCTCTCGTTCCGGGCAGCTTGCTGCCCGGGAGACTTCGGACGGCGCCGCGTCGCCTGCGCTTTCGTTCCGTATCCGCATCGGACCGCCGGTCCGGGTCATTGTCATGGCGCGTCTCCCTTCGGGCCGCCAATCGCGCCCGCACGGAATTGTACCTCTTTTATCCAGCAGTATAACACCGGAACCAGAAACAGCGTGATCAACTCGATGGTCATACCGCCGAACGATGGAATCGCCATCGGCACCATAATATCCGAGCCGCGGCCCGTCGAGGTAAGCACCGACAACAAGGCAAGCACCGTCGTCGCGGTCGTCATCAGGCAGGGCCGGATGCGGCGCAGCCCCGCCTCGAGCGTCGCCTCCCGGATTTCCCGGATCGATCCCACGCGCCGCTTCGCGAAACTCTGGTCGAGATACGTCGCTATCACCACCCCGTCGTCCGTCGCCACCCCGAACAGCGCGAGAAACCCGACCCAGATCGCCACGCTCAGGTTGATCGCGTGCACCTGGAACAACTCGCGCAGGTTGACCCCGGACAGACTGAAATCGAGGAACCACGGCTGTGCGTAGAGCCACATCAGCAGGAAGCCGCCCGAGGCCGCTACGGCCAGCCCCGCCCACACCAACAGCGTCGTCACATACGAACTGAACTGAAAATAAAGTATCAGGAAGATGATGAACAGCGCCAGCGGGATCACGATCGACAGCGTCTTCTGCGCGCGAACCTGATTCTCATAGTTTCCTGCGAACGTGTAACTTACCCCTGCGGGTAGCGCCCACGCCCCAGACGCCAGTTGCTGATCGAGATACTCCCGGCAACGCTCCACCACGTCCACTTCCGTCTGTCCCGCCTCCTTGTCGAACAACACGTAGCCGACCAGGAACGTGTCCTCGCTCTTGATGGCCATCGGCCCCCGCACGTACCGAATTTCCGCAAGTTGCACCAGCGGTATCTGCGCCCCGTCCGCCGACGGCACAAGTATCCGGCCCAGCGTCTCGATCTGATCGCGCAACTCGCGCAGGTAACGCACCCGCACCGGGTACCGCTCGCGGCCCTCCACCGTCGTCGTGATCCGCATCCCGCCGATCGCCGTCTCGATCACGTCCTGCACGTCACGCACGCGCAGCCCGTAACGCCCGATCGCCTCCCGGTCGATGTCTATCTCCAGGTACGGACTCCCCACGATCCGGTCCGCGATCACCGTAGCCGACGCGACACCCGGCACTTCCTTCAGCAGCCCCTCGATCGCGATCCCGACCCGCTCGATAGTCTCCAGATCGGGTCCTTTCACCTTCACCCCCATCGGCGCGCGCATGCCGCTCTGCAGCATCACGATCCGTGCCGCGATCGGCTGGAGCTGCGGCGCCGAAGTCGTCCCTGGAATTTCCGCCGCCTTCACGATCTCGGCCCAGATATCGTCCGCACTCTTGATTTCATCCCGCCACTGACGGTAGGGCCGCCCGCGCGCATCCGGAATCAGGTTCCCGTCCGCGTCCCGCGCGTAGTCCCCGCGGACCGCGTCGTACCGGAACATGATCATCCGACCCGCGGCGTCCGTCACGTACTCCGGCTTGTAGTTGATCACCGTCTCGATCATGCTGATCGGCGCGGGATCCAGCGGGCTTTCCGCGCGGCCGATCTTCCCAACCACCGACACCACCTCCGGGATGCCCGCGATCGCCTGGTCCTGCTTCTGGATGATGTCCAGCGCCTCGCCCACCGACGCATGCGGCATCGTCGTCGGCATGTACAGAAACGACCCCTCGTCCAGCGGCGGCATGAACTCACGACCGAAACCCGGGAAGGCGTGCGCCAACGCCGACCACGGGCGCGACGTCCGCACCGTCTCCGCCGGAACGCCGATGCGCTCCGCCGCCACCGGAATAAACCCGAACACGCGCGCGAAGCCAAGCCACGCGCACAACCCCATCGTCACCATGCCGCCCGTCAACGCAAGGTAGCTCAGCTTATGATCGAGGAACCACCGCAGCAGCGGCGCGTACACCAAACGAAACACCCAGAAGACGCCAAGCAGCCCGAAGATGACCACGCACACGAAACCCAGATTCCGCGTGAGACCCTGGTCCGGGCCCAAAGGCGACCAGTGCCTCGTCAGCCACACAAGCACGAACAGCAACGCCGCGCCGTTCACCGCGTACACGCCCACACGCCGCAGCGGCGCCGGAAGCCGTGGGACCGCGTTCCGGAACCGCTTCGCCTCGATCCGCCACGTGAACAGCACGTGCGCCAGCGCCGGGATAATCGTCAGTGCGGCCACGACCGACGCGATGAGGCAGAACGTTTTCGTGAATGCGAGCGGGCGGAACAGCTTCCCCTCGGGGCCGGTCATCGCAAACACCGGAAGGAACCCCACCACGGTCGTCGACACCGCGGTCACCACCGCCCCGCCGACCTCGCTCGACGCGCGAAACACGACCCGAAGCCGGTCTTCCTTCGGATCCGCCTCGTCGAGATGTTTGAGTATATTCTCGCAAATGATAATCCCCATATCGACCATCGTCCCAATCGCAATCGCGATCCCCGACAGCGCAACGATGTTCGCGTCCACCCCGAACAGCTTCATCGCGATGAAGCACATCAACACCGCCAGCGGCAGCACGGAACTGATCAGCAGCGAACTGCGCAGATGCATGACCATGACGATAATCACGATGACGGTGATCAGAATCTGGCCGAAAAGCGCGTCGCTCAGCGTCCCCAGCGTCTCATAGATCAGTCCCGTCCGGTCGTAGAACGGCACTACCGCAACCTGGCTCAGCGTGATCCAGTCCGGCCATGCCACGCGCGGCGTCCGCCGCAGCCAACCCTGCCACGTCTCCTGCTCCAATTCCGCCCCCGCGTAGGGCCTATCGATGCCCTGCGCCGCCGCGAACGCCTCCACCCCGCCCCGGTCCACTTTGTGATAGTCGACCACCGCCTTCGTCGGAAGACCGGGCGCTATCTCCGCAATGCGCGCCTTCACGTTCTTAATCGCTTCGAGCGGATTCTCGCCGTATCGCACCACCACGACGCCGCCCACCGCCTCCGCGCCCTCTTTATCGAGGGCCCCCCGACGCATATCCGGACCCCGCGTGACCTTCGCCACGTCCCGCACCCGGATCGGCACGTTCTCCGAAACCTTCACCACTATCTGCTCGATGTCCTCGATACCCGCGATGAATCCAAGCCCGCGAATCATGTATTCGACGCGATTGATCTCGATATTGCGCGCCCCCACATCCACGTTCGACGCGCGCACCGCCCCGAACACGTCCTCCAGCATCACCCCGTGCGCCCGCATCGCGTCCGGATCCACGTCGATCTGATACTCCCGCACAAACCCGCCCACCGACGCCACCTCGCTGATGCCGCCCGCGCTCAGCAACGCATAACGCACCTGCCAGTCCTGGATGCTCCGCAGTTCGTCCAGGTCCCAGCCGCCCGCGGGATTCCCGTCCGGGTCGCGTCCCTCAAGCGTGTACCAGAACACCTGCCCCAGCGCCGTCGCGTCGGGTCCGAGCGCCGGGCGCACGCCCTCGGGAAGGCTGCCCGCGGGCAGACTGCTCAGCTTCTCGAGTACGCGGCTGCGCGACCAGTAGAAGTCGATCTCCTCCTCGAAGATGATGAATATCGTTGAGAACCCGAAATACGAGTAACTGCGCACCGTCTTCACGCCCGGCATGCCAAGCAGCGCGGTCGTCAGCGGATACGTGATTTGATCGTCGATGTCCTGCGGAGACCGCCCTTCCCACTCCGTAAAGACGATCTGCTGATTCTCGCCGATGTCCGGGATCGCGTCTACCGCGACGGGATTCCGCGGCAGGATCGGGACATCCCAGTCGAACGGCGCCGCCATCACGCCCCACGCCGCGATGGCGATCACCAGCAACGCCACCACCAGCTTGTTCTTCAGGCAGAAATAGATGACCTTGTCAATCAGGCTCATCGAGGCGAAATCGAGTTCGCGCAATTCCGGTTCGCTACTCATGGCGCCGCTCCCCCGTGTCATCGACGATCGACCGCGTCACCGCGCCGCACTGCAGCATCGACGCGCCGAAATACGGATTGCGCACCGCCCTGTCCGACTGAAGCCAGTCCGCACCCGCTTTATCGAACGCCATCGGGCAGTGCGTCACGTGAATCGCGGCGTCCCCCGCCACACCGAACTGCTCAAGGGCCTGGATCAGCACCGTGGAAAGCGGCGCAAACGCTGCCCGCTGTTTCCCGATGTCGTGGCCCGCCCCCTTGATTGCGTCGAGGGCCGTCTCGATCGCCGCGCGCCGACCCTCCCATTCCGTCCTCGCGTCGCCCTCGATCAACGCCCCGTCAACCTCGCCAAGGGCATCCCGCAGCGCCGGTATCCCCTCCGCCGCCGCGTGGCCATCGTCGTTCGCCAGCGCAACCCAAACCGCGTAATACGCTTCCACAAGCCCCCGCAACTGCCCGCGGAAGGCATCCAGCGCGTCCATTCGCGCCGGCGCCGGCGCCGCTTCCTCCGACGGCGCGCCGTCCGCCTCCGGTTGCATCATGCTCGGCTTCGCCAGAATCTGGAGCGCACTGTCGATCTTGAAGTTGCCGTTCGTCACGACGATCTCGCCCTCCGCCAAGCCGCTCTCGACGAGATAGAAGTCCCGCGCGCGAGGCCCCAGCACCACATCCCGCCCCTCGAATGTCGGTTTCTCCGCCCCGGAAACCTCCACGTAAACCACCGCCCGCTTCCCCGTGATCAGCGGCGCGGACGCCGGAATCACGATCGGCATATCCTCGTCTCGGGCCGTTGCCGATACGTAGCCGAGTTCCTCAGCACGCACCAGCGGCATCCCGCATACGTCGCACGCGCCCGGCCCGTCCTTGATAACCTCCGGGTGCATCGGCGAAATCCACTTCCCCGAAAGACCGGGATCCATCACGCGCCCGCGCGTCGCCACGTTCGCGCGCACCACCGCCCGTACGAACATCCCGGGCCGCAACCGCCCGTCCGGGTTGTCCGCGTTCACCCGCACCTTCACCGTCCGCGTCGCCGTATTCAGGAACGGCTCGATAAACGCGATGCGCCCCGCGAAGGTCTCCCCCGGATACGCCTCCGTCGTGATCTCAACCGTCTGCCCGTAGTGAATCCACGGCATATCCGACTCATAGGCATCGAGCTTCACCCACACCACGCTCAAATCCGCGATGGTGTACAGCGGCGTGCCCGTCTCCACGTACATCCCCTCGCGGCCGCTCCGCTCCACCACCGTCCCGCTCATCGGCGCGTAAATCGTGATCCGGTCTCCAAACTTGCCCGATCGCTCCGCCGCAGCGATCTGTTGCTCTGTCATTCCCCAGCGCCGCAGCTTGTTGCGAACCGCCTCGATCATCCCCTCCGCCGCCTCCCGCAATACCGCCGGCGCGCCCGCAGGCACCCGAGCCAGCGCTTCCTTCGCCCGCAGCAATTCCTCCTTCGCCGTCAGCAGTTCCGGACTGTACAGGTCGACCATGTGCTCGCCCTGTTTCACCACGACGCCCGTGTAGTCCGCGTACATCCGCTCGATCCGGCCCGGCGTCCACGCCGCAATGTAGCCCAGCCGCGTCTCGTCGTACTCGATCTTCCCCACCATCCGCACCTCCGCCGTCACGAATCGACGCTCCACCCGCGCGGTCGCGATGTCCATGAGCGCCTTTGCCGATTCGCTCGTCACAAACGTCCGCGGCCCCGCGTCCTCTTGCCCCCCCGTCTCCACCGGGATCAGGTCCATGCCGCACAGCGGACACAACCCCGGCCCTGGCTGCCGTATCTGCGGGTGCATCGAGCAGGTGTACGTCTGCGCCTGTTTCGGCGCGGCCGTCGCGGGCGCGTGTTCCGGCGCGTGCGGGTGCGACGGCCCAATCCAGCCACGCATCGCGTAACCCGCCACGATCCCCAAAATCAGTATGCCGGCCGCGCCCAGCCGAAGAAGCCATCGGCCCAATCGCCGGCGCCGCGGCGCGTCACGTTCGCTTGCCATTGCGGGATGCTCCTGTCCTCGTGTCGCGGCAAGTCCGAAGACCCACCGCAACGTTTGCGCATAGACGTAGGGGCGAGGCCTGCCCCGCCCCTACGCCGCTCAACGGCCTTATTGCGCGCGTCGCGCTTCATCCAATTTGGACAGGTACTTCATCGGGTCCTTCTCGAGGTCCCGAATGCACCCCTTGCAACAGAGACGCACCAGACGATTCGCCACGACGTGGTCCACGGGCTCGCCCATGCTCCCGCCGAGCTGCTCGCCCGATACCACACAGGTGTCGAGAGGATAGTCCGCCTGCTGCTTCTCTACCACCGCGCCGTCCAATTTCGCAAGGAACTTGCCCGGCTCCTTCTCGAACTTGGGCACGCAGCCCGCGCAGCAGAAGCGCACTAGCCGGTTCTTGAATACGTGATCGACCGGCTCGCCCATCGAGCCAAGTTTCTCGCCGCTCACCACGCACGTCTCAAGCGGGTAAGACGCGCGCTGAAGCGCGACCACTTCGGCGTCGATCTTGGCGAAGTACTGGGCTTGGTCCGCGTCGAACTTCCCGATGCACCCCGCGCAACAGAAGCGCACCTCGCGCCCGTCGTACTGCCGCACGACCGGCTCGCCCATCGACCCCAGTAGCCCGCCCGACACCGGGCACGTCGGCAGAACGTAGGGATCGCCCGATCCAGATACTGCGTAAACTACTGAAAACCCGACAACGGCTACCGCCGTCGCCGCCGCAACCGAAAGAATCGACATTGTGAGTTTGTGTATTTTTGACATGGTATTGCCTCCTTTTGTGGCTGTTTGTGTGTGTTTGTGTTGACGCCTGGTCCGTAGTCCAGCCTTCAGGCTGCCGGTTCGAGCCCGTTCGTAGTTCAGCTTTCAGCCTGCCGGTTCGTAGTCCAGCCTTCAGGCTGTCAACGGAGGGGACGCGTCTACAACAGTAGCGCGCACTGAGAGAGAAAGAGAGGTCTTGAGGAAGGCAAGACGGGAGCACTTCCCGTGATTGACGCCGACGCCGGCTCAGCCAACGCAAGAACCGCATCGACAACGCCCGGCGCAACGGGCGAGGAACCCTTTTCGGACGTACCCGCATCCGGGATCAACCGCGCATATTCCGGCGCATCGTGTCGGCAAACGCAGCCCTGCCCGCCGTCCTGCGCCCCCCCCGGCGCCACAGCGCAACCCGATGGCAAGCCCGCCGACTCGGGCGCTTCGGCCCCGCCGCCGCAGCAATCATGACCGCCTTCAGCGCGAGATGCCGACTCCACCGAGGCGCGCGCGCCCCGGCAGCAGCCGTGCGCGTCCGGCAGGCACGCGCACGCCCACAACGGGGCCATGACCGCAGCCGTCAGGAACACTGCGGCAAGCACCCGGCTCAGCACGCCGTTTCGGAAGCGGGTCACGATGCGCTCCTGTTCGTTTTCACGGTGCAAATCCCAATATTCGCCCTAAGCATATCATAATTCGCACCTATAGGAAAAACGAAGAAAACGTCGCGATTATTCCGCGGAATCACTCCGTCGAGCTGGCCTCGGTCCGGCGCGCACCCGTTGCGGGATCAAGTTCGTCCGAGATAACTTCCCCGAAATTCGGGTCCGCAAGCGCCCCACCCGCGCCCGCGGCCCACTTGATACCGTTCACCAGCGTACTGCGAAAGTGCTCGTGGTCCCACACGTCCTCGCGATGGCCCATCGCGTTGACGAACACCCGCCCCTCGCCATACGTGCTGCACCAGACCATCGGAATGTCCGGCAAATCATACCCCTTGACACGCCGCCCGGCCCGGCCCGGATCGAGCGTCGCCAGGACGCGCATCGTCTTCGCGTTGAAGTTCCGGTGCAGGTACCACTCCTCCATCACCTCCCATTCCGCGGGCTGCCCCGCCATGATCGGGTGCGCCGGGTCGACAACCTTCAGCGTGCCCTTGAACTGCGGGCCGTGCGTCCGGAATTCGCCGCCCACCATCTCCGTGTACGGCGTCGGCTCCCCGTCCTTGCCCGACCGGAAAGAGTCTGTCCCGGAATGAATCGCGACGAACCCGCCGCCCGCCTTCACCCACGCCAGCAACTCCTCCACACCGGTTGCGGCCATCGGCTCGCCCGCGTCCTTCTCGCCGATCTTCGTCAAGTCACCCTGCGTATAGAAGATGACGACGTCATAGTTCTTGAGATTCTCCGCGTTCACCTCCACGGCGTTCTTCGTGGAACGCAGCGTCGCGCCGATCTCTTCGGCAATCCGCGCCAACCACATCTCCGAATGACTGGTCCGCCCGTCCGGTTCGCTCACCGGGCTGTGCTCGAACCCCTCCGATTTCGTGATGTACAAAATGCGCAACGGGGCCGCGCCCGCCGCCAGCGATGCTGTCAATATCACAGGCAGTACCATCATGACCGTTACCTTCCACATCGTTCCGTCTCCTTGCCGCCGCGTTCCCGCGCCGGTCCGTCTAGTGGCATGGGCATCTTGCCCATGATATTCGCTCCCTGTTGTGGCCGGTCTCCAACTCCGTTGTGGCCGGTCTCCCGACCGCGCCACCAGCCCGACCGAAGGTCTCCTGCCCATCGTCCAATCCGCCTCCAGCGCACATCGGCAGGATGCTTATGCCACGCACAGCGAAACGCTATGGTACGCGAACCACACCGCAAGAGACAACGCTCCGCCCCGCCGCACTTCTCTCAGTAGGCCGTTTCGCAAGTTCGCGAACGTATCCACGTTGCTCCTGTGGCGTGCGGCGGCTTGCTACCGCTTTTCTTCGCGGGCAGCTTGCTGCCCGGCGAACACCTCCGCGCCCACTGCGCCTCTGCGTTGAAATGCTGTTCCGCCGCGTCACGCCAGTCCTGGGCAGAAGCCGTCCTCCGTGCCCTCGTCCGGGCAGTAGTGGTAGCCAGGGAAGTTGTAGAACTGAATCACCCGCAGCAACTCGGTCAGCGCAATCTGCCAATTCTGCGGCGCGTAGTCGCTCGCGTGCGGGCAGCAACCCTGGTCCGCGCCCGGCCCCGGCACGTAGCCGTCCTCCGTGCTCGACGGGTCGTCCGCGCAGTGGAAACCTCCCGAGTTGTAGAACTGGATTACCCGCAGCAACTCGGTCAGTTCGATCAGGTTGTTCTGTGACTGATCCGCCGTGTGGTACTCGCTGAGGCACGGGTCGCCTTCGCCTTCGCCCTCGCCCTCGCCCTCACCCTCACCCTCACCTTCGCCTTCGCCTTCGCCTTCACCTTCGCCTTCGCCTTCACCCTCGCCTTCGCCTTCACCCTCGCCCTCACCCTCACCTTCGCCTTCGCCTTCGCCCTCACCCTCACCTTCGCCTTCGCCTTCGCCCTCGCCTTCGCCTTCGCCTTCGCCCTCGCCTTCGCCCTCAGCGCCCGATCCCGTCGAGACCACCACGTCCACCAACACCCAGCACGAGACCTGCTGTTCCGGCAACGGCAACTGGCTGATGATCTCGCCCGCCGGAACCGTCTCGCTCGATTCCTCCGTCACTGTGCCCAGCACCAGCAGCGCCGCGTCAAGCACCGCCTCCGCCGCCTCCACCGTCAGCCCGACAAGGTCCGG
>JAKQEQ010000161.1 GCA_029556545.1 Candidatus Hydrogenedentota bacterium
CAATGCCCGCTTGAACATGGGCCATGGCGGCGGGATCGACGCGGATAAGCTGGACGGCCTGGAGTTGAGCAGTATCCAGGGCTTTGTCACGAGTCACAACAGCAACGCGGCGGCCCACGCAAATATCGAATTGGACGCCGCCCGTATTACTTCGGGCGCGATCAGCAACGACCGCTTGAACATGGGCCACGGCAACGGCATCGACGCCGACACGGTGGACGGCCAGCACGCGTCCGCGTTCGCGCTCTTGACGCATAACCATGCCGCGAGCCAGATCACTTCGGGCGTTTTGGCTTTTGACCGCCTGCCCGTCGGCACGGGGGCCGACCAGGTGGCGGTAGGTAACCACGCGCACGCCCTCAACGATCTGAGCAACGTCAATGTCCCCAGTCCCGGAAGCGGCGACGTGCTCTCCTGGACCGGCGCCCAGTGGCAGGCCGCACCCTCGGCGGCGTCGAGCGGCGTTAGCGAGCTTTATTGGTCCGGAAGCATTCAGGGAAACCAGACGGTCTCAGTCAATTTTACATGTGACAGCCAGAGCAGCGTGCTCATCACCTGCTGTATGAACCATTACGGGCTGATAAACGGCTACGGCTGCTCGCGAATGTCTTTCGTGGCCATTGGTCCCAACCTTGACGTTAGAGACATAGACATCTTGGCGACCGCGAATGGCGGCTCGTGGACCTTCACGAAGGTCGGCAATACACAACTGACGATTACCAAGACCGCCGGAAGCTACGTTGGCGGCGGGTACTACTTCATCAAAGTGGAGGGCGCAAACGGCTTGGCAAAGCTGTAGCGAGACGACTGCGGACATCGAGGCAACAAAGAAACGGCCAAGTGGAGGAATCGGCAATGATCTCGAGAACGATACGAATCGGAAGGTTGAGCCCGCTAATCGCGCTTCTCCTTGTGACGAGCGCCGTATCGGCCCAGGCAAACACGGTGACCTATCAGGGCGTGCTTCGCGATGCCGCCGGAGACCCCGCCGTGGACGGTTCCTACCCGATGACGTTCGGCATCTTCGCCACGGAGTCGGGCGGTTCTGCCCTCTGGTCGGAGTCGCAGACCGCCACAACGTCCGGCGGCGCATTCTCCGTCGGGTTAGGCGCGGTAACGCCCCTCGGCACGCTCTTCGTCGACAATGCGGGCGCCGCGCTCTGGCTCGAAGTCTCGGCGGACATCGGCGCGGGCATGCAAGCCTACTCCCCGCGCGTGCCCCTCACCCGCGCGCCCTACGCCTTCCACGCGACCCATGCCGACAGCGCGGATAGCGCGGATAGCGCCGGTGATGCCGATACGCTCGACGGCAAGCACGCTTCAGACATCGACGCGGATATTACCGCCGCCGTGAGCGCCCATGACGCAAGCGGTGCGGCCCACAGTGACATTCGAACCCAAATCGGCGCGGATATCGCGGCG
>JAKQEQ010000005.1 GCA_029556545.1 Candidatus Hydrogenedentota bacterium
GCGGCGACCAACCCGCTGTACATGTGGATGGACTTCGGGCAGAACGAGACGGCGAGCGGTGGCGGCACGTTCACGATCCAGGAGAACGCTTCGGGTATCGGGACGGTGACGCCTGCAAACGCCCCGGGCTTCCCGTAGGCCGGTGATTCGCGGAAGACAGTACCGAGGGCCGGGCATTCAGCCCGGCCTTTGTTGGGTGTAGGGGGACGCGGTGGCGCTGCTCAACTTCACCGGGTTTGAGACGGGCGACAATGCCGAGGCGGACGTGTCAGGCGGCACGTTCTCCGTGCAATCTTCGACGAAACGCACGGGTGCGTATGCACTGAGGATAAATCCAGCGAGCGGAGCCACGGGGTACATCGGCATTAGGAAGCCCGGAACGGATGGCAAAGCCGTTGTCTTAGGGCTCACGACAGCCTACGCCTCCCTCTACTTCAAAATTTCGGGTTCAGTCGGGGGTGGTGGTCAGACGACAGACATTGCAGGCTTCGGGATCAACGTCGGCACGTACGGTGACATCGCGCTGAAGCTGGCATACGTCGGAAGCTCCGCGGTTCTTCAATTCATAGGCTCGGCGGGGAACAACTCGAGCGTCGGCAATTACGGCGACGGCAACTGGTATCGGGCGGACATTACGGCGGTTAAGAACGCGTTGTCCTCTGTGAGTCTGTATACGGCGAGCGGAACGTTCCTCGAGACCATTACGGCTACGGCTAACAACGTCACGCTGGACACGTTCTTCATCGGCCACACTCAGCCGGCGCAAGGCTCGGGTTGTGATTTCTACGTTGATGACATCGCCATCTCTGACTCGGCCGCTCCCGGGGCGTGCGAAGTCAAGGTAGCGGTGCCGACCGGCAATTCGGCCACGAATACGAACTGGTCAGCGAGCACCGGCAACAAGTGGGCGTGCCTGGACGAGCTGCCGCCCAGCGCGACGGACTACATCCAATCGCTGACAACGCCGGGCGACCGCCGGTACTCGGCCACGCACGCAAGCTGCGCGACGCTCGGGGTGGCGGGGGACATTCTCGGGACGAAGGTTGTCTCGGTGATGTGGGAACCGACATTGACCACTACCCTCGGCGCTGTCGGCATCCGCTCTGGCTCGACAAACTTCGAACTGAGCAACGTCGATATCGGGACAACGGCGGAGGTGACGATGTGCCGGGTCGATGCGACGGACCCGAACACGTCTTCCGCATGGACCACATCGGGGGTCGATGCGGCGGAGCCGCTGGTGAAGCGTTCGACGTCGGACACGTCAAACATCCGCTGCAAGTGGCTCGGGCTGATGATCCTCTCGGTCGGGCCGATTTCAACCACCATCAGCGGCGTGACGGCGACGGCCACGGCGGCCGCGGGGGCCGGGACGATCGCGGCGCAGGTGCAGACGGCAATCGTCGGGGTGACGGCGACGGCCACGGCTGCAGCGCTCGCCGGCACGGTCGCCGCGCTGACAGGGGACACGGTTGTCAGCGGTGTGACGGCGGCGGCTTCAGCGGCCGCGAACACTGGCGCGGTCCTGATCGCGCGGACGGTGCCGGGAGAGACGTCGGCGGCGAGTGCGTCGGCGCCCGCGGGGACGGTTGCCGCGGTGCGCATCGTCG
The DNA here is from genome assembly GCA_029556545.1 of Candidatus Hydrogenedentota bacterium. Lineage (GTDB taxonomy): Bacteria > Hydrogenedentota > Hydrogenedentia > Hydrogenedentales > JAGMZX01 > JAGMZX01. Next base: position 1,611 of record JAKQEQ010000005.1, read on the forward strand.
CGGTGTCTGGTGGCACGGCGGCAGCGACGGCTTCGGCCGGCGCGGGTGCGATCCTGGTAGCGCGGACGGTCGCGGGAGTCACGGCAACGGTGAGCGCTGCCGCGAACGCGGGCGCGGTGCTCATCGCGCGGACGGTCACGGGGGTAACTGCTACAGCCTCTGCCGCCGCGAATACCGGGACGGTAGCTGCGATCCGGATTGTCTCGGTGGTTGGTGGTACGGCCACCGCGACAGCCACGGCGAACGCAGGGACGGTCGCAGCGGTCGGGATCGTCGCCGTCTCGGGAGAGACAGCAACCGCCTCCGCAGTCGCCAACGCGGGCGTGGTGACCACCAACGGGGTCGTCTCGATAGCCGGGGCCACAGCAACCGCGACAGCAGCGGCAAACGCCGGAACGGTCACCGCGCAACAGGTGACCAGCATCGCGGGGGAGACCGCTGTCAGCACGGCTACGGCCAACGAAGGGACAGTCGCGGCACAGGTACAGGCGGCGATCTCCGGGGAGGCGGCTACCGCGAGCGCCGAAGCGTTGCTTGCGACGATCGTTGTCCTCTCGCTGACCGTTGGCGTGGGATTCGCGCCGATGGTGGCCACTGTTCACTCAGGGGGGAATCCCCTCGCGCCGAGTGTGCGAGGAAGCAATCTGCAAGCGCCTACAGCGACCGGGCGGCATCTACCGGCGCCGCGTGCGCGAGTGGTTCCATAGGAGGGATTAGCGATGAAGACAACGCGATGGCGGCCGGGCTGCGGGTGTGTGCTCGAATATTCCTGGGACCCGTCGGTGCCGGAAGACGAACGGGAACACGTGGACCCGGTGGTGGTGGAAGCGTGCGAGCGGCACGACCACGACGATCCGGATCTGACGTTCCTGGCGGCGCATACTGAGAACGTGGAAGCGAGCCTGGCGGCCGCCGAAGGGAGCTAAGCGCTGTGGTAGCTGCGCTGTACGTCGCAACGCCGTCGGCGGCCATAAACTTCAGCGAAGTTTGGTACGTGCCGCTTGCCGGCTTCGGGCAAGTCGCGAACGCGAGCGCGGCATCGACGCAGGCGCGGAGCCGGGACAGCTATACTTGGTCGCGGTTGAGTGTGGTCGTAACGGCGAGCACGCTCACTTCGAACGCGGGCGTGGCGGGCTATGTGAACGGTGCCGGTGGCAATCAGTCCGTCAGCATTTCCGGGGGCGCCACGGGGACCTTTGAAGACACAACGCACTCGGATTCGATAGCCGACGGCGATCTGCTCAACTACCGGGTGACGACGGGACCGGGCACGGGGTCCGTGACGATCCAGAGCGTTTCGAGCCTGGTCGAACATAGCGGGAACGTGGGTATGCACGTCGCTTCCCATGCGACAACGCCGATGTCAGTTAACGCGTCGACCGTGTGGTCCCCGCTGCACGGGCGCCTGCAGGCCACAACCGCGGAGGATCGGGCGCAGGTGACATGCCGGCGGGCAACCACCCTCTCGCGGTTGCGGGTTTACGTAGCAGCGAACGCGGCGTCCGGGACGTCGACGGTCAAGGTGCGGGTGAATGGCGCGGACGGAAACGAATCGGTGAGCATTTCCGCTTCGTCGACCGGCGAGTTTGAAGACACTTCGAACACTGATTCCGTCGCGGTGGGTGACGAGGTAGATCTGCAGTTTGCGGCCGGGGGATCCGGCGCGATTACGTTCGCCCTGGCGCAGACCGAAAGCAGCGATGGCGTCATGGCGGCCAGCTGCCTCTCCACCTCCTTCTCGGGGACGACGATTTACGGGCTGATTGGCGGAGGAGCGGCTTCGGCAACGGACCAGTCAACGACGGCGAAGAGCACGCAGATGCGTCTCGCGAATCTCTTTGTCAGCGCATCGCCGAACACGCGGAGCGTGGCGACGTCGGTAGCGCTGCGGAAAAACGGGTCAAGCGTTATCAGCCTCTCGGTGCCGGCGAACACGACGGGGTTTTTCGAAGACACATCGAACGAAGTCAACCCGTCGGCCGCCTCCGATACCCTCAACTTTTCGGTGAGCTCGGCGGCTGGCAGCGGCAGCCTGACGGTGCGGACGGTTTCGATCGAGTTCATTCCAAACGAAGTGGCTGTGACGATTGCGGGAGCGACGGCTGGGGCGACGGCAGCGGCGAACGCGGGGACGATCGCGGCGCAGGTGAAGGCGACAATTAGCGGCGCAACGGCGACGGCCGCGGTGGTCGCGAATGCGGCGACGATTGCGGCCGTCCAGATCGTGAGTGTGAGCGGCGGCACCGCCACGGTAACTGCAGCGGCGAATGCAGGCGTGGTGCAAACCTTCCCGGCGGCCATCATCACGGGTGTGACCGCCACGGCCACCGCCGCGGCGAATGCCGGGACCGTCTCCGGGGTCAGCGCAGCATCTGTTGCGGGGGAGCGGGCAACAGCGACCGCAGCGGCGAATGCGGGAGTGGCGCAGATCGCCTCCGTAGTTTCCGGAGCGCCGGCCGCGGCGAATGCGGCGGCGTTGCTGGCCGCAATCACCGCGCTCAACCTGGGCCATCCCCATCCCGTCATCCCCGCGCCGGGCATCCGCCTGGAGCGAAAACTGGCGGCTCCGCGTGTTCATGCCAACCGACCGGGCATGATAAGGTAGCCGCGGGACAGCGACTCGTCGGAGGGCGAGCGCATGTCTATCACCATTTCGGTCTACGTCGAGTCGGTCAATGACGAGATCGATGCGGGCTACACCCAACTCAAGCTCTACCGGGACACAACGCCGGACGGCGCGTTCTCAACGCTGGTCGATACCGTTGCCCTCGTCGCGGACACCCTCGAT
>JAKQEQ010000042.1 GCA_029556545.1 Candidatus Hydrogenedentota bacterium
GCGGAGGCGAGGGTGAGGGCGAGGGTGAGGGGGAGGGTGAAGGCGAAGGCGAAGGCGAGGGTGAGGGCGAAGGCGAAGGCGAAGGCGAGGGTGAGGGTGAGGGTGAGGGTGAGGGTGAAGGCGAAGGCGAAGGCGAGGGTGAGGGCGAAGGCGAAGGCGAAGGCGAAATGCCACCTTCCATTCATTCGGCGGACCAGAACGGAGACGGGTTGATCGAGTTGACGGAGCTTCTGCGCGTGATCCAGTTCTACAACTCAGGTGGTTACCATTGTGCGGATAGCCCGGAGGACACGGAAGACGGCTATGTCCCCGGCCCCGGCGCGAACGAGTCGTGCAGCCCTCATGCGAGCGACTATGCGCCCGCCGGCCCGGATTGGCGGATCGAACTGACGGAATTGCTCCGGATCATCCAGTTCTACAACTCCGGCGGCTATCACTACTGCCCCGACGACGGCACGGAGGACGGCTTCTGTCCGGGACAGGTGTGATACGCCTTCCCGCGACATGCGTGTATCGTGTGAGGTAACATACCCCCGTTGCATTCCGATACAACGGCCTGCTCGATGCAGAAGAGAACTACGGAGGACCTCCAATGACACGCGCCGCAATGCTGACCCTCGCCGCCTTGTTGCCAGCTACACTGGTTGCGCCCGTCGCCGCCGCCAGGGAATTGCACGTATCCGTTAATGGAAACGATGACAACGACGGTTCCCCGTCGAACCCCTACAAGACCATCTCGGCGGCCGCACACGCGGCCTATCCCGGCGACGTGATCACCGTGCATGCCGGCGTCTACCGCGAGCGCGTGAACCCGCCGCGCGGAGGCGAATCGGACACCAAGCGCATCGTTTATCAGGCCGCCCCGGGGGAGCACGTCGAGATCAAGGGTTCGGAAGTCGTCACGGGCTGGGCGAAAGTCCAGGACGATGTGTGGCAAGTCGTCCTTCCCAACGCGTTCTTCGGCGGCTTCAATCCGTACAGTGACCTGATCCACGGCGACTGGTTCAGTCCCAAGGGCCGGGAACACCACACGGGCGCGGTCTATCTCAACGGAGAGTGGCTGACCGAGGCCGCCGCGCTGGACGAAGTCATGAAGCCCGTCGGAACCGACCCGCTCTGGTTCGCCCGGGTGGACGCGGAAAACACCACCATCTGGGCGCAGTTCAAGGGTGTCGATCCCAACGAGCAACTCGTCGAGATTAACGTCCGCCGGACGGTCTTCTACCCCGAAAAACCGGGCATGAACTTTATCACCGTTCGCGGCTTCATGCTCCGCCACGCCGCCACCCAGTGGGCGCCACCGACCGCCGAGCAGACGGGCCTGATCGGCACCCATTGGAGCAAGGGCTGGATCATCGAGAACAACACGGTCAGCCACTCCGTATGCTCCGGCATCGCGCTCGGCAAGCATGGCGATGAATTCGACAACACCTCCGCCGACACCGCCGAGGGCTACGTCGAGACCATCAAACGCGCCATCGAACACGGCTGGAGCAAGGAGAACATCGGCCATCACATCGTCCGCAACAACACGATCTCCCACTGCGAACAAACGGGCATCGTCGGCAGCCTCGGCGCGGTGTTCAGCACCGTCACCGGCAACACCATCCACGACATCCATGTCCGCCGCCTCTTCACCGGCGCGGAAATGGCGGGTATCAAACTCCACGCCGCCATCGACGTCGAAATTCGCCGCAACCACATCTTCCGGACCTGCCTCGGACTCTGGCTCGACTGGATGGCCCAGGGCGCGCGCGTTTCCGGCAACCTCTTTCACGATAACCTCGGTCAGGACCTCTTTGTCGAGGTGAACCACGGCCCCTTCGTCGTGGACAACAACATCTTCCTTTCGCCCACGGCGCTGCTCTCCCTTTCGCAAGGCGGGGCCTACGTCCACAACCTGATGGCCGGCGGATTCGTGGTGATTCCTTTCGACGCCCGCATGACTCCCTTCCATAAGGCGCATTCCACCGAACTCGCGGGCATGCACGACAACCCCTGCGGCGATGACCGTTACTATAACAACATAGTCGTCGAACGCGCCGACCTGAGTCCCTATGATGAAGCCAAGTTGCCCGTGTGGATGAGCGGCAATGTGTTTCTCAAAGGCGCCAAGCCCTCCAAACATGAAACCGACGCGCTGATCGCGCCGGAGTTCGATCCGGGACTCAAACTGATCGACAAGGCTGACGGCTACTATCTTGAATTCACCCTCGATAGGGCGTGGATCGGCGAACAAGCGCGCAAACTGGTCACCACCGATCTACTCGGCAAGGCGGCCATCCCGGACCTCCCCTTCGAGCAACGGGACGCCACGCCGATTCGCGTCGATACCGACTATTTCGGCAACAAGCGAAACGAGGCCAATCCGACGCCTGGCCCGTTCGAGAACCCCGGAACCGGCCAGCTCATGCTGAAGGTGTGGTAGCCGATAGATTGATCCACCAGCCGACAACCCGCGGGCAAGAACACTTTGCAGGCATTTCGGTGGTCGCCGCTTGGACCGATGCTCTCCGGCGATCATACTGGACGTGCCGACCCGGAAGACTGCCGGTTGATTGTGCAAGACCGCGTCTAAGAGAATGAGGTGCGGCGCGCGGAGCGTAATTGGCGCTGTGACAGACTTTGCGCAAGGGGAGAACGTGATCCATGGACTACCGTCTTGGTAAATGGGCAGCGAAACTCCTTCTCGTTGCCCTCTTCGCAGGGTGTCCGCCGGAGCCCTATTTCGAGCATCCGCCCTATGTCAATTTGCGGTTGGACCCCTTGTCCGGGGAAGCGCCGCTGGACGTCGTCTGTACCGCAGACGCATTCGACGCGGATGGTGATAAACTGACGTACGAGTGGGTTTTTGGTGACGGTACCGGCGGCGCCGGAAAGTCGACGATGTTGCATACCTACACGCGACACGGATTTTATAGTGTTTCCGTAAGTGTTTCCGACGGCAGGCACACCTCGATCAGCGGACGTCCCCTGCAGGTGACTCCGTATCGGGGCGAAAGCGGCGAGATAGGTCTCAATGGGGGAAGTATTGAACAAGAGAGTATTTTTGGTTGCCGCTTCGCGACAATGATCGTGCCGCCGGGGGTTGCGCCTGAACCAACGTTGTTCAGTTTTTCCGAATGGCCTTCGTTGGCGGCTCTGGACGAAAAACAGCGCAAATCCGAACGATTCCAGTGGGTGGGTTCCGCGTACCGCGTGGATTTTCCGTTGAAAACCTCCTTGCCTATTTCGGTGCTCATTGGCTATGACGACGCCCTGCTTCCGCCGGGGGCCGTGCCCGAGAATCTTGTCGTGATACAACGTCTCATCGCGCTTCAAGAACACGCCGAGAACGCGCCGGCGGCAGGGGAACGCGCCGTGCTGGCGGACAATGTGCCCTTGACGGCTGTCATCGACCCCGAAGCACGCACGATTCAATTCGATTTGTATGCAGGCGCCTTAGTGCAACTCGCGGTTGTGGATGAGCCCTTCGAAATGGCCCAGTTTGGCTTTGGAGCAACTGAAGCAGACTCGGAATACGGCCATTCTGCGTATGTAGTGTTCGAAGATCCGCCGGATAATCCGGAATGGTTTCTTTCGGTACTGGAGGACGGGTTGCGCCAGGCGTGGCGGGTGTTGGTTTTCGAGCGTGGCTTTCGGGCCGCTTCGGCCCCGTTGCGGGTTATCGTGCGGGACTTGGGCGACACGGTCCCCGGCCTTCTGTACTTAACGGATGATGCCACCATCTGCCTGAACCGGAATCCTGCAAATCTCGGTGAGATGATGAAGACCATTGCGCACTTGTATTTTCATACCCTACAGAACACGGCCAACAACTATCGATCGAAGATTGACAACTTTATTCGGAACCAATGGTTCATCGAAGGCACCGCGTGTTGGGCGGCAGATGAAGTCTTCGATGACATCCCGGGGGGCTATCACGCCACGCGGCCCGGCCGTTTCCGCGCGCCGCTCGATACGGCCGATTATGATGGGCGGACCGAATACCAGACAGTGGCTTTCTGGAAATGGGCGGAAGCGGAAAATCCCGGGATAATCCGTGCCGCGCTGCTCGCGCATTGCGGCATCACGCACGATCTTGATCTTGGAGGGACGTTGCGCGAAAACGCACTACCTGTGCCTTTCAAGGAGACGTTTGTCGAACTGTGGCCCGAAGCCGACTTTGCCGCGTTTGCCTGTGCCGCGCTTTTCCGAAAGCATTTCGAGACAGATGAGATACAGGCGGGCGACCTGTGGTCGGATGACGCGTTGGGCGCGCCCGGCATGCGCTCGGCCGACCCCGAAAACACCTACGTGTTGCAGCCCGGCCTCCCGGGCGACAGCGCTGAAGATCCGTTGGTAATCTATTACGAGGTGCAGCCCGCACTTGCCGCGGACTGGTTCCGACTCAAAGCCGGTAATGGGGCTGCGCTTTCCGGCACGCTGAATATTGCGTTCGATCCCGTCCCCGGAGAGGCGCCGTTGGATGCCGCGGTCTGTGCGTTCCAGTTGGGTGACATCGCCCCTATCGCCGTGCTCCGCGACCTCCGCCAGCCACATCCCAACATTACCGGCTGGTTTACCGAAGGGGTGGAGGCAGGAGTCTTCGTCGTGGATCCGCGCTGGGAAGATGCCGTCGGCGGCACGATCTGCAGGGGACGCTTTGCGGTATGGGTCCAGGCAGAGACCGATGAATAGCCGTCTGCTTTCAAGAGGCCAGGCGTCAACTACCATACGTACCTTCTCACCACACGCCGCTATCGAAAACCGTCGCCTTTGTCCCATTCCGTGGAAGACGTCGCATTGTGCATCGAGCACACGGTCAAACGCCTTCGGAAAGCATCCCGCTACTCTTCCGCGCTCGCCGTCGCCGCGAGGGGCAGCCCGGCAAGGAGATCGCGAAGGGTTCCAGCCATATAACCGCGGTAGTTGACGGAATCATCCACGCGAAGGACGTGCAGCGCGACGCCTTCCTCGTTGAGCGCCGGCGTCGTCTTCCCGTTGTCCTCGACCTTTACGCGCGCGCGCTCAAACGTGAACGGACCTTGCTCGCGGCCCGCCGCATGAAGGAACGCCGCGGTGCACCACATATTCCGTTTCTCCTTCCAGAACCGCGCCTTCCTTTCCGCCGAGACCGGCGCGCCAAGCGCGGCAATGGGATCTACTTGGGCGGGATCGGTCTTGTCGAGCGCATACAGGAAGAAATTCTGGATCGGTCCGGGCAGGCCCTCCAGCACTTCCTCGTGGTCAAAGGTCCACAGCGACTCGTAGCCACCGTCTCCGAAGCAGGGGACCCAGTAGATGGGCAGGCCGCTGCGCATGATCCGGACGAAAGCGACCGGGTCGAGTTGCACGTTCCACTCCGCTCCACCGGAAGAATGACCGGCATTCACATAGCACCTTCCGACCTTCTCCCTGACCAAGTCCGGCGCGCGGTTGTACGCCGCGGCGAAGTCGCGCAGGCTGCCCGTGATGAAGACGGTGACAGGCTCGTCGGCGGCGCGCAGCGCGTCAAGGATAAGGGCGACGCCTGCCTGTGACTCCGGCGGCTGTCCGCGGCCGGTGTCTTCGAGACTATCGAGGTTGGACGCCAAGCCCGTGGCCGTGGGAACGCCGCGCCCCGTAAGATGCGTCATTTGCCGGACTGTCAAGAGGCCGGGACGCCCCTCCCCCTCCCTCCCCATATCGATCACGATCGCGCGAACGTCCAGTTCCGGCAACGCAAACAACGTGGCGAGATCGAAGTGGTCGTCCGGGTCCCCGTGAGGATGAAAGAGATCAGTGCAGTAGACAATCGGGATGCGCGGCGCGGCTTGCTCGCCTGAGGCAGCCAAGGGAACCACGACGAACAATACGAACAGAACACATGCGAGTAGCGACCGGCGAATCTGCACAACATGTCCTCCTTGGTTTCTGATGTACAATGCCATACCCGATTCCGATCGCGGAGTCAACCGGCGCCCCGCCTCATCGAGGGACGTGGCCGGCACTGAAGTGTCCCATGACGGAAAGGATCACAAGCATGCGGTATTCAACGAGACTTGCGGTATGCGCGACGATGGCTGCGGTAGTGTTGACGCTCGCGGGATGTTGCACGCCCCGAGCCGCCAGGTGCGCGTCGGACCCGAAAGTCGCCACCTGCGCCGCGGACCAAGTGCAGCGCTTCGGCATGGTCATCGGCGTCAAACCCGAAATGATTGATCGGTATAAGGAACTGCACGCCAATCCCTGGCCGGAGGTCATCCGGAAGATCAAGGAATGCAACATCCGCAACTACTCCATCTTCCTCGCCGAGGTCGATCCCGGCCGGCACATGCTCTTCGGCTATCTCGAATACACCGGCACGGATTGGGACGGCGATATGGCCAAAATGGCGGATGACACCATGACCGTGAAGTGGTGGAAAGAGACCGATCCTTGTCAGATGCCTCTCGAGACCCGCGGGGATGACCGCTGGTGGATGAACATGGAGGAAGTCTTCCATTGCAAATGACCTGCTTGGTTCGAGTCGGCCGCGTTCGCCCAAGAAACAGCCTTAACCTGTTCATCCGAATATCACGTACAGCCCCACCATGACCACAAAAAGCACCGCGGCCAGAAGACGGTAGTTTCCGATGCCCGGCCATCCGGCGCCGCGCAGGGCATCGAGCGGGTTGGACCACAGCAGTTTCTCGCTCTCGACGGTGTGCCGGTGCGGCGCGATGATCGATACCGTCCAGAGCACTACGGAGCAAGCTACGAAGAGATAGAAAGACGCCATCATGAAGGGCACGTTCCATCCGGTCGCGTCCTTGAACCAGTCCAGCAGGAACACCGCAAACCCCAGGCCGAACCCCGCCCACAGGGTCACCAGAGCCCCCGCCGACGAAGCCCGCCGCATGAACAGTCCCCAGACAAACACCGCGGTTATGGGCGGCGCGATGTAACAGATCATCGCGCTGACACCCTGGAAGATACTGTCGAAATGGCCGAGGAACGGCGACCAGACTATCGCGGCCACCATGGCGACAAACGTGGCAATGCGGCCCACAATGACCAGTTTGTGGTCGGCCATCTCGGGCCTCCAGCGCTTGAAGATATCGTAACTGACCAGGGTCGCGATCGAGTTCAGCGCGCCGGATACGGTGCTCATGAGCGCCGCGAGCAGCGCCGCGGCCACCAACCCCTTGAGTCCCGTGGGCAGGAGTTGCGTGATAAGAAGCGCGTAGGTATCGGCGCTGTCCTCCAAGGTGTCCGGCAACGCGCCCTGTCGAATTAGCCCATAGCACAGCAGGCCCGGCAACACGAAGAGGAATACCGGCAGAATCTTGATAAACCCGGCGAACAAGGCCCCTACCCGGGCATGATTCTCGTCTTTGGCGCCCAGAACGCGCTGCACGATGGTCTGATCCGCGCACCAGTACCAGAGGCCAATGACGGGGTAGCCGAGAAAAACCGAGTACCACGGTAAGCCCGACGGATCGCCCGCCGGGCGCAGCACGGTCAGTTTCACGGGCTCGACCACCGCCGTCAATCCGTCCCACCCGCCGATCTTGCCGTAGGCGATGGCCGTAATGCAGGTCGCCCCGCCCAGCAGCACCACGGTCTGGATCGACTCCGTGAGCACCACCGCCATCAGACCGCCGATAATGGTGTACACGCCGGTCAGCACCGCCGTCGACACGATGCTCAGCCCCATGGGCAGGCCGAACATGCCCTTGAGCACCACCGCCCCGGTGTACAACGTGAATCCAATGTGGATGAACACCGCCGAGACGATGGATACAAAGGCGAGAAAGTCGCGGCAGGCTTGGCTGTAACGCTTTTCCAGGAAGTCCGGCAGCGTGGTCACGTTGGACCGGATGTAGAGCGGCGCGAAAAACAGCGCAAGGACTATCAGCAGGAACGGGGCCATCCACTCGAAGTTTCCGTAGGCCAGCCCATTGTCGTAACCTTCTTGCGCAAGACTCACAAGGTGGATGGTCGAGATGTTGGTCGAGAACAGGGCCAGCCCGATGACCGGCCAGGTGAGCGTCCGACTCGCCAGGAAGTAGCCCGCCCCTTCGGCCCCCTTGCGCGTGCGAATCCCCGCCCAACACCCCAACGCCACAATCCCTACGAGATAAACAACGATGACCAGTCCATCCAGGATTCCAATCTGTGCCAGCACGACGGGATCTCCCAAGGGTTACGCGTCTGGGCCGCCTGCTATGGTACATGGAGAGCTCGTTTTCGTCCACATTCGACGGAAAGTCGCGGCACTCACGTAAATCCGGGGCAAACAAAAGGGTACCAAGAGATGCGCGGCCTGTAGTACCATCGCCCTGCGCGCAGTCCGCCCCGAGAATGCATCATAAGAAGGGAGGTACGCAATGGAATGGATACGACCCGTACACCGCTTGGCCTTCCTGGTCATGCTCGGACACGCGGCGGCCGCGGAATCCATGAAGCCGGATTTCTTCCCCGTTGTGACGCAGTTCTCTCCGGTCCCGTCCGGCGCGGGCTGGAAAGGCGAGGAAGGCCCCCTGAGCCAAGAACTCCTGCGGGATACGATGGACAACATCCGCGCCCACGGCTTCACCGGCATTGAGGCGCCGACCCATCGCCCCGCTGAGGAACAGGCGTTCATCCTCGAATATGCGGCGTCCAAGGGCATGCTCGTCAGTTACCACGCCGGCGCGCTTGAAGGCTTTGAACGCACCGCGCCGCCTGACGTCTGCGTGTACTCCCCCAAGTATGCGGACGCCGTGCGCGCCCGCGCCATGATCGCCCTAGAACCCCTGAAGACCATCCCGAATCTCTATAACGTCTTCACCTATCAAGACGAGCCGTTCCATTGGGGGCCGCAGTCTTTCGGCTATAACGCCGAAGTCAAGGATGAATTCCAGAAGCGCTACGAATACGACCTGCCCGCGGACATGGACAGCATCCGCGACGACCCTCGGAAATGGCTGGATGTCATCAATTTTCGCGCCGGTTATTTTCCCGACGGATGGCGGCAAGTCTACAGAATCATCAAGGATATCAACCCTGACTTCAAGGTTACCCTGACGCACGACAGCCACAACACCTTTGGGGCCGGCTACAGTTCGCATTCAGAGATTGCCATTGACGATGTTGTTCACTGGGGCGGCGACTTCGCCGATCTCTTTGTATTCGATATTTATCCCTATATGATGTTTGACTTCCGTTTCGGGCGCCCCTCCCAGCTTCAAAAGCCGCGTATCAGCCAAACCCATTATTCCTTCGCGCAAATGCGATCCTTGACACAGGCATGCGAGAAAGACCTCGGGTTCTGGGTCGGCACATACAACCCGGCGTGGTTTGAACATTTTCTCTGCCCCGATCTGGCGGCGATGCATTGGAGCGAGCGGGAAATGAGTCTGACCGCCGTCGCCCAAGGGGCCAACTACCTGCTGACGGGCTACAAGATTCCCGTGGATGAACGTCACTGGGAAAGTTTCGGGGCCGGGCTTCGCCTCCTCCAGAAGGCGGGCGGCCGAATGCTCAGCGCGCCAAAGTTGAAAGCACGAGCCTGTATGCTCTTTCCCCGAACACAATATGTTCAACTGCAACAGGAGTATTTTAACGTCGGACTCTCCTTCGAGCTGTTCCTCCGCGCCTTCGGGGAATTGGACGTCATCCACGAGAACCAGGTAACCGACGACACGCTCGGCGGATACGATATCCTCGTCCTCTTCGACGTGGAACTGCTGCCCGAGAGTGTAGCCGGCTACATCGCGCGATTCGTTCACAACGGCGGCACGGTAATCGCCGACTGTGTCCCCCGCTTGAATGCGTGGAAGGAGCCCATGGCGATATTGGAGGAAGTCTTCGGAGTCACGGAAACCAATGCCGACCGAATCCGCCGCGCCGGGCACTGGGTGCCCTATAAATCGCAGGACCCCATATGGGCAAACAGACCGGAAAACCATCCTGACGAGACCGTGTATGCCACCGATGCGTTGCGCGCCAACGTACTGGGCCAGCCGCTCGATATCAAGGTGGTCAGTCCTCGTTCCTGCACCGTGACGCGCGGCCGCGTGCTGGCTGAGACGAGTTCCGGTCTGCCTGCGGTCGTTCGACGCGATGTGCGTGAGGGACGCGCCTTTCTACTGGGGTTCTGTCTACAGGATACGTACTTCCAGATGTGGGAAGACGATAACCCGGCGGCCCGCGAACAACTGCGCAACCTGATGAATGCGATCGTCAGGGAGAGCGGCATCCGGCCGCACGTGTATTCGTCTAATGCGGATATCGAGGCGGCTGTGCGCGCAAACGACCGAGAAGGGTTTCTTTTCGTCATCAATCACGAGGCCCGGGAACCCGGAGTCACGGTTCAACTGCGCGACCTCGCCTTCGAGATTGGCCAGATCATCAACCTGGAAGACGCCCGGCCCGTCGCATTCACCAATGAGGAGGGCGCCGTGGTCCTCAAATTGTCCGCACCCTTGGGCGAAGTGCTCTTACTCAACATCCTCCCGAAAGGAGGTCCTGACACGTGAAACATTCCATCCCCGTCCTGCTGACCGTCCTTGCGCTCGCGGCCCTTGCGTCGGCGACCGGCGAAAATACGGATCGTCCGGTCCGCGACACCTTTACCCTGTGGCAGCTTCCCAATCAGACCCCAACGCAAATGATGTCGTACGTCATCCGGACTGTCCACGACAAGGTGATAGTCATTGATGGAGGCACGACCGGCGACGCGTTTTTTCTTATCGAGTTTCTCAAGGGCTTGGGCGGTGGCGTCGACGCCTGGATCGTCACCCACGCCCACGACGATCATTTCAACGCGCTCATTGAGATATTGAAACAGCGAGAAACTGTTCGGATAGATGTAATCTACGGTTCGTTGCCCGATGCGGCCTGGATACATCAATGGGGCTCCGAAACGGAAAAAAAGAGTTACGGACTATTTGAACAGGCGCTTGCTGAATCCGGCCGCAAGGTCGAGGATCTCGCGCTGGGTCAGGTCATCACCATCGATGGCGTCCGTGTCGAAGTGCTCGGCGTCAGGAATCCGGAAATCACCGCAAACGCCATCAACAATTCGAGTGTCGTGCTGCGCATGGCCGATGCGGTGAAGTCCGTTCTTTTCCCAGGAGACCTCGGTGCGGAGGGCGGCGAAAAACTGTTGAATGGGCCATACGCCGGGCGTCTCCCCTCCGATTACGTCCAGATGGCGCACCACGGACAGAATGGCGTGAACGAGGCCTTTTACCAGCGGGTGAGGCCCGCTTACTGCCTCTGGCCCACGCCAAAATGGCTCTGGGACAACGACAACGGCGGCGGCAAGGACTCCGGCCCCTGGCGTACTCTCGAAGTCCGCAGCTGGATGGATAAGATGCCCATCAAGAGGCACTACGTCATGTTCGAAGGCATTCACAAGATCGAATAGTCACCGCCGGGAACGTATCCCTGTTGATGTGCGCGCCCGCCGTGTCAGGCTTCGAGCAGTCTTGTAAAACCCGGCTTGAGCGTCGGATAACTGCCGTCGGCGCCGGACACGACCGGCGGTTCCATGCCGTCGTGGCAATCCTCCGGTTTCGGCGCGTAGGCAAAGTCCGATTGGCTGATCCGCTCCCACGTGATCTCTTCGCCGGTATAGCAGGAAATCTGTCCCATCACGCCGATCATGGTGCTGCGGGCCATGTAATCGCCGTTATTGACGGGTTCGCCCGACCGGATCGCCTTGAAGAGCACGTCGTGCTCGACCTGATAGGGATTGCAGTCTCCTTGCCACCGCCATTCGTTCTCGCCCCATATCTGACAACTCGTAATGGACGCCTTGCCCTTGCTCCCAAACACCGTGCTTGAGGACTCGTTGTAGCATCCCTTGGTGGTCCGGCAGAACGCGTATATCCGGACGCCGCTCTCGAACTCGTACACGACGGAATGATGATCGAACACGTCGCCGTAGATCGGCTCCGTCATCGAGGATCGCCCGCCCAGACCATGACACTTGACCGGCGCGGCGTTGTGCAGCACCCAACTCGCGCGGTCCAGATTGTGCACCAGCGACTGCGGCACGTCATCCCCGGAGAGCCAGCGGAAATGATATTGCGTGCTGCACTGCCACTCGAGTTCGGACAGACCGGGCGCGCGGTCAATGATCACATACGGCTCGCGCAGGAAGTTTTCCTCGATGCTGATCACATCGCCGATGGCCCCATCGTGTATGCGCTGGACGGTCTCGGCGTACCCGGCGTGATATCGGCTATGCAGGCCCGAAACCAGGCACAGCCCTTTCTCCTTCGCCACCTCCGCCGCGCGTTGCATCAGCTTGACACCCGCCGGGTCGATACCGTGCGGTTTCTCCACAAAAACGTGCTTGCCGGCTTGAAGCGCGGCCATCGCGTGAAACGGGTGGAACTTCGCCGCGTTCGCGATCAACACCACGTCGGACGCCTCGATGACGTGCCTGTAACCGTCGAAACCCGCGAAACAATGGCCGTCATCAACGCCGACTTGGTCTTTCATCTGCTGCCTGAGTCGATCGCGCCTGGCCTTGATGCGGTCCATGAAGATATCGCACATCGCCACCAGTCGCGCCCCCGGGTCCGCGGTCAGTGCGTCCACCGCGGCCCCGGTGTTTCGTCCGCCGCAGCCAATCATGCCGACACGGATGATATCGCTGCCCGCGGCGTGCGCGTTCCTCGCGATGCTCTGGGCGCCCGAGACCGCGGCGGAGGCCGCTATTGCCGAACGCTTCAGAAAATCCCGCCGTGTCGTGCCGCTGCTCTTGTCTGACGCTTCCGAACTCATCACCGTACCTCCTTTGTGGGCGCAATCCCCGGCCGTGCGGACTCTTGACGTCGATCCATCGAAGGCGATTCTCTCCACCGATGGACACGGAATCGAGCCGCCCGCAACGCGCGGTCACGCCCGATTTTCGATCAGGCAGCCGATGCCCATGCCGCCGCCGATGCACATGGCGGCCACGCCCAGGCGAGCGTTGCGCTTCTTCATTTCGTGGATCAGCGCCGTCGTAACCCGCGCGCCGGTACACCCGATCGGATGCCCGAGCGCGATCGCGCCGCCGTTCACGTTGACCTTGGTCGGGTCGATGCCGAGTTCGCGCAACACCGCCAGCGACTGCGCGGCAAATGCCTCGTTGAGTTCCCAGAGATCAACGTCCCCAACGCCAAGACCGTTCTTATCGAGCAGCTTGCGCACCGCGCCAATCGGGCCCAGGCCCATGACCTTCGGGTCGCACCCGCACGATCGCACGTCGCGCAGCACCGCCGCGTTGTCCAACGTCACGTTCTTCGGCACGGCGTCTTCCCCCGCAAGCAACACCGCCGCGCCGCCGTCGTTGATGCCCGACGCGTTCGCCGCCGTCACGGTGCCGTCCTTCTTGAACGCGGGCGGCAGCTTCGCCATCTTTTCGAGAGTCGTGTCGGGCCGCGGATGCTCGTCCTTATCGACGACGGTCTCGCCCTTCTTCTGCTTGATCACGACCGGGACGATCTCGTCCTTGAGCCGCCCCGCCTCGAAGGCCCGCGCGTATTTCTGCTGGCTCTCGAAGGCGAACTGGTCCTGTTCCTCGCGCGTGATGCCGAAACGCTCCGCGACGTTCTCCGCCGTGATGCCCATGTGGTAATTGTTGAATATGTCCCACAGCCCGTCGCGAATCATGCCGTCGACGGCCTGCGCGTCGCCCAGGCGCGCCCCCGCGCGCATCGTCGGCAGGAGGTAAGGGCACATGCTCATGTTCTCGATGCCGCCCGCAAGCACAAGGTTCGCCCGTTCGAGGAGGATGCTTTGCCAGCCCAGCTCGATGGCTTTCAACCCCGATCCGCAGACCTTGTTGACGGTAAACGAGGGCATGGACTCGGGCAACCCAACCCCGATCGCGACCTGGCGCGCCGGGTTCTGCCCCTGGCCGGCGGTGAGTACATTGCCGAAGATCGCCTCGTCGATCTGCTCGGGTTGCGCGCCGGTGCGCCGCAACGTTTCCGCCGCCGCCGTTATCCCCAACTGCACGGCGCCCGTGTTCGCGAACACCCCGCCCATCGATCCGATCGGCGTGCGCACCGCGCCCAGAATCAAAACATTACGCATGGCTGACTACTCCTTGTTCGTGTGCCGCGAAGACCATGCGACGCCGCCGGCTCTCCCCGGGCGTGCCGCCGCTTGCCCTTCCCCCAACCGCGATTCTAGTGCATTGATTCGCGCCGTTGCCAACTCGCGTCCTCATCGCGGCTGAAACGTAGAACCGCCCCCGATGCCTGGCCCCTCAAGCACCCCTCGCAAACATTGCCGCCGGCTTTCCCCAAACCCCGGTTCAATTTCTTAACAAGTCCGATTTGTTAACAGCGGCGAACGCTCTTAGTAACAATTACTTATAGCGCGAGACACCCACCCGCGTTCAAATTCTTGACACCCATTCGCGTCAGCGCCCTCTGACTGTTGAAACCTATAAGCCACTGTCTCGCAATATGTTACAAGAATAGCGCGCCATCGGCACGCGCCTTGCTCCTTCCCCAAAGGGAGAGCGCCATAATGGTCAGGGCTCAAACACTGCGAGAGGATGCCGGGCGTGGCGGTTTCGATGATGCAGTACGAGCGAAAGCCCAATGCGATTTCGCTGGTCATCCCCTCGCAACTGAGCACGGCGGCGGATGTGTTGCGGGAAGCGGGCGCTTTCTTCGCGGAGCAGGGTACGACCTCGCCCGGAGTGATGATTGTACTGCGGGAACTGCTGATGAACGCAGTGGTGCATGGGAACCGACGGGACCCGTACCAGCACGTTTACGTGGATGTTGAGAAGTGCCTGGACGGCATTTTTCGGATAACAGTTGAAGACGAAGGCGAAGGGTTCGACTATCGCGAACTGGACCTTGCCCTCCCCGAGGGAGCGTCCCGGATACGCGAACGCGGATACAAGTTGATAAACGCTTTTTCCGAGAAGCTCGAGTTCAACCAGGAGGGTAACAAAATTACGGCTTTCGTTCGGGCCCTGAATGGTGTATAATAGAGCCCGAAGCAGTGAGGTCGGGGGCGCCTGCAACCCGATGCTCCAGGAGGCGGCGAGCACATAGGCAGGCCTGAAACAGTCCCCAATCCCCCCTAGGGGCGCCGTGTCGTGGACCTTGCGTAGCGCCACGAGATGTAGTTCGGCCGGTGACAAGCCCGCCGGCCTAGGTCGTGGAAGTGCACCTTGGCAACCCGCCACGGCGCCTTAATTTTTCCCCCCGCAACGTGTGGCATGGGTATCTTGCCCGTGGTCCACAATACGGGCGGCACGCCCGTGCCACAATGGGGACTGGCACACGCGATCCCGCACATCGCGGTAAGAACGTGGTTCGTGCCCCTCCGGTCCCTCCAATCGGTCCGATCCGTCCGATCCGTCCGTGTCCCAAGCGGCCCCGCCCTTCGCAAATTAGACGTCGCCCGTCTCCGTCCGATCCGTCCGATCCGTCCGTGTCCCAAGCGACCCCGCCCTTCGTCCCGCCCTCCGCGGGATGCCTCTCCCCGATTCCCCTGTGAAATATTGTTGACAGCGCACCGCAAAATTGGCATGATGTTACAAGCCAAGGAGTTGGACTGTTCTGGCGCTGCCGCGGGGGACGCGCCCGCCGCAGGCAAGGAAGGAGTCTGTTTACATGCTTCGCACGATACGCTCAGCAGGCATGACGCTAAGTCTCGTGGCGGCCATGGTCATTCTGGCCGGCTGTCCCTTGTCGCCGTCCGAGGGGGACGCGGCACTGCAAACGTCCGTCAGTACGCTGGACTTCGGCCAAGTGCTGACGGAACTCACCTTCCGGGTGACCAAGTCCGCGTCGGCTGATCCGATCGGGCCCGTGACGGTGATGGCCTCGGAGCTTTGGATACAGCCGCGGAACTGCCTCGTATCGGCGGACGGCTGCGTGACCAACGGTCCGCTGGACCCCGTGACCGTGCGCGTGTGGGTCGACCGCACTATGACGCGCCTCGGCACGAATCGCGGCTTCCTCACGCTGGTCGCGGACAATGCCGCCAACGTCACGGTGGATGTAGTTCTGGACGATACCATCGAGGTGGATTTCGAGACGAGCACCCAGACGCCCCTGGTCGGGCAGACCGTCAATTTCACCGATTGGAGCGATACCTCCATCGCCGGCGGCATCACGTCCCGCACGTGGGACTTCGGCGACGGAACCACCAGTACCGCCGCCGCGCCGCAGCACGCCTACGCAGCGGCGGGATTGTACGCCGTCTCGTTGACGGTCCGCGCGGACACGCGCCAGGAAACGCTGCGCCGCGAAGCGTTCATTTCCGTCGGCGGCGGCGCGCCCACGGCGGACTTCGCCATCAGCCCCGCGACGGTCTATCAAGGCGATCCGGTGCAATTCACGGACCTCTCGACCTCGACCGTGGGCGCGATCACGAGCCACGCGTGGACCTTCGGCGACGGCGGCACAAGCGCCGAGACCAACCCCGTTCACGTCTACCAGGCCTCGGGCGTCTTCGAAGTCACGTTGACCGTCTCGACGGCCGGCGGCAGCGACTCGACAAGCAAGACCGTGCTGGTCAACACGCGCATCCCGCCGACGGCGCGCTTCAGCATCGACCCCGCCAAGCCCGATACCGGGTCGCCCGCGAGATTCACCGACCTGTCGCAGCCGGGTTCCGCGCCCATTCATACGTGGCTGTGGGATTTCGGCGACGGCAGTTCGAGCGCCGTACAGCATCCAACGCACACGTACACCGCGCCCGGGTTCTACGACGTGCGGTTGACCGTCGCCACGAACCACGGCACGGCCACTACGACGACCGGCAATGTCGAGGTGCGACCACCCGCACCCGTGGCGGCGTTCGTGGCCGACGTGCTCGAAACGGCTACCGGGCAACCCGTGCAATTCACCGACCAGTCCACCTCGGCGGGCGGGCCCGTCGTGCAGTGGTTCTGGACTTTCGGCGACGGCGACACCAGCACGCAGCAGCACCCGACCCATATCTACCACCAGGGCGGTCTCTATACTGTGTCCTTGACGGTCACCTCGAACCAGGACACCAATAATACCGCCACGAGGACGAAGCAGGATTACATTCTGGTTCGCGAAGCCGGGGAAGGCGACATCGCGATCCTCCGCGATTTCGTGAACCGGGTCGACCCGTTCTATGGCTGGACTTACCTCAACTCCTATGACCTCGTCGGCGCCTTCATCCACGTGCTCCAGATGACCTCCCAGGCGTGGCGCGGCCAGACCGAAATCACCGAGGGCCGCATCTGGCGGCACTACCTGACCATTGTCGAGCCCGACATCAAGGTCTCGGATACCGCGCTCATGCTGATCGACGGCGGCTCGTTCAACTCCGCCGCGCCCACCGAAAACAACGTCGACGACTTCCTCGTCGAGTTCGCCATTGCCTCGGGCACCGTCGTGGCCGTCGCGCAAAACATTCCGGCCCAGCCCATCACCTTCGCCGACGAAGCGGGCATTCGCGAGCGCCGCACCGAGGACGCGATTATCGCCTACAGCTATGACAAGTTCCTCGAGTCCTACGCGGCGGGCAGTCCCGACTACAACTGGCCGCTCCTGTTCCCGATGACGAAGGCCGCCGTGCGCGCCATGGACACCATCCAGCAGGCGCTCCCGTTCCTTTCGGACAAGGCGCCCCAGGACGCGCAAGTCGCCGACTTCGTCGTAGCCGGCGCGTCCAAGCGCGGCTGGACCACGTGGCTCACCGCCGCGGTCGATGACCGCGTCAAGGCGATTATCCCGATTGTCATCGACGTCCTGAACATGGACGAGCAGATGATGCACCATTACAGCGCCTACGGATACTGGGCGCCCGCCATCTACCCCTACGCGCAGGAGCGCGTCTTTGACCGCTTCGACACCCCAGGCGGCCACGCCCTGCTCAAGCTCGTGGACCCCTACGAGTATCGCGGCAGACTCGATATGCCCAAACTCATCCTGAACTCGACCGGCGACCAGTTCTTCCTGCCCGATTCGTCGCAGTTCTATTTCGACGGCCTCTCCGGCGAAAATCACCTCAACTACGTGGCAAATACGGACCACAGCCTGGACAATTCCGTCAACCTGCTGGACGAAAGCAGCGCCTTGAGCAGCGTCCTCGCCTTCTACCTCGCCGTCGTACAAGACCGTCCGCGGCCCCAGATATCATGGACCTTCGAACCCGACGGAACCATCGTCGTCGAATCGAGCAAGCGACCGACCATGGCCATCCTGTGGCAGGCCATTAACGAAAACAGCCGCGACTTCCGCAAGGACACCATCGGCGCCGCGTGGATTCCCTTCCCGCAGACGCCGGGAACGGACGGAAAAGTGGTCGCAAGACCCACGCTCGTGCCCAACGCCTGGAACGCCTGCTATGTCCAGCTCGTGTTTGAAAACGACGCGACCCTCGCCGTGCAGCTTCCCGGTCTTGAGACGCCGCCCTTCGTGTTCAGCACCCCCGTGCGCGTCCTGCCCGACGTGTACCCCGAGTTCGGCGGCGAGCGCAACGTCGTCTTCGGCGGCACCGCGGCCGACCCTGTATTTATCGATTACATCACCGTGCACGGCAACGCCTACGAAATGGGCCGCCAGCACGGACAATTGATGCAGAGTGAAATCCAGCAGTTCATTCCGCGGTACATCGCGGCGGCCATCTCGGAGAACCCGATCATTACCGAGGCGTATCTGGATGCGGTCTGGGCCGATTTCACCAATGGCGCGAACCCGCCGATGGACCCGCGGATCGTCGCGGAAATCCAAGGCATCGCCGACGGTGCCGGCGTGGACGTGCAAGTGATTCAGCGCGCGAATATGGTTCCCGTTATCGAGTCGTACGGCGGACATTCGACGGCCCTATGGGACGACGCGATATTCCGGGCGAACAGCGTCTATCACACGTTCAGCCAGGACCAGAACCTGCGACGCATCACCCACTTCTATCCCCTCGCGGTGGTCTACATCCCCAGCCGCACCAACGGCGTACCCCACACCACGCTCACCTACGCCGGCTTCGCCATGTCCCCCATCGGCGTGAATCTCGGCGGCATCAGCGTGGGCGCCGTCGGCAATCCCGCCGACCCCTACGTTCGCGGGACCAGCCACTTCCTGCCGCTGTTCCGCCAGGTCCTCTACGACACGACGAACCTGCGCGACGCCTTGTCGCTGGTCTACAACACCCCCCTCGGCACGCGCCACACGTTCATTATCGGCGATGGCCGTTACGAGACGCGCGCCGCGAAGGTGCGCATCCTCTCGCCGGGGACGGCGGTTACCTGGTTCGAGAACGACTTTACCGACGAGTTCTCGCCGGCGGTGCTGCCGGGCGTCGTGTATGGCGGCGGGACCGGAGAGGTGTTCACCGGAATCGCGACCGGCTATGGCAATTTCGTGCCAAGCAGCATTCGGGCACTGACCAATCAATTTTCGACGCCCGGAAGCAACATCCAGAACGTCGTGATTGATACCGAGTTCCTGAACCTCTACGTCACCTACGCCCAGCAAGACCTCGAGGCGTTCAGGCGCAGCGGCTACGCCGTCTTCAACATGCAATTACTGTTGCCGTAACCGCCGCGCCTAATATCGATAAGGAATTGGGCCGCTCGCCCGCCGCGGGCGGCCCTTTGCACCGCGGTCCAGTCCCGCCCACTACGAAAGCTACGCGAAATGTACAAAGCGCCCGAAATCATCTCCGGGTCAGGCGTCGTGCGCCAACTGCGCGACCTCAAGGGCCGCGTACTGGTCTGCACCATGGAAATTCCCTGGAGACTCGCCCAGGAATCCCTGCAATGGACGCCCGACCAGGTGCACATGGTTGCGGACATGGACAAGGCCACCGTCGAAGCCCTCCACGAAACCCTGCCGCCCTGCGACGTCGTGGTCGGGATCGGCGGCGGCTCCTGCTGCGATTCGGCCAAGTATCTCGCCTGGAAACGCGGCTGCGACATGGTCCTCGTCCCCACGATTGTCTCCGTGGACGCCCCGCTCACCAATATGATCGCCGTGCGCGTGGACAAAACGGTCCAATACGTCGGCGACATCTTTCCCGAGAAGTTGTTGATCGACTACGACCTCATTCGGAAAGCCCCGCCCGAGTTGAACCGCGCCGGCGCGTGCGACATCGCCAGCATCCACACCGCCCTCTTCGACTGGAAACTTGCCCACGATCACACGGGCGAGGCCTATCACCCCGATGTGGCGCACCTTGCCCGCCAATGCCTCGATGAACTGGACCGCAACGCCGACGAGGTCTATCGGGTGACGGACAAGGGCATCGACACCATCGTCGACCTGTTCCGCCGCGAGGTCGAATTCTGCGCCCGCATCGGTTCCAGCCGGCCCGAGGAAGGCGCCGAACACCTCGTCGCCTACAACCTCGAACACATCACCCGCCGCCACTTCCTCCACGGCGACCTCGTGGGACTGGGCATCTTCACCGTGTCGCGCCTGCAAGAAAACGCGCCCGAGTGGGCCGCGGACCTCATCCGCCGCTGCGGCCTGCGCTACACCGCGCCCGACGCCGCCCCCGAGGAAATCGCGCAGGCGCTGCGCACGCTGAAGACGTTCAAGGACAATGCTGGCTATTTCTACAGCGTCGTCGATACTGAGCCCATCACGGAGGACTTCATCCAGGACACGCTGGACGCCCTCTGCCGCTCCTGACCCGGCCTACTCCGGCGATGCGTCGCGCGTGACTGAAAACGTGCCCGCCGACGTGTAGTCCACCCGCTCGCGCCCCGGGATGGTCGTCGTGATGCTGAACGTGATCGCGTAATCGCCCGCGTAGACGTCCATCACGCCGTCGTCGTCCGTATCCGCGCCCGTCCCGTCGAAATCGATGTCGATGCTGAACGGGAACGCCAGCGCGGCCGTGTCGATCCCCAGCCGGATGCGGCCCGACCCGTCGTCCTCCATGTTGCCGAACAGCGGCACTTTGAGTTCCGGCAGTTCGTCCTGGATTTGTTCAAGCAGCGCATTGTCCAGCAGGCACCCATACGAAAACTCGACCACGCCGAGAATCTGGTGATTCAGCGGATAGATGAAATTCGGCTTATGCACCAAGGACAAGGTGAAGGGACACGCCCCCTTGGCCTCCCCGGTTTCCCACGCGCCCGAATAAGCGCCCGCGGCGTCAAACGGCGGCACGGGCAGGTCCGGGCATCCCGCAAGTAAGACCGACGCGCCGATGAGCGTCAAACCCAGAATCGAATATCGCGTGACGGTGCGCATCTTGATGTTCTCCGCTTTCCTTGCCCCTATTCTACCGCGTCCACCCGCTTCGTTACAGCGCGCCGGATGGACTTTCCCGCCCGCAAGGTTGTAGCCTCACCCCCATGACGGACGTCGCCCTCCACATAGACGACCCGGCGGTCCGCATCACGATCAAGGCGATGCTCGAAGCCGCCGGCCACCGCGTCGTCACGCATAACCCCGACGTCATCATCGCCGACGCGCCCGACGCCGCCGTCGAACTCGCGAAACACGCCCCGACGCTGACCCTCGCCGCCGCCGCCGACCTCCCCCGCGCCATCGACGCCATGCGCAACGGCGTCTTCGGCTACATCTTTCTCCCCCTTCAGCCCGGCGAGGCCGTCCTCATGGTCGACCGCGCCGTGAACGCGCCCCAGACCCGTCATTCCCGCGGAAGCGGGAATCCAGCAAACGCGCCTTCCGACACCATGCCCGATCCGACCGAAGACCTCACCCTCGCGACCCTCGAGCGCGATCATGTCCTGCGCGTGTTGCGCGCGCACAAATCCAATCACACTGCGGCCGCGCGCGCCCTCGGCATCGGACGCAACACGCTCTGGCGCAAACTGAAGCAGTATCAACGGGAGGTATGAACTTATGCGGCCACGATGCGTCCTACTCGCGGGCGGACTGTGCCTGGCAATCCTGGTCGGCAGCAACGCCCCGACCGCCGCCGCGCCGCTGGCCGTCGGCCCCATGTCGGACGCACCCGCGCCCGCCGACCTGCCGGAAATCCTCGACCGGCTCTACGTCTCCATCGAGGGCCAGGCGCGCCACCTGCTCACCCACGTGGACCCCTGGAGCAAGGACCGCGCGCTGAAACTGCTGACGCGAAGCAAGCACGGCGAGCACTGGATTCGCCCGAACACCGGCGCGTTCGCGGCCTTCTGTTTCCTGCACCGCTTCGGCCCGTACGATGCGGCGCGCGTCGGCGCCTCGCGCGAGACGCTGCTCGACGAAACCATCATTCCGATGGCCCGCTATCTGGTCACGACGCACGTCACCGGCTCGCGACCCACCGGCGACGGCGATCCCTGGGGCGACCAGTGGCAGTCCGCGCATTGGGCGCACATGCTCGCGCGCGGCGCGTGGTGGGTCTGGGGCGCGCTCCCGCCGGACCTGCGCGACGGCATGTGCCGCGTCATCGCGCACGAGGCCGACCGTTTCGTCGACCTGACGCCGCCGCACAACCTCGTGGACGACACGAAGGCCGAGGAGAACGCCTGGAATGCTCAGGTTCTCTCGACGGCCGTCGTGCTGATGCCCGAGGACCCGCGCCGCCCCGATTGGGACCGCGCGTTTCAGCGCTGGGCCTTGTCGTCGTTCCTGCGGCCCGCCGACGCGACCTCGGACGCGATGGTGGACGGACGCCCCCTCGCGGACCAATTCACCGGCGCGAACATCTACGACGACTTCACGCTCGAAAACCACCGCCGCGTGCATCCCGACTACATGGCCACGTTCCTGCTCTCGATGGGCTGCGTCATCGACTTCGCGATGACCGGCCGCATACCGCCCGAGGCCGTTTATCACAACGCCGCCGGCATCTACGAGAACCTCAAGTGGTTCTCGCTCCCGAGCGGCGGGTTCGTCTATCCGAACGGCCAGGATTGGGAACTCTTCCGCGACCCCGAGTGGCTCGTCGTCCACGTGCTCATGGCCGCCCACGGCGGCGACCCCGATGCGTGGGCCCTCGCGCGGCCCTGCATCGACACCCAGGACAAGATGCAGGCGCGCGACCCCTCCGGCGCGGTCTACCTCGACAACGAATTCTTCTTCCCCTCGACCCGAACGGACCAGGTGTACTACTCCGTCCTCGCGTGGCTCTTCGCGCAATACCGCAACCCCATCATCGACGCGACGCGCCCGCGCCTCGGCGTGCTCGCCCTCGAACACGGGCGCATCCTGCTCCACCGCACGCCCGCCGCCGTCCACGCCGTGAGTTGGGGCCCCGAGACCATGATCCAGTTCGTGCCGTACCGCCTCGACCGCGTCACCTCGCCCCACCCGAGCAGCGGCGTCGGCCATATCCGCCTCGCGGGCGAGAAGGACCCCTTGCCCGTCCGCGCGCGCAACGTCGCGGTCTCACGCGACGACGGCTTCACCGCCGACCTCGATCTCATTTACGGCGACGACCTCGTCAATGCGCGCTGGCGCGTGCGGTCCACGTCCGACGGCGTCATGCACTGGCGCGCGACGATCACCGCCCTCGCCGACGTCGAGACCGCCGAGATCGCCGCGGGCCTCATCGGCGTCCTGAACAACACGCTCTGGATATACGAACGCGGCGCGCGCACCCTCGCCGTCGACGGCGCGAAACGGACCCTGGCCTGCGGCAGCGGCGAAGAAGTCCGCGCCGACGGCGCGCGCGTCGTCGTGATTGACGGTGTGCTGCGGGTCGAATCCGAAGCCCCGCTGCGCATGCGCTACAAGACTGCCGCCGCGCCCGAACGCGCCCGTTTCACCGACGAACTGCACCTGGTTTACAATGACGCGCCCGCGACGTGGCCCAAAGGCGCGACCATTGCCGAACTCGACGTCCGCTTGTCCACAGTACCGCAATAACGCCGGAAATGGGGTATCACATGCACGACGACAGCGAAAAACAGTTCTCTCCACTGCAAATCCTCCTGTGGCCCTACTACCTCGCCTACTACGTCTTCCCCATCCTCTTCGCCGTCGCCGTCGCCTGGTTCGAAGACCGCCTCGGCCTCAACTGAAACCCAAAAAACCGTGGCACGGGCGTCCCGCCCGTGGTCTTCAATCATGGGCAAAATGCCCATGCCACGCAATCAACAGATACGCCGCAATTCGGCGCGGCAATCTCTTCCTCCTCTCCGGTCTGCTATACTGGAGACGGACCGCGCCAAGAGGACCTCGAAAATGGATTTGCCGATTGTTATCGACGAGGAACAGATCGCGGCATTTTGCCGCAAGCACCCCCTGACGAAGCTCGCGTTATTCGGGTCGGTGCTGACGGACCGCTTCGGACCGGACAGCGACGTCGACGTGCTCTTCGAGTACGACCCCCAACACGTGCCAAGCCTGTTCGACGTCGTCGAGATGGAAGAGGAACTCAGCGCAATCCTTGGACGCCGGGCCGACATGCGAACGCCCTGCGACCTGAGTCGCTACTTCCGCGACGAAGTCGTCCGCACCGCGCAGGTCCACTATGCTGCTTGACTCGGACCACATCCCCACGCACGACCGTCATACCCGCGCAAGCGGGTATCCAGCGCAATGCGCCATTCCCGCGCGTTCGCGCGGGAATGACCGGTTTATTCTGATTGCTGGATTCCCGCTTTCGCGGGAATGACGGGGAGGGACTGGGTTCCCGCTTCCCGCTTCCCGCTTCCCGCTTCCGCGGGAACAGGTTTCGTGGAAATGATGAAGCAAGGAGGGCTGACCCATGCGGAAGAGAGAACCCGCCGTATACATTCTCGCAAGCCGGCGGAATGGGACCTTGTACACTGGAGTTACAAGCGATCTGAGCAGGCGGGTCTGGGAGCACAAAACCGACGCGGTCCCGGGGTTCACCAAGAAGCATGGCGTACACCTGCTTGTGTACTATGAATGGCATACAACCATGGACTCCGCCATATCCCGCGAGAAGCAGATCAAGAAGTGGAACCGCGCGT
Organism: Candidatus Hydrogenedentota bacterium; assembly: GCA_029556545.1. Taxonomy (GTDB): domain Bacteria; phylum Hydrogenedentota; class Hydrogenedentia; order Hydrogenedentales; family JAGMZX01; genus JAGMZX01. The sequence goes on from JAKQEQ010000042.1 coordinate 24,797, forward strand.
GGAAGCTGCAATTGATCGAGGACTATAACGCGGACTGGCGAGACTTGTACGAAGAATTGATGTAGTACGGGATCGTTGCTCGCGCGGGCATAACGCAACATGGCCCAGAATCACTCCCCCCCGTCATTCCCGCGCAAGCGGGAATCCAGCGCCCCCCGTCATTCCCGCGCAAGCGGGAATCCAGCGCCCCCGTCATTCCCGCGCAAGCGGGAATCCAGCGCCCCCCGTCATTCCCGCGAAACCTGTTCCCGCGGAAGCGGGAAGCGGGAATCCAGCGCCCCCCGTCATTCCTGCGAAACCTGTTCCCGCGGAAGCGGGAAGCGGGAATCCAGCACCCCCCCGTCATTCCCGCGCAAGCGGGAATCCAGTCATTTCCACACGGTCTCGCCCGTCCCCGTCTAGCCCCCTCGCGCGGGCATGAAGCAAAGGCACAAGGGCAAGAATGTCCCATCGCCGGTCGGTTCCGAGATGGCTTCCAGTCTCGCCATGAGCAAGGATCATGGGCAAGATGCCCATGCCACGGCGTCAGCAGATGCGCGGCAATTGCTCGCCGCTGAGCATATCGAGAATGCGCTGCGCGCCGATGCGGCTTTCGAGCGTGACCCGCCCTGGCGCGTCGGCGTGGGCGTGGCCGATGATCGCGGGCTGCGGCGCCTGGGGATGGCCGCGCAGCACGTCGAGCGCGCGCGCCGCGTCGTCCGCGGCGACGACCGCCATGAAGCGCCCCTCGTTCGCGACGTAGAGCGGGTCGAACCCGAGCAGTTCGCACGCGCCGCGCACGTCGTCGCGGACGGGGATGTCCGTCTCGCGCAGGTGCAACCCGACGCCCGCCGCCTGCGCGATCTCGTTCGCCGCGCTCACGAGCCCGCCCCGGGTCAGGTCGCGCAGGCAATGCACTTCGACGCCCCCGCGCAGCAGCGCGAGCACGGCGTCCGCCACCGGCGCGGAATCGCTCTCGATGGCCGTCTCGAATTCGAGCCCCTCGCGCGTGGCCATAATCGCAATGCCGTGGCGGCCCAGGTCGCCGTTGATGAGGACGACGTCGCCGGGCCGCACCGCGCCGGGCCCGATGACGCAGTCGTGCTCGATGACGCCGATCCCCGCCGTGTTGATGAAGAGGCCGTCGCCGCCGCGCCGCTCGATGACCTTCGTGTCGCCCGTCACGACTTGCACGCCGCAGGCGTCCGCCGCGCGCCGCATCGACGCGACCAGCCGCAGCAGCAGTTCTATCGAAAGCCCCTCTTCGAGGATGAATCCCGCGCTAAGGTACAACGGCCGCGCGCCCGCCATCGCCAAGTCGTTCACCGTCCCGTGGACCGCCAGCGACGCGATGTCGCCGCCGGGGAATTCGAGAGGCTGCACGACGTAGGAGTCCGTTGTGAACGCGATCCGCGCGCCGTCGATCGCGATCCGCGCCGCGTCGTGCCGCTGCGCCAGCAGCGGGTTGTCGAAGGCGCGGAGGAACACGTCCTCGATCAGGCGGTGCATGGCCGTGCCGCCGCCGCCGTGCGCCATCGTGATCACCGGGCTCGATGCGTGCGGCATCGGGCAGGACAGCGTGAATTCCCCCGGCGTGCTCATGAAGCGGCCTCCGTCTCGCTGCGCCGGTAGCGGTAATACGCGGCGCACGCGCCCTCGCTCGAAACCATCGGCGCGCCGAGTGGCCGCTCGGGCGTGCAGCGCGACGCAAACGCCGGGCACTCATGGGGCTTCTTGATCCCCTGAAGCACCAGCCCCGCGATACACTCGGGCGATTCCTCCGCCACAATCCCGGCGAGATCGAAGCGCGCCTCCGCGTCAAACGTCCGATACGCATCTCGCAGCCGCAGCCCGCTGTTCGGGATGACGCCGAGTCCCCGCCATTTCTGCGTGTCCGGCTCGAAGACGGTCTCGATGACGCGCAGCGCCTGCGGATTGCCCTCGCGGCGCACGGACCGCGCGTAGGCGTTCTCGACCGTCGCGCGCCCGCTTTCGAGTTGCCGCACGCACAGGAGAATGCCATGTAGGATATCGACGGGCTCGAAACCCGTCACCACAATCGGCACGCCGTAGCGCGCGGCTATCGGCTCGTATTGCGTGAACCCCATGATGGTGCAGACGTGCCCCGCCGCGAGAAACCCCTGCACGCGGCACGCCTCGGAAGACAGGATCGCCTCGATCGCCGGCGGCACGAGCACGTGCGACGCAAGGATGGAAAAATTGCGCAGTCCGTCGCGCTGTGCCTGGAGCACCGCGAGCGCGTTCGCGGGCGCGGTCGTCTCGAAGCCGATGGCGAAGAACACGACCTCGCGGTCCGGGTGCTTGTGCGCCAGCTTCACCGCGTCGAGCGGCGAATACACGATGCGCACGTCGCCGCCGCGGGCCTTGACGCCGAGCAGGTCCGTTTCCGTGCCCGGCACGCGCAGCATGTCGCCGAACGAGCAGAAGACGACCTCGGGCCGCCGCGCGAGGGCGATTGCCTTGTCGACCAGTTCGACGGGCGTCACGCACACCGGGCAGCCCGGCCCGTGGACCAGCGTGAGTTCCGGCGGCAACAGCGTGTCGATGCCGAATTTCACGATCGAATGGGTCTGCCCGCCGCAGATTTCCATGATCGTGCGCGGCTGTGTCAACACGCGGCGAACGGCGTCCGCGAGACGGCGCGTCGTGGCCCCGTCGCGGTATTCGTCAACATACTTCACGGGCCCGCCGCCTCCGCGTCGTCGAGGGCGTCGAGTTCCGCGAACGTATCGAGGATGCTCCGCGCCTCTTCCTGATCCACGACGCTGATCGCCAGCCCCGCGTGGACCAGCACGTAATCGCGCGCCATCGCCTCGGGCACGAGCGCCAGCGACACCTCCTTCACCACGCCGCCGAAGCTCACCCGCGCATTCCGCGCCAGCGGGTCGCCGTCGTCGATGCTCAGTATTTCACCCGGTATCGCCAGACACATCGGAGGGTCCTTTCGCGCGCCGCAGCCGCGCAAGCGCATGCGCCGCCTGGCCCAAGGCGATGCCGCCGTCGTTCGGCGGCACGCGATGGTGCCAGAACACGCGGAAGCCGTTCTCGCGCAGGCGCGGCACGGTCAATTCGGTCAACAGCACGTTCTGGAAGCAGCCGCCCGTCAGCACGACGTCCTCGAGGCCGCACGCTTGCGCCACCGCTAGGATACCATCCGCGAGCGCGGCGTGAAAACCCATCGCGATGCGCTCGACCGCGACGCCCGCGCGCACATCGTCGATGATCGCCTCCACGACCGGCCCCCAGTCGAGCACCTGCGGCTGGATGTCGCCGCGCAGCGCGCACGCATAGCGCCGCGTCCCGGTGTCGCAGCGTCGCGCGGCATACTCGAGCATCATGGCGGCCTGGCCCTCGTAGGCGCTCGCCTGGCGCAACCCGAGCAGCGCGGCCACGGCGTCGAAAAGCCGCCCGGCGCTCGTGGTCCACGGCGCGTGCAGGCCCTTCGCGATCATTTGCAGCATCGGGCGCAATTCCGCCGCGCTGAACGCTTCCAGCGGCGCAAGCCCCCCCTGGTCCGCAACCGCGTCGCCGTATATCTCGTGCAGCAGGCCCAGCGCGGATCGACGCGGCTCCTTCACCGCGCGGTCCCCGCCCGGCAGGCGAAAAGGGCGCAAGTGCGCGACCCGCTCGAAGTTTTCCCGCGTCGCGCGCAGGAACTCGCCGCCCCACACCACGCCGTCGGGGCCATAGCCCGTGCCGTCCCACGACACACCGATCACCGATCCCTCGACGCCGTGTTCCGCCATGCAGGCCACGACGTGCGCGTAGTGGTGCTGCGCCTCGATAACCGGCAGCCCCATGCCGCGCGCGTGCTTCGTGCTCAGGTAGTCGGGGTGCATGTCGCACGCCACGTGGCCGGGCCGCGCGTCGTACAGCGTCTCGAGGGCCCGCGCCGCCTCGACGAACGCGTCGAACGCCTTCGGCGTTTCGAGGTCGCCCACGTGCTGGCTCAGGAAAACGTTCCCGTCCTTCGCCACCGCCACCGTATTCTTCAGGTGCCCGCCCACCGCGAGCAGCGCGGGGCCGTCCGGCGCGACGCGGACCGGCAGCGGCGCATAGCCGCGCGCCCGGCGCAGCACCATCTCGCGCCCAAGCACGACGTGGACTATCGAGTCGTCCACGTGCCGCACGATGGGCCGATTGTGGCCGAGGAACAAGTCCGCGATGCCGCGCAGGCGCTCGATCGCCTCGCGTTCGTCGATGCAGATGGGCTCCTCGCTCAAGTTCCCGCTCGTGGCGACGACCGGCCCGCCCGTTTCCCGCAGCAGCAGATGGTGCAGCGGCGTGTACGGCAGCATGACGCCGTAACGCGGCGCGCCCGGCGCGATGTTCGGCGCGAGACCATCCGCCCCGCGCCGATGCAGCAGCACGATCGGCGCCTCGGGCGATTCCAACAACCGCGCTTCGAGTTCGGACATCGCGCAGTCTCCGAGCACGCGATCAATACCCGGATACATCAGCGCAAACGGCTTCTCCTCGCGGTGCTTGTGCAGGCGCAGCCGCGCGACCGCGGCCTCGTTGCGCGCGTCAACCATCAAGTGAAACCCGCCAAGCCCCTTGACCGCAACGACCTTGCCCGCGCGCAGCGCGGCGGCGGCTTCGATCAGCGCGGCGTCCCGCGTCGCGATCGCGGCCCCCGCCGCATCCCACAATGCGAGTTGCGGGCCGCACGCCGGGCACGCCGTCGGCTGCGCGTGGAAGCGCCGGTCCGCCGGGTCCTCGTATTCCGCGCGGCACGCGGCGCACATCGCGAACCCGCGCATCGACGTGTTGGGCCGGTCGTAGGGCAGCCGGTGGATAATCGTGAAGCGCGGCCCACAGTTCGTGCAGTTCGTGAACGGATACCGATATCGGCGGTCGTTCGGATCGAGGATTTCGCGCAGGCAGTCCGCGCACGTGGCCACGTCCGGCAGGATGTGCGCGGCGGCCGCGCCCGCCGCGGCGCTGTGCTCGATGCGGAAACCTTGCAGGCCGACCGGCTCGCCCCAGTGCGTCTCGATCCGCTCGATGATTGACAGCGGCGGCCTCTCCCGCTCGATCCGCGCAACGAGGTCCTCGACCCGCGCCCGCGGCCCCTCCGCGACCATCAGCACGCCTTCCGGCGTGTTACTGACCCTTCCCGCGAGCCCGAGCGTCGTCGCGAGACGAAACACAAACGGCCGAAAACCGACCCCCTGCACCGCGCCGAATATTCGCGCCTCGACCCGCACCACCGACGCATCTGCTAAGTGTGTCTCACGACCCATGTTCGTCCTCGTACACGCGCTGCTGCGAAAATCGACTCGGGCAGGCCGGTCAGCCCGCTTCAGCGGGCTCTTCTTTGCCCCCGGCTTCAGCCGGGGGGTAAGAGGTCTTGCCCGGCAAAGGGCGCTTCAGCGCCGCTTGTGCACTGCTTCAGCATCCATTTTCGTCCTCTCCGGGAGAAACCACTCGTTTCATGACAACTCGTGATCGTAATCGTAATCGTAATCGTATTCCCACTCGCCCTCGTGCTACCCCGAGAATCGACCCGAACGCGTTAGGAGCGCGCCGCTCCGACCACCGCAAACGTTTGATAGCGCTCTCACCGCCATATATGATATGCGGGCTTGCCGGACACGCGCGAGGCGCGCGTCCTGATTCTTCGGCAATGCGGGGAGACGCCTGTGCATCACGGTCGAGACGCGGACATGCCCGGACAGAACGGTCGTCATGGACCCTATGGACGTGCTCGCCTCGCGTTGTTTGCATGTTGCCTCGCCGCCCTGGCCATTTTCTGCGGCGTGCCCGTGGCCGCGCAACCACCCGACGACACGGCAACGTCCGAGACAAGCGCGGCTGTTCCACAGGCCCCTGTTCCGCCACTGCCGCGACCGCCGGCCCCGCCCGCGCAGGCGCGTCCCCAGACGCCTCCGCAAACCCGCGGAGTAATCGTCCCGCCCATGAAGGATCGCGCGCAACTCGTCACGACGGACCCGGCCACGCCCGCGGACCGCTTGCGCACCGCCGTGACGCGGCTGCGGCCCCAACTCTTTTTGCTGATCTCGGTGGGCACGGTCCTCATGGCCTTGGTCTATGTGGCGATTGCGCGTTGGCGCGTGCCGTTTCTTCGCGGCCTGCTGGCCGTGCCATTGCTCGGCATCGCGATCCTCTCTCTCGGCCACTACACCAGCTTCTATCCCTGGATCAGCAAGCACTATTTCAACGAATACGAGTTCTATCACTACTACATCGGCGCGAAATACGCGCCCGAGATCGGCTATACCAAGCTGTACGAAGCCACAATCATCGCCGATGAGGAGACGAAGCGCCTCTATTCCGCCAACTCCATCCGCGACCTCGCCACGGGCCGTTACCTGGGCGTTCCCAACGTCCTCGCCCGCAAGGACGAGATCAAAGCGCGCTTCTCGGAGGAACGCTGGGCCGAATTCGTCAAAGATATCGAGTTCTTCAAGCGGAACCTCGGCGGCGGACGCTGGTCGCGCATCCTCCGCGACAAAGGATACAACGCCACGCCCATCTGGGGCCTCACCGGCGGTCTCATCAGCAACGCCGTCAGCACGGACAACGTCAAGGCCCTGCGCGCCGTCGCGCTGCTCGATCCCGCGCTTATCCTCCTCGCGCTCCTGGCCGCGTTCTGGGCGTTCGGCCACCGCGCGGCCTTCTTCGCGGCGGCCTTCTTCGGGATCAACTTCCTTACGATGCAGTCGCCCACCATGAAGGCCGCGTTCCTGCGGACCGACTGGATTATGCTGACGATCGTCGGCGCGGCGCTCATCAAAAAGGGCTGGTACAAGACCGCCGGCGGCGTCATGGCCTACGCGGGACTCGCCCGCATCTTCCCCGTCATTTTCGCCTTCGGCATCGGCGCGCGCGCCCTCGTCGAACTCGCGCGCACCCGGCGCATCCCCTGGAAGCACTTCCAGTTCTTCGCTGCCTACGCCATTGTCGGCGGCCTGCTCGTCGGCGCATCGGTGCTCTACGCGGGCGGCCTCCACCAGTGGCGCGAGTTTTTCGACAAGATCAGCTACCACAACAACGACATCTCGACGTGGCGCGTCGGCTTCCGATACGTCTTCCTCGGCACCTTCGACCTCGTGCCGCGCGGCGTCGATTGGTGGGCGTACAAAGCGCAGCTCCAGGAATTCCACGCTCAATGGGCGCACGTCTGGTGGGGCATCCAGGCGATCGTACTGCTCGCATCCGTCTATCTCGCCCGGTATCTCGACGACGGCGAAGCCGTCCTCTTCAGCTTCGTGCCCGTCTTCTTCCTCGTCGCGCCCACGCACTATTACTACATGATGCTCGTTATCCCCGCGTTGTTTTTCGCGGTGCGCATCGATTCGCCTTACCGCGCGGCGGGCCTCATCTACCTCATCCTCGCCGGCAACGTAGGCCAGAGCTACAACTACGTCGGCTGGCGCTTCCCCCTGGCCTTCGACATGTCGTGCGCCCTCCTCGGCATGGTCCTCTACATGATGTTAATCACCTGGATCGAGGGCCGCCTGCGCCGCCCGGCGCCGGATCAGTAATTTCATCCCATCCCGCGCCAACGCGTATACTACCTCCGCCGCGTGGGGCGGCGACGGGGAATGCCTCAAGCGAACATGGACGAACCGTTCGAGGACGAAAAACGCCTGCTGGCCGCCGCGCGAAAAGGCAATCGCGACGCCTTTGGGCATCTCGTGCGCGCATATCAACGGCGCGCCTACGCCGCGGCCTACGGCTTCGTCGGCAATCGCGACGACGCCCTCGAACTGGCGCAGGAGTCCTTCGCCCGCGCGTTCCGGGCCATGCGGCGCTTCAAGCCCGATATGCCCTTCTATCCCTGGTTGCACCGCATCATCCGCAACACCTGTCTGAACCACCTCAAGCGTAAGCGCCGCCACGGCGAGCAATCCCTCGAGGCATTGGTCGCCAACGGCTTCGACGCGCGCGACACCCGGCCCGACCCCGAGGCCGTCGCCGAGCGGAACGACCTGAAAGCCTCCATCGCGGCGGCCATGCGCCGGCTCAGCCCGGAACACCGCGAAATCCTGCGGTTGCGCCACTTCATGGAAATGTCCTATGCGGAAATCGCGGTTTGCCTCGCCGTTCCCGAGGGAACGGTCATGTCGCGGCTCCACGGCGCCCGCAAGAGCCTGCGGCGCGTCCTCGAACAGCAGACCCGGGACACGGCGAATGTTTTGCCCAATTCGGTGTAATTACTCTATGTGGACGCTCATTGCCGGACCAACTTATGACAACACCTTGTGAACGCTACCAGATGCTGATCTCCGGACACCTCGACGGCGAATTGCGCCCCGAAGACCGCCGCGATCTCGATCAGCATCTTGCCGCCTGCGAGGCGTGCCGCCGCGAATTCGACGAAATGCAACGCCTCGCCGCCGGCACGGCCGCCGCGTTGATCGGCGACAGCCCCCCCGACGACGTCTGGGACGGCTTCGTGGACGGCGTGTACAACCGCATCGAGCGGCGGACCGGCTGGCTCGTCCTCATCGTCGGCGCGGCGCTGCTCCTCGCGTACGGGATCTATCAGTTCGTCACCGACGACTGGGCCGGCGCGCTCGTCAAGGCCCTGATCGCCGCCCCCGTCATCGGCCTCGCCGTCTTGTTCGTATCCGTCTTGCGACAGCGGCTGCGCGCGGCGCGCACGGACCGCTACAGCCGGGAGGTCCGTCATTGATAGTCGTCACCACGTCGTCCATCGCGGGCAAGCGCATCGTCGAAACCATCGGCCTCGTCCGCGGCAGTACCGTGCGCTGCCGCCACCTCGGCAAGGATATCCTCGCCGTCTTGCGCAACATGGTCGGCGGCGAAATCCCCGAATACACGAAGATGCTCGCCGAGGCGCGCGAGCAGGCACTTGATCGCATGATCGAGGACGCCGCGAAGCTCGGCGCGAACGCCGTGCTCGATATGCGATTCGGAACGGCGGCCATCTCCGGCGGCATGGCCGAAATCGTGGCCTACGGCACAGCCGCCTTCGTCGAAGACGCGCCGCAGCCCCCCGCGTGAAGCGCGTTGCCCCCTCTCACTCCGCCGCGTCAGCCCGTGAAAAGAACGCCGTCAGCATCGCGTGGACGGCCTCGGGGTTGTCCTGCTGCGCCGTGTGATCCGCCCCCTCGATCGCGTGAAACTCGATGTTCGGGATCGCGGCCCGCACACGTTCCTGGTGAGCAAACGGCACGACGTGGTCCGCCGTCCCCCAGATAAGCAGCGACGGCTTGCCGAGCCTCCCTACGCGCCGATACACCGGTTCGAGCGTCAGCAGCGGCGTGTGCCGCAGCGTCGAGAGCAATGCCCGCTTATACCCCCGATAGCGCATCTGCTCGAGGTAATCCCGGCGATACGGCGCGTCCTCCGGCACGCCCATGCGGTCCAGCGCGCGAGTCAACGTCGCGTCGCCGAACATCCCCATCGACCACTCCCCAACGCCCGGCCAGTGCAGCATGCGATAACGGATCGGCTCGTGCAACGAGAACCCGGCGGGCGCCATCAGCGCAAAACGCCGCACCCGCTCCGGGTGGCGGTCCACAAAATGTACGACAATCGCGCCGCCCATCGACTGCCCCACCAGGTCTATCGGCCCGGCTACGCCCTCCGCATCGAGCAATTCAAGAAGTTGCCGGTCGAACAGGTCGGTCGTATACCGGACCTCGGGCCGGTCCGAGTAGCCGCGCCCGAAAAGGTCGTAACACAGCACCCGGAAGCCCGCCGCGCTCAGTGCCCGCGCCGTCCCCGCCCACAGCGTCATCGGGCCGGTGTAGCCGTGCACCAACGCCACGACCGCCCCGTCCTCGGGACCGGTCCACGCAAAATGCGTGTATCCGTCCGAGAGACGCGCAAAAGTCAGCCCGCGAGACCCCGCAAGCGACGCCCGCGCCGCGTCGTCGAGCGCGATCGTCTCCGTCCCGCCGACAAGGAACGGATACGCCGCGACAGCGGCGAAAACGACCGCCAGCATGGCAAGAACCGCACAACCGTACCGATACGCGCGACGCATGACCGCCCCTCCTTGACGCGATCCGTACTATAAGGGACCCAGCCCCCGAACCGCCACTAGCAACCGAGTCTCGCACGCGGCAACACCCATCGTGTCGCGCATCTTGGCGTCTCCTCGCCCTCTTGGTTCTCCTGCTTCTCTTGGTCCACTTGGCCCTTTCGGTCCTTTTTGTCCATTTGGTCCCTTTCCCCCCACCGTGCGGCGATCCCGCGTCGCGCCTACCCGTAACGAATATCCATTTCGTCGGTATTGTGCACACTGTGGTGAATCCGCGTCTTTGACGCACTATCCGAGGGAGACCGTCTTGCCATACCGAATATTCGCTCCGCGCGCATTGCCGCGGACCGCGCCGCTCTGCTTCGTAATCGCCGTCTTGGCGAACGGCTGCATCGGCTGGATCGAGTTGCCGCCGGTGACGGCCCGCGCAACCGTTGTTTCGGGCGCTGCCTTCGGCCCGACCGAGAACCGGCCCGCGGGCGAGACGCTCAGCAAAGCCGTCATGATCGAGGGCCTTACCTGCAATTTGCCTGACCGCAACGCCCTCGAAAGCATGGTGCGCGACTACGCGCCGGACTACGTCGGCGGCCTCATCCAGTTGCGTCACGTCTATCTCGACGAGGTGATCGTCTCCGCCACACAAGGCAATTTCAGCGCCCTGACTTCGCTCAGTCTCTTTTACGTAACCGTGGGCGGCAAAGGCGTGAAGCTCGCCTACCTCGGCGGCGCCGTCGCAATCGAGGGATTCGGCCAGACCATCAGCCTCGTCCCGGCGGACACAGTGGACCTGCTCAAGCTGATGGAGGGACAACTGTGCGGGGCCGTGATTGTGGCCGCGGACGGCGTGACCCCCGACGAAACGATAGTATTCGACGCTGAGGCGGTGCTGACCGTGCGCGCCGCAGTCGGCCTTTGACCACGACGCACCTCGGGCCCCGACTCGAGGTTGCGTCTACCTACAGCCGCGCTTGGGGCGTCCGGACGCCTGTCCGGACGCCTCGGTGCTGTCACCACGGCTCGAACGCGCGCGGCGGGCCGAGAACTTCACGCAGGACAATGGCGCGGCGCACATCCTCGAGGCCGCTAAAGAGCAGCGCGGCCTTGGGACGCGGCGGCGGCGCGGCGCGGCGCGGCGGCGCGACCTGTGCGGCGCGCGCACGGGCCATTGCGGCGGGTGACTGGGCTACTTGCTGCCGCTGCGGGCGTTGGTATTGTTGCCGCTGCGGGCGCTGCTGATGCCGCTGCGCCACGGGCCGCGGCGCGACGGGCGCGGGCTGGGGACGCGGCGCGGGCGACGTCTCCGGCTGCAGGCGTCGCTGCACCTCGCGCTGCATCTCGTGCCAGAGTTCCTCGAGCGTCTTCGGGCGCTGGGCGGGCGCCTGCTCGGGCGGCGCTTCCTGGCTCGCGGGCCGCCCCGGTGCCTCGCGCACTTCCTCGCGCGCCACGTGGCGATCCTCGGGAGATTCCCGTCGCTCGAGCGGTGAATGATACGGCTGCGGCTCTTGCGGCGCGGGTGCGCCGGGGCGCGGCGCGCTCTCACGGCGCTTGGCCACGGGCGGTCCGACCTCGCCGTAGAGTGTCCGGCGCGTGGCCTCCGGCAGTTCGGTTTGTTGCCGCGCCTGTTCGCGCGCCTTTTCCGCCCGCCGCTGTTCCTCGGCGCGTTGCTCGCGCACCTTGCTCAACACGCTGAACCCGGCCAGCGCGAGAAAGATCAGAAAACCGATGAGTTGCTCCATGCCTTCACCTTCAGTCTTGACGGCCCTCGTCCTGCTGCGTCGGCGGACCCATCTTCGCAATCGAGTCGCGCATGTCCGTATCCGCCATCACATTCTTCAGCCGATAGTAATCCATGATCCCCAGGTTGCCGCTGCGAAACGCCTCCGCGATGGCGCGCGGGATTTGCGCTTCGGCCTCGACGACCCGGGCGCGCATCTCGATGACCTGCGCCTTCATCTCCGCCTCGCGAGCGAGCGCCATGGCGCGGCGCTCCTCGGCCCGGGCCTGGGCGATCTGCTTGTCCGCCTCGGCCTGCTTGATCTGCAACTGCGCGCCGATGTTCTCGCCCACGTCCACGTCCGCGATATCGATCGACAGAATCTCGAAGGCCGTGCCGGCGTCCAGGCCGCGATCGAGGACCACGCGCGAAATCGAGTCGGGGTTCTCCAGCACCTTCTTGTGCGACTCCGCGGAGCCGATGGTCGTAACGATCCCCTCGCCCACCCGCGCGATGATCGTCTCTTCCGTCGCGCCGCCGACGAGCCGGTGGATGTTCGTGCGCACGGTAACGCGCGCCTTGGCGTGCAATTGGATGCCGTCCATCGCCACGGCGGACACGGTTTGCGGTCCCTTGTTCGGGTCGGGGCAGTCAATGACCTTCGGGCGCACCGACGTCTGGACCGCATCGAGCACGTCGCGTCCGGCGAGGTCGATGGCCGTCGCGCGCTGGAAATTCAGCTCGATGTTCGCCTTGCTCGCCGCGATCAACGCCTGAACGACGCGGACCACGTTGCCGCCCGCCAGGTAGTGCGCCTCGAGTTCGTCCGTCTTCAGGTCTACGCCCGCCTTCACGGCCATGATCCGGCTGTCGACAATCACGGCGCTATTCACGCGCCGCAACGACATGCCGACGAGGCTCCATAGGCCCACGTGCGCGCCGGACAGCCACGCCCGCAGCCACAAGCGGAAGAAACTGAGCAGCACCACGACGAACATGAGGCCGAAGACCCCCAACACGACAAGCAAGATGAGCAGAATTGAGTTTTCCATGGGATTCCCCTTTCTCCAAAGGTTTCCTTGCAATTTATGTTACTGCTCCGGCATCCTCCGCGGGAAATCCGCGGAACGCCGACGCAGATTCTCATGAATCGGCGCGCTCGACTACAATCCGGTTCCCATGCACCGCGACGACGCGGACGGGAGCGTATTTCTCGATAAACGTCCCTTGCGCCACCGCGTCGAGGCGGCGTCCGTCCAGGACGATGGTGCCCGCCGGCCGCAGCGCCGTGAGCACGGTCCCCGCCTGGCCAACCAGTGCGTCTTCATTCGGCGTGTTCGTGTAGCCGTCCTCGGGCCGCTGCCGCGTTTCGAGCGTCAGGAAGCGCGCGGCGCGCGTGCGCGTAAGCAACAGCATGGACACCGCCACGGTCGCGAAGGCGCCCAGCGCCTCGAACAGCACGATGAAGAAGACGTACTGGCCCTCGAAGCTGTAGATGCCGATGCCCGCGCTTACGCAAACGAGCACGAAGCCCGCCAAGCCGCAGATGCCGCCCGGCAACACCGCCTCGGCGAGGATCAGCACCAATCCCGCGAAATACAGGAGCGCCATCCAGAAAATGATCATGACACCGCGTCTCCCCGGGTCGACTCGAGCAGCGAGATCAATTGGCTGATCTCGACCCGCAGCCCCATGAGATACTTGCTCTTGACGCTCGGGTCCTTCGGGTCGTTCTCGTCCTGCGCCTCAAAGGTGCCGATGATGCCGTCGCCCTCGGGAAACAGGGTGCGCGCCTGCCCGAGCAGCTTATTGTACCGCTTTGCGAAGGGCGCGCACGTGTAGTAGCCCGCGCCCTGCGAACTGACGATCTCCATCTCCTTGAGGAGTTGTCGCAGCATGTTCACCAGCGTGTGTCGCGTGTCCATCAACTCTTGTCCTCCCGCGCCTCCGTGACCACGAGACGGTTGCCCTCCGCTTGGATGATCACTACGGGCCGGCCCTTTTCTATGAACTCGCCGCGGGTCATGACGTCCAGCGTCCGGTCGCCGAACCGCGCGCGGCCCGCCGGACGCAACATCGACGTCGCGACGCCGTACATACCCACGTACATACCCGCCTCCTGCGGCGCCTGCACGATGTAGCCCGAATGCGTGGCCTCGGCCTGCGCCAGCACAAGCCAGTTGAGCAGGCGCGTCCGCGGCAGGTAAAACCACGAAATCAGCATGATCGCGGTAAGCGCGATGGCCGCGATGGCCAGCGTCTGGACCGCCTCGCTCAGCCGAACGAAATCCCAAGTGTACTGCGGCACCGGCACCCGCGTCAGCGACAAATACAGGCCCGCGAACAGGCAGCCGATACCGGCCATGCCCGCGATCCCGAACCCCGGCAAGACAAATATTTCCACGCCCAATAAGACCACGCCCGCAAGCACCAGCAGCACGTCCATCCAATCGGCCAGCCCGATAATGAACTGCGCGCCGAAAAACAGCGCCAGACACGTCAGCCCGATGATCCCCGGCAGGCCGAAGCCCGGCGTGCGCACCTCGAAGTACAGGCCGCCCAGCCCGCACATCAACAAAAGACTCGATATCAGCGGGCTGGTCAGAAACCCGAACAGCGCCTCGGCCCACGTCGGCGTGATGACCACCCGCCGCAGTTCCGCCCATCCGAAATGCCCGAGCACTTCTTCCTCGTCTTTCGCCTTGACTTCGATGAGCCCGAACTCGATGGCCTCTTCCGCCGTCAGCGTCAGCAGATTCCCCCGCGGCGAGATCAACCGCGCCTCCGCTGGCAGCCCCGGCGGCGGACCCTCCTCCCCGCCTTCCTCCTGACTTCCCGCCCGCAAGTCTTTCTCGATGACAAAACGCCCGTCAGCGTCCCGGTAGCCGTACAGCGCCACGTCCGGATCCACCATGGCCTCGCCGAGCAGCGGATCATGGCCTTTCGCCTCGCCCAACGCCCGGAATTTCGCACGAACGAAGGACCGCGATTTCTCGTCCAGGCTCACGTTCGGCTCCATGCCAGGAACAAACGGCAGAGCCGCCCCGATGTTCGATGCGGGCGACATGACAATATCGTCGCACGCGAAACTGATCAGCGCGCCCGCGGATATGGCCCCCATTTTGTGAATAAACGCCACGCTTCGGCAGCGCGCGCCCATGATGTGCTCGGTGATGTCGATCGCCGAATCCACCCGCCCGCCCGGCGTGTCGATCAGGAACACGATCGCCCGCGCGCCCGCAGCCTCGCGCACCGCACGCTCCACCACCACCGCCACGCCGTCGTCGATCTCATCGTTGATAGGACAGAGAACGATGAATTCGTCCGGCAGCGGCGGCGACTCCGGCGGGATCGGCGCCGTATTCTCCACCGCGCCGCCCGCGGCCAGGGAAACAACGCCCGCTATCAATAAAGCACGCCACATAGACCTACCACAGGGTTATGATTGAGCCTTCTCGCACAACCACCGCCAGAAATACAACCAACGTCGTCGGTGTATTCTACGCCCGCCGTCGAAGGTGGTCAATGCGCGGCGCGCTCCGTCCATCCCATCCGTCTTGTCCACCCCGTCCACCTCGTCCACCCCGTCCACCCCTCCCCCCGCGCCGCCGCCTACATGCCAGGCGGCCCATGCCTCTATAATGGGCGCGGAGACCTCTGCTTCATGGATGCTGCCCCGTCGAGAAGGCTGTGCGCCGCGTGCGCCGTCGCGGCGTTCCTGTGCATCGCCGCGGCCATGTTCACCCATACCGTCCTCGCCCGCGCCCCGTGGTTCGGCGAAGCGCCCATGAACATCGCCGGCTGGATGACCGGCGGTTCCACGCTCATGGCGAAGCATTGGCACCACGAGGGCGCGTGCGCGATGCGGTTCGCCATGGTTTGGGAGCCGGACTCCATCGAGCAGCCGTACCTCGGCGAACGCACGCCCTACGTCTCCTATCCCCCCGGCGCGATCCTGCCCCTCCATCTGCTGGCCCTGTGCCGGGGCCGCGAACCGACGCCCAGCCTCGCAATGGCCCTCAACCTCGCGCTGCATCTGGTCACCGCCCTGGTCCTCGCGGCAACCGTCGCCCTGTTATTGCGGCGCGCCGCATTCTCCCGGTGGAACGCCTTCGTCCTCGCGCTGGTCCCGCTGTCGCTCTATCTCTACCTCCCCATTGCCTACCACGAACACCTCATGAGCTACTTCGCCGACGCCGCCGTCCTTCCGCTCTACGCCCTCTTCATCTTCCTCGAAATGCTCAGAGACCGCGTCGAAAGACCTTGGATGCGTCGTTCGCTGGCCATGATTCAGGGGTTTGTCGGCGCGCTCGGGCTGCTCACCGACTGGCTATTCGCGTTCCTCGCGGCGTGCGTCTGGTTGGCGCGGCTCGGGCGCGGGCGGCTTGGGCGCGGCATCTTCGAACCCGCGCGAAACTCGCTCGTCTATGCCCTGCCCTTTGTGGCGGTACTCGCGCTCTTCATAGTCCAAGTGATCGCAATCGGGGGAAAAGACATGATCATCGAGCGGTTCCTCCTGCGATCGGGAGCCACGCCCGGCCACGGTCTCGCCGACGGTCGCAACCCGCTCGATTACGCCTCGCTGGACACCTTCCTCAGGTTCTCGCTCGATACGCGCTTCTGGAACGAGCATGTCCCCGCATCCTTCGGCCGACACGGAACACCGATCATCGTCTTCTCCTTCGCCGCATGGGCCGTCCTGACGCTCCTGACCGCCTTCAAGACCCTGCTTCACCGCCTCCGCCCCCGTCGTGGCCGGTCTCCCGACCGTGCCACCGACACGACCGAAGGTCTCCCCCGTTGTGGCCGGTCTCCCGACCGTACCACCGACACGACCGAAGGTCTCCCCCGTTGTGGCCGGTCTCCCGACCGTACCACCGACACGACCGAAGGTCTCCAATCGTCCTCACCCTCGCCGAGAGCAAATGCCGCTGCCGGCCTGCTCGCCGCCGCGTTCCTGTATCTCGTTCCCTGCCTCCTCTACTACCACGTCTTCAAGCAGCACAACAACCTCCTCTTTCACCGCTACAGCACCCTCAAGTTCGCCCTGCCCCTGGCCGCGCTGCCCCTCGCGATCCTGCCGGCCGCGTGCTGGCGACTCTGGTTTCCGGCCCCCGCACCGCAACCCTTTCCCATAGGTAAACGGGGGGAGTGGAAATTGGGTCCCTTGGCCGGTCGATGCGCTCCGGTGGCCCTGCTCGCGCTCGCCGCCGCGTTTCTCGTAGCCGTGACGCCCGAACGCAAGGCGCTCTTCTTCTCCGATGACGACCTCCGCCACGTCGCCGCCGGAAAGTTCATCGCCGCGAACACGACCCGGAACGACATCGTCTTCGCCCCCGCGCGCCCTGCCTGGGCCGATATGCCCCAGTTCCGATGCTACGCCATGAAGCGGCTCCACCCCGCGAGCTCCGTCTGGGACCTCTACGCCTTTGTGCGCGATATCGACGGTCCCTGGCGCATCGCGCTGTTCCTCGACCGCGCCGACCGGCTTGATCGGCTGCCGGAGTTGCGCGCGCTTGGGACCCTCATTCGGGACCGCGTTTTCTTTCAGGGCGCGTTGTTGCTTTATGTTGATAAATGTATTTTTGCATCGTTTTGTGAACGTATACGTGTCAATACGAAACACCCGAATGACCGCAACCGCGATGGCCGACTGACCCTTGACGAACTCGCGCCCGTCATTGACGCCTATCTCGCCGGGGCCTATCACGACGACCCAAGCGCCCCTTCCGGCTATGCCGCCGGGCCCGGCCCCGTTGCACTGCCGCATCCCGGAGACTACGGCCCGGACGTGGTGGACGGCCAAATCAATCTGTCGGAACTGCTCCGGCAGACGCAGTTGTACAATAGCGGCGGATACCGTTTCGACGCGACGGCGCAAGGCCGCTTCGCGCCGCACGCGCCCACGGAAACCACAGGAAGCATTCCATGAGCAATAAGACAAGGAGCGCCGACGGCGGCGGCCCGCTGGCCATCATTCTCATTGGGGCTTCAGGCGACCTCGCACTCAAGAAAGTGATTCCGGCGCTGTTCGCTCTGTACAGTCGGCAACTCCTGCCCGATCGATTCCAGATCATCGGCTACGCGCGTTCGGCGCTCAGCGACGAGGCGTTCCGCGAGCACATGATGGCCCACCTCACGTGCCGCTACGCGCCGGGCGACCAGTGCGACGCGCGGATTCGCGAGTTCCTCGAACACTGCGTCTACATCGCCGGGCAGTACGATTCAGCGGACGCTCTGCGCCGGATACAGCCCGCGCTGGCGTCCCTCGGCCCGACCGACGCGGTCAACCGCATCTTCTACATGGCGATACCGCCATTCCTCTTCATGGATGTGGCCCGCGCCCTTGCTGACGCCGGGCTCGTGACCCACAAGGACGACCCGGGCTGGTCGCGCGTGGTCATCGAAAAGCCCTTCGGTCGCGACCGGGCCTCCTCGGACGAATTGACGCGCAACATGGCGCGGGTGTTCGCCGAAGACCAGACCTACCGCATCGACCACTATCTCGGAAAGGAGGTCATCCAGAACCTGCTGGTGCTGCGCTTCGCCAACCTCATCTTCGATCCCATCTGGAATCGGGCCCACGTCGAGCACGTGAAGATTTCGTGGATGGAGGACTTCGGCCTCGAAGGACGCGCCGGCTATTTCGACGACTACGGCATTATCCGCGACGTGATGCAGAATCACCTGCTGCAAATCCTGGCGCTTGTCGCGATGGAGCAGCCGGTGAGTCTCGAAGCGGGTTACGTGCGCGACGAGAAAGTAAAGGCGCTGCGGTGCGTACAGCCGGCCACCCTCGAAGACCTCGTGGTGGGGCAATACACGGCGGGGTCCCTCCGCAGCGCGCGTCGTCCCGGCTATCGCGAGGAGGAAGGCGTGCCGCCGGACTCGATTACACCCACCTACGCCGCAGCGGCGCTCCGAATCCGCAATCGGCGCTGGGACGGCGTGCCCTTCCTCGTGCGCGCGGGCAAAGGGCTCAACGCGCGCATGACGGAAATCCGAATCCGGTTCCGTCCCGTGCCGGGTAACATCTTTCAGCATGCCGCGGGACACCTGGCGAACAACGAACTCCTTATTCGCGTGCAGCCCGACGCGGCCATCGCGTTTCGCATCGTCAACAAGGCGCCCGGACTGACCATCGCGCTCGAGGAAAGCGACCTCGACCTGCAGTATGCGTCCGCCTTCCCTGTACAAATTCCCGACGCCTACGAGTGCCTGCTGCTCGACGTGATCGAGGGAGACCGCAGCCTGTTTATACGTGCGGACGAACTTGCCGCGGCGTGGGACATCTTCACGCCCGCGCTGCACGAACTCGAATCGCACCGCATCCAGCCGCGGCCATATCCGTTCGGCGGTACCGGGCCCGACGCGGCCCAGGCACTGGCCGCGCGCTACGGCGCTACCTGGTGATCCTCTTAGATACCAGATCCGTCCGATCCGTCCGATCTACCGGCGTCCCCGGTCGCCGGCCTCACTTTCTCGACGATGTGGCCGCGCAGCCAGCGGAAATACTCAGCCCGCTCGCCGGTCCCGGTTTCGAGGTAGGCGTCAATATACGGCAGCGCCTGCTCGAGCGCGCCCTGTTCGTAATACATCAGGCCAAGCTCCGACGCATTGCGGCCTCCGGGCACGTGCTGCACGCCCTCGAGGAAACACGCCTCCGCCCGTTCCGGGTCGCCTTGCGCCAGCGCGATCTCGCCCTCGTAGTACTTCGCTTTCGCGATTTCGATGGGAAGCCCCAATTCTCCGGCGATAGTTATCCAGCGCGCGATGAGGCCCTCCGCCTCGGCGTACTGGCCCAGCGCCATCAGGCAGTCGCACAGCGGCTCGAACACCGAAAGCGGCGGCGGATCGAATACCGCAGCCTCGCGCAAGAGCGGCGCCGCCGCCTCCAGTTCGCCCGCCTGCCAGTGAAGCACACCCAAGCGTTTGGCCGTGTCCGCCCGGTTCTGTGGGCCGTAAAAAGGTCGCGCGATCGCCTCGCCATACACGGCCTTCGCATTCTCAATCGCGCCGGCCTCCTCGAAACGCATGGCCCGATCCATCAGCACCTCGCCAAGTTCGTTGTCGAGTCCATCGATG
The DNA here is from genome assembly GCA_029556545.1 of Candidatus Hydrogenedentota bacterium. Taxonomy (GTDB): domain Bacteria; phylum Hydrogenedentota; class Hydrogenedentia; order Hydrogenedentales; family JAGMZX01; genus JAGMZX01. The sequence continues at coordinate 44,578 of JAKQEQ010000042.1, forward strand.
AACTCGCCCCCAAATCGCGCATACGCCCACGCCGCTGCAAAGAACACCGCGACGCCGGCCACCGTAAACGCGGCCAGCGCCACCATCAGTTCCCGACGTGAGATCGCTTCCGTGCTCATGGCGAACCTCCCGCGCCGGCATCCGCGGACTGTCCGCGTTCGAGCGCCGCCAGTTCCGCCTCCAGAACCGCGTACAGCGCCGAACTCGCGGCCGTCTTCTGGAGCAGCGCCTTATACTCGAATCGGGCCTCGGCCGCGCGGCCCGACTCCGCAAGCCGCCGCGCCAGCATGTGCCGCGTCAGCATCTGCTCGCCCCCTTCCGCCGCCGCCTGGCGCGCCGCATCGAGCGCCTCGGCCGCGCGCCCCAAGCGCGCGAGCGCCTCCGAGTAGTGGGCGAGCGCCGTGGCCCGTTTCGCGCCATCGAGTCCCGGCATTGCCGCCGCGAACACTTCGTGCGCCGCTTCCCAACGCCCGCTCCACACGAAAAGTTCGCCCATCGCCGCGAGAAAGGCCGCCTGATCAACGGGCGTCATCGCCGCCGACTGCAAGGAGTCAATGTACAGGTCGCCGATCCAGCTCAACGTGCGCTGCACGGCATCCGCGTCGCGCCCGAACGCAGGCGAGCGCGCCAGCGCGGCCAGTTTTTCGCCGCCCGCCAACAGCGACGCCGATGTGGGCACATCCAGCGCCGCCAGCAGCCCCAGCGCCTCCGGCGGAGTCCTGCGCTCCGCCTCCAGGCGGGCTATCGCCGACACGGCGCGTTTCGCAAGCGCCGCGTTCCGCGTGGACCGGTCCATGACAATACTCAACTCGCCCCATAAGGGGAGGGAGGCCGGGTCGCGGTCGAGTGCCGCGTCGATCACCGTGCGCGCAAGCTGGACCTCCCCCGCTTCGCGATAGACCACCGCCTGGTGCCATGCGATTTCCGACAACGTCGCCGCCTGCGGCGGCTGCGCCCGCGCAAGACGCTCCGCCGCCGCGTGGAGCGCGTCCAGGAAACAGGCGCGCCGGTCGCACTCGCGCGCAAAGCCGTGATACACGCGCCACAGTTCAGGATCGTCAGGCCGCAGTTCCGCCGCCTGCCGGAACGCCCGCTCCGCCTCATCGACCGCACCGGCGTTGGCCCACGCAAGCGCGATCCGCTGTTGCAGACCCGCCCGGTCGCGCGCGCCGTACACCAGCGCCCGATTCAGATGCTCCGCGACAACACGCCAGGAGTCGGCGTCATGCGCCTGAGTCGCGGCAAGGGCCGCGCGCATATCCCACAGGTCCGAGAGCGGCGGACAGAGCCGCTCGAGGCGATCAAGCACCCGCGCGGCGTCCTCCCGCGCGCGCGCGGCGCGCTCCGGCTGCGATTCCCGCGCAAGGACGGCGATATTCACGCGGGCCCGGGCCAGGCGCAGTAGCGCCTGCACGTCCCGGCAATCCTCCTGGTCGGCCCAGACCAGCCGTTTGACCGCCCCCGCATTGTCGCCCCGCCGCAGATCGAGTAAGGCCATGAACTGAGGGAATCGCGTGTCCCACGACGCAAGCGCCGCGCCGCGCGCCAGCGCTTCATAGGCTTTCCGGCGCACCGCCGCCGCCGCCGCGTTGTCGCCGCGCGCGGCGTATTGTTCCGATCCGTAGCGCGCGAACTCGGCCGTCTGCAAGTGCCGCTCCGCCGCGAACCACTGCGTCCCGTAGTACGCCGACACGAGGGCCGCAATCCCCGCGACGCTCGCGACCGTCACGGAGGCGGACCGACGCATCGCGCGCCCTGGCGCGAGCGCATCGAGTCCGCCAAGCAGCATGAAGAACAGGCCCGACGATACCGGAACACGGGCGTTGAAACCGAAGAAGCCGTCCACGGCGAAGACGCAGACGCAGGCCGCAAGCGTCATGCCGAGCCGACGCCGGTCCGGGTCGTCTCTCACGGCGGCGAGGGCCAGCCCCTGAAGCAACGCCCAGACCAGCAGAGCGATGTAGACCGCCGCGCCCGGCACGCCGGTCTCGACGGCGGTTTCGAGCAGGTCGTTGTGGACGTGCATGTTCTTCTTGCCCGTCGTCGCGAACCAGTACTGCTCGTACTCCGTCCAATACGCCGCGTTATGAAGCGCATACTGACCGGGACCGAATCCCAGCGGCGGTTTGTCGAGCGCCATCCGCGCCGCGCCGTAGTAGCCGTTGTAGCGCAACAGTAGCGAACTGTCCAGCGGCACGTCCGCCCCGCGCGCCTCCGCACTTTCGCCCGCACCGCCCCGCCGGGAAACGATCCCCGTTCGATACGCCGCCAGCAAACCCGCCAGCGCGACAGCGGCGACAATCACAGACGTCATCAACGTCACCCACGCCGCGCGCGCGGGGCGCGCTTCCCGGCGACACACCAGGGCCGCGATTCCCACAAGCGCGAGTGCGGCCAGCACCGCCACGCGCGGGCCGCGCGTGGACGTGAGATAAAGGTGGACACCGATGAGCAGTCCCGGCGCGATGTACAGCGGCTGACTGCGCGCCAGGCCCGCCGCGAGGATCAACGCGATCACGAGCGTGTGCGCCGCGAAATTCGGGTTGGCGTAGGTCGCCGGGAGCCCGAAATACTCCTCGACGTCCTTCTGGCCCCAGGGGAACGGGTCCGGCAGGCCGCTCGCCTGGTACAGCCCGTAGAGGCTCGATAGCGCCACGGCGAGAACCATGACCCCGGCAAGCCGCCGCACGTGCGCGGGCGTCCGGCAGGCGTGCGCGGTATAGAGCGCCAACAGCGAAAGCCCAAGCCATCGGCGTAATTCGACGAGACCGTGGGCCGCGCTCTCCGACGCCAGCGCGGACGCGAGATGAACAAGCAGAAACACCGCCAGCAATGCCGCCAGCGGCGACCGCCACCGCAACGCGCCGCCGGCAAACAGCGCATCCGCCACGCACAGCGGCGCAATCAGGAGCAGCGCCCAGTCCGTGATGAGCTGCTTGATCGGCCCCGCCGGGTTGTGCGTGTAGGGGTACAGGGCAAGCACAAGAAGGAACACGTACCCCATCAGGAGCGCGCGCATGCCCCGCCGCATTATCGTGTCCGATTCCCGCATGCGTGGTGGTATAGCAAGTCGCGCGCATGCAGGCAAGTCAGCCTCGCGCATCACGCGGTAACACGGGAATTCCAGGAATGCCCGGCCCGCGTAAGCGTAACCTGCAATGCAATGTCGCGATTACTCCGACCTCAGTGCAACGGACCGGGATTCCAACGATGAGAGACGCAGCAATCGCTGGTCATTTGTCAACAGCTCCGCTCCGAGAACCTGCGCTGTTGCTGCGATTATCGCGTCCGGCAGCTTCACACTTTCTCTGCGGCGTATTTTGATCGCGGCATATCGAATGTCAGGGGTAAGCTCAACAACGCCGACATCGCCCAGGAACACCCCAATCTCGTCTAGCTTAATAACTCCATCTCTGTGATGACGGAGACATAGTACGCGCACGACTCCAGGTCTTCCGCCACCATTCCTCGGAGAAGATAGAGGACGACGTTCGTGTCCAGAACGCGCCTCACCTCTCCCATTCTTCGCGCATCCGATGTTGAAAAGCCAACGGCTCCTCGCCGCCCTTCAACTTACCCGAGAACGCCATCAAGTCCACCATCGCCGGCGCCCGCCTTCGAACGCCGCCAAGCTGTTGCTCGATTTCCAGCCAATCCCCGTAGGCAATCTGCACGGCTATCGGCTTTCCGGCGTCATCGGTGACAATCTTCTTTCGAATTTCTTGCATCACCGTATTCCATCACAACTCGTCGCTTCGTGCGATTATATCACGTTACGAAGCGCATTGGCGCGGGCCGCGGGTCGTCCGGGGCGACTTCCTCGGGCGAACACACCGGTGTGATGCCCGTATCGATCCAGTGTTGCACCAGGCCGCGCAAGACCGGCGCCATCGCGTAGTACTGCCGCCCCTGTTCTTTCGGGTTGGCCGTTATCGCCGCCTCGCCCCGGAGGAACGCGGGCAGCACCTCCAAGAGCAGATCAAGCCCCGCCAGCACCACGCGCGCCCGGATGTGGCCAAGCTGCTCGCCTTGCGCCACGTCCACCACCCGGCGCGCGAGAATAGGGCCCGTGTCGATGCCACGGTCGATGAGGTGCACCGTCGCCGCGGGCTGCATGCCGTAGTACAGGCTCCATTCGGCGGCGTTCATGCCCCGAACGTGGGGCAGCCACGCGCTGTGCACGTTCAGGATGCCGCCGGGCACGCGTTCGAGGAAGGATGCGCGGAGTATGCCGCCGCCGGTAAAAAGGGCGTGACGTGGCCCGTATTGGTCGAGGAGGCGCAGCGCCGTCAACGAGTCGAGGCTTGGAACGACGTGCAAAGGCACGTCGAGTTCGCGACACAGCCGACGCAGACTGCGATGAGGCACGTTCCAGTCATCGAGTCGTTCGCGATACGTCGCGTATTCCGCGTCGTGAACCGTCGCCGTGCGGAACCCGAGCGCGCTCGCGACGCGCCCGACCGCCTCGGGGCCCAGTCTGCGCCGCCACTGTCGCCACCGTCTCGGCGAGAATTCGTTGACGCACAGCACGGCCTTGACGGGCGGCGCCTCGGCCACGCGCCGCTTGAGCGCCCACAGGAGCGCCAGCGCCGTCGGCGCGCGCCGGTAGCCCGCCAGTAGGACGACGCCGTCAGCCATGCGTCGCGCCTCCCGCGTCAAGCGCATCGAGACGTCGTTGGAAATCGAGCATCGCATCGACAAAGAATTTCGCGGCCCAATTCGGGTAGCGCATGGTCAGATAACACCCATATAGCGGATGCGAGCCCGCGATCGCGCCGTGCAGCCGCCGCCCCGGTCGCAGGCGCTGCCGCCGGCACACCTCGTCCAGCGCCTTCGCCGCGACGTTCAGATAGCGCGGGTCGCCGCCGCGCTCGTACACGCGCAGCCAAGCCGACGCCAACTGGCAGTGGCCCGTGAGGCACACGAAACTGAGATCGCCCCGCCAGTCCGCGTCGTAGGAGCCGGCGATGCGCCCCTGTGTCTCGCACCGGCGCAACAGGCGCGCGCAGGAGTCCGCCGCGGGCGCGCCGTATCGGTCCCAGGCCTCGAGCGCGACGGCGCACTCGAGCAGTCCCTGAAGGATGTAGCCGATGGTGTGCGTAAACGCGGGCGCGCCAGGTCGAAAGCCCCAATTCACGAACGCGCCGTTCGCGAGCCGATCCGACAAGACCGCTTCCAGGCCCCGTTCCACGCAACGAAGCACCTCGGGGTCTCCAAACTGCTTCCCATACACGGCGAGGGGCCAGCACACGTGGGCGTAGTAGCTCGGCGAAAATTCCGGTTCATAGGCGTGCTTCCGCCAGCGTCCGTCGGGGTCCTGCTCGCGGACAAGCCACGTCGCCGCGCGCTCCGCGGCCTCGTGAAACCGCGACTCGCGGCTGTACACGTGCATGACACACAGGCCGAGCAGGATTTGCGCCGTGTTGAACACGCTGGCCCGCCCGGGCCGCCTCGGGCGATACAGTCCGCCCGGAAACGCGCCCTCCGGCAGTTGCAGCGCCAACAACCAGTCCGCCATTCGCAACGCCCGTACCGCATACTCCGGGTAGTCGTAAACCGCCGCCGCCCGCAGCAGCGTCGGGATGATATAGCCCGTTGTCTCGGGATAGGGCGGAAACCACCCCACAATCGGCACATAGTACGCAGACGACCCGCCCCCGGCGACAGCGTCCTGAGACGCGCACAGCCAGTCCAGCGCCGCGCGGATGCGTTCGGACATCGCCGCGCGCGCGGCTACGGGCTCATCCGGTAATGGTCGCTTCAAGATGGGTTCACTCCCGCTTCGCCGAGCAGTCTACGGGAAGGACCGCGCGGGGTGTCAAGCAACTCGCACTTATCCGATCTGTCCGATCGGTCCGATCAGTCCGATCGGTCCGATCAGTCGGCGGGGGCCCGAAGGCTAATGAACGGTTGACAGTCCCGGAAATATCCCTCTAGAATGGCGCTCTTGTTTGGGGTTACGACTCTGTGCGTATCTTGTTTCTGTGCCAGTACTTCCCCCCGGAGATGGGCGCGCCGGCCGCCCGCACCTTCGAGCATGCCCGGAATTGGGTGAAGGCGGGCCATGACGTCACGGTCGTCTGCGGCAAACCCAACCATCCCGACGGCGTGGTCCCGCCGAAATACCGGGGTCCCCTCCTCTATCGCGAGAACATGGAAGGTATCGACGTGCTGCGGTGCTGGCTGTACGCGACGCCCAACCGGGGCGTATTCAAGCGCAGTATCGCGTTCCTGACGTTCATGCTGTCCGCGATGTTCTTCGGCTCGTTCGCGTCCGGGAAATCCGACGTGGTCGTGGCGACGTCGCCCCAATTGCTGTGCGCCCTCGCGGGATACGTGGTCTCGGTGCTCAAGCGCAAGCCCTTCGTCTTCGAGGTGCGCGACCTCTGGCCGAAACAGATCATCGATCTCGGGGCCGTCCGCAATCCGATCATCATCGGCCTGCTCACATGGGCGGAGATGTTCCTGTACCGCCGCGCCAAGGCCATCGTCACCGTATCCCCGGCCACGGCGGACGAAATCGCCGCTCGCGGCATCCCGCGCGACAAGCTCTTCACCGTCACCAACGGCATCAACGAGCGCTTCTTCGCGCCCCGCGGCCGTCTCGGGCCGCTGCGCGACACCTACGGCTGGAACGACGACATCGTCGTGATGTACATCGGCACGCACGGCCTGTCTCAGGGGCTTACAACCATTATCGAGACGGCGGAGATGCTCCAGGACCGCGAGGACATTCGTTTTGTGTTCGCGGGCCAGGGCGCCGAGCGTGAGATGCTTATGGAAATGGTTCACGCGAAGAAACTGCGCAACGTGCAGTTTCTTCCCATGCAAACCAAGGAGAAGATGCCCGAATTCTATGCTGCGGCGGACATCTGCCTCGTGCCGCTCAAGAAACGCGACTATTTCCTCTACAACATCCCGTCGAAGATGTTCGAGATCATGGCGTGCGCCCGGCCCATCATTCTCGGCGTCGAGGGCCAGTCGCTCGAAATACTCAATGAGGCGTCGGCGGGCGTCGCCGTCGATCCCGAAAACGCGCGCGCGTACGCCGACGCCATCCGCAAACTGGCCGACGACCCGGAGTTGCGCGCTTCCTACGGCAAGAATGGCTGCGAATATGTCTTGCGCCACTACACGCGCAAGCAGAAGGCGGAACAATATCTCGAATACCTCCAACGGGTCGTAGACAAAAAGCGCGCCTCGGGATGAACACGCTCCGACGCTATTACGAGACCTTGCGGTGGCTGCGGCCCCGCCAGGTCCGGGCGCGCGTGGGTCTGCGTCTGCGCCGGGCGACGGACCCGCTGTGTTTCCCGCGGCGGCTCGCCCGCGCGATACGCCGCGAGGGCGCCCCGCCGGATTTCGCGCCGCACGTGCGCGATGGCCGCCTGGGCGGTGTCGCGGCGCGGCCCGCCCTTGACCCGGAAGCCATCCTCGCGGGCGAGTTTCGATACGCGAACGTGACGCGCCGGTTCCCGGACGCGCCGGACTGGCTCTGCCCCGATCCGGCCCAGCGGTTCTGGTACTACAACCTGCATTATTTCGAGTACGGCCCGGCGCTGGCGCATGCATGGCGCGACACGGGGAACCGGGCCTATCTCGAACGACTGGAGGCGCTCCTGCGTTCGTGGCTCGACGCGAACCCGCCCGGACCGACCTTCGCGTGGGACGGCGGCCCCCTTTCCCACCGCATCATCCACTGGTGCGACACGGCCTTTGTGCTTTCCGGCGAATTCAGCGACCGGGCCATCGCGCGGGCGTTCAAGGATAGTCTGTACACCCAGGCGCTCTACCTCGAAGACCACCTCGAATATCACCTCGGCGGCAATCATCTGCTCGCCAACGGCGTCGCGCTGCTCCATGCGGGCGCGGCATTCGCGGGACGCGCCGCCGCGCGCTGGCGCGATCGGGGCCTGCGCATCCTTCTCGAAGAACTGGAAGAACAGATTCTCGATGACGGCGGCCACTACGAGCGTTCGCCGATGTACCACGCGATCGTGCTTGATCAGTGCCTGCGCGCGATGCGCCTGGTCCGCGCGGCGGAAATCCCGGAGCCGCCGCTATTGCGCCACAAGATCGTCGCAATGGCGCGTTTCCTCGGCAACGTGCGCGCGCCCGACGGTGAAATCCCGCTGCTGAACGACGCGGCCTTCGGCATCGCGCGTCCGCCCGCCGCCTTGCTCGAAGAGGCCGCGGCGCTGCTCGACGCGCCCGAACTCCGTGACGCGCCCGCAGGCATCGTGGCGCTGCCCGATACCGGCTTCTACGTCGCGCGGCCCCAGCCGGACGATTTCCTCGTGTTCGACGCCGGCCCCGTCGGGCCGGACTACAACCCGGGCCACGCCCACAGCGACACGCTTTCCTTCGAGTTGTCCCTCGGCGGACGGCGCGTCGTCGTCGATTCGGGAACGTTCAGCTACGCCGCCGACCCGTGGCGCGAATACTGCCAGAGCACGCGCGCCCACAACACCGTGATGATCGACGGCGTCGAGCAGACGGAAAAATGGGGACCTTGGCATTTCCGGGTCGCGCGCCGGGCGAAGCCCGCGGACGTGGACTGGTACGAACACGAGGGGCTCGTCGTGTTCCAGGGGAGTCATACCGGCTATGACCACCTGCCCGGCGGGCCGCGCCACGTGCGGCGCGTGTTGCTTATCGAGGCGCGCCACTGGGTCGTCTACGACGAGGTGTGGGGCGCGGGCGATCACGTCGCTGAGAGTTTCCTGCATTTCCATCCCGAGGTGACCTTGACCGACGACGGCGCGTCCTGGCGGGCCGATGCGTCCGGCCACGATTTGCGCGTCCTCTTCTTCGGCGAGGGCGCGGTCGAGCGGCTTCCCGCGACGGAGTCGCCACCCCAGGGGTGGTATTGCCCCGAGTTCGGCCTGCGATTGCCCCAGGCGGTCTTGCGCGCGACGGCGCGCGGCCAGCTCCCGCTGCGCTTCGGCTGGGCGCTGTTGCCGGGGGTGCAAGAGGCGGAAATCGCTATCGAAACATCGCAGAAATACATCGCCCTGCGGTGCCGTTTCGATGACGCGACATACCTGTTGCGCCAGACCCGAGGCGGGCGATTCCATCGCGCGCCGTAGGCCGCAGGTTTGCGGGGAATCGCTCCGGTCTTCTACAATAACGCCGTCTAACCGGTCCGTGGGTGCGGCTGTCTTTCCCCCAAGTTGTAGCGGATCAAGCAAGAGGAACTGTGCAATGGCTTTCGATTTCGACGTGATTCAAACGGTGTATGGGCGGCTTCCCGAGCGTGTGGCGGCGGCGCGCAAGCTGCTCGGACGGCCCATGACGCTCGCCGAGAAGACACTTTATGCCCACCTCTGGGAAGGGACGCCGACGCAAGTCCACACCCGCGGCGAATCCTACGTGAACTTCGCGCCGGACCGCGTCGCCATGCAGGACGCCACCGCGCAGATGGCGCTGCTCCAGTTCATGCAGGCGGGCAAGCCGAAGACCGCGGTGCCGTCGACGGTCCATTGCGACCACTTGATCCAGGCGGAGACCGGCGCGGCGGCGGACCTCAAGAAATCGCTCGACATGAACCGCGAGGTCTTCGATTTTCTGGCGTCGGTCTCCAACAAGTACGGCATCGGCTTCTGGAAGCCGGGCGCGGGCATTATCCATCAGGTGGTCCTCGAAAACTATGCGTTCCCCGGCGGCATGATGATCGGCACCGATTCGCATACGCCGAACGCGGGCGGGCTCGGGATGCTCGCCGTCGGTGTCGGCGGCGCGGACGCGGTGGACGTCATGGCGGGTATGGCGTGGGAACTTAAGTTCCCGAAGCTGATCGGAGTGCATCTCACGGGCCACCTGAGCGGCTGGGCCTCGCCCAAGGACGTGATCTTGAAGGTCGCGGGCATCCTCACCGTAAAGGGCGGCACGGGCGCGATCGTCGAGTACTTCGGCGAAGGCGCGGAGAACCTGTCCTGCACGGGCAAGGGCACCATCTGCAACATGGGCGCCGAGGTCGGCGCGACCACCTCGACCTTCGCGTTCGACGAGTCGATGCTGCGGTATCTCGAGGCGACGGCGCGCCCGGACGTGGCCGAGGCCGCGCGGCAAGTGGCCGATCACCTGCGGCCCGACCCGGAGGTGTACCGGGACCCGGCGAAGTACTTCGACCAGGTGATCGAGATCGACCTGAGCGCGCTCGAACCCCACCTGAACGGCCCCTTCACGCCGGACCGCGCCACGCCGGTGTCCCAGATGCGCGTCGAATGCGAGAAGTACGGCTGGCCGCGCGCGGTCGAGGTCGGCCTCATCGGCTCGTGCACCAATTCGTCCTACGAGGACATGACGGCGGCGGCCTCGATTGCGCGGCAGGCCCGCGAGAAGAAACTCAAGGCGAAGGCCGAGTTCACCATCACGCCCGGGTCCGAGCAGGTCCGCGCGACCATCGAGCGCGACGGACTCCTCACGGATTTCGAGGCCATCGGCGGCGTCGTGCTCGCGAACGCCTGCGGACCCTGCATCGGCCAGTGGGCGCGCCACCGCCACGGCGGCAACGACCAACCAAACACGATTGTCACGTCGTTCAACCGCAACTTCGCGAAGCGCAACGACGGCAACCCGAAGACGCACGCCTTCGTCGCGTCGCCTGCCCTTGTGACCGCCCTCGCCCTCGCGGGCGATCTCGCGTTCAACCCCGCCGCGGACAGCCTGATGAACGAAGAAGGGCATCCCGTGCGGCTCGACCCGCCCGCGCCCGTCGAATTGCCGCCGAACGGCTTCGGCTGCGACGACCCGGGCTATGTCGCGCCCGCCACGGACGGTGCCGCCGTCCAGGTGGCTGTGCGGCCCGACTCGAAGCGCCTGCAACTGCTCGAACCCTTCGCGGCCAACACGGAGCCGGCGCTGACCGGGCTGCGGCTGCTGATCAAGGCCAAGGGCAAGTGCACAACGGACCATATATCTATGGCGGGACCGTGGTTGCGTTTCCGCGGCCACCTCGACAATATCGCGGATAACACGCTCACCGGCGCGATTAACGCCTTCAACGACGAGCCGAACAAGGTCAAGAACCTGCTCACCGGCGAATACGGCGAAGTGCCGAAAGTGCAACGCGCGTACAAGGCCCAGAGCGTCGGCACAATTGTCGTGGGCGACGAGAACTACGGCGAGGGCTCATCCCGCGAGCACGCGGCCATGCAGCCGCGCCACCTCGGCGTGCGCGCCGTACTCGTCAAGAGCTTCGCGCGCATCCACGAGACCAACTTGAAGAAACAGGGTATGCTCGCCCTCACCTTCGCCGACCCGGCGGATTACGACAGAATCCGCGAGGACGACGTGATCGACATCCTCGGCCTCGATGCGTTCGCGCCCGGCAAGCCGCTCCGTCTCGTCCTGCGCCACGCCGACGGCACCACCGACGAATGCGCCGTGAACCACACCTACAACGACGCCCAGATCGCGTGGTACAAGGCCGGCGGCGCCCTCAACCTCATCCGCGCCGGCGCGGGGGCGTGAGTTGGCTGCTTTTTGGTGCATTCGTGGTCGGTTAAGCCGCTGCACATAACGTCTCCAAGCGTATAACGCATACTTCTTCCTCGTCTGCACGAATTGGCCTGGATTCCCGCTTCCGCGGGAATGACGGAGAAGAGGGCCAAATTCGCCCCCGGCGTCATTCCCGCGGAAGCGGGAATCCAGAAAGACACAGACAGTGCCCTCAACCGAACACGAATGCTTTTTGGTGTGCTGTTCCGCTATTACCGCTGGATTGCCGGATTCTTGGCGGAGTCGCGGTCGAATCGCGGCGTATGTTGCGGATAGCGCGGACGACTTGTTAGCGCGCTTCAGCGCGCTCCTCTTTGCACCCTGCTTTAGCAGGGGTGTAGGGGAGTTGCCTTTCCGGACAGGGCGCTTCAGCGCCGCTTTCCGGATGGCTTCAGCGCTGAAGCGCTTGAAAAGCCGCGCTGAAGCGCGCTCTGGCGGAGGGGAGTCTTCCTTTCACCCCGCATGAATGCGGGTGCAAAGAGGAGCCCGCCGAGGCGGGCTAATCAGCCCCTGAGACGCCGCAGTCGGCAACAGCGGAGTTGCACCCGCTTTTTCTGGATGAGAGCGGCCACGACCATCGGCACGTGCCGCATGAGGTTCGGGGAGGGGTGGCGATCCATGCCCGCGAAGTGTGGCCATTCGTGCAAGATCTGCAATCTCTCGAGCTACATGCTTTCGGAGCGAATCTGGCCCGCTTTGCAGAGGAGTTGAAGGGGACAAAGCTTCTGGACAGGGATCGCTTCAAATGGGCGCGGCAGAAGGTTCCGATGCCCGAAGAGTCCCGGCGGAAGCAAATTGCGAGGCCCAACCCGAAGCCGGCTTCGGTTGAACTCGCCGGCGGCGGGGAAGCAGCGAAAACCTCGCCCGCTTTTGCGCCGCGCGGTGCGGATGCCGTATCGTTTGCTGGGCGTGGACGGGTGCATTTCGAGGGCGGGACGGTTATGAACGACGCGGATACGTCGCCGGAGCAAACGGACCTCGAACCCCTCGTGACGATCGAGGGCGTGGTCGAGCGCATCGTTTTCGAGAACGCGGAGAACGGCTATGTCGTGGCGCGGCTGCGTCAGGAGGGCCGCCCGGACCTTCGCACCTTCGTCGGGAACTTCCTGGCCGTGTCGCCGGGGGAGACGGTGCGCCTGACGGGGCGCTGGGTGGACGACAAGCGCTTCGGGAAACAACTGCGCGTCGAATCGTTCCAGACGATTCTGCCGGGGTCGGTCGAGGGGATCGAGCGCTACCTCGGTTCGGGGCTGATCGAGGGGATCGGCCCGGTATACGCGAAGCGGCTGGTCGCGGCGTTCGGCGTCGAGACGCTGCGCGTAATCGACGAGGAGCCGGCGCGTCTGCGGCGCGTGGCGGGGATCGGCCCGAAGCGGGCGGCGCAAATCCGGGAGGCGTGGGCGCGGCAGAAGGCGATCCAGTCCATCATGATCTTCCTCCAGGGGCACGGCATCGGCACGGCCCTCGCCGTCAAGATATACAAGCATTACGGCGACGCGGCGGTCGCGGTGCTGCGGGAGAACCCGTATCGGCTCGCCCAGGACCTCTCGGGCGTCGCGTTCCGCACGGCGGACAAGATCGCGCGGGAGTTGGGCATCGCGGCGGACGCCCCGCAGCGGATGCAGGCGGGGTTGTTCCACGTGCTGCACGAGTCCGCGGGCGACGGCCACGTCTGCCTCAAGCGCGAGGACCTCGTGCGCGACGGCGCGGAATTGCTCGGCGTGCCTGAGGCGGTCCTCGACGGGCCGTTGCAGGCGCTGGTCATGGAGCATTGCGCGGTCGTCGAGGGCGAATGGTGCTTTCAGGTTCCGTTGTACGCGGCGGAATCGGGCTGCGCCGATCGGCTCAAGCGCCTGGCCGCGGCGAAGGCCGACCTCCCGCCCATCGCGCACGTGGACAACGCGCTGCGCTACGCCGAGCGCGCGCAGTTTATCGAATTGTCGCCCGAGCAGCGCGACGCGGTCCGTGCGGCCCTCGATGCGAAGGTGATGATCATCACGGGCGGCCCGGGCACGGGCAAGACCACGGTGATCAAGAGCGTCCTGAGCATCTACCAGAAGAAGGGCGTCGTCTACCTGCTTGCCGCGCCGACGGGCCGCGCCGCCAAGCGCATGGAGGAGGCGACGGGCCGCCCGGCGCGGACCATCCATCGCCTGCTCGAGTACAGTCCCCAGAGCGGCGGATTCACGCGCAACGAGTACAACCCGCTGCACGTCGAGCTGCTGATCGTGGACGAGGCGTCGATGATCGACATTGCGCTGATGCACCACCTGCTCAAGGCGCTGCCGCCCTACGCGAAACTCATCCTGGTCGGCGACATCGATCAATTGCCGTCGGTCGGGCCCGGCAACGTGCTCATGGACCTCATCGCGAGCAATTGCTTCCCGGTGGTCCGCCTGCGCACGGTGTTCCGGCAGGCCGCCGAGAGCGGCATCATCGCGAACGCGCACCGCATCAACACGGGGCAACAGCCGGTGTTCAACCAGACGGACTTCTTCCTGATCCAGCGGCCCGACCCCGTCCAGGCCCTCGAAACCGTGATCGAGGTCGTGCGGCAGCGGCTGCCCCGGTCCTTCGGCCTGAACCCGACCCGCGACATCCAGGTGCTCGCCCCCATGCACCGCGGTGACGCGGGCGTCACGCGGCTGAACGAAGCGCTCCAGGCGGCGCTGAACCCAGGCGGCGAACCGATTCCGCGCCGCACTTTCCGGGTCGGCGACAAGGTGATGCAACTGCGCAACAACTACGAACTCGAGGTGTATAACGGCGACGTCGGGATCATCACGCGCGCGAACGCGGACGACCGGATGCTCCATATCGCGTTCGAGGACCGCGCAGTGCTCTATGACTTCGACGACCTGGACGACCTCGGCCTCGCGTATGCCGCCACGGTCCATAAGTCGCAGGGCAGCGAATATCCCGCCGTCGTGCTCGCGCTCCTGCCGCAGCACTACATGATGCTCCAGCGCAACGTGCTCTATACCGCCGTCACCCGCGCCCGCCGCATCGTCGTCATCGTCGGCACGCCCAAGGCCGTCGCCCTCGCCGTGCGCAACAACACGATCGCCCGCCGCAACACCCGCCTCACCGAACGGCTGCGCAACGTCGGCGGCCTGTAGCACGACGCGCGTTTGAACCGAACGCAAACGTTTGCTATACTTCCTCTTCCACGAACGTGTCCGGCACGTATTTTGCCGTGTTTCCGCTGAAGAACCGTGATGGGAATCCGTCCCGCCGCTGACGTATCGGCGGACGGTGTCCCGGGAAACGAGGTTTAAGAACGACATATGGCGAATATCAAACAACAAAAGAAGCGAATCGGGCAGGACCGCCGGCGGCGCCTGCGCAATATGGACGTGAAGTCGCGGATGCGCACGTTCATCAAGCGCGCGATGACCGCGCTGAACGCGGGTGACAAGGCGACGGCAGGCGTGGCGGTGCCCGAGGCGGTGACGGCTATTGACCGCGCCGTGGCGAAGGGCGTTATCCACCGCAACGCGGGCGCCCGGAAGAAATCCTCGCTCGTGACGCGCATCAACGCGCTTCAATAAGACCAGTCGCCATCCACCGACCGCGAACCCGACCATTGTTCGCGGTCGCGGTGTTTCTTGCGGCGGCGCGTCCCGCGGGAATCGTGGAGGGGGATTTCATGTGGCAAGCCTTTTTGCAGCGGAACAGCCCCCCCCTATCCGTACTCGCCCCGCCGTCTGAGCCCGGCAGCGCGCGGCACACCTCACCCCCCTGAAGTGGAAATCACGCCCCGCAGCCACGTAAGGGGCAGCGAGTATCCCGACGCGACTACGCTTCGATCCGGCAGTATTCCTGCTCGTACCACTCGCGCCATTGGGCGGCGTACCGGTTAATCCAGTCGAATACCGCCTCCGCGCCCAAGTCGCGTTGCGCTCTCTCCGATTCGAGCCACTTGTGCTCCTCGATCGCCCGTCGCTCCAGGGCCATCATGTGCCGCATCCGCCAATCCTTGGCGTGATACCGCAGCCAATCCAAGGCCGCGTAGTCGAAGCCGACATCGCGACCCTCCTGCTGCGACAGGTGGTACTTGTGTACCTCGATAGCCTGTAGCTCGTCCTGACTGAAATCAACCTCCATCTGTTGCGTACCTCATGCAGCCTAACCCTGGTCTTCCCGCGCTCCGCTCTCACGCGCCACTCTCGATTATTATTGACGGATTAAGGCCGGCGGTTATTCATGTTCAACTCCGAGCAGCGCAATGAGCTACACCCAAAATTATACCATAAACTCTTGGCAAATACTGTCATAATTCTGCGAAAATGTCAACCCCTGCCGTCGGGTTGCCCCGCTACGAACCCCGGAAAGGCCCGTAACGAGACCCGCCCGCCACCGCCCCCCGGTCCCCAAGTCGATTTCCCAGTCTCTCCGCCGCATGGAACGGAGTCTACTGCAAGAATCGCTGAAAGTCAATAGGTTGGCGCGCAGTTTCCCGGTTTCGATTCGTATTATTGATTTCATGCGCGCCGTCCCGCAGTCATGGCGGCCATTTCGCAGATGTTCGCGGTCCCGTCGGCTTCGGTATGTCAAATGGAGCACACGAGCCCTCGGCAACGCGGGCTCAGTACGCATCCCTTTGCGGGACAGTCCCGCGAAACTTCCGCTTCAAGACCACCTTCATTTCCGCGACAAACGGGCATCGACTTCCGCGTGAATGCGGCCACCGTGAAGTTGTATCTCGCCCGCTTCTTTCGCTATCCTTCTTCCGTGCCGCGTGTGCGCGCGCCGGCGTTGCGCGGGCGGCGCGCGTGAAGGGTCGGGGGAGGGGATGGCGTTAATTCCCGCAGGAGACTCGGTGGCTAATAGCCGCCATTTCCAGTTACGGGCAGAGATTACGGGGGACACATCGTCTCCCGGGTGGCGCGGGGGCGGGCGGAAGACAATTTCGAAAACCGCGACCGATCGCGGTCTTGTGCAGGACGCTGGGCGCATAGCGCCGGGAGACGATGTTTATGGACCTGTTCCCCGCTGTAGACCCAATCCCTTTGCCGGCCCCCGTGTGGCTGTTCAAAGTACTGCACAGCGCCACGCTCGCGCTGCACTTCACGGCGGTCCACCTGCTCGTGGGCGGGCTGGCTATGGCCGCATTCTGGGCGTTAGTCGGCCGCATGCGCGGGGACGAGGCGCGCCTGAACGCAAGCGGCGCGCTGGCGTATCGGCTCCCTGTGGCCATGGCCTACGTGATCAACCTCGGCGTACCGCCGCTGCTGTTCGCGCAGGTCTTGTATGGCCGGGCGCTGTATACGTCGAGCGTGATCATCGGCCTGTACTGGATCAGCGTCGTCTTCCTGGTGATCGCGGCCTATTTCGTACTGTACATGATGGCCAAGCGCGCGGAGAACGGCGTCGCTTACGGCTGGCTCGGCCTGATTGCCCTCGCCATCGTGCTTAAGGTCGCCGTCATCTATACCAACAACATGACGCTGATGCTACGGCCCGACGCGTGGATCGAGATGTACCGGAACAACCCGGTCGGCGGGCAATTGAATGGAGACGACCCGACGGTGTTGCCGCGCTGGCTATTCATGATGATCGGTTCGCTGGGCGTGGCCGGCGTCGGGCTTATCTTGCTCGGGATGAAGACCCGTCTGCCCGCCTCGGCCACCCTGCTGCTGCGACGCCGCGGCGGCCTGGCCCTGGCCGCATTCACGCTGCTGCAAGTGGCGCTGGCTTGGCGCGTGCTGGCGGCGCAACCGGAGTCGGTGCGCACGGCGTTAGCGGGCCACGCCTTTTACAGGCTCGTTGCCCTGCTCTGGCTGGCGACCGCCGTGCTGCTTGTGGCGCTGGGACTGTTTGCCGCCGTCCGCGCGGCCAAGCGCAGTTGGCTTTCCGCGACGCTCTGCGGCGCGGCGGCGTTCGTGAATATTCTGCTCATGGTGCTCTTCCGCGACGGTATCCGTGACATGGCCCTGCTGCAATTCGGCTACGACGTGTGGGCCCGTGAGATCAACACGAACTGGGCCATCGTCATGCTGTTCCTGGCGCTGTTTGTGGGGGCGGCGGGGCTGGTCGCGTGGATGGCGGCGGTTACCGCGCGAGCGAAAGGAGTGGACGAGACCTATGCCTGAACAGGAATCCAAGGGCGATCCCGCCCCGGCAACGGAAATGTCGGAAGCGGTAAGCCGGCGCGCCTTCGCCGCGCGCGTGGGCTTGGGCGCGGTCGGCGCGTGCTACGCCGCGGCTTTCGGCTACCCCGTGTATCGCTACCTTGCCGCGCCCGCCCGGGACGCTGCGGAGCTCGCGGCGATCACCGAAGTGACGATTCCCCGGGAGAACATCCCGCCCGCGGGATCCGTGCTGATGTTCAAGTTCGGCGCGAAGCCCGCCATGCTGATTCACCACGCGGACGGGGGGAAGGTGTGCTTTTCGGCGGTCTGCACGCACCTTGGCTGCACGGTGCAGTACCAGGCGGCCGAGGACCACATCCATTGCGCGTGTCACGGCGGTGTGTACGACAGCCGCACGGGAAAAAACGTGAGCGGTCCGCCGCCGAAACCGCTCCCCCGATTTGACGTGATAGAGGAGACTCCCGATGGCCCAGTCGTCGTCAAGCGTGTCTGACGCGCCGCCGCGCGGCCCGATCTACGAGTGGTTAAATGATCGGCTCGGGCTCGATTGGTTCCTCGCGTTCGCGCGGAAGAAGACGGTCCCGGACCACGCCCACACCTTCTGGTACTACTGGGGCGGGATTTCGCTGTTCTTCTTCGTGGTGCAGTTGGTGAGCGGCATCCTGCTGCTGATGTACTACCGTCCCGGCGAGCAGGCCTACGACTCCGTGCGCGAGATCACCTACGCGATCGATTTCGGCTGGCTCATCCGCTCCGCGCACTCGTGGTCCGCGAACCTGATGGTGCTGGCCGTGTTCATCCACATGTTCTCCGTGTTCTTCATGAAGGCGTATCGCAAGCCCCGCGAGTTCGGGTGGTGGAGCGGCCTTGTCCTGCTCGGGCTGACCATGGTTTTCGGGTTCAGCGGCTACCTCCTGCCCATGGACGACCTGGCCTATTTCGCGACCCAGGTCGGACTGAATATCCCGAAGAGCCTGCCCGGCATGGGGCCGATCATCGAGCAACTCGTGCAGGGCGGCCCGGACGTGTCGAGCGTCACCATACAACGGTTCTTCGCGCTGCACGTGGTCGTGCTGCCGCTGGTTTTCCTCGGCGTGCTCGCGTTCCACCTGTGGCTCGTGTTCAAACACGGCAGCGCGCTGCCCCCTTCGGAGGAGGTCAAGCCGGAACCGCAGCGCCGCTCGATCCCGTTCTTCCCAAACTTCATGCTGAAAGACCTGGCGATGTGGCTGTTCGCGCTGAACCTGCTGACCCTGCTCGCGTTTCTCTACCCGTGGCCGCTCGGGCCCCAGGCGGACCCGCTCGCCGCCGCGCCCGAGGGCATTCACCCCGAGTGGTATTTCATGAGCCAATTCCAGGCGCTCAAGGTGATTGGCCGCTACGTGCCCGGCATGGCGGGCGAATTGCTCGGCATCGGCCTGTTCTCGATGGGCGGCGTCCTCTGGGGCCTTATCCCCTTCTTCGATACCCGCAAGGCAGGTGCGGCCCGGGCGCGCGCAATCACGTGGTTCGGATTGGCGGTCGTGCTGGGGCTGGCGGCGCTGACCGTCATGGGATATTGGGAAGTATGGAGCGTCGCGGAATGAGAATTGGGGATCTTCCCTGGTTCTTCAGTCGTTTGGGAGAATTGAGATGAATTACCCCCTCTGGGACGTGCCCGTCATCGGCGGCATGTGGGTCATTGGCGGGATCGCGATCATCCACGTGATGATCTCGCATTTCGCCATCGGCGGCGGCTTCTATTTGCCAATGGCCGAGCGAAAGGCCCTGCGCGAAGGCCGCGACGACTGGATGCAAGTCCTTCGGAAGCACGCGAAGTTCTTCATGGTGCTCACGGCGGTCTTCGGCGCGGTGACCGGCGTCGGCATCTGGTTCTCGATCGGTCTGGCCAATCCCGAGGGCACCAGCACGCTTATTCACAACTTCGTGTTCGGCTGGGCCATGGAATACGCGTTCTTCCTCGCGGAGATCACGGCCGCCGCGGTCTATTACTACACCTGGGGCCGTGTCTCCGACCGCCTCCATCTGATGATCGGCTGGATATACGCCGGGACCGCATGGATGAGCCTCGTCATCATCAACGGCATCCTCGCGTTCATGCTCACGCCCGGCCGCGCGTGGCTCGAAGTCGCGGGCACAGGCGACGAGGCGGCGCGCTTCTGGAGCGCCTTCTTCAATCCGACCTACTTCCCGAGCCTCGCGCTGCGCACCCTGGTGTGCATCTCCCTGGCGGGCATCTGGGCGTTCGTCACCGCAAGCCGTATCGACAGTTATGCCCAACCGAGACTCAAGACCGAAGTGCTGCGCTGGTCCGTCAAATGGCTTATCCCGTCCTTTGTGCTGTTGCCGTTCTGCTTCGCCTGGTACCTCGCCATGGTCCCCGAGCAACAGTTGAATCTCCTCGAACTCGGCATCAGCACCATCGGCCAAGGCACCTTCACCCAGGTCACCCGCGCCGCGCTCGTGACCGTGATGACCTCCGCGACCATCGCCGCCATAGCCTACCTCTTCGCGTGGCGGCATCCCCTCGACTTCAACTTCGGCCACGCCTGCGCGCTGTTGTTCCTGGCGTTCGCGGCCACCGGCGCCACCGAATACGCCCGCGAGATGCTGCGCAAGCCCTACGTCGTCGGCGATCACATGTACTCGAACGGCGTGCGCAAGAGCGACGTCGATCGCTTCAACCGCGACGGCTACCTGACGCGCAGCCCCTGGGCCCGCCCCGCGGAACGCGCGGGCGTAGCGGCTGTGGTGACTTCAGGTTCCCAGGTTGAGGCCGCGCACCTGGGCCGGGGCTGGCTCATGTTCCGCGGCCAGTGCATGGCCTGCCACACCATAGACGGCTACCGATCGATGCGCCGGCTTCTGGCCGACCGCGATCGCGAGGCCATCGGCAGCATCCTTACCATGCTCCACGAATACAAGGAAGACTCGACATACCGCGCGTACATGCCGCCGCTCGTCGGCTTGCCTGAGGAGGTCGATGCGCTCGGCGACTACCTCGCCACCCTGACGCCCAAGCCCGGCAATACGTGATCAAGTTCGCCGTCATCGTTGTCGTCCAGGTGCGGCTTTCGATGCAACTGCGGTACAATGTTTTCAGCCCGCCCGACGGAGGGTTAGCGTAATTGGTAACGCACCGGTCTTGAAAACCGGCGCCTTCGGGCTTGGGGGTTCGAGTCCCCCACCCTCCGCCATCACTGTAAACACGCACAATACCCCCGAAAACACAAGCGATTCCGCAAACAGCCCGCCGGTTCCGTAAGTGACCCCAAGCGCCCCCAAGCGTTCTCAAGAGTCGTTAATTCGTCCAAAATTCGTCCAGGTAAGTCGGCGCTTCACCCGTATCCTTTTCTCCGAGGACACGTCCGCGATCCTGTAATTCCACCAGCCGGTGGCCTTTCACCCTCATGATCGGAAATCCCGACCCGCCTCCGTACCCGCGGGCATGTCCGGCGGCCCGTCATCCGGCCCGCGGACCCGCACCCGAAACCCGCTCGCCGGAGGCGGCGATAGTCCGTTCTTCCCCTGCTCCCGGCACAGGCGTGTTCCGCCGATAAGTCCGTGTTTTCGGTCATACCTCGGGCGCGCTACCACATTTGTAAGTGCCTGTCAGGACACCCCTTAGAAAACCGACTTGACTTCTGGTATATCCCTGTGGTCAAGCGCACATCCCATGCGACTGCTTGACTCGGGCGCGGAGAACAGGTACGCTCTAGTGGATTTGCACCGTAACAAGGGGAGCGTTTTTCGCGAACTCGACCGGAGGGATTGTGCCTCGGATTTTCGACAATATCGGCGAGTCGCTTCTGCCCGCCTTGCAGAACACGCTTAAGCTGTCTCATCGGGCGGATTTCTGTGTTGGATACTTCAATCTTCGCGGTTGGCGGCTCGTGGATTCCCTGACGACGGCACCCTGGGAAGTAGCCCGGCAGCCCGCCAATGAAGGGATGCACCGGACGGACGAACTGGACGACGGCGTGCGCAACCCGCCGTCAGTTCTTTTCGGGGCTCTTGAGAGAATCACCTGCCGAAAACGCATTCCACAGTCTCAGGCGGCGACGGCGACGGCAAATCTTCCGCGCACGCTGCGGTCCCAGACGTAGTCGTATACCCGCTTCACAAGCGTCTCGGTTTCCTCTTCGGAAAACGGCGGTTGGGGAAGGCTCTGCCAGAGCGAATCCCGAATTACTGTTTCCACCTGGGCTTGCGTGGCAGCATTCTTCGTCCAGTCGTGCATCGGTTCGAGCAGTTGGACAAGCGTACTCAACAGGGACCGGCTGGCCTGTTTGAGCCGCTCCCGGTCGGCTTTACTGATGTCCTCCCGGAACAGCATCTGGAACAGGGCGTACTCGGTCTCGGAAAGCCCTTCCTCCGCTGCTTTCCGCTGTTCCGCGTCGAGTTCCTGGGCGAGTGCAACCAGTCTCGTGAAAGTCTCCTCCACGGAGACTCGGTCCTTTTCCCGGTTGTAGTCGGCGATGATTTCCTGATACCGCTTGTAGTAATCCATCCGCGCCGGGTTGACGGCAAGCATGGCGGCCAGCTTCTCTTCCACAAGTTGGCAGAGGTCCTGGACCGCCGTATGCTTCCGGGTCACTCGCGACGCGAATTCCTCCCGCAACCGCTCGAAATCAATCGTGCTCAGGTCCACCGCGAGACCCTCGGCGCGGTCGTCGCCGGGCTGCTGCGCGCGGATGGCCTCGTTGACGATTCGATGTATTTCCTTCAAGACCTCCGTGACGTCGGCCGTGTCGCGCCGCTCCAAGAGCTTCCTGTAAATGGTCTCGATATTGTCATGCCGCTCCACGTAGGCGTAGGCGCCAGGCTCCGTGACCAGGGCCTTGAACCGGGAAAACACCTGGCGCGCGATGATCTCGAATTTCCGTCTTGCCGCATCTGACGTGTAAAGCACCTCGACGGCGTCGCGCAACGCCTCGATTCGGTCGAAGCCGCGCGCGCCGGCGAACCTGCCCGGATCAAACCCCAAGGCGCGGAGATGCCCCTCAGCGGCCTCGATGGCATCCACGAGCGCCGCGACAAGCGCCTCGATAGGCTCTGCGACGTCTTCCACTCCGCCCGCGCCGTCGTCGTCAACGCCCTCATCCCCGAGCGCGTACTGCGCAAGCGCCTCCCGCAGGCTTCGCAGCATGCCGTTGTAGTCCACGATAACGCCGCACTCCTTGCCGGGGTACACCCGGTTGGGGCGGGCAATCGCCTGCATCAGCGTATGCGCTTTCATCGGCTTATCGATGTACAACGTCGAGAGACACTCGACGTCGAAGCCCGTCAGCCACATGGCGCACACAATGGCCACGCGGAATGGATGTTCCGGGTCCTTGAAGGCGTCCTCGACGCTGACGCGGCGCCCGTCCGGCGTCTCGAAGCCGAATTTCATGACGGTGCGATGGGGGATGATATCAACGCCCCACCGCTGGAAGTCCCGCACCTCGTTCTGCGCCTCGCTGATGATGAACTCGATGATCGCGCTTTCCATCCACGCGATTTGCCCGCGCAGGGCGGTTATCTTTCGCAGGACGGCCTCGCGCTCATCTTCATCGGAACAAGCCGCGAACGCCGACTCCACCGCCGCCAATTCGCCCCGCAGCGCGGCTGTCTTCGCGTCCCAACGGGGCATGATCCGCTGATGCATGCGCCCGCACGTGATCTTGTCGATGCACACCATCATCGACTTGCCGCTTTCCCATCGAGCGGCGCAATGTTCGACAAAATCGTCCGCCAGCTTGTCCAGCCGGTCATCCGCGGTAATGACTTCGTAATCCTGCCCGAGCAACCGCTCGAGCAGTGCCGTCTGGTCCACATCGAGTTCGGCCTCTTCGATCTTTTCGGCGATCTGGTCGTTCAGGTCGAGCCGCGCGATGCCCAATTTTTCGCCCCGGCTCTCGTAGACCAGTTTGACCGTTGAATTGTCTTCCTCCGAACGCTTGAAATCGTACCGGGAAACGTAATCGCCGAAAATGCGTCGTGTCAGTTCGTCATGTTTGAACAAGGGCGTGCCCGTGAACCCGATGAACGAAGCGTTCGGCAGGGCCAGCCGCATGTTCCGCGCGAATTTGCCCGCCTGCGTGCGGTGCGCCTCGTCCGAGATCACGATGATGTCGTCGCGCTCGCTGTAGGGCGCGGTCACGTCCTGATTGAACTTGTGGATGAGGCTGAAGATGAAGCCGTGGTTCTCGCCGAGCAGGCGACGCAGGTCGTCGCCCGAGGCCGCGCGCGGCGTCTGTTCATTCGCCACGCCGCAGCCCACAAAGGTGCGGAACAACTGCTCGTCGAGGTCTTCCCGGTCCGTCATCAACACGAACGTGAAGTTGCCCGGCACCACGCGCCGCACCTTCTCCGCGAAAAACACCATCGAATACGACTTGCCGCTCCCCTGCGTGTGCCAGAACACGCCCAGGCGCCCGAGGTCGGGGTGCGCGCGCTCGATCACTTGCAGCAGTTCCGTTTCTCTTCGCGGGAGCGCCCTGGCGGCCTCGCCTTCTTCGGCGGCCTTCTTCGGCACCGAACGCTGTATCTCATAGCGAAGCAGGCGCTCTTCCGGCGGATATTCGCGCTTCAAGTCCTCCTGACGCCGCACCGACGCTACCGCGCGGTTAACGCCCAGCACCTGATGGTTCCGCGCCATTATCTTCCGCGTGCCACCCGCGCGGCTGTCGTCGAACAACACAAAATTCTCGATCAGATCGAGCAGCCGATCCTTCGCAAGCATCCCCTCGACCAGCGCCTGCGCGTCCAGCCGCGCCGTGGACTGCTCGTCGTCCCGCTTCCACTCCGCGAAATGCTCCCACCGGCCCGTGATCGTGCCGTACCGCGCCCGGTCGCCGTTACTGACCACCAGAAATGCGTTGTGGTGGAACGCGTGCGCGATCGTGTATTCGTTCAGGTAATCGGTCAGGTTCTTGTCGAATCCCTCGCGGATGTTCTTGTAGACCGCCTTCAACTCGATGAAGACCAGCGGCAGCCCGTTTACGAAACACACCAGGTCCGCGCGTCGGTTGTAATGCGGCACGCGCACCCCCTGTATCTTCAACTCGCGCACCGCCAGAAAGCGGTTATTCGCCGGTGCCCGGAAGTCGATCACCCGCGCCCGTGCGTACTGCGTCTCGCCGGACCCGTCCCGCCACTCGACCGGCACCCCATTCCGGATATACCCGTGGAACTCCCGGTTGTGCTGCACCAGCGACCGCGAATAATCCACCCGCGTCAGTTTTTCGACCGCCTGCTCGACTGCTTCCCCCGGCAATTCCGGATTCAACCGGACCACCGCCGCCCGCAAGTCCCGCGTCAGCACCACCTCCCGCTCCGAACCCCGCCCCAGCAGCCCCGACGGCCCGAACGTCTCCTCGTTCCACGCGAAACACGTCTCCCAACCCAGCGCTTCCTCAAGGTGCCGCGCCACGGTCTCCTGGACCAGCCGGTCTTCGCTGTTGATGTCCGTAATCAACGCCAATCGGCCTTTCTAAAGGACACTCAGCCCAATTCTAAAGGACATTCGGTTTTGGGCGCCATTTATATAAAACATTGCGCTGCAATGCGTTACAGCAATTCATATCGTACAGGGTCTTTATAGACATCGGTTATTTGCAGCATTTTGGACTTTATGCCGTCTGTGGCCTCACGAGCCACGGGGACGGGAATAAACATGCCCGCAGTCGCTTGACCCAAGCCGCCATTCCTTCGCTGGTCGTGTCCGCAATCATCGCCTATCCGCCTTTCTATTGGACACTCGACGCAAGTCAATTGGACAATGCTCCAATTGTGCCCAATATGCAAATCCTTTCCATTGCACAGTTTACGAGATTTGAAGCGATCCGGTCTATTGACCCATTCAGGTATTTGTCCAATAGAACTCGGCCCACGACCTTCCAATTGCCTCGGGAAGACACCCGACTCAATTTGCCGATGCAGCAGCCCTTTCCACGCGGACTGCCACCTTGGCTCATCACGCAGATACTCTGCCAGCGTCGCTTGGGCCAGCCGGTCCTCGCTGTTGATGTCGGTGACCATGTGGATGTTATCGATCTACCTCTTTTCGTGATTGATCGGAACGGGAATCGCGATACCAAGCTGCACCGCGACAGGAGTGTAAATGTCTATCTCCTGCTCCGGCGTCTCAATAGAGACTATCAGGGAGTACCGGCAGCGGCTGTCCCATCTTCGAAGGTGCTGTCGCTCGCGCCACCAGCCGGTGGTTGGATACACGGCGACCAGATTCGAAGTCGCCAACTCGGCTGCCGTGCCGTGCCAAATATCAGAGTGAATAGAACCTACGTTCCGTGCCTCCCCGATAAACCACTTGCCGCCCGGACCCACAGTGCCAGGGTGGCCTTCGTCATCTTCCCATGCCTGACGGTTTACTCTCCGGACGAACTCATCCTTCGATTCCTGCGGCCCATTCAACGCGAAGCGGAGCGCATGCGACGCGTACCGGTAGCGATTGCCCCATCCTACTTCGCCTGGCCCAGGTTCAACAAAATAGGAGAGTGTCACCCTCATCTCGACGGCACTCTCACCTAGAGAGGATAAGACCTCCGTGGGCCATGGCAAGTTGTATAGATGCATTTCATTCGTTACATACCGGCTGTCGCGCCTATCAAACGGTTGCAGTTCTGCCTGGGAAATCAACGTCAGCGAACTTGCCAAGGAATACAAAGCACGTGGCAGGCTGGGCACACCGTACCCGCAAATCCGCAGGAGGTTCGCGATCTCCTGCTTGCTTGGATTGAGCTGCGGCAAGAACTGTTGCAGCATTGTCTGCGTCCAGCGTGCCGAGTGCACAAGGAGTCCGCGTACTGTTTCAGGCCAAGCTTCGGGGTATGCGATGTGAATCTGAGCGGCCATCCAGGCCGCCTGTGCAGCGGCAGCGCTCGTGGCGCTGAACGGCAAGAACTGAGCCGTTGACGGATCAGAACTGGTCGAAAGTAATTTCAAGTCTTCGGTATCGAATATGGAATTATTTGGACCGGCCGCGACGTTGCCACCTTCCAGAAGTATGTCGGGCTTGATTGGCCAGCGCCGCCGATCCCATGCGGCAGAAGTCGTGCTGAACGGTGAAAGCCCACCAGCGGGCGCGACGGCACTCCAAGAGATCATTGTGGGGTCAGTAATGCGTACCTTTTCCGTATACGCACCTGCCGTCAGGGCATTCCACGCCTGAGCCGGATCATGTACCTCTTCGGTCAGATTTGCATGCGGATAGTTGCGCCAACTGTTGGACTCCACAACATTTCCCGCACTTACTATGATTAACCGTTTGCGATCGTCTTCATAGCCCGACGCAATAGAGTCAAGTTCTGCGGACCACGAGGAGGGGCGGCCCCGGTCAAGGTCCTCCGGTGAGGTCACCGCAAGACAGACAATTCTCCGACGCTGCGGTGCCTGGATTTCCGCGAGACTGATTCCTTGTGCTGTCCGATGCCCCCAAAGCTCTTTCGGGTTCTGTGCTGGCGGCGGCGGGAGTATTTTCGAGGATTCGAGTCGATGTGATACCCGAATGGCCGAAGTACTATTGAGAATCTGCAACAAGTCGCCGTATGCGGCCGTTCCCGCCATCAGCGTTCCGTGTCCATCATTGTCATGGATGCCCCACTGGCGAATCACGGCGTGCATGTCGCTTGCGTCGAGCACCGGTTGGAGCAGCACATGTCCGCTGTTCACGCCGCTGTCAAGGATACAGACTGCGATGTCGCCGTCCCCCTCGAATCGTGTTCTTTGCAGCAAGTCTTGAACCAGTTGTACTTGATCCCGGCTCTCCATCTCGATGTAGTACGTGGCAACCTGCTTTGCAACGCGAAATTCAACAATAATGTCGGATCGTTCAATAAGGCTGGCCAGTTGCCCGCCGGTCGCCTTGATCAGTAATACGGAACGCTCAGGGAACGTCAATTGTCCCTCGGCCTGAGTAACCTCCAGCGATTCGAGCAACGCCCTGAATTGGGCAATTTCATCGCCGGATTCCGTACCAAGCCAGACCTCGATCCAATCGGCCGAAGAACCGGGTATCTGGTCCCGCTCTTCCGGACGCCAGAACGATTCCAGTACTGCGCGGCGAATGTCGGAAATGCTCCGGACGAGTTTGTCATGCTTTGGCTTCTTACGTTCTTCAGGCGGAAGGGCGTAGCCCTCCAGAATCTTAAGGAAATGCCTGCGTTTCTCATTCGGCACATAGACTGTTGCCAATGTGCGCGCTCCGTCCGGTCCCGGAACCTCGCGTACGTTGCATAGGCGGATCCCTGAACGAAGACGTTCCAGACTCGTTACTCTGAGGTCGTATCCGGGTTCCCCTTCAAACTCGATATATGCGCCGCGACGGGTTGTTTGCACCACGGCGCGCGCGGCGTCTACCTCGTGCCACGTGGCATTCAGTCGGGACAACAGAAGTTCGCTGTGGCTGGCTTGATCACGCACAGGGATATTTGCGTCGCCGCCCCCGCGTCGCGGGTTGGTGAATCCCTGTGATTCTTCACGGCCCGATATGTCGAGGTGTTGGTAGAGAGGCCCCCCCATCCTGCTTTACCCCCTTATCCCTTGATGGACACTCCGCCGTTCTGCCAGACTTTGCCGCAGAGCGCCGGCCGTCACCTTCGTCTTGTCCGCAAGAATGGCCCGCTTGATGGCGTCGCGGCAGGCGGTGTCGATTTCGGCATGGCTGAGACGCGCGCTCTGGCGCAGCACCGCCGCCCACGCGAATTTGGGCGCGAGGAAGGTGCCCAACACGTTCTGCATGAGCCGTTTGCGGTCGGCTTCTTCCGGCAGTGCGTAGTACAACACATCGTCGAAACGGCGGTACAGCGCGCGGTCGAGCAGCTTCGGGCTGTTCGTCGCCGCCACGATCAGACTGTCGGAACTGTCCTGCTCGATAAACTGTAGAAAGGCATTCAGCACCCGGCGCATCTCCGCCACATCGTTTTCCAGCATGCGTTCGCCACCGATGGCGTCGAACTCGTCGAAAAGGTAGACCCCCGGCTCCTGCTGAATCAGCTCGAAGATCTGGCGCAGCTTCGCGCTCGTCTCACCCATGAACTTCGTCACCAGCTTGTCCACCTGGACGGTGTGCAGCGGCAACCTTAGTTCATGCGCCAGCACCCGCGCCGTCATCGTCTTGCCCGTGCCCGGCGGCCCGACAAGCAGCACCTTGCGCCGGTGCGCCAGCCCGTGCAATTTCAGCTTCTGCTGTTGACGGTACTCATGAACGATGCGCTGCACCCGGTCGGACAACGACTCCGGAATCACCAGCGCAGAGCGCGGCGTGTCCGGTTCCTCGGAAAACACCAGCCCGCGCAAGTCCACCGGAAACTTCAATATCCGAGGGCCGCGCTCCCGCCGTGCCTTATCCACGAGTTCCCGGATGTCAAGGGCCAGCGCCCCGTGGCCCTGTTGGGCCTCATGCGCCGCTACTTGCAGCGCAATCGTGTAAAACCGCTCCGCGTCGTCACTTAGGTGCGACCGAATCAGCGCCTTCAGTTGTTCCGCAGTGGCCATCGATAATCCCCGGCTGTGTCCCGCTTGATGTTACCTTCTTTCCGATTCTACATCAACAATTCGCAACCTGAACCCCGATGTTCAAGCGGACCGGTGGTCCTGGCTTCTTGTCATACCGCAATCTCCCCGTTCATCAGGCGCGGCAGGAGTAGATCGCGCGCCGCGCGGAGACGTTCATTGTGCTGCTTGAGCACACGAATTTGAGCAAAGTGGAGGCTGGCCTGCTCGGAAAACTCCAGAGTGAAGCTGTGCGCGGGAATCACCACCTCGAATTCGCGAAACTTCCCTCGACTGACTTCGGGGTACGTGCTCCCGCTGCCCATGGAGCGGATTTCTTCAACCCGGTCGGAAAGATGAAACACGAGGTACGGGGTCAAAACGGGTTCGTGGGGCACAACAGAAATGAAACCCTGGTTGGTGCAGACTTCGCGGCCCGCTATGCCAAAGAAGCCGACGGAGGCGCGACTCGTCATGAGAATGGCATGGGGTTTGACAAGCTTTGCCGAACTATTCTGTAACCCCGCCTCTGTAATCTTCTTCTCGGCATCCAGAAGAACGAAATGCTTATTCCTCGTTACATCAGTTGGTGTCACCCACGTGATTTCGCCGTCGTCCCAATAAGCAGCATTCGCAGTTGAAGGCGTGCCGCCCCCAACGCAATCGGCCACATCACCTATTCGTTTCCGTTCCCAGCCTTGGGGGAGGCCGTTCGTGATGGGGGTGTGTTCGTGGCCGGGGAAGCGGAGGCGGACAAACCATTCGCGGTAGAGTTGGCGGGCCGATTCTTCCAACAACGCCATCCGCCGCCGGTTGTTCTCGATCAGGTCGTCATACGCCGACAAGATGTCTGCAATGCGTTGCTGCACTTCGAGCGAAGGAAAGCTTATCTCGACTCCTGCGAGCTTTTCTCGTGGAAGATGCTTGATTGTTGCGCCGGTTAACAGAGGCGTAAAGCCCCCGAGCCTTCCCTTATGAAGCAGTGAATAGAACAGGAACCGGTAATCGAGGCAATCATGAGGACGAATGCGGTGAAGGGCTTTTTGGTACATTACTCCGGGCATAGGCTCTTTCCAAACTGCGCAACGTCCGGGTTCGCCGCCTTCACACAGGAGAATGTCGCCGCACTTCAACCCGTATCGCTCCATTTCATCTTGCTCGAACCGCATCTCGCGAAGGTTCTCAAGATCGAACTCGCCCCAGCGAACGTTGATATTTGCAAGATACGGAAGGGCTTCTCCCCTATTTTTCCTTTCGTCCAACATTTTACCCAAGCTAAAATCCGCAATCTCGGCCAAGGGCTTAGTCATCCACTTCATATCCCCAACTCCTGGAAGTTGGCCTGGATTTTGGCGGCGAGATCGGCGGCTTCGGTGTTGAGGTCGGCGAGTTCGACGTGGATGCCGCGGAGGGTCTCCTCGAAGTCGAAGTCTTCGTCGTCTTCCTGGGGCGCGACGCCGACGTAGCGGCCGGGGGTGAGGCTCCAGTCGGCGGCGGCGATTTCGGCGCGGGTGACGAGCCGGACCAGACCGGGCACGGCTTCGAGGTCGGCCTTCGGGAAGCGGTCTTCGAGCCAGGCGACCTGCCGGTGGAAGTAGACGGTGCGCTTGAGTTGTTCGACGGCGTCCTTGCGCGTGTCGTCGAGTTGTTTGACGAGGCGGTTGGCGGCGCGGCGGTCGTAGCTGGATTCGAGGCCGGTTTCCACGACGAGGTTCGCGGCGTGGTCCGCCACGCGCGCGGTAAGCTTGAAGACGAGGTCCACCTGTTTGACGAGGCCGCGCAGGCGCTCCGCGACAGGCTCGAAGGCATGGCGCGCGGCATGCTGCGCGGCGTTCGATTTGGGCGGCTTCTTCCCGTACTTCTTCACGAACGCGGCGCAGTCTTTGATCGCGCGCTTCCGGTCGGCGATATAGGCCGTCACGGCGTCAGACGATTCAAGGAGCGCGTCCAGGAACGGCTGTTTCGTCTCCGCGGGCACGTCCCAAACGTTATTGACGCTTATCGCCAGCGCGGCCAGTCGCATTCGGAGTTCGCCCAGCGCCTTCTCGAATGTGTCGATCGCGCCGGGCACGGCGGCGCACTCTTCGCAGACGCGGCGGAAGTAGTCGGTCACGAGCGCGAGGAAGCGGTCGCGTTGGCCGCGGTAGAGCCAGACGATGGCGGCGAGGTTGTGCAGTTGTTCGGGCGAGAAATCGTTGATCTTGCGGTTGACCTTGCGGAACACATTGCGCGCGTCGATCATGAGGACCGTATCGCGCCGTTCGGCGGGCTTGCCGCGGTCGAAGAACCAGAGTTCGCAGGGGACGGTGCGCGTATAGAAGAAATTCGAGCGGATCGAGACCATGACGTCCACGTCGCCGGTCTCGACCATCTTGCGGCGGACTTCCTTCTCGCCGTGGCCCGCGCTCGAAGCCTGAGACGACATGACGCAGCCGGCGCGGCCTTTCTCGTTCAGGTAGCTCCAGAAATACGAGAGCCAGAGGTAGTTGCCGTTCGAGACCTTCTTGGCCTTGTTCACGCCGGGCAGGCCGAAGGGCAGGCGCGGATCGCCCTGGATGCGCTCGGCATCGACCAGATCGACGTTGAACGGGGGATTGGCCATGACGAAGTCGCATTTGCCGTAGAGGCTGTGTTCGTCCTGGTAGTAGGTGATGGCCTCGGCAATCTGGCCTTCGAGGCCGTGTACGGCGAGGTTCATCTTGGCGATGCGGATGGTGTCGCGGTTCTTTTCCTGGCCGTAGAACACGACTTTCTTCGCCGTGTCGCCGCCGGCCTGCTCGATGAAGTGGCTCGATTGCACGAACATGCCGCCGGAGCCGCAGGCGGGGTCGAAAACGGTCCCGTGGTCCGGCTCGATGACGTTGACGATGGTCTGCACGATCGAGGCGGGCGTGAAGAACTCGCCGTTGTCGTGGGCCTTCTGGATCGAGAACTTGGCGAGAAAGTATTCGTAGATGCGGCCGAACACGTCGCCCGTGGCGTTCTTGATGCGCTCGGTGTTGAAGGTGCGCATCAGGTTTTCGAGCACGGCGGGCTCGAAAATGCCGTAGTCCTTCGGGAGCACGTTCTTGAGCGGATCGAAGGCCGCCTCGATGGCCTCCATCGCGCCGGTCACCAGTTTGGGCAGGCCCGACTGGTCAGAGGTGGCCTTTTTCATGATCGTGTCGTAATGCGCCGCCTCCGGCAGCCAAAGCGCGCGGCGCGAGATGTAGTCGGCGGGCTGCACCTTGCGTTTGGGCATCTTGCCGCTCGCCTGGTCCGCCTGAATCTGGCGCGTGGCGGCGTCGAACCGGTTGGCGGCGTGGCGCAGGAAGATAACGCCCAGCACGGGCATGAAATAGTCGCTCGAGGTGAGCTTCGAATTCGCGCGGAGGTTGTCCGCCGCCTCCCACAAGTCGGCTTCCAGCTTGTCGATGTCTCTGAAAACGTCCGGCATGCAATCTCCCCTCGGGCGGGCACGCATCCTGGTCCAACCTGACCACGCAGGCATTCCGCCTGCCCGACACTTTCCATGGAAACCGGCTTCATTCTACTGCGCAACCGGCGACGGCGCAAGGGGCGCCCGCGGGCAACTTTCGACGCACGGCCTTTGTTACAGACAGCCCTCGCCGGGCACGCTACCGGCGCCCGTACGAACTCATGGTGACGGGCGAACTGGCGGTTGCCGTCTCTCTGGACATGCTGCGGGAAAGAGCGGCAAGCACCGCGGCTTCTTCCCATCGTCTCCTATGCTCGATAACGCGCGCCAGCGTTCTTATCGCCGGCCTGACGTTCCTCCGGGTACGGCCATCCTTTCCTGGCCCATCACCGCCCTTCAGTCGGTCGAGGCACTTCTCAGCCTCGGCAAGTCTTCCCAACTCCACCAGGATCAGGCCGCGGAGAAAGGTCGCATCGGGGGATTGGTCAAGGGGCGCATGCAGTTCACTGATCTGATCAAGGGCGCGCGCGTAGCTGCCGTCATGATACATCTTCTCCGTATTCACGAGGATCATGTAGTAGACAAAGCCAAGCAAGGCCCGCGCCCGCACTTGAGAATCAGGCATTGTGATCTGTTCCATGTTGGCCAGCATCACATACCGCGAATATCGCTCCTGGTCCTTCCTTTGAAGCGCCAATCGGGCATGCAGCACCCGGGCCATGGCACAGTAGGGCCAAGTCCGCAGCGCTTTCCGGCACTTTGCCTCCGCGCGCGCAATCTTGAAAACTCGCGCGCGCTGAAGCAAACGACAACCGCGCAAGGCCAGGCGCTCCGCCTTCCTGTCCAGCGATGCCTCCAGATTGCCGGGGGCATCAAACGGCAGCGGTCCGAGGCCAAAGGAACTCATGATTTCTCGCGTGGCGTTGCGACTGAATTCCGCCCCCGCGGCAGGCGTTTCCAATGCTTTTCCAGCCAGTCTTTCCGCGTCGGCCATACCATGGCGTTTCAGGGCGTCAACTGCGCGTTGCGCCGCGCGGTGGTGTCCTGAAATTCCGTGGAGTGATTGTAGGTAGGTCTTCCATGCCGCAATTGCCGATTCGTTATTGCCGGCGCGTTCGTGAGCCATGGCTATAAGATAGCGGAGTTGGGGGGCTTTCGGTTTCAAGTCATTGGCAGCCCGTTCCGCAACCGCAATGGCTTCGTTCACGTTACCCAGCGCCAGCAGGATGGCGGCGTGGTCGTGATGAAAGTAGGCGTGTTTCGGGATACGCGCCAGCGCTCTCTTACAGGGAGCCAGGGCTTCGTTGGGTTTGCCAAGGCGCAATTGGCACCAGGCGATGTTGTTCCATGCTTCGCCGGAGTTCGGGTCTTTCGACAACTGAAGCTGCAAACACGCGATGGCTTTTTCATACTCGCCGAAGCGGATGAGTTCGAACCCGAGATAGCCAAGGTACTCAGCATCGTCCGGCGGCCGTTCAAGCGCCGCGAGCGTTATGTCTCTCGCGGTCTTGTAGAGGGGGTTTTCGACATCAATCGCCCCGTCAATGTAGATGTAATCCAGATCCTCAGGCCCCATCATTACGAGGAGCCGCGCCATGTCCACAAGTTCTTTCGGGGAGAGCGCTTCTGTCCCTTTGGTTCCTATCACCACGCCCCTTTCCGTTTTGCCCTGTTGTCGAGGGCAAATTCACCCTAGCGCTGCCGCACGCATGTTTTCAACGCGACGGCGCGCGGTCTCCAAACAATTTGCGGAGCGTGTCTCGTTTTTCCATCGCGGCGGCGTCTTCCGGGTCAATCGCTACCGCGCGTTCATAGCATCGCAGCGCCTCCCCCGCATTGCCCAAGCCGCACAAGGCATCGCCAAGGTTGACGCAGGCGTCGCAGAAGAACGGGTCCACGTCCAGCGCCTTCCGATAGCACTCGATGGCCTTCTTGAAATCCCGTTGCTGCTGGTGCAAGCCGCCCAGGGTGTTCCACGCGTCGCGGAACGTGTCGTCCAATTGGATGGCCTTCTGGGCCGCGGCGAAGGCGTCGGGCGTTCGGCCGAGGCGCTTGTGCGCGCAAGCGAGATTGTTCCAGGCGAGCGCGTTCTCCGGTTCACGGGTGAGGGCAGTTTTCAGGTCCTCGACCGCCTCCCGGGGTTGATTCAGGTTCAAATGACACAGGCTCCGGTTGATTCTTGCCGCCACATAGCCGGCATCCATTTCGACGGCTTGGTTCGCGATTTCGAGGGCCTCCTCGTAACGTTGCAGGTAGCACAGACTCGCGGCCCAGTCCTTCAGCCTTTCAGCGTTCACGGGAAGCGGCGGCGTGTCGGGAACGTCGATACCCGATTCGGCGGCGTGCTGCTCCAGCTCTCGTCGCAATACCGCGAATTCCTGATACCGGTCTTCGGGCGATTTTTGGAGGCATCGCCCCACAACAGGCCCGAGCGGATCGGGCAAGGGGGGAGGCGGCATGTCCCGGTGCAGGTTCGCGTAATCCTGTAACGTGTTTCCCTGAAACGGCAGGACGCCGCACGTCAGCATCTGGAACAAGACCACTCCAAAGGAGTAGATATCACTGCGAACATCGGCATGCTTTGCGTCGCCAAACTGCTCGGGCGACATCCACGGCGGCGAACCGCAACACGAACCTTCCTTGGTGGCGATGACCGACAGGCTGCTTGGTCTTGGGACCGCCCCTGCGGCGGGCTCGGGCGGAACATCGCCATCAAGTGATTTCGCAAGTCCGAAATCCGTTATTTTCACGCGTCCCTCCGCGTCAATCATGATGTTGTCGGGCTTGACATCTCGGTGCACATCAATTCCGTGCGCGAGGGCAAATTCCATACCGCGGCAGAACTGAATACTCCACGGAATCACGCGAACCAGGGGCAACTGTTCCCCTTGAAGGTAATGCGTAAGGGTGTTACGGCCTTCCGGGTCCGGCCCGATGAATTCCAGCACAAGACACAACCGCCCATCGGGTTTTCGGACCGTGTGGGCTCGGACGATGTGTGGATGGTGCCCCATACCGATCCAGAGTTCCGCTTCGCGCCGGAACACCGCCGCCACCCGTTTGTTCCATACCGACGGGTCCTGAAACGTCTTGATCGCGCGCTGCTGCCGGTCCCACCGGTCCCAGACCAGGTATACCACTCCCATGCCCGATTTTCCCGGCCCACCGAAGACATTCAGGACTTCGTACCGGCCCCCTATCAGTGCGCCGGGCGCATACCGCGCGGGAGGAAGCAACGTTGCCGCGCCGTCGGACACCGCGGACGAGTCTTCTGAAGACTGCGCCCAGAACTGTGAGTCGCGCTGAACAACCCGCTCGGCTGAAGATGCCATGGTCGATGCGACCACAGTATTCGTGGCTTGCGGCGGCGCCTTGTGTCCGGCGTGGGCGCGTCGTCGGAACATGTCTGCAAGTCGCTTCAGCATAGTGGCTCTGCCTCACGGATACTGGCTGTCGCTCCCCTCGGGCCCCGCTCTGAACCCATATTCTAACAGAAGACGCTTGACCGGCTTCTCCGCCCGCTTGACGCTCGGCAAGGGGCCGCGAACACGTTGAGAACTACCGCTGAATGCAATTGAATTGCCGGAGACATCGGTAACGGGAATTGCCAGAGTCGCCTAAGCGAAACTTCGACTGGTACGTTGCGACGGCACCCCTGCCTCACGTGTCTCTCACTTGGACTGTTCCAGCACCACTCGTTGTTCCAGGCAGATTTTCGAGCAGCCATGCCCCTGCGTCGTAATGCTGTATTCGATGTCTTGCCCCTGTGACCGGCGCTGGTTCCGTCCGACGTATTTCCCGCACCTTGAAAGACTGCCACAAACCTCCGTCACCTGTTCATCGCTGAACCTGAACTCTTCAGACATGCGCCGGCGAAGGTGACTGGGCACTTCAGAGAATGTGCCCGGCGGCGGCATCAAGGGATGAAAGTCCGAGGTCGTCAGGTCATTTGGGATGAACAGGGCACATATCCTGTTCAGGGCAGGCCATTCCAACTCATACACCGGGCCAAACGCGAGAAGCGGCTCGAAGTCCAGCAGGGCGAGGTCTTGCTTCTCCGTGCACAGTATTGTATCCGTGCCAAACCTGAAGAGATCATGAACGCGGATACTCGAAGAGTTCCGCAAGACGGGCGTCCATTCCGCAGCTGCCGCCACGTCTTTGACGGCCGCGGCGTAGGCGTCCACTGTCATCGAAATCCAAAATGTCCTCGTAGGGCATTGGGATATGTCCAGCTTCAGCGGCGTCACGCCCAGTACGGTGTCTAGCTGCGGCTCGCCGTCTTTGACCGCGAATACGCTCGCGCCCGGCGGCACGGAATCGATGTAGACCGTTCGGGACTGGACGCCCGAATCAGTCTTCTGCGAGCAGGCAGGGCTCGCAAGACCCGCAAGAAGCGAGACCAAGAGCAAGCCGTACCCCACATCCATGGCAAACCGGGAGCGTTTTGTTCGCAGCGACGCGCCGAACAGGCCCCACAGCAAGAGCACGATGCCTGTCAGAGTAAATACGATGCCCACCGCGATAAGGGGAGTCGCCAAGCGCCCATACCATGGCATTGGCTGCCCATCCGGGAAGGTCCAACGGATGTTATCCAGGTAGACGGAAACGGGAGCATCGGGCAACTGGTCCGATTGGTTGCCCTGCGCCAAGCAGACATAGAACGACGTGACGACCCGGCTGACATCGGCCGAACCGACCGGCATTTGAAAATGCCGCCGTTCCGTGGTCAAAGTCGAAAGCGGCTTCTCTGGCTGGATGGCTGCCTTGGCCGAGTCTCCATGGATCTTCTTGTCTCCACCAGTGAAACACGCTTTGAATTCGACGGCCAATGGAAAGACAGCGAAATCCGTCCACGCGTCGAATTCAATGGACTTCGCGCCGGTCAGATTCACCGACGTGTCCATTCCCCCCAAGAGTTCCTCCGGCGTACAGCGTGTCCAAGCCACACCGACCCATCCTCGCGGGCTCAAGTCCGACCGGAATTCCAACTTAAGCACCCGATCTTCCGAAGACGCCTCTCCTCCTGATACAAGCCGAAAACACAATACTCTTTCGTAATCATCGCGTGGAAAGCTGGCGTCGCCCACCATGAAGTATTGCGGGATCCACTCGTTGGACCAACCATCCTCGAAGAGATGGTAGTCTTGACCCTGGAGCGGAATCGATGGCGGCATCATCGAACGGGCAATCAGACCGCCTGCGAAGAGCAAGGCGCCTAGTCCAATTGTGACAAGGCTGCGCCGGAACCGGCGCCGCCTGGCAAACTCGCACGCAACACACCGGAACTTGTTTGCCATGTGCCAGGAATGAAGCCGTTTCCCGCAGGAAACACACTTTGCCGGTTGGCTGTCCAGTTTCAAGGACAGGCCGCACAGGTCACAGGTGAGGTCTTGCGTAGCCGATTCAGTTTCCGCGGGGGCAAGAGATCGTGGTGCAAATAAGGACTGGAGCAGTTCCATACCTTGACTTGCCGCGAGACGCGCGATCTCGTCCTGTGTGATGAGTCTCTGGTCCTTCATCTCATCCAGAATACGGGCGGCATCTTGATCACATTGATGCGCCAACCCTCCTGCGACGGCGGCACGCCAATCCTCCACCAGTTTGAGAGCGCGCGCATGGTGCTCCAGCCAACGGGTTGCCGTCTTCTCGCGCTGTTCCGGCGTACAGACACGATAGAAGACAATATTGTCGATCTTCAGGCCTGAGAAACGGCTGGCAAAGGCCATGTCGCCGCAGAGCTGCCCCCGGGCCTCGTTGTATGCGGCTTCGCTCCGGCCCAGATCAAATCTGTCGAAAACCGTGCCCAGCCGGTCCTGAAGATACTGCCGAATTTCCTGATAGGGGAGCCGAAGAACGTCGCGCGCTGCTTGCGTGGTCGCGTAAAGCGCGGCGCTGTCTTCCACATGTATCGTCACCAGGCACCAGACAAGAAGGTCCTGCTCCCGTCTGTCACTGCTGACCTGAAGTTCATGAAATGGGACCTGGACCAGATCCCAATGGACGAAGACACTTTCCCCGTCCCGAAGGCGCGTGCGATCTTCCGCAATGGGTGGCTGCTCGATGCCGGAAGGCGTGGCGCGAAAGGCCGTAGTCTCGGCCTGACGCTCATACACGCCATCGGGTGCGTGAATGATTCTGGCGACTTCGTTGCGGTGCAGGATCATCGCGTTTTCCTTTCCGCAGGCGATACGCCTTCCCAATAGACGGAATCAAGGAAAAACTCGACGGGCTCGTTCTGATGCGGTTGCGCGGACTTGTTGGTTACCCAGCAAAAACCTGTGACCACCCGGGACAAGTCCACCCCCTTCAGGCCGATCGCGTATTCTTTCCACTCCGGCGTCAAGGTGGTCCATTCCGTCGCGGGGCCAAACGGCGACGAATCGCCATACTTTTTGTCCCCGATGAACGCCGCTTTGAACTGCACCTTGCACGGTCGAGGCGCGCGCGCCCAGAAGACCACGCGCTGCGCGCCGCTCAGGTCCCAGCCGGGCGCGGGCGTCTCGCCCCAATACGCCTTTTCCGGGTCGTCCGGATTCAGTGTCCCCCATCCGATGCCGCACCAATACGGCGCCTGCCACTCCTGAATCTTCACCTGGATGCAGTTCTCGCCGGATTGCGGGTTATCGCGGCTGTCCGGCACGAACGTGACCATCTTGGACGCTTCCGCGGGCATCCAGTTGGCGGGGACCCAGTCGTTCATGTTCTTGTCAGCATAGACCCAGAAGCGGTTCGGCTCGGGGGCCGCCGGCGCCGAAGCGCTGGACGAGATGGTGGTCTCAGCCGGCTTCTCCGGGAATTCCCAATAGATTTCGTCGAGGTAGAAGTCGATCGCCTTGTTGGGTTCCGATTGCGCATCGCGGCTGGTCACAAAGCAGAAGCCCGTAACGACGCGCGACAAGTCCGCATTGCCCACATCGATGGAATACTCCTGCCAGTCCGGCGTCAAGGTGATGTAGGATGTCGCCGCGGGCCGCTTCTGCGAGTCGCCATACGGTTTATCACCCATGATACACGCCTTGAACTGAATCCGGCTTTGAGACGGTGAACGCGCCCAGAACACCACCCTCTTCGCACCGCGCAGGTCCCAGCCGCCTGCCTCGGTTTCCCCCCAGTAAGGCTTGTCCACGTCTTCGGGATTGGGCACGGCGCAGGCCACGCCCGCCCAGTAGGGCTGCGACCATTCCTCAATGCGCACGTGCAGACACGACGTCCCGCTCTTCGGCTGGTCGGCGCAGGCAGGGTCAAACACGCGAATGATCTTCGCCGACTCCGCGGGCATCCAGTTCCCCGGTATCCACGAGTTCAGGAACGTGTCCCGGTACACCCAGAAGCGGTTCCCCGCAGCCAAGTCGGGCGCGTGATTGCTGGTGGCTGCCGCCTCGGCCACACTTGCGCGCAACAGCGACGGCAACCAGTCGTGGCCGACCCAACCGCCGCTGAAAATCAGGGCAACAAGGCAAGCCACTGCCGCGATGGCTCCAACTCCTGTACAAACACGCTTTGTGGTCTTCATCTGAAGTCCTCCTTTACGTGATACACCGCAATTTTCGGACAAGCTTGTGCTCTGACCTTCTCATACGCAGAAAAGGCGGATATCAATTCACACAAATGCTGCGGATCCCATTCCATTCCTTGGCCCTATATCCAGCAAAGCGTTCCTATGTCAGACTCCTAAACGTTTTCTCCGCCAACTGCAGAACGCCTTGAAGGTCACCGCGGCCCGTGCGGGCGATTTCCTCGCGGAGCACCTGCATGGCGTCGTGCGCCTTGTGTATGGCCTGCTCCCGTTGCGTCGTATCAAGCAGGAGTTTCGCGCGATAGATCTGCGCCCGCGCCAAATCGCCGCGCAGTGCTGTCCGGCCCGCCGCCACCCGCCGCTCAAAAAGCGCAATGCTCCGGTCGTAATACCCGAGCGCCTCCCGATCCTCGCCCAGAATATCCAGTGCCAACCCGTTATTCATGTACGCCGCGGCGAGGTCCGGCTCGAATGCCGTCAGGCCCATCGCCACCATCCGTTCGAAAGCTTCCAATTCGCCCGGCGCGTTGCCCCTGGTCATGTAAGCATTGGCGAGGTCCGGCTCGAGTTCCGTCCGGCCCTCGGAAACCAGCCGCTCAAGAAGCGCAATGCACCGGTCGTAAACCCCGAGCGCATCCAGGTACTCTCCCTGGGACCGCAGCGCACCGCCCTTGGTCATGTACAGCCTGGCGAGGTCGGGCTCGAGTTCCGTCCGGCCCGCCGCCACCAGCCGCTCGCGGATCGCGATGCACCGGTCGTAATACCCGAGCGCCTCACGGCCCTGTCCCAGGGACCGCAGCGCCACGGCCTTGTTCATGTACGCCGTGGCGAGGTACGGCTCGAGTTCCGTGTGGCCCGCCGCCACCAGCCGCTCGTGGATTGCGATGCACCGGTCGTAAAGCCCGAGCGCCTCACGGCCCTCGCCCAAGGACCATAGCGCCGCGGCCTTGTTCAGGTACGCCGCAGCGAGGTCCGGCTCGAGTTCCGTCCGGCCCGCCGCCACCAGCCACTCGAAAAGCGCGATGCACGGGTCGTAAAGCCCGAGCGCCTCACGGCCCTGTCCCAGGGACCTAAGCGCATTGCCCTTGTTCATGTACGCCGCAGCGAGGTCCGGCTCGAGTTCCGTCCGGCCCGCCGCAACCAGCCGCTCGTGGATTGCGATGCACCGGTCGTAAAGCCCGAGCGCCTCCCGGCCCTCGCCCAGGGTCTGAAGCGCATTGCCCTTGTTGATGTACGCCGAGGCAAGGTTCGGCTCGAGTTCCGTCCGGCCCGCCGCCACCAGCCGCTCGAAAAGCGCGATGCACCGGTCGTAAAGCCCGAGCGCCTCCCGGCCTTCGCCCAGGGAGTTTGCCGCCAAGCCCTTGTTCATGTACGCCGTGGCGAGGTACGGCTCGAGTTCCGTCCGGCCCGCCGAAACCAGCCGCTCATACAACGCGATGCACCGGTCGTAATACCCGAGCGCCTCACGGCCCTCGCCCTGGGTCTGAAGTGCATTGCCCTTGTTCATGTTCGCGAGGGCGAGGTGGGGCTCGAGTTGCGTCCGGCCCTCGGAAACTAGCCGGTCGCGGATCGCGATGCACCGGTCGTAATACCCGAGTGCCTCCCGGTCCTGACCCACAGACCGCAGCACACTGCCTTTGTTCATGTATGCGTCTGCGAGAAGCGGCTCGAGATCCCACCGGACCGCAGAAACCAGCCGCTCGTACAACGCGATGCACCGGCCGTAACATGCCAGCGCCGCGCCCGAGTCGCCAAGGTTCTCGTGCAGCAACGCCTTGCTCGTACATAGCGTGGCAAAGTCTGTTTCGAGATACTGGCGACCCTCTCCTATCAGACGCTCATAAATTCGCGCCGCTTCCTCGTATGCCGCTAGGTCCGAGACCAACTGCGCCGCGCGCGGCCCCGTCCGGTCGAGCATCAGGCGCTCCGCCTCGCGCGGGTCCCGGCCCGCCGCACGCAACGCACGCTCCAGCCATATCCGAGGGTCGTCCCACTGGATGCACCGTATCGTCCAGCGGTCCGATTCGGTCCAGCCCTCTTTCGGCGGGCGCGGGAACCCAGGGAGGTCCCGGGGATACGGCCGTCCCACGCAGGCCGCGTATATATCCCGCAACGCGTCCGCGGCATCGAGCAAGGTCGCCCACCGCTCCCCCGGCTCCTGCCGGAAGCAACTCCGCAGCACTTCGACCACCGCAGGCGGCATCGGCGGCAGACTGGGCCGGGCCGGGCCCGTCTCCAGGTAGCGGTCGAGGAAGGCGTTCGCTTCCGCGCCCCTCTCCCAGTTCACGGTGCCATGGAACAGGGTCAACACGCTCAGCCCCCAACTCCACACATCCGTCCCGCGGTCCAAGGGTGCTCCCCGCCGCTGTTCCGGCGAGCAGAATGCCGGCGTCAGCCCGCCGAAACTCACCAGCGGTTCACGAGAGCCGCCGGCCGTTGCCCCATCCGCCGTCTCGCCCGCCTGCGCCCGAGCACGCGCCAGCCCGAAATCCGTCACCAGCGCGCGCCCGTCCGGCGTCATCAGGAAATTGCCCGGCTTCACGTCACGGTGCACCAGACCCCAGGTATGCGCCGCGTGCAACCCCCAAGCCGTCTGGATGGACACGTCGAGCATCTGCTCCAGCGCCATCAGCCTGCCCTCGTCTATCCACTGTTGCAGCGACCCGCCCTCGACGAAGTCCGCAAAGATGCCGATGGTGTCGCCGAACGCCCGGAAAAACCGGCACTTGACCACGTGCGGGTGTTCCGGAAAGGCAATCCAGCTGTGCAGTTCCCTGAAGAAGGCCCGATGATGTTCCGTGTCCCGGACAAGGTCGGGCCGGACCCGTTTCACGGCAAACCGGTCCTCCGTCTTCGTATTCTTCACGCAGTAGACCGCGCCCATGCCCCCGCGCCCGAGGATGCCGTCCACCGTGAATATCTCGTCCAATTGGACCCCCGGCGCCCAACCTTCGGCCCCGTCCTCACGCGGCCCCGTGTCCCGGCCCCTGCCGAACGCAGCCGAGTCGATGGGCCGGACCCGTTCCCGCGACTCGACCGGGGACACAATCTGCGTGTCGGGCAGCGCTGAGACCGTTGTTTGCCCCCTGTCCTTTGCGCTATCTTCAGATGGCGGTTGTGAAGAGTCTTCAGACGCCATGACTTGACTCCTTGCTGTTCACAATCACATACGCGTTAGAAACCCGATCTGGCGATGTCTTCCAGGCCGCTATCAACCCGTTAGCGTTGGCGCCGTGGCACAACACCAACGAGCCTTCTCACAGCACGCAGTGCACGAGCAGGTCACAGTGTTTCTCTCCCTTGCTCAGGCGCACGATGTCGCCCGGATTGAGTACTTGCGTCTCATCCTTCTGCAACTGATGCCCGTTTACCTTGGTTCCATTGGTGGAACCGAGGTCGCGGACACAATACTGCTTCTCGCCCCGGGAAGTGCGCATGGATTCTATCTCCACATGCCTTCGGGATATTCCCTCGCTGCCGAGCACCAGGTCGCAGCCGGATTCCCTGTCTTTCCCGATTACCCAGGCGGTCTTGGAATCGTCCAGCAAGAGCGACGCGCCCGCGCACGGCCCCTCGATGCACGTGAGCGCGAACCTGCCAGGAACGGGCCGGACCACGGCAAGCGCGCGGGCGCGTTCCTCCACGTTGCCCGCGAGCACAACCTTCATTCTGTACCCCCCGACCTCGATGATATCCCCTTGTTCGAGCCTCTTCTTCCGCTGCACCAATGCGCGGTTGACCGACAGGCCGCGCCCGCTGTGCAAGTCCTCGATGAACACGCCCGCGTCCGGCGTCCTGTCTTCGCGCGCGGGGGCGGCGTTCCAGT
This sequence comes from Candidatus Hydrogenedentota bacterium, assembly GCA_029556545.1. Classification (GTDB taxonomy): domain Bacteria; phylum Hydrogenedentota; class Hydrogenedentia; order Hydrogenedentales; family JAGMZX01; genus JAGMZX01. Next base: position 88,434 of record JAKQEQ010000042.1, read on the forward strand.
ACACGATGGCGTGAAACCGGGCGACGCCCGCGCCCGTGATGCGTAAGTCGCAGGCGGGGTCGCTACCAATCAAAATGGGCGCGCTGTCGCTCGTGGGCGCGTGGCCTATGGACGAGACGAGTTGCACCATCGCGGACAAGCTCGTTTGGGGCGTCTCGGTTTTCCGCGCGAGTTCCGCATAATCGCTGGGTTCGATGGTCTGTCCGGAAGACCCGATCGAGCGCAGCAGGTCGTCGCGCACCGCCTGCACTTCCTGCGAAGGGTCGATCTTGAACACCATCCAATAACCGCCCATGCGCAGCACGTCGCCCGACTGCAGAAACCGCTGAGCGATGCGCTCCCCATTGAAAACCGTGCCGTACGTGCTGGCATGGTCAACGAGCAGCAGCCCGCCGTCAATCCGCGCGACCGTTGCGTGTAGCGCGCTCATCCCCGCCCCCGGCAGCTTCACATGGCAGTTCTCATCCCTGCCCGCCAGGCACCAGGGACGCCGCATCTCGAAGTAGGCTGGATGCTCGTTCGCGGACAGCATGACAAAGCGCGGGTTCTCCTGGCCCTTTTCGGCGAGGAGAACGGGCCTGCCCTGAACGCTGGCTATGGGCTTGTCCTTATCGATAGAAGGCGCCGCGTCCGCTGCATGAAGCTTCCCGGCAAACTCCGCATCCTCAAGCGACACGTATGCTGTTTTCGCGGCCCGGTCGCCCTGGCTGGCGCGGCTGTTCAGGACCTTGCGCTGTTCTTCAAGGCTCTCTTCCAGGGCCATGTTTTTGGCCTCGGCCTCTGCACGTATGCGCTTGATGAGGTACTTGGCTTCCTCGCCTTCAACCATGCGCTGGAGATGTGTGAGCGAGAAGTCGCGCACCGCGAATCCCAGCGGTCCGTAGATACGCCCCAATTGCTCATTGATGCTTGCTTCGACCCGCGCCTGCGCCACGCCGCCCACCATATCTTCCGGCCTGTACTTGCCGGCCTCACGGTGCAGCGCCCGGCACACTTTTTCGCTCACGTCCAACGAAAAGTCGGACAGGGACACCGACAAGGCGTCCCGCAGTAGAAACCGGTGCAGCGCGCTCGCGCTCGCGACATCGAGAGCCACGTGTGACTCGATTTCAAAGCTGTTGGCGGGCGTCGGCACCTCACCGACGAATTCCGTACGCATCTGGACCAGCAATTCGGTCCAGTACAGCATTACTTCGCCCGCGCGGTCTTGCGCGTTTAGGGAGAAGGCCCCCGGTCCCGGACCATAAACCTGGCCGCTCGCAATGCCATAGGCGGCCACTTGGGAAGGCAAAGTCAATTGCCGGCCTTGGGCCGGGATAACACTGCAGATGTCCGCGGCTGGAAGCATTGTCTCTCTCCTGTCCAGGCTTCTGGCTACCGTCGTTTTTCCTCTACGGCGGAAAGCGCGACATCAATTCAAATCAAGTAGAACCACTGCCCTCTGCCCGCAGGAAGAACATCATGGTTACCCCGCCCCCGTGGCAAGCATCGGCGCACATATCTTCATTAGACGCGGTGCGAACGGTGTGCTGCCCGCTCCTTCGCGGTGGCGGGGCGCAGCGCAGCTTTCCCATTCACTTCCTCTCTGCGGAATTTCCCCTCGTCCTGTAACAAATCAAATACGAAGAGCACTTCGTCCACGGCTATGGTGGTGCGCAATGTCGTCTCCACGGCGTCCTGGACCTTGCTTGTCGTCACGAATTCAAATGCGTCGAGATATTCGACCACCCACTTCCGAATCGCTTCCATGCGCTGATGAACAGTCTCTGGTTCGAGGCTTTCCGCGAATTTGCGCACGCCGGTGGCCATGCCCGGCAGGGCCGGTCTGCGCACGCGCCACGTGTCGCCGCTTGGCTCGACCAGGATGAGCATCTCCGTCGGCAGGGCGACCGCCTTGACCTCCTTCACCCAGCCTTGGGGGGCAATGGCCACCCAGTACGCGTCTGGGATTTCTCCCTGGGGCGCTGTGTCCTTGAGCCAGGCCCTGACCGTGTTCTGGGCGATGCTCAAGTGCTTTGCGTTGCATGGCATGAATACGGGGCCAAGATTCTCCATAAAATCCACGGGCGTCAAGACGGCCAATACGACGATGACGGGACGCCCCCATAGTCCCGACAGCCGGAACACCCGCACATAGTTCACCGCATTCAGGTCATTCAGCCAGTTCTCGGGGGGATGCCATCTCACGGCCTGCGCCAGGCCATTGGGCAGCCGCCATTCGCTCTCCATGTGTTGTTGCAGTGCGGCCGAGACCTGACTCCGGTCAAGTTCGACGAGACTGCGAACACGCGGATGCAGAAGGGAGATGTCCCGGCGTGCGGACGTAAGCCGAGGTACACGCGGACGATCCTGGGCTGCTCGACCAATGTTCACGGCCATTGCCGATTCGATGTCGTTCAGCATGCCCCGGTATTGCACGAGCCTGGTCCGCGTTGCCACATTCATGTTCTGAATGCCGCGATCTTCCAGCGATTTCAGCCACTCCGTGTCTTTTTCCGTATTCGACCGCGTCGTGTCCGGGCAATACATGGTCTGCTCATGCCACAGGCCGCACGTTTCACGTGAACACAGTTGCCGCCCGCAGTCGGCACAGACACCATGCCACGGGTTTTCAGCCGTGATGAAGGCGCCGCAGTGGCCGCATGCCTGCGGTTGACCTGTCGGCGACGCCTCCGCCAGGCAAGCATCACAAAGACCACGAAACCAACCGTCATCGCGGGGGCAGATGGAACGCTTCTCATTGCGATGCCGTCCCTGAGGATCCGCACACTCCTTGCTCAGCCCATGCCGAATCGGGTGTCCATTGTTGCAGCAGTGTTCCCAACAGAGTCCCTGTCCAGCCCCCCGGCAATGGGAACATACCATGTTCCCGCACTCTGCCACTCTACACGGCGCAAGCTGCACCCCATCGGCCACTGGATGCCCCGCGGAACAGGTGATCGGCGTATCTGCCGCACAGTGAACGTCACACAACTGTTGGGCGTAACCGCGGTCGTGCGGGCAAATGACCCGTCCACAAAACACGCCAGCGTCCAATCCGCCACAAAAGGCGATAGGAGCGCTATCAACGCGATGGCCGTTGCCGCAGAGGTAGGCATCCCCCGGATCGCCATACAGGACATATGCCAAGCCGAGCAATGTCCCGGCATCAAGCGGGTTCCCCTCGCTACCGCGCAACGCCCGACGCGCGATCCGAAGGGACTCCCCAACGGTTCGTCCCTCACCCAAGGCCTTGTAGAAGTCCACCATGGCAAGCGGGCAGCGTTGAAGCGGCAACTCCACCGTGGTACAGATGTAATGGCGAATGCCTGCCCTTAATGCGGCATCAGCCATGCCATACAATCGCGTTGTTTCCGGCCATTCGGCTTCCCAGCCGCACGTTACGCCCGACTCGCAACTGGTGGAGAAAAGAAGTAATGGCGGAAGCGCACCTGCATCAAAGGATCGCAGCAGGTCCTCGGCGGTGAACACGCTTTCAGGGTCGCCACTGATTACAAAGCCGCTCTTCTCCGGATTTTCCTCGTCATACTTGTAGTGAGAGCAAATGTTCACCGCCTCAAAAACACGCATGGCGGACTGTATATCGGAAATGGCGAGCGTTTGGGAAACCACACCGGAATCCAAATTAAAACTTCCAGCCAAATCGACGGTGGTCCAGGAAGTCGCAAGATCATTCACCGGCCCTTCAGGAAGCTGCATACCGGGATCGATCATTGTATGCACGCGATAGGGCAGACTGGCACCAAGTCTTTGGCCTTTGGCCGGCCCTGGCCGTTTCGGATTGAGCAACTCCTTTCCCGTCGCATATTCGAATGCCAGGAAGTCATTCCACAAATAGATTCCGTCAAACGGCACCCCGTTCAGAAGGGGGTCTACCCTGAAGAGAATCTGTCGTATCGAGCGGTCGTTGCGCAGTCTGTCCAGAAGCTCCGCCGGCATCAGATGCGTGCGCAATCGTTCGCTGATGGGTTGAAGGACAGTCTGAATCCACGCTGTGAGGTCCGGCAGCGGTTCCCAATGCTGCGCTGAGACAATTCCTTCCCCTAGACACTCGATAAACGTCCTGGAATCGTCTAACAGTCCCTCATAGCCGCACACGCGCGGTATAAACAAAGCCGGTAGTGTCTTTCCTTGGTCTGTCCGGATTTCCGCGAGCAATTCCACGCGATCGTCGGGGAAGACGCGATATTGAAGAACAAGCGTCGCCATCAGTAGTCCGTCTCCTTCTGCTCCTCAGTTGCATCAGGAGATGACCCGAGCGCGATGACGTACTCTGCGTCGGGACAGACTATTTTTAGCAGGCCGTCGGAGCAGGGCGAAAGCACTGCCGGTTGCCTGGTCTGAGGCATGCCGATACTGCGCTCGCGTAGAGCGGTGCCTTCGGGAATCAACTGCTTGAATTGTACACGTCCTCCCGTTTTCCCCTCCGGAAGCGTCACCTGGACCTCATACCTGTCGCCTGGGAGGGGCCGAACCGATATCACGGTGCCATCGGGCGCTTGGATATCTTGCGACTTCCCAGCTTTTTCCACATCCGCCTGCTTTTCTCCCGGCTTCTTCAACGTCCTTGGGCCGAGGGTATAGGCCGGCGCGAGTCGTAGAAGACTCCATTCTTGCCTCAGGAATGGGGTCAGCAATTCCTCGCCAACACGAACTACAATGGCGAAGACCATCATCTTCTTATCCATCATGTTCTTCAGGATTTCCGCCCCTTTGGCCCTCGCCTTCTCCAAACGTGATGGTTGACCAGTCATCGCCAATGCACTGCGAATCGCCTCAAGTTCCCTTTGTGTCTCCTCACTGACAGCAATCATTTCCATGACCGCGTCCCGCTCGTCGGGCTCCAGCAAGTCCAACTCATAGGCCCATAGCAAGTCCTCGGGAACCCGCGGGACATGACTTGCCGGATCGTCCAAAGCCCGCGCTAATCTCTCGGAAATCTCACGAATATCTTCTTCTCGTGTCATCTTGGTTCCAACTCTTTCAGCCTTCGAATCGAAGGCTTGTCCTCGACTGCCCTATTCTTTCTATACACAGAAGACGCGCACATCTATGCACACGTCTTATTCTTCGTCACCTGGAAAGCCATCACCTCCGCCACGCAGTATGTCCCTTCCCTCTTCCAGACGTCTGTGCGCGGTAGACTGCGAGAACCCCATCCGTCCACCGATTTCAGCCTCCGTGCGCACCCACTGCGAATGCTTTCTGAAACTGAGGTACTTCGCTCTCTCAATGCGCAATGCTTCCAGTCTGTTCTGCGCCGCCTTCCTTCGCTTGAAGGCGTGCATATACGCAAGTTCCTTGATTGTGAAGGCCAAACCCTTGGCTCTCGCTGCTATTGCCACCTTACCGTGGCAGCCGCCCTCTTCTGAACACGCTAACTCCCGCTGCGAAAGCAAGAGTGCCGCCTTCTCCTTCGTGATGTGTTCCTGTTCATCCAGTTGCTCATGGGTTAGCGCTAGCGCCTTTACCCCCAGGTCATCAATCAGGTTCTCTTTGGCCTCCCGGCTTCCGCCCCATTCATCTTCCAATAACGCCCTGCGAGCCCCTTCCTCCAAAGCCTGCGCCTCATCGAAATGACTCTTGGCTTCAGGAAGTTCTTCTTCGGACAACTTCTTCCACGCGCAGGCCGCCTTCACATATTCCTGATGGATACGGCGGAGATCGTCTTGTGATAATCTTTCAATCGTCTCGCGGAACATATCGTTTGTGTCGAGGTAGGCCTTGAGGTAGAGTTCCCATGCCATTCGCGCCTCGGACGGAAGACTGCGCAAGATATGCGTTATCGTCTCTGTTAGGTTATCTGCTCGCTCAGCCGGCTCTCCAGCAGAGCAGGTAGTCTCCGATGAAATCGATGTCTGCATGAATTCATCTTCTTGGGGAGGATTTTCCAATTTGCGAATAGCGTCGAGAAACCTACGCAAGATGGTTGTTTTCAAGAACCTGTCAAAGGTCTTACCCTTCGCCGGGTCGTAAGCGCGAGCACATGCCGCGAAACCTGATCCACGAAAAACGGCGTTTTCGGCGTGGTCTATAACCGTGGTACAATACAAATCGACCACGTGGTGTTTGTCCAAACGATCCCGGAATCTGTACAACAGCCGGGCATGCGCGGTTCGTTCTATCCACGACTGTGTCCGTAACCAGTAGTAATCCTCGATTTCGCGCTTGCGCTCCGGCGTACACGATGCGGACCGGTACTCCGCAACGTATTCACAATCGGAAACATACAATTCCTTCAAGACCTGTTGGGAGATATCCTTTGCTCGCGCATTCAGCCATTCTTTGAAGGCGTCGGGGTCTTCGGGGATATCCGCGAATTCCGTCTGCAGTTGCGCTGTAAGATGCTGGGATTTCTGCAGTTGCTTCCGCACCAACAAGAGCACAGCATCCAGAGAGGCGTATCTGAGTTTGAGGCAATCGCGCAATCTGGCCTCGACCGCGCTTAGAAGCAGACTCTGCAGTTGTTCCACCGTGGCGGGCTTTTTCGTTGACCCGACGCCACCGATTTCATGTATCGACATACGGCGGATATCCCCACTTGCGCCCCTTGGCCAAGTGGGGGTAGACGGGAAGACCCGGTCAAGGGGCAGATTGCGTTCCGGCAAGCGCCCGGCGACAGGAATCGCAGACGCTACCCTCCTCAGCGGGCCGCTTGCTGCTTCCCGCTGAACCCCAAGGATACGATAGCAAGGAGCATCCTTATTGTCAATAGCCAGCGAAGGATTCATGGCGGGGTTACTCCGGCAATCCTTCCAGGCGCAAGGCAAAACGCATGATGTAGGCGTTGTAGCAGATGGCGAAGCCGACGGCGACAAGGAACAGCAACAGGGCAAACCAGGAGGACAGGGCCGCGCCGAGCAGGAGATACGCGAGCAGCGCGTCGGCGGCGCTGTAGATGACGAGGGTCGCCGCATTCGACCGGTTCGTGTCCTTGCGGACCATGGCGCGGATGAAGCCGATGGTGAAGACCGGCAGCAACAGCACGGCGATCAGCCAGGCGAAGAATCGCTTCGGAGCGTTGATTCGCGCGATTTCTTCCCGGACGCGGCCCGTGTTCAGAATGCCGGGCGCGGTCTCTTTGGTGTACCGCCGGTCGAGCAGGAGCGCGCCGGAGGCCACATCGAGTAGGCGTACTTCGAGATCCAAGGCCGCTTCGCCTCCAAAGGACTCGAACGCGCGCACCGTGCCGAAGAGTACGCCCTCGACGCCCATCGCATGTCCCGTCGCACGCGCCGCTTCCGGCTCGCCGACCCCGGTTTCGCGCAAGTCCAGGAAGGCCCGGGCCTTCTCAGTCAGCGTCCGGTCGCGCAGGTCCAGGATGCCCGACGACGAAACAGCGGACCGTAGTTGATTCGTCACGTACCCGGAGGAATCGCCCGCGAACGGCAGCAAGGCCACCGTGCCGAGGCCGTCGCGCGCGTCGCGCAGGTCCCGCAGCATGACCGGGACGGCTTCGTCCGCCACTTGGACGCGCAGCGGACTGATCTCCGGCTTCTTCGGACCGACGGCGTCCCACGCCTGCGACCCCAGATAGAACGCGAGCAGCACCGTCCCCGCCCGGCTCGCCAGGTTCCACAGCCCCCGTATCAACATGGCCTATTCCTCCACGGGCGGAACGCCCATGCCACGCTTCTTGTGATCAGTCGTCGCCATAATCGTCGCTCGAGGCGGCGTGGCCCGCGCGCCAGGCGTCAAACTCCGCCAGGTGTTCGGGCGTGACCGAAGGCCGCACCTTCCCCAGCGCCGCCTCGAAGTCCTCCTGCGTCACGTCTTCATCCTGGCCGCTGGCGAGTTGCCGATTCTTCGCCGAACGCTTGGCCCGGTCGCATAGCGACGCCATGTCCGCGCCGCTGAAGCGGTCCGTCCGCGCGGCGATGGCGGCATAATCCACGTCGTCCGCCACAGGGACGCCTTCCATGTTCAGGCGCACGATGGCCTCGCGCGCGGGCGCGTCCGGCGGCCCGACGTAGATGTGGTCGCCCAAACGGCCCGGCCGCAGCACCGCCGGGTCGAGCAGCCACGGCTTATTCGTCGCGGCCAGCACCAGCAGGCAGTTCTTCGTCTCGACGAGGCCGTCCGTCAGCGTCAGGAACTGGGTCACCATGCCGATCTTCCGGTTGCCGCGCCGCGCGAGGATGGCGTCCACTTCATCGAGGAAGATGACCGCACGATCGTGTTTGCGGGCCTCGTCAAAGAGCCGCTGCATGTTCTTCTCGGTTTCCCCGACGTACTTGTCCTTGACCTGCGAGGCGTTCACGTTAAAGAAGGCCGCGTCCAGTTCGCCCGCGATGGCCTTGGCGATGTACGTCTTGCCGTTGCCCGGCGGACCGTACATGAGCACGCCGCCGCCCTTGCGCAGTCTGAACCGCTCATGAACCTCCGGGTGCAGGAACGGCTCGATGACCTTCTCGCGCAACTCGACCTTCACGTCTTCAAGCCCCGCCACGTCGATCAGCTTCTCGCGCGGCCGCTCCTTGAGTTCCCACTGCGATTGCGACACGTCCTCGTCGGGGCCGGCTTTTTCCTTCGCCCGTTGCAGGCCCTCCCGCGACTGCGCCCGCGCCTTCTCCTTCAGTTGCTCAGCGATATCGAGCAGTTCGTAGGCGTCCTCGACGTACTGCTCCGCCACCTTGCCCTCGCTCTGCTCCGCCAGCTTGAGCCCGAACTCGGCCGCCTTCGCCGTGTGGAAGAACGCTTTGCCGAAATGCTTCTCGCACAATGCCGCCTCGGCGGCAGCCTCGTGCTCCCGCTTTTTGTCGGCATTGAAACTCATTTCTCATCCTCCATCAGTCTCCGAAGCCGCGCGCGGCCCTCGCCAATCTTCTCCGCCAGACCGCCCTCCGCCTCGGTAGCCTTGCGCGCACCCGTCCGCTCGCCGATGTCCGCCGCCACCTCGTCCTCCAACAGCTTCTCCATTTCGTCCAGCGACGGCACCACGTCGGTCATCTTCGTCTCGACCCCGGCCATCTCCTTGCCGTAAGCGCGCTCCCAAATCTTGTCGAGGTCCACCTGCTCACCCAGCTTGTCCTCGACCGCGCCCAGCACGTCTTCGACCCGCTCGGGGTCGATGGCGATGACGGCATCGAGCGATTGCAGCGCGTTCGTGAAGTCCTGGTCCGTCTGCGACAACTCCATCTTCGCGATCAGTTGCTCGAAGACCCAACGTTTCATGTCCAGCTTCGTCATCAGAATTTCACAGGCGCGGCAGGATTGCAGGCTCCGCTGGCTTGCCCCCTTCTGGCCGTCCTTGAGGTATCGGCGCGCCTCGCTCCACGCGGCGTCCCGCTCCGCCTTGAGCTTCTGGATGCGCTCCTTCACCGTGTCAACCGCGCCTTCCGCCTGGCGCTTGGCCCGGCGCTGCTTTACCCGAAGGTCCTTCTCCCGCTGCGCCTTCGACTTGAACAGGTCCTCGAACATGGGCTGTGCCTCCTCTTTGCTCGCTTGCCGCCACGCGTGTTCCCGCTGTCGGGTCATCCTGACCACTGCGCCAACGCCCTACTCCTCTTCCGTCTCCAACTGCTTCAGCCACTTCGCCGTATCCTCGGAGAGCGCCTCCTTGGCGGGCGGCTCCACGACGTCCATCGCCTCGGGACGAACCGTCTCCGTCACGGGCTTGCGCTCGCGCTGGTACTGCACGCGTTTCAGGTCGCGCGCCGCCTTGTCCTCGTCTTTCAGGTCGGCAAGGGCGCCATCGAGATCGACCGCGATGTCGTCCAGGACTTCCTGACCCACCCCCCGCTTCCGGGCCGCTTCGAGTTCATCGAGCTTCGCCAGCGCCGTATTTACGTTGCTGATCCGGCTGACGAGGATGTCCTGGCGGCCCTTCTGGCCGTCAAGTTCTTCTCGCGCGAGTTCGATCTGCTCGATGATGACGCGCTTGCCCTCGCCCTTGGTTTGATCGAATTCCTGCTTGAGTTTGAGCGCGCGCTGTTCGAGGACATGGATGTCCGTCTTCAGATTGTCCAGTTCGTCGTTCAGCGTCCGGCGGAGTCCCAACAGCGCGCGGCGCTGCGCCTCGAGCCGCGCCTGCTCCGACTTGCGCAAGCCCAGAAACTCCGCCAACTTGGCCAATACGGCCCTGACCAGGTCCGGTAACGTGTTCATCAGACTACCCCTCCAATTAGGACACCCTTATGAGATAGGACTTTGGTCGCTCGAACGCTAATATACGCCACAACCGATGTCTTCACAAGACCTATGAGCCCCAGCCGTATCCCGTGTGCCCGGATTGGGTCTTGCCTCGACGCCATGAATTTGCTCTCCTCGATTCGCATGCCATGGCCGCCCCGCGCGGACCACGGAGCGGTCTCTCCCTTGTTAATACGCCCGGAAATGCCGAGTCTATTCAGCCTGGCGACAAGCCGGCATTATGGGGCGCTGTTCTCGGTCGGCATGATTTCCCGCACCCCCAATTCTGTCCGGGAAGATCTGTGGCATTACGACAATTCCCCGAACGTTTTCTCTGCCCACTTGAGCACGCCCTGCAAGTCGCTGCGGCCGGTACGGGCGATTTCTCCGCGCAGCACCAGCATCGCGCGGCGCGCCTCCTGGATGGCTTGCTCCCGCTGAGGCGTCCCGAGCAAGAGCTTCGCGCGATAGACTTGCGCCCAAGCCAAATCGCCGCGGAGTTCCGTCCGGCCCGCCGCCACCAGCCGCTCGTGGATCGCGATGCATCGCTCGTAATGCCCGAGTGCCTCCCGGCTCTCGCCCAGGGTATCCAGCGCCACGCCTTTGCTCATGTACGCCGTGGCGAGGTTCGGCTCGAGTTCTGTCCGGCCCGCCGCCACCAGCCGCTCGCGTATTGCGATGCACCGGTCGTAAACCCCGAGTGCCTCCCGGCCCTCGCCCAGGGTATCCAGCGCCGCGGCCTTGTTCAGGTACGCCGTGGCGAGGCCCGGCTCGAGTTCCGTCCGGCCCGCAGAAACCAGCCGTTCGCGGAGCCCGATGCACCGGTCGTGGTACGCGAGCGCCTCCCGCCCCTCGCCCTGGGTATTTAGCGCCACGCCCTTGTTCAGGTACGCCTGGGCGAGGTCCGGCTCGAGTTCCGTGCGGCCCGCCAAAACCAGCCGTTCGCGGAGCCCGATGCACCGGTCGTGGTACGCGAGCGCCTCCCGCCCCTCGCCTAGGGTGTCCAGCGCCACGGCCTTGTTCAGGTACGCCGTGGCGAGGTCCGGCTCGAGTTCCGTCCGGCCCGCCGAAACCAGTCGCTCGTACAACGCGATGCACCGGTCGTGGTACGCGAGCGCCTCCCGCCCCTGACCCAGGGAATCCAGCGCCACGCCCTTGTTCATGTACGCCGTGGCGAGGTCCGGTTCGAGTTCCGTCCGGCCCGCCGCCACCAGCCGCTCGTACAGCGCGATGCACCGGTCGTGGTACGCGAGCGCCTCCCGCCCCTGACCCAGGGAATCCAGCGCCACGCCCTTGCTCAGGTACGCCGTGGCGAGGTCCGGCTCGAGTTCCGTCCGGCCCGCAGAAACCAGCCGCTCGTGCAGCGCGATGCACCGGTCGTGGTACGCGAGCGCTGCGCCAGAATCGCTTAGGTTGTCGTGAAGAAACGCCTTGTTCAAACATAGGATGGCAAAGTCGTCTTCGAGATCCTGGCGACCCTCCCCTATCAGACGCTGATAAATCTGCGCCGCCTCCTCGTACGCCGCGAGGTCCGCGACCGACTGCGCCACACGCGGACCCGTCCGCTCGAGCATCAGCCGCTCCGCTTCGCGCGGGTCTCGACCCGCCGCCGTCAGCGCACAAACGAGAAACGTCCGCGGGTCCTCCCACTGCACGCCGACTGTCGTCCAGCGGTCCGTCTCCGCCCAGCCCTCCTTCGGCGGACGCGGGAACCCAGGCAGGTCCCGGGGATACGGCTGCCCCGCGCAGGCCGCGTATACATCCCGCAAGGCATCCGCCGCATCGAGCAGTGTACCCCACCGTTCCCCCGGCTCCTGCCGGAAGCAGCGGCGCAGCACCTCGGCCACCGCCGGCGGCATCACAGGCAGGCCCGGCCGCGCCGGGCCCGTTACCAGATACCGGTCCAGAAGGGCATTCGCTTCCATGCCCCACTCCCAGGTCACGGCGCCGTGGAACAGCGTCAACACGCTCAGACCCCAGCTCCACACGTCCGTACCATGGTCCAGCGCCACCCCCCGACGCTGTTCCGGCGAACAGAACGCCGGCGTCAGACCGCCGAAGCTCAGCAGCGGCTTGTGAGAAGCATCTGTCGGTGCCCCGTCCGGCGTCTCGCCCGCCTGCGCCCGCGCCCGAGCCAAACCAAAATCCGTCACCAGCGCGCGGCCGTCCGGAGTCATCAGGAAGTTCCCCGGCTTCACGTCCCGATGCACCAAGCCCCACACGTGCGCTGCATGCAGCCCCCACGCCGTCTGGATGGACACGTCGAGCATCTGCTCGAGCGTCGTCAGCCGGTCCTCGTCTATCCACTGCTGTAACGAACTGCCCCCCACCAGATCCGCGAAGATGCCAATGGTGTCTCCGAACGCCCGGAAGAACCGGCACTTGACCACGTGCGGGTGTTCCGGCAAGGCGATCCAGCTCTGCAGTTCCCTGAAAAAGGCCCGATGATGTTTCGTGTCCCGGACAAGGTCTGGCCGGACCCGTTTCACGGCAAATCGGTCGCCCGTCTTCGTGTTCTTCACGCAGTAGACCGCGCCCATGCCCCCGCGCCCGAGGATGCCGTCCACCGTGAATATTTCGTCCAGCGCCGTCCCCGGCGCCCAGCCCTCGGCGCCGTCCTCCTGCTGCATGGTGTCCCGGTCCTTGCTCCACGCAGCCGAGTCGATAGGCTTGACCCGTTCCCGCGACTCCGCTACCGCAGACGCCACCCGCGTCCCGGACGGCTGGGCTGCCGGTTCCGCTGGTGTTTCCTTCGGTCCTTTGCCGAACAACCGCCTGAAAATGCCCCCGGACGCCATGATTTCGGACCCTCCGCTCGCAGTCTACGCCGGGCTGCGCCGGCCTTCAACCGTCTCGCGCATGCGGTGCTCACACTTCCTAGTTCACGGCGCGTAGCGCGGCTTGATGGAAAAAGTGGGCTTCACGTGATACCAGTGCGGCGCATTCAGGTAGTAGCTCTTGACTACCGTGAACGATGAGCCATCCCACGAGAGGACATCGATGCCGCGCTTGTGCTTGTACCCCTGTGTGACCGTGCCCGTGCCGAAGTGGTCCACGTAGTGCGTGCTCACATAGACGAGACCGTCCGGTCCCACTGCGACGGACGACGCGCCGAATTGCGGGTAGAAAGTCACCAACGACGTATCGGCCAAGTCGAAAGCGTACAGGCCGCCCCCGCCGTAGTAGCTGTTGCCGTAGCCGCCCGCGAAGGCGGTCAGACCGTCTTCGGAAAACGCCACCTGGCCCATATAGTCGGCAAGCAGATCAAATACGGCGAGCGTTTCCTGCGTCGTAAGACTTCCGATGTCCACCGCGCCCGCGGCATACGAGTACGAGGTGACAACCCCATAGGCGCCCGAGGGATCGATGGCCGACGTGCCCCATAACGACCGAAGCAAGGAGAGTTCCGCCTCATTGATCGCCACGTTCGTGGTCAGGTCAACTGTTGTGAAACCCGTCAGGTTATGACATTGCACCAGGATATCGCCCGGAAGCAGACGTGCAAACCGCCCGTCCGCCATGACCGGGAAGTCGTCCGCGACCACCGCGCGCGATGCGAAGTCGATGACCCGCCTTGCCGCGTAGCAGTACTGATCATTGCCGCGGAACACGGGGTACGCGGGAGCACTCGCGAACGGCAACGCGCCGACAACCGTGTGATTGCCCGCGTCATAGACATTGCCCGAAGTGTCCACGACGAAATCCCCCGCGTGCGTGGAAGCCACAATCTGCACACCGGGCAGGAGACCGAGGATTTCCCCCGCGTCCAGGTCCAAGACAATCGTTTCACTGCCCGTGGGGCCATAATTGTAAAGCAGTGCATGACCAGACGTTGAGAACTCCGGATCGTAGGTAGCCTCGAGCACAAGGCCGTTGGCGGGGTCTTTGTCTCCGTCAATCGGCGCTACGGTGAACGTGTTCACGCCTTCCGACAGCGTCACGTCGTGACGCAGCCCGCCGTCCGCATCGAGCGCCACCGTCTCACCATTGATGGACACGGCGGTTGCCTCCGCGAAATAGCCCATGATCGGATAGTTGGGCAGATTCGTCGTCACGCGCCGCATGCCTTCCCCTTCGCCCTCGCCCTCGCCGGGCTCTCCCCACGCCGGTGGTTCGGGTTGCCAGGCAAAATCCGTGACGAGCACCTCGACCGGCTGCCCGTCGGTTGGCGCGGTTCCGTTGAACAACCAGAGATTCAGCCGGAAGTTCTCATTGCCGGGGACGGGTATGTCCGCACCTTCGAAAACCTTATATCCCGCCAGTTGTTCCGCCGGCGGCACTTCCCCCGCGCCGTACTTGCCGTAATAGCTCCTGAACTCCGCGCGATCCGGCGTCCAGACAAGGTAGCTGGTCAACTCGGAGTCTTCATCCGTCAGGTCAGCCCGGAAGCGGTGACAATGATCGCCGCAACCCGGACACGCGCTACAAGGCTGCACCACGTATTGCGCGTTCGTATCCAAGGCGGCGTTGCCCCAGCGCGCGAATTCGATGTCCAACTCACGGTAGTACTCCTGGTATGCCGCCGTTTCCCACGTGAACATGCCAAACACCACATTCGGGTCCAGCATATCCACGCGGCTCCCCGTTACGACCCGATACGCGCCGTAACCATAGGACGCATTCAAGATGACTTCGGTGCAGGCCAGGTGGCCGTCGCGCTCGCTTATCGTGAGGTGCAGGCCCTTCTCGTCGGCCCACACGGCATCCTCCGCATCCGAGAAATAGTTGCCCCCAGGCCCCGCCGGGAAATCCCGGCGTTTCACCGACCAGTCGTAACCAAAGGCGGATATCCGGCGCACTTCCGGGCTACGGTCAATGATCAGCGTGTCGATGGCTTCGGGGATCACGGGCAGTTCGTGGCACGGGTCGCAGCTCGTTGCCGCCGTGCCCGCCGGGATCAGGTACACGGTGATCCCGGTCGCATACTGGTCGTAGCCGCCCGTCACAATCGGACAGGACCAAGTCCCGTCAACGCCGATCCCCGTCAACGGCGCCGCGTAATACGGTTTCGTCCACCAGACCTCCTCGACCTCGATGTAAACCTCTATTCCGAGGCTCACGGGATCATTCGGCGGGATACACGTCACGTGCCCGGCAAGATTGCCGTACGTCCCATAGGGAGGCACGAAATCAATGACGATCTCGGGCTCACAGGGCTGACCTTCACCCTCACCCTCACCCTCGCCTTCACCTTCACCCTCGCCTTCACCTTCACCTTCACCTTCACCTTCACCCTCACCCTCACCCTCGCCCTCACCCTCACCTTCACCTTCACCCTCACCTTCACCTTCACCTTCACCTTCACCTTCGCCCTCGCCTTCACCTTCACCTTCACCATGCAAGACAGGACAGAACTGGTCTTCCGTGCCCTGATCCGGGCAATAGGCGTAGCCGCCTGTGTTATAGAACTGAATGAGACGCAGCAACTCCGTCAGGGCTATGGTCCAATCCGGTCCGGCAGGATAATAGTCACCGTCGTGAGGGCAACAACCCACGTTGACGCCCCAACCGGGCACGTAGCCGTCTTCCGTGCTCTCCGGCTCATCCGCACAATGGAACCCGCCTGAGTTATAGAACTGAACAACACGCAGCAACTCGGTCAGGACAATCCTGCCGTCTTGGTCCTGGTCGGCGGTATGCCACCGATCAACGCAAGAATGACCCTCTCCCTCTGCGTTGCGGTAGTCCTCGCCACCAGAAATGGGTGTGAAGAGTGTAGTCGAAGAATCGTGGGACTCGAACACGCTGCCGCCTGTCGCGGCTGCGTAACCCCTTTGTGCCGGGAAAGCCAGGATCACACACATGCTGATTCCCAGCAGGCCGGCCCACTTTGTAGCAGTGTTCAGGAGCGCAATTTGCCGAATCATCTTTGTATTCCTTCTCCCCATCCGTGGGTGTCTCATGGTGTTACGGGTGTCAGGTCTTGATTTCATAGTCTTGTCATGCCTTTTCTTGTGCCGGTCAGCGGCGGTCTCGACACGTTGTCCCTTGGCGCCGCAGGCCACGCTTGCCTTCATCTCCTCTATACGCGGGGAACGTCGATGTAATTCGCCTCGACCGTTTCACCTCGCCATACGGAGTCTCTTCGCGCTTGACGGGCATCCTCAGTTATTGCTCGTGTCATTGTGGGTCATCCTTCGGATTTCGGACAGGAGTGCGTAGGCGCCCGTGAAGAAGGGGTCGATATCCACCGCCTTCTCGGCACAAGAGGCCGCTTCCGTCAGATATTCGTTTCCCACTGCCGTCTCGCGTGCCTGCTCAAGAAGGGCTACGCCCTTGTAAAACCACGCATGGCAGTCGTGGTCGTTGATCCGCAAGACATGGTCGAAGCACGCCGCTGCGTCCAGCCACTGTCGGAGCCGAAGCAAACAGTGGCCTTTTCCACTCCAGGCGTTAGGGAACTCCTCGTCGATCTGCGTCGCGACTTCAAAGCACAGGAGCGCTTCGTCACATCGGTCTTGTTCGAGCAGCAAATACCCTTTGTTACAATAGGGATGTACAAACGTGGGGTCCAACGTCATAGCCTGTTCGAAACACTGAAGAGCCTCCGTGTGCCGCTCTAAGTCCCACAGTGCGACGCCGCGATCATTCCAGGCGTTGGAAAATGTCGCGTCCAGATTGATGGCCTCGTCATGATAGACCAGCGCTTCCGCGGGCAGCCCCAGATGTTTCATGGCCACGCCCTGCTGATTGACCTCGCGCGCTGTTTTCAAAGGCGGCGTTACCTGTGCCGCCGGGATTGGTTCACCTGTATGTCCGCGCCACAATGACTCCAAGTCTTCCCGCAGTTCGGAAAAATTGCTGTACCGCTCGGGGACTGCTTTGCTGAGGCATTTGTGGATAACCGGATACAACGGACTCTCAATCGGCGGCTCAGGAACCGTGCAATGCAGCCGCTGGAACGCATCCCGCGCCGACGCAAGCGTGGATGCTTCCGTGGCAAAGGGCAGGCGCCCCGAGGCCATCTGGTAGAGCACCACGCCGAAAGAGTAAACATCACTCTGGATCGTACAACGGTCCGTGCCCTCGAATTGCTCGGGCGCCATCCAAGGCAGTGTGCCGAGAACGCCGCCACCGGTCGCATCATCCACATCAAGCGCCTTGGCCAGCCCGAGGTCCGTGATCTTAAGGGTGCCGTCCGGCGCAATCATGAGGTTATCCGGCTTGATGTCACGGTGTACGCTAAGTCCGTTGTCGGTGGCATGTTCCATGCCCCGACAGAACTGGATGCCCCAGAGCAGGCTCTTTTCAAGCGATAAGGGCGCGCCTTCGCGGAAGTGATCGGACAGCGTGCGCCGGCCCTGGGCGTCTCTTGGAACATGTTCCATGACGATGTAGATGCGCCCGTCAAGACGATGCACCCAGAATGCCCTTACAATATGAGGATGAGCGCCCAAGCGCATCCACAACTGTGCCTCGTTGTGGAATGCGTTGCGGAACGCGCGAAAGATCCCGTAGCGCTGCTGATACGTCTTGAGCACGTAGCACGCCTGATGCCATCGGTAGAAGCACAAATAGACTTCGCCCATGCCCGAGCGCCCGGGACCGCCCAGCACCTCCCGAACCTCGTAAAGCCCTCCGATCTTGTCACCTATCTTGCGACTGTCGAACATGGCTAATGCCCTTTCGTCTGTAATATTCACGCCAACAACAGGGAAGCGGACCGCGCTACGGCAGGGCAAGGCGCGCCGCTTGGCGAACCTTGCCCTCAACCAGCATGGCGCCGACGATTACTGGCGCACATTGCGAGTCAGCGAGGTTTCGCCCACCTGCAAGCAGTCATCGAGAATGCGGTCATGCTCCGCAAGTTTCAGTTCAAATTCCGAAGCGTTTACCAGGGACATAATGACCAAGAGATGGCCAGGCCGCTTGAGCACAAGCGAGCGCCCTTTGAGCCCGGGCATATTGGGCGTTACGATCGCCTCATAGGCCAGACTGTTTTTGATCTTCGTGAAGCGCTCGCGCTCTATCTGGCCGAGAATCATCGTGCCGCCGCGGCCCGCCCCGATAAGCGAGTCCCGCTCCTGCTCTTCGGAACCGAGCATCTCATCCAACTGAGGACCGTACATGATGTTCGTGTCCACCGCCATGACAATCAGCCCCTCTCCGTATACACTGTACTTGTCCTCGATCAACACCATCTGCATGGCGCCCGCTGTTTCCGCGGTCAGGTTCCACTTATCCGCATCGGGGTTCTTGAGACGTACGCCATAGGCAGGGATCGCTCCGGTATCCCCGTTGACGCAAGCCTGGGGCAGCCGCTGATAGAAGAGCAGGCGCAGGTCCGCCAAGTCCTCCGCGGCAGCGTTGTATTCGCCCAGCCGCGCAAGGTTCTCGGCGCACTTCAGCACCGACGCGATATCTTGGCGGTCGCAGTCGTCCCGGTGTTCATTGATGGCGGCGAGGTCTGCGGGCTTATGGTCGAAGCTGGCGGTCTTGATCAGGTCCTCCAATTTCGCGTTGCAGGCGCTCATATCCGTCGCCGTCGAGACCAGGACGAACGAAAAGACCAGACCGTCCCGGGCCAGGAGCACCATGCGCCCCGCGGTTCCGTACACAGGCGGGGCAATTTCCACGGAAAGCACGCGATGATCGCCGATGGTGGTAGCGGCGCTGCCCTTCGCCACACCAAAGAGCTCACTTGTCATCTGCGCCAGCAATTGCAGGCCAACCTCGGAGTCGAACGACGGCATCTGGTCAGCAACGCCCGTACGACGCTCAAGCTGCTTGCCGTTGATCAGGAAGACGGCCACGCGCTTTCCCGCCGTGGGATCTTCCAGCAACAGGAGCGGGACAAACCCCGTCATCACGATTTCCTTGGGTATGTCCAGTTCTTCCGGACTGACTTCCCTCCAGCCGTCAAAGGGATTGTGAAACGAGATATGCGCCGCCTCGCTCTGGAAGAGCCCCATCTCGAAGGTGGGCGCCTTGTACTGGGTCAGAAGTTCCTGCTCGTATTCCGCGGCGATACGGATGCCGCCCAGGTAGTCCTCCCGCGCGATACAGGCCCGGATTTCCGCCGGGAAATCCCGGTTGGCGCACCAGGTCTGCGCCGTGATGGCGACAAGCGCCAGAACAAGAATCGATGTACCGTTTGCTTTCATGGTCGGACCTCCTCTCGTTTGAGTCGTGATTCTCAATCTCGCGTTTCCTCACTAAAGCTTCGAATGCATCCTCACTTTTCTTCTACGATCAAAACCGCCGGACAATTCAGGAACGGGTCCTGTTCAAGCGCTTTCGTGTAGTAGTCCGCGGCGCAGGCGACCATACCTTTGCGCTCAAAAGCCCGGCCGATCCGCCAGAAGACCTCGCCTGATTCCGGGCACTGTCGCGCCACCTCAAGCCAGCAAGCGATGGCATGGTCATAGTCTTTGGCGCGGAAAAGATGGTCTCCGCGACTGTAGGCTTCCACTACGGAATACATGGCAGCGCCGTCACCAAGGCCCAGCGCCCTTATCTCGTTGTCCGGAGAAACGGCCACGCTCCAGGTCAGTGCGTCTGCGGAAGGGCGCGATTCGATAATGGCGTTAGAAAACGCCGTAAGGTCGCCGTCTTTCAGGCGCAGGGACAACGCTTCCAGGCAGACGCCGCCGTATACTTCGACGCCAAGTTCCGCCGAGGTGTTGCCCAATACGT
The DNA here is from genome assembly GCA_029556545.1 of Candidatus Hydrogenedentota bacterium. Classification (GTDB taxonomy): domain Bacteria; phylum Hydrogenedentota; class Hydrogenedentia; order Hydrogenedentales; family JAGMZX01; genus JAGMZX01. The sequence continues at coordinate 108,201 of JAKQEQ010000042.1, forward strand.
CTGCTTCCGTGGTTGTGGGAACTACGGGCACCTCGTACTCGTGCATCCAGTAATCGAGACGTGGCGCGGGTTCGGTCCTCGCCAGACCACGGCACAGCGCGGAGAACGCTGTTATGCCGCGCAATTCGTCAATGGACGTCCAAGCGCCAGCCAACGCATCAAAATGGCTGCTGAACGACTTGGAATAGGTGTCCGCGGGACCGTCGCAGAAGCGATCGAGATCGCGCACGGGAGCGCCGTCCACCGTTGCGGCAAGTACCTCCGTGAGCACGGCAAGTTCGCAGCGGTCCAACAGCACGCCGTTGCCCACGGAGATGACCCTGGCGATAACCGGGTAGAACCAGAAGCGGCTCACCACCTCGGTGGTCTGTGCGGTCCCGTTTCGCGCGTCTTCCTTTACGGCGTCCCAGTAGACGATGACCCCGCCCACCCGCGGCGGCTCAAGCCCCAACCCGATCCGCTTCATCAGGTAGTCGGAATCGAAACACACCGCCGCTACGTGCGTGCCCTCGATGTGGCCAAAGTACCGGACGATCTGTTTGCCCGTACGCGGGCTATCCGGATTCGGATCGATGGTCACCCCCGGCGCTTCGGAATCTTGATACAGGAAAACCGTGCGCAGAAGCACAACGAGATCGTCGAGGCGCAGCGGCGGCGACGACGGGTCGGCTTCGCCGATCAGGATGCAGTCCCCGATTGCTGGGTCCACGATGAGACCCTTGACGCGGGTGATCCCGCCCAGGAACTGCACGGCGTCAAGCTTGGCATTGGAAGATGCGCGCAACCGCCCTTCTGCCGCCCCCAGGGAAAAGGCACTGAAGACTTTGCCGCCCGGGTCCTGGCCGGCGGCTGTCAGCGCCGCGGCCAGCAACCCGAAAATGACGATAATGCGTGAGACGTTCATGGCATCATTCCTTCACCGGGTTCGTATCCTGGAAGATCAGGAATGGACACCGCAGTGTCGGTTGTCCGGAAGTCCCTGAATGGCCGCCGTTGCCCAGGAGCGTTTCCGTTCCGGCCTCGGCAGCACTGATGATCTCAAGGTTGCTGTCATCGACTGTGAAGACCCCCTTGCGGCTGTCCGCAGTCAAATACGGCGGTCCCGGCTCCGGCGGCCACGGGTCGCCGATCAATGGCGGCTCCGGTTCGGGCCAAGGATCGGCAATAGACGGCGGCTCCGGCTCGGGCAGGGGATAACCATGAAGAATGGGCGGGCGAAGGAAATCGTCGCCGTCAGCGGGTCCCGGAATGATCGTGACGCCGTTAGGCCCGACAAGGATAGTGGCCGCTCTCACGGTGTCAGGGGGATTCGAGGTTCCCTCATCTTGTTTGGGCGGCTCCTCCGTCTCGGGCGGCTCTTGCTGTCCTGTCTTGCCGCCGTCTTCTTCCTTGTCGCCTTCCCGTGGCCCGCCTACCGTGATGGTCTTATCCCCGACCTTGATGACTTTTTCGCCGTTCGGGCCGGTTGTGATTGTACCTATGGTCTGTCCGCCGCCTGTGACCGTCGTGGTTCCATCGGGCTTTTGCGTGATCTCGACTTCTTCCTGGTTCTCGGCTTCGGGCACGTCATAGACCTTTACGATCTCGCCGTTGACCTTGATTGTCACTTCGCCCTTGCCGACCACGACCGTGACTTCGTCATCCGGGCCTATTTCTATCCCGTCCTTGTCCGTGTGGATGTTCTTGCCGCCGTGCTCGATGTTGATATGTGGCTTCTGGCCATGCGTGTTATGAACATCAATACGGACCTCCACGCCGCCGTGCGCTCCGGACACAATCACCTGGGGACTGCCGCCGTTGGAGACGCCGGTATACACCCCCCCCGGTCCCCGCACGCTCGCGCCGCCCGGTCCATACCCTGTGGGCTTCGGCAAAGGCAGGAATGCGCCATGACTGCCTCCTGGAGTTGAGAGCAGACAGACCTGAGGGGACGTCGCCGGCCGCGCCCCCGCCTTTGCTGTCCAGGCTGACGCGAGCTGCGCCGCCAAACCCGAGATGGGACTCGACGCGGGGCCGTCTTCCGAAAACATATGACCGGACGGTAGCTGGAAGACGCGCATGCCTGCCTGCTGAAGCGCCGGCAAGTTGTCCCACGCGCGCGATGCGTCGAAGGCGGTGTAGCCGCGCACGTCCACGCCACGGGCGCGCAAGCGCAGCCCCGTTTCCGCCAGCGCAGCGGCTTCCCGTTCCCCGGAACCGCCATCGAGGAAACCGACGGCATCCCAACTCTCTATCGCGAGTACCGCGCGCGGCGCCTCGTCCATAACCTGCTCGAGGGCCCCTGCAAGGGCCGCCGCAGAAACGGGACCGTTAGACACGAAGTACACGGCGGCGTCGGGCGCTTCATCCACGATTCCTTCCAGCGCAACAGCGAGGCCACGGCCATTGGAAGCCAGGTCAGCAGGAGCAACTGCCGCCACCACCGGACCTGATTCAGTCTGGATAGCCTCCACTGCCTCTCCGGTAGTCTCGTAGTAGCGGGGTTCGATACCGGTCGCCGCTTCGACGGCGGCTATCACTGTGTCCGCCGCTGCCTGCTTCTCGACTTCTTCCGCAACTACAACCGCGAGCGTGCGCCTGCCCAAAGCGCCCGCGCGCCGGCCCGCCACAATCCCGATACGTGTCCGGGCGCGTCCTTCACTGCACAATCGCGTTGCGGCGTCGGCATTGGTCCGGGCAACGGTAAACGCCTGCGAAAGTTCTTGCGCCAGAACAAAAGCGCGCAGACCTTCTTCGTAGCGACCCTGCTGGCACAACGCCACGCCCAGACCATTGACGGCAGCCGGGAATTCCGGCGAGATGTCCAGCGCCTGCTCGAAGGCCCGCGCCGCTTCCTCCGGTTTTCCCTCGCCGATAAGCACGACCCCTTGCGCCGCGTAGGCGTCCGCCAAGTCCGGGGACAGATGCAGGGCCTGAGCGAAGTCCGACTGCGCCCGGGCATCCTCCCCCGCAAAGGCATGGACCACACCCCGCACGTGGTACGCAAGGGCCTGGTCGCGACCGAGCCGCACCGCCTCGTCCGCCGCCTTCAGCGCTTCCTCGTACTGACCGGCCTGGGCGAGACGATCCGCGCGCAACAGATGGCCCACCCAGGTGTCGGAATCCACGGGCGCGGCGGTTTCGTAATACCGAACGGCCGCCGGACTGAACGCAGCCGTTGCCTCCACATAGTCCCCGGTCATCAGCAGCACGTACCCCGCGAGCCGCCGGTCCGTTCCGGGCTGCCTCAAGTCTGCGAGACGGAAGTTTTCCTTCAGTGCCCGCCAATTGCCTGCCACAAGCAGTCGTTCCCAGTCCGTCCGAGGACCGGCCCACAGTGCGCCGTGAACATAGACGGCCAGGAACAGGCAGTAGAACCATCTGTTCTTCATGGAAATGTTCTCCCGAATCTCAGAAACCCTGGTTGGCAACGAGCGCGACACCCGCGAGGCTGGCCGCGATGAAGGCAATCATCCCGGGCCAGCCCTTGGCCTCGAACGACAAGCCAATGAAGTAATAGCCGAGCAGGCCGCCGATAAGACCCGCGGCGCCCAGCACGATGACGTCCCACAGGATGTAATAGCCGACGGCGATGCCCTGGTAGCGCTTCTTCGCCTCTTCCGGCAGCGCATCGAACTGCTCCGCCGCAATCCCGTCCGTAGCCAGCCGATGCGCCACGCTGACGTTCGTCAGCGGCATGACCAAGACAAGGTTCAGAACGAAGAGAACCGCCGTTCCAATCAGTACGCCTTCCATTATCCTACCCTCCGTTTCGCCGTCCACGCGGCTTGTTGTCCACTCACACTGTCGTTACGCGGCGGAACGTGCTTTCAATTCACCGGCGGCCTGGAGGACCATGGATGGCGGCGCGACAACGTAGGCGGCGGGGAGGGGAGGCGTACCGAGGATCAGGGAACTTGGAATGGACTCAAATGCTTCCCGCATGAATCGAATGGTCAAGTCAGCACGTATAAGAGGATTGAAGGCCAGCGTGGTCCGGCGTAAACTGCAAGCGGAGGGTTCAGAACCATGGCGTCCGGGGGCATTTTCAGACGGTTGTTCGGTAAAGGACCGAAGGAAACACCAGCAAGACCGGCAGCCCAGCCGTCTAGGACGCGGGTGGTGTCTGCGGCAGCGAAATCGCGGGAACGGGTCAAGCCCATCGAGTCGGCTGCGTTCGCCAAGGGCGGGACCGGGCCACGAGAGGACGGCGCCGAAGGTTGGGCGCCGGGGATGCCACTGGACGAGGTATTCACGGTGGACGGCATCCTCGGGCGCGGGGGCATGGGTGCGGTCTACTGCGTGAAGAATGCGAAGACGGAGGACCGGTTTGCCGTGAAACGGGTCCGGCCCGACCTTGTCCGGGACACGGAACATCATCGGGCCTTCTTCAAGGAACTGCAGAGCTGGATTGCCTTTCCGGAACACCCGCACGTGGTCAAGTGCCGGTTCTTCCGGGCATTCGGGGACACCATCGGCATCTTTGCGGACTTCGTCGAGGGCGGGTCGCTGCAACAGTGGATAGACGAGGGCAGGCTGACGACGCTCGAGCAGATGCTCGACGTGTCCATCCAGACGGCGTGGGGGCTGCACGCGGCGCATGCGTGGAGCCTGACGCACCGGGACGTAAAGCCGGGCAATTTCCTGATGACGCGGGACGGGCGCGCACTGGTGACGGATTTCGGGCTGGCGCGGGCGCGGGCGCAAGCGGGCGAGTCGGCGGATGGGGCAACGTCAGGCGCCTCACATGAACCGCTGGTGAGCTTCGGCGGGCTGACGCCGGCCTTCTGTTCGCCGGAGCAGCGGCGAGGTGCACCCTTGGACCACCGGACGGACGTGTGGAGTTGGGGTGTCACCCTGTTAACGCTGTTCAATGGTGCCGTGACCTGGGAGTCAGGCGCGCAAGCAAACGCTGTCCTGGACCGGTATCTGGAGGCGGGTCCAGCGCGGCCGGGTTTGCCGCCGATGCCCCCCGCCGTGGCCGAAGTATTGCGCGGGTGTTTCCGGCAAGAGCCGGGGGAACGGTGGGGAACCCTTTTGGAAGCCGCGGACGCCTTGCGGGACGTGTATGCGGACTGTGTGGGGCAGGTGTATACCCGCGACCTTCCGGGGTTCCCGCGCCCGCCGAAAGAGGGCTGGACCGAATCGGACCGGTGGACGACAACGGGCGTGCAGTGGGCCGACCCGCGGACTTGGATCGAGCGGGCGCTGCGCGCGGCGGGCCGGAACCCGCGGGAAGCGCACAGCCTAATGCTGGAGCGGACCGGGCCGCGCGTGGCGCAGTCAGTAGCGGACCTGGCGGCGTACGAGGAGGCGGCGCGCCTATACGAGGGGCTGATGGCGGCGGGCCACACAGAGATCGAAGCGGACTACGCTGTACTGTGTCAGAACAAGGCGTTTCTTCATGAAAACCTTGGCGACTCAGGCGCAGCGCTGGCGTGTAAAGACCGGTGCATCGCGATCCGCGAGTGGCTGGTGGCGGCGGGCCGGACGGAACTCGAGCCGGACCTCGCCAAGGCGTACCTGAACAAGGGCGTGGCGCTGTGGTCCCTGGGCGCGGGCCGGGAGGCGCTCGGGGTTTACGACCGGTGCATCGCCTTGTACGAGCGGCTGGTGGCGGCGGGCCGGACGGAACTCGAGCCGGACCTCGCCACGGCGTACCTGAACAAGGCCGTGGCGCTTAGGTCCCTGGGCGCGGGCCGGGAGGCGCTCGGGCTTTACGACCGGTGCATCGCGCTGTACGAGCGGCTGGTGGCGGCGGGCCGGACGGAACTTGAGCCGGACCTCGCAAGTGCTTACCTGAACAAGGGCGTGGCGCTGCAGTCCCTGGGACAGGGCCGGGAGGCGCTCGGGGTTTACGACCGGTGCATCGAAATCCGCGAGCGGCTGGTGGCGGCGGGCCGGACGGAACTTGAGCCGGAACTCGCCACGGCGTACCTGAACAAGGCCGTGGCGCTTAGGTCCCTGGGTCAAGGCCGGGAGGCGCTCGGGCTTTACGACCGGTGCATCGCGATCCGCGAGCGGCTGGTGGCGGCGGGCCGCACGGAACTGTGCGGCGATTTGGCGTGGGTACAGGTCTATCGTGCGCAACTCCTGCTCGATACGCCGCAACGCAAGCAGGCCATCCACGAAGCGCGTGGCGCCATGCAGGTGCTCCGCGAGGAAATCGCCCGCACGGGCCGAGGCGACCTGCAAGGCGTCCTCCAGTGGGCGGAGAAGACATTCGCGGGCTGACTGTGAGTACGTGCTTCTGTGATGAATGCTTCGCGGGTTGGAATCCGCGTTTCTATCGTGGAAGGCGGGCGGACTCAAGAACTTGGCGCTGGCATATTCAAGGGAAGGAAGCGCACCGATGCCGACCGATCTGGAAACCGCAGCCAGAGAACCACAATCGGGATGCTTCCCGCTTCCCCGACGCTGGTGGTCACGGTTGCTGCTGTGCCTGCTGCTCCTGTATATGGCAAGCTATGCCGTGATGAGCCTGTCCGGGGAGTATGTCTTCAACAATCACGGCGGCGCCGACTGGCGCGAGGAGTGGTGCCCCCGCTACCTCGTGTATCCGTATCGCGCCCCCACCGGCAGAACCCGCATCGCCGTCAGCCGTCTGGGCATGGCATATCTGCCCCTGATTATCCTGGACTGGCTGTTGTGGCACAAGACGGTCTGGGAAGCCGATACTTTGTACTGACGACAGTTTTCAGCTTGCATATGTCCCTCGGGGCCAGATCGGGACCATTGCAGAGCCCCGAAAAGAAGCTTTGACTACAGGAAAGAATGGAACCAACCTGCATAGCCGTTCTCGGTAATACGAGCTTCCAGCTCTTGCCTATCGACTTCCGTCAATTCCACGATGTATCATGCGCAAGGGTCATAACATGGTCAAGGCTTGACGGCAACCAGGGCAACGAGCAATTGAATGATGCCGATGTTGGATTGCGAACGCAGACTTCCGAATCACTGCTCAAGCGCGATCGTCTTTCGAGAAGCAATGGCCAAGACACCGCGACAGGCCGATAGCCGAACATCTTGTGACAGGCGCATGTGCGCCAAGACTCCATCTGATCGGACCGTATCATGAAAACGAGCCGCTATAACGGGGGTTACATCCGCCCAACTCGCCACGGCAGCTTCATTGCGGAGGTCAATTACGCATACAAACGCCACAAGAAGACCTGCAAGAACGTGGACGACGCCCGCGCATGGATAGACGGTGTCCAGATCGAACTCGCCAAGCGCACCCGGCCCCTCGACCCCTGGGACCTTCGAGACGCCCGCATCGCCCGAGACATCCTTCCCGAAGGCGTTACGCTCGCCGACGCCGCACGCTTCTACCAAGCCCACCACCGCGGAGACCCCGGTCTCACCATAGAGACCGTCATCCAACGCCACCTGGACGAGAAACACAAACGACGTCTCCGCGAAAAGACCCTCACCATACTCACACAACGCCTACGTCTGTTGCAGACTGCCCTGGGCGCGCGGCCAGTGGCAGCCGTCACACCCGACGAACTGCGCGCTTGGCTCGACGCCCGTGGCCTCTACGGTCGCACCAGAAACCACTATCGCGCCATGCTCCATGATCTCTTCCGATTCGCGGTGCTCTCCGGCTACCGCGAGACAAACCCTGTCGCCGCCATCGCCACTGTCCATATAGATGATACGCAGCCGGGCATACTCACCGTGGACCAGACCAAAGCCCTGCTCCGCGCTGCCGAAACCCGCGATCCGGACTGTATCCCGTACCTTGCCATTGGTCTTTTCGCCGGCATCCGTCCCGCGGAACTCGACCGCTTGACATGGCGCGAATGTGGGCCAACGGAAATACACGTCACCGGTGCTATAGCCAAGACACGACGCCACCGCTATGTTACCATTGCCCCCAATTTGGCCGCGTGGCTCAACCGCTACCGCGGCTTTGACGAAACCGCCGTACGCCCCGTGAACTTCCGCGCGCGATTCAGGCAACTGCGCGCGGACGCCGACGCCGACCCGTGGCCTCACGATGCGCTCCGTCACAGCTTCGCCTCCTACCACTTGGCCCACCACCGGGATGCCGCCCTCACCGCCCACGAACTCGGCCACCGCAACCCCGACCTCCTCTATCGCCATTACCGGGCCCTCGTCACCCCCGCCGCAGCCGCCCGTTATTGGTCCCTTACCCCCGATCCCGAAGGATAATTCGTCCAAATTTTGTACAGGCGTCTCGTAAGTCCAATAACCACAAGAAAATGGGACGGTCTTGAAAACCGGCGCCTTCGGGCTTGGGGGTTCGAGTCCCCCACCCTCCGCCATCCCCGTAAGAAGGGCTTTTCCCCAACGAGACGCATCATGTGGTATTCTGGCACTTCGTTCTCGCTGGGAGTGAAATGTCCTATGACCGGATCATTTGTCATTTGTGCTGTTGCGAGTACTGTCTTCGCCGCGCCGGCGCCCATCCCCCTCTTCAACGGGGAAGACCTGACCGGCTGGTATACCTTCCTGCGGGACCGGGGGCGAGACAATGACCCGAAAAAAGTGTTCACGGTAACCGACGGTGTGCTGCGTATCTCGGGCGAGGAGTGGGGATGCATCACCACGGTCGAGGAATACGCGGATTACCACCTTGCCGTCGAATTCCGCTGGGGCGAGGCGGCCCATGCGCCGCGCGCGGACCGCGCCCGCGACTCCGGCGTGCTGCTGCATTCGGTGGGTGCTGACGGCGCCTACGGCGGCGTGTGGATGCACGCGATCGAGTGCCAGATTATCGAGGGGGGCACCGGCGACTTCATCGTGGTGGGGGACGGATCGGAGGACTACGCCGTCACTTGCCCGGTCGCACCGGAGATGCAGGGGCAGTCGCATGTGTACCAGCCGGACGGCGCGCCGGTCACGGTGCATAGCGGCCGCATCAACTGGTGGGGACGCGACGCCGGCTGGCGCGACGAGAAGGGCTTCCGCGGCGCTCGCGACGTGGAGAAGCCCGTGGGCGAGTGGAACCTGCTCGAATGCATCGCGCGCGGCGGTGCCATCACGGTGCGGCTCAACGGGGTCGAGGTAAACCGCGCGGTGGACTGTCGCCCGCGGCAAGGGCGCATCCAGGTGCAGTCCGAAGGCGCGGAAATCTTCTTCCGGCGGATCGAACTCACGCCGTTGGACGCGAGTCCGTAACCTTTCGGACGCCTCTTGTGACATAGATTCACCTCCGTCGGCATCGTGGCAGCGCGAGGCCGCCGGGCCAATCCGCGCGGCACCTTCAGTCTGGGTTGCGCGCCGCGGCTTGCCGCGCGTACGCGGATTCGAGAATGGGCACGAGTTCCTCCCGTTGAAGCGCCCGGGCATAGGCCAGCGGTGTTCTCCCTTGCTCGTCCGTGACCGTTTGTGTTGCGCCTTTCGCGACAAGCGTGCGCACCGCTTCCACATCGTCTTGCCGTATTGCCCCGAAGAGTCGATGCCCTGCAATCGTTCGCTTTCGTTCGCGATGGAAGACGACGTCCCAAGGGAGGAATCCGGCTACGGCCAAGGCGTTTCTGAGCATCGGATCGCCAGCCTGCGCAACCGCATACTCCAGGAGGTCGCCATACTTCCTGATGTCGGCGCGAAGGACGCGTACGAGCGTTTCGAGCAGCGAGGTATTTCTCGTCTGGCGCGCGACATCAACGCACGTAGTCAGCCAGCTATTGTAGACTTCGGGGTCGCATGGGACGCGGGCGACGAGATAGAAGAACACCAGGTCCAGGAACCAAACGTGTTGTCTGGCATAGGGAAGCCAAGCCGAGAATATGGGTCCCCAATCCAGCGTAATTCCGCGCAAGATAGACGTAATTCGCAGTGCGCAACACCACAGGGGCAGCGGGGGAACGGGCGGTTCGTAGAGACCTTCTATTTCACGGACGCGCCACTGGTCATAGGACGTGAGTTCGGATAAATCGACCGTTTCGAGGGCTGATTGAAGATCGTTGATAAGCGCGATAGCCGAACGGTACTCCGTGAGGTAACAACCGCAGAACCTCGTCACACACCACCTCTTCCGCTCGGTTTCCGCGAGTAATTGAAGGAAGCTGTTGCTCATGGCATTCGTCCTCACTGAACAGGTTGGCGGCGATCCGCCACACCAGGCGATTCTCAGACGCGACCGGTACACACCCGATCGCGTCGTGTAATAGGATCGACGGAGCGGATACACGTCCCGCGCAGCACAGGGTATGCGCTTGAACTACGGGGCCAACGACCGCAATGCGTGCCAGACCGCATGCGCGAAGGCGGCGTTTTCACGGACGCGGGAGGCAAGTTGCAGCCAGTCCGCGGCGTGGGCGGCCGCCGCTTCGGGTTGACGCAGGACGGCCTCAAGAATCCTCGTTTCGTTTTCGCCCAGTTCCTTCGTGTCCACTTGACACAGGAATTCGAGCAGCCGCCGCACGTGTGCCGCAAACGGTCCTTGCTGTTCGCTGCTGCCGTTGGCGACGAACGCCAGCAGCAGCGCCACGGACGCGGCCACGCGCGCCGCGATCGTGTCGCCCGGCAAGCCGCCGTCCGCTTCGAGCATGGCCGCGTGCGCGACCAGGCCGATCATGCGGTCCGGCGAATCCTGGCGACGCACCGGCACGCTCACATCGGAAAACATCACGTCGCTCTGACGGACGACCATGTCCTGTTTGAGGCGAAGACCGCGCCCGCGCGGCGAACGAACGAACTGGGGAATGGGAAAGTCGGCGACATCCTCTCGCGAGCATTCACATAGGTCCACCCATGACGATCCCAAATCGGAGAAGTAGGACTCGAACTGCACGCCTTCCGGCATGCCCACTGGTACGACGCGCGTCTCGGGCGTTTCGCCGGCGGCGTCGCCCGCGCGCGCGACGACGGCGACGAGCGCCATGGCGCGGCTGCTCAGTTCGTATTCGCGGCTGAGTCGTTCGAGCGTCGCGCTGTCTTCCTCGGAAATCACGGCCAGCGCGCTTTCCGCGTCGGTAATCAACCGCGCGCCCTGCAATTGCCGCAGGGTCTCGCCCATGCCGTTGCCGCTCGGCTCAATGGAAACCCGATGTGTCCTGGCCTCGCCCGCGTGGTCCCACGCGAGGATCAGCGCGCCCGGCGCGTCCGCCCGGCAGGACCCGAACAGCAGCAGCGGCCCGCCCTGGAAGACGACGTCGGCGGGCTGCGGCGCGATCGCGGCATCCTCCATGCCCTCGAACGTGCAGCGCAGGCGTCTCGCGACCGGCTCGGTGACCGCGGAGAACAGGCGCAGCGTTTCCAAGTCCACGCGTTCGCGCGGGGTGGCGAACCGGCTCACGCCGGAGGTCTGCCGCGCGAGCAGTGCGAGGAACCGGTCCTGACTCGCGCTGCCAATCCCGAGACAGTGTAGCCGCGCGTTGCACTGCTTCACCCGCGCCACAATGTCCTCGGTTCCGAAGACCTGGCCGTCTGTAACGAGAAACAGGTCGCCGCCCTCCTTGCCGAGCAGCCGCAGCGCGGCTTCGAGCCCCCGGACCAGTTCGGTGCCGCCGCGCGCGTCCACCGTTTCCAGGAAACGCGCCGCGGCGTCGCGATGGCCCGAAGTCCCAGTGACCAGCGATGGCGAGAACCGCTCGGTCTCCGAGTCAAACGCGACGATGCCGAAAGTGTCCGTCTCCGCCAGCGCGCCGAGACAGGCCCTCACGGCGTTGCGCGCCTGCCGCATGGGTTCGCCCCCCATGGACCCGGATCGGTCCAGCACGAAGACCACGCGCCGCGCCGCCTCGACGGGCGCGCCGAAGACGGTGGACGGAACCAGCACGGCAAAGCGGCCGGAATCGCGCAGGTCCTTGCCCGCAAAGGAGATGATGCTGGGCGTTTCACGCCGGGCTTCGATCACCAGATCGCGATTGGGCAGGTCGCCTTCCGTCGCAAGGCGCACGCGCGCGCCCTCGGCGCGGTTCAGGCAGCGGATAGCGTGCGAGGGCGAACTCACTTCGACCGGCGCGCCTCCCAGCCGCACGTCCAAGTCGAAACCCACGCGGTGCAGCGAGGAGGCGTCCTGTTTCCATTCCGGCAGGACCACGTCGTCAAACAAGGCCGCCGGCAGTTCGAGTTCCCCGGTGGCATCGTCGCTTGCGACGGCGCGCGCCTGGGCGTGGTAGGCGGGCGCAAGCGTGAAGGGGAACCGGAACCGCAGGCCGTCGTCGCGCGCCTCGACGCCCGCCAGCAGTTCGATCAACACCTGCACGTCTTCGCCCGGCTTCAGGTTGCCCACCGTGAGGTTCACGACGCCGTCGCGGTACGTGCGCGCCAGCGTCGCGAGATGCCCCGCCTCGAGGCCGGCCTCATAGGCCCGCTGCGCGTCCGCAACGGATTGCAGTTCCGAATGCACGTCAAACCCGGCGCCCACCACGCGAAACCGCTTCAGCGTGGCGTCGCGCGGGAGCATGAACGCATACACCACCTCGATCGGATGGTCCTCGCCCGAGCGGAAGCCGTGCCGCACGACCAGATGCGCCCCCACGGGCAGCGCCGTGCCGCTCAGCCACAACTCCTGCATCGCGAGCCGCGCCTCTCGTCCATCCTCCGCGCCGCATACCGTGAACGCGGTGTTCTCAAGTGTTGTTGTCTGTGTTCTCATGCCCTGTGTCCCTTTCCTGTTCCTCGTCCAGGTGTTCCGCAAACACGGCAATACCGCGCAGGACGCGCTTCAGGCGCCAGCCGTCCAGGTCGCCCCGGACTATGACCTCCACGTCCGGCGTCACCGCGTAACGCCACCAAGGCACAGGCTGCGGCGGCTGCTTCGCCTTGCCGTCCTCCGCCAGCCGCAACCGGATTTCCGCCAGCGTCGCGCCTTGCGCCTGCCACGCCTGGATGCGCCGAATGCGCTCCAAATGTGCCAACGTGTACGCCGCGCCCCGTCCCGCCCGCACCGGGCCCGGCAGGACCCCTTTCGCAATGTACAGGCGCACCGTCCGCGGCGAGACCCCGGCTGCGGCGGCGAGGGCTCCGAGCTTCATTTCCTTGGTCAGCGTTGTGTCCATGATGCCTTCCGCTTTCCTGTCGTCCACGCCTATTATATCGCCATAATTCGACAGTGTCAAGTTAAAAAAGGCGACTGCCAGCCGTTGGAGGAGGCGGGAGCGGTCCCTGCCCATTTCTTGGCCCTGGATTCCCCGCTTCGCCCCGGGGAGGCCGGGCAAAGTCCGGCGGTAAGTGATTGACAACGGGGCGCGGGAGTGCTACCTTATGCTTGGGTAAAGAAGGCGGGAGCGTGCCGCACGTGGCGCGTATGTGGGCGCGCTTCCTGTTCAGGCTACCTAGTGCTTGGGAGATCATGTCATGCACACCCGGCAATTATTCCTACTAGCGGCTCTCACTGTACTCGCTGCGACATCCGCCCACGGCATAGTTTGGAACTGGGACACAGCGGGAAATTTCCAGGGGTGGGGCTCGTGGAACTGTGTTACCGGCGCGTCGGTGTCCGGGGGTTCATTGAACGGAACCATTAATTGCGGCGACCCGCACGTGTATTCGCCCGACAACTTAGGGCTTGCGGGGTCGAATCACAATTGGCTGAAAGTGTACATCACCTATTCGCCGGGGCCGGGCACGGCTACTCCGTTTCAATTGTTCTACAACAGCGGGAACGGCATCCGCGAAGCGGATTCCTTCCGTTTTACGGTCCACCCGGGCACGGAGTTATACCAAGTGCATATTCCGCGAGCGATTGCGGAACAGGGCAAGACGAACATGTGGACGGGAAGGACCATCAGCCGAGTGCGTTTCGACCTGGGCAGCCACGCGTCCGGCACCTTCAACATCCACTGGCTGGCCATCGAGAACTACCCGCACCCGGACTGGGATTTCAACATCACGCCCGCCGGCGTCGCTCACCCCTCCGGTTGGTACGTGGCCAATCAACTAGCGAACTGGCAGGTGACCAATGATCGCAAGCTCCAATTCACCGTGACGGGCGGGGACCCGCACTTCGCGGTCGCCCCGCTGGCGTTCGACCCGGCTAGTTACCGCTATGTCTATATGCGCCACGAGGTGGCCGGATTTTCATCCAATCTCCCGCAAACGGCTCAGATATTCGGCTTCCCAGGCACGGGCGGAACGGGTTTTGTCTGGAAGAATTGGGGCTACTACCCAAACGTAGGTTACGAAACCGTCGTTGTGGACATGCACACCGGCACGTCAAACGCAAGCTGGAACGGCGCGTACGGCAGCATCTCCACCTTCCGTGTGGACCCCGCGACCAGCGCCGACACTTCCGGAACACACCGGTATGACCGAATCGGCATATACCCGGCCAGTTCCATTGACAGCGGCACGCGCCTATGGAACAGCATGTCCGGACCCGGCGCCTGGATCGCGCCGAAACACGGCAGTTACGCCGGAAGCACCGTGAGTATTTCGGGTGGCGTGGCCACGCTGAGCCGGACGGGGTCCAACCCGTTCGGCGTCATGAACATCGACTTCGCGGTACAGTCCGGGAACCGGTATCTCTACCTCGACGTCGAGCCGGTCACCAGTACGCCGCGCGATAACGTCGCCATGACCGTGCAGTGGCGCGTAGACGGTGCGGACTTCGCCGCGCAAAACCGCCAGCGTCGCTACACAAACCTGCGGGGCGGCCAGGGCATGAACCGCCACGTCTTCGACTTGGGCGCGACACAGGCATCTCCCTACAACGGCGCCTGGAGCGGCATTCCCCACGGCTTGCTCCTGCATTTCGACCACGCCGCCGATCTAACGTCCGTGCGCATCGCGAACGTGGGCCTGGTCAGTTCGGTGCGCACCATAACGGCGACGGCGGGCGCGAACGGATCGATCTGGCCGTCCGGGAGCGTCCTGGTGGTCAATGGCTCGAATGCCACGTTCTCCATCACGCCCAGCGCGGGCTACCGGGTCTTTGATGTCCTCGTGAATTCGAGCCGCTTGGCGGATCCAGTCACCTCGTACACGTTTACGAACGTCACCGCCAACCAAGCAATCCATGCGAACTTCGCGCGCCCGAATTGGCAGTTTGACACGCCGGGCTATCGCGAGGGATGGACGCCGAACGCGCATATCGGAACGTGGAACGTTGCCGCGGGCATCCTGCAATATGCGACCAATTTCCCTGTGCCGGGACCTCCGAACCCGGACCCGTACTGGCCCTCGCAGGCACTGTCGCTTCCGCGCGACCAGTTTTCCTGGCTTAAGGTCCGCGCGCGTAACGCGACCAACGCCACCCGGGGGCAGATGTTCTTCGCCACGGACCTCGGCGGCTTCTCCGAGCCGCGCTCCGTAAGTTACGACGTTATCCCAAACGACACCACCTACCGGGACTATTGGGTAAGCTTGGACGCGAACGCCAACTGGTTGGCCGCTACGACGATCACCCAATTGCGGAACGATTTGCCGAGCAATCCCACCGTGAACGGAACGATCTATCTGGACCAGATTCTGCTCTCGCCCACGCCGCCGCCCAGCGCGACGCTGAGTTCCGGCGCGCCGAATCCGACCAACGCCGCCATCCCCGTCGCCGTGACACTAAATCTGTCCAGCAGCGATTTCACAGAAGCGGATATTGCGGCGACAAACG
This sequence comes from Candidatus Hydrogenedentota bacterium, assembly GCA_029556545.1. Lineage (GTDB taxonomy): Bacteria > Hydrogenedentota > Hydrogenedentia > Hydrogenedentales > JAGMZX01 > JAGMZX01. The sequence goes on from JAKQEQ010000042.1 coordinate 123,706, forward strand.
CCACCGTGGTCGGGTTCTCGGGGAGCGGGACAAGCTACTCCTTTACGCTCAATCCCACGGCGCAAGGCGCGGTTTCGTGTTACGCTAGCGCGTATACGTTCACCGATGCCGCCGGGAATCTCAATCCGCAGGCGTCCAACACCATTTCACGAACCTATGACACCGTGCCCCCGAATGCGCCGAGCGTAACCAGCGTATTGGCCTTCACGAACGACACCACGCCCACGTGGAACTGGTCGACGGGCGGCGGCGGCAACGGCCAATACCGCTACGGTTGGACGGAGGGCGTCTGGATCGCGGAAAACGTGGCCGTTACCCAATACACTCCACCCGCGCCGTTGGCGGACGGACCACACACACTTTACGTGCAGGAACGGGATGCGGCGGGTAACTGGAGCATGCCCGGCAGTTTCACGGTCACGGTCGACGGAACCCCGCCGACGGCCCCGGACCCGGGAACGGACGTCGAGGTGTATCTGAACGCGAACGGGACCGCGACGCTTACACCTGCTCATATCGCGGCGATGGGCGCCGGCGCCGCGGATGCCAACGGCATTGACTGGGCGGCGACCCACGCGACCGCCGGACCTGTTATCGACTTCGACTGCACCGACTTGAATCAAGCCATTGCCGTGACGTTCACCGTGACGGACACCGCAGGCAATCCGGCCGCGAATACCACGACGGCTAATGCTATCGTTCGCGATGCCATTCCTCCCCAAGCCGTGCCGCGGGCGGGGCCCATTTCGGTCTATCTGTCGAGTCCGACCTTGACGGGGCAGGACCTCGACCTCAATAGCAGCGATAACTGCGCGGTTTTCGATTGGAAAATCGACGACCAGGATTCGGTGACCTACACCTGCGGCGACGTGGGCGCAACCCTACCCGCGAAACTGACGGTATTCGACGAGTCGGGCAACAACCATAGCGCCTTTACCTCCGTGCGGGTATATGACGACATACCGCCCGTGGCGATTTGCACGAACGTAACGCTTCAACTCGATGCGTTGGGGAACGCCACGCTGGCCGCGGCGGACGTCGATGATGGCAGCAACGATGCCTGCGGGCCGCTCGCTTCCCTGCTTATCAAGCGCTCGGCTGATCCGGACTCTGCCTATGCACAGCAGCTTGTGTTCGGCTGCGGCGACCGCGGCGCGCCCGTAAGCGTGACCCTCCAGGTCACGGACGGCGCAAATCCCCCGAATACCGCCACGTGCCCGGCCGATGTCACGGTCGAGGACAACGTGAAACCGGTCATTGTGCTGAACGGCGCGAATCCCATGGCGGTGATGCAGGGACAGCCGTACAACGAGCCGGGCGCCGTGGCGAACGACAACTGCGACGGGCCGGGCAATACGGTCACGGATATTACCGGTACGGTGGATACCAGCGTTCTCGGCGCCAGTTACGAGGTGCGATACAACTACACGGACGAGAGCGGCAATGCGGCTGATGAGGTCGTGCGCACGGTAAACGTTGTCGAGAATCCGCCGCCCGAGATCACGATTCTCGGCGACAATCCGGCGACGGTCGAATGCACCGGTGTCTACACGGATGCCGGCGCCACGGCGTTCGACGTCCCCGACGGCGATCTCACGGACGACATCATTACGACCGGAGTGGAATCCGTTGATACCGCCACCCCGGGTTCATATACGGTGTCCTACGAGGTAACGGACAGCAATGACACGACGGTGGTCGTTTCCCGTACAGTGGAGGTAGTCGATACGACGCCCCCGGTCATTTCGTTGATCGGCGGCGATACGGCGCAGCACGAATGCAGCACCGACTACGTGGACCTCGGCGCGGTCGCCGAGGACGACTGCGAAGGTGTGCTCGCCACGCCCGTCACCGTGACGAGCCCGGTGAACAGGAATTCACCGCCCGGCACGTATCTCGTTCTTTACGACGTAAGCGACGCCACCGGCAACGCGGCGGCGCAGATCACACGCACGGTCGAGGTCGTGGATACGACCCCGCCGGTGCTTGTCCTATTAGGCAGTCCCGCCGTCGTCACCGAGTGCGGACAGCCTTACACGGATGCTGGCGCGATCGCTAACGATTCCTGCGGCGGCGACCTGACCGGCGAAATCACCGTGGACAATCCGGTGTCCGCCGATTCGGGACTTGGCTTCTATACCGTCACGTACTATGTCCTCGACGCCGCCGGCAACGCGGCCACGCCGATTACGCGGCAAGTCGAGGTCAGGGACACCACGCCGCCGTTGCTGACGCTTAATGGCGCGGCCACCGTCATCATCTTCAGGGGAACGTCTTTCACCGACCCCAGGGCGACGGCGGTGGATGGTTGCGACGCCGGCGTGGCGGTTGTCACCGGCGGCGACCTGGTGAATACGGCGGTTCCCGGGACTTACACGATTACTTACGATGCCCAGGACTCGAGCGGCAACGCCGCGCCGCAGGTCACCCGCACCGTCCAAGTGATCGGGACCGGCGGTCCGCCCGCGTTCCTCGAACAGCCGGTGGACCAGACCGTCCACTATGGCGACGACGCTGTCTTCTCCGTGGTGGTGGTGGTGGCGCTTGAGACGTTAACTTACGAATGGCGCAAGGACGGCGTGCCCTTGACTGAGTCGGCGGAGTACTCCGGCGTCAACACCCGTACCCTGACAGTCAACAACGCCGACAACGCGAAGGAGGGGCTCTACCGCTGTACCGTCGCGAACGCGGAAGGCACCGCCACGTCGCAAGCGGCGCGGCTTACGGTCCTTGACCCGGCCATTATCGGCCAGCCTCTCGGCCAAGCGCTGGCCCCAGGCCAGACGGCCGCCTTCACGCTCGAGGCTGTGGGCAGTGGAACGCTTGTCTACCAGTGGTTCAAGTCGCCAAGCACGCCACTTGCCGATGCGCCGGGCAAGATCGTCGGGAGCGCCACACACACGCTTCAGATTCTGGACGCCCAAAACGCCGACGAAGGCCTGTACTTCTGCGAAGTGACCGGCGCGGACGGCACGCTGCGGTCCCAGGCGGCCCGACTGCGCGTGGGCGACCCGATCATCATTACGGACCCGCAGTCGCAAACCGTGCCCCCCGGGGTGACGGTACAATTCTCGGTCGAGGTGGCGGGCACGCCCCCGCTGCTGTTCCGGTGGCGCAAAGACGGCGCGGGGCTCAGCGACGGCGGGCGCATCTCCGGTTCCAGCACCACCACGCTTACGATAACCAATGTGCAGAAGTCCGACGAGGGCAACTACACCATTGCCGTGGTCGGCCAGAATACCGCCGAGTCCAATCCGGCCGTCTTGCGCATCGGCGACGCGCCGGTCATCGGCGGCATCGTCATGTCTCCCGCCGACGGCAATGTGCCGGTGAGCGGTTATCTGGCGTTGACGGTCGTCATGGCGGGCGGCGATACGCCGTTCAGCTACCAGTGGTACAAGGATGATCAGCCGCTCGCCGACGATGCCCGCATCTCGGGGAGCAACGGGCCGACATTGAATATCGTGGGAACCCAACCGTCGGATGCCGGCCAATACAAGGTGACGGTCACGAACGTGATTGGCAGCGCCACTTCGCAGCCGGTCTCGGTGATCGTCGGCCTGCGGTTCATAAAGAACTTGTCCGATGCCGTCGTCGAGGAGGGCGACCCCTTTATCTGGTCCGTCGAGATTACGGGCGCCATCGGGTTCATCGACTACCAATGGCTGAAGGAGGACGCCGGCAAAGCGCTGCTTCCCTTGTCGGACGGGCCCGGACTCTCGGGCTCCAACAGCAATACCCTGGTTTTCGAGGCGGTGGACTACAGCGACGCCGGTCTCTACGCAGTCGAGGTGACCGATAGCTTCGCCGTGGCGTTGTCGCGCACGGCGAAACTCGAAGTGGTCGAGCAATTGCCCATCGCCACATCGGGTCTACTGGCGGTCATGGCCAGCACGCTTGCGGCGCTGGGCGCGTTGCGCGTGCGCCCTAGAGCGCTTCAGACACGCGCGACGTCGTCACAGACGACTTCACGGAAGTCCTGACATAGCGTCTGTCGCAATCGAGACAAAGTGAGCGGGTCGGCTGCGCGGGGCACAGTGCGAACCTCGGCCAGCGGACCGCGCCCCGCATATTCCCGCCGAGTTATGCATGGGCGAGCGCCAGCGTGTCGTGTTTGCTGGCCTGTTGATGAACGACCTCAAGTCCCTCCTGGCCGACGCGCGCAGCGGGAACTCGGTCGGAGAAGACGCGGGAATCGTGTTGGTCACTTGCCCAGATTCGCGGAAGACGACGGCGCGCCGAACCGGCGGCAAGCATTGAAAGGCGCTATCCGCGGTCTCCGTAACGTCCTCAATCATGATCCATGGCGCGTCGTGTTCCGGTGGCGCGACAACAACGCGAGAGCGGTCCGCATTACGGACTATCACTTGGCAATGAGCAAGACGCGACGCCCAGGCGACGAACGACGACGAGCCGGTGGACTCACCCGCTGCCCAAGTACGATTGCCCGTTTGGCCTAATCAACACATCGCCAAGAGATTACGCCGCACACTTCTAAGGCCCGCCAACCTATTGCCCGTCGACGACTTACACCACCCCACCCAGAATTCGTTGGGGGGAATCTTGGGTCTGGTGTCAGAGTCGCACAGCGTCCCGGCGGGTGTTCTCCGACGAAAATGGGGGCAGAGGGCGGAGAGCTGCGGTTGGAGTGGCCGGGGGAAGGTGGGAAGGACAGTTGGTGGGCCGTTCTTCTATTTGTAAGGGCCCGGTGAAGGCCATCTTCCGCCGTCGGCCGGTTGGTGCGAAAGTGCGAAATGCGGGATTGACATATCCAGCCAGTTATGGTAGAAGGAAATCGCTGGCGGAGGAGGTTCGGGGCGCGCGGCCCGGGGGTAGTATGCTGGACGGCGTGGTTAGTTTCTGTTGCGGAAAAGCCATTTTTCACTGACCGCCATCGGCACAGCGCGTCCGGTCATCCTTGCGTTGACCGCAGAATGCCGAAAACGGCTGGATGCAAACCGCAGGCGCGGTGCCGCAAGGAGAAGCCTTATGAACAAATTGCGGCAAGCGCTTTTCCCCGGAATACTCATTTTGATCGGAGGCGCCGCCCATGGGCTCGCCATGCACATGAGCTTCCCGGAGGTTATCCAATCTTCGAAGCTCGTGTTCATCGGCACGGTGAAAGAAACAGCCCCGCGCTTAAGTCCCACGGGTAAGATGGTCTTCACAGATGTGTATTTCACGGACGTCGAACTGATACACAAGGAAGCGTCCTTCGCCTTGGGCAGCGCGGACGGCGTCACCCTCAGCTTCGCCGGTGGAGAATGGCAGGAACGGCGCGTAGTGGTTTCTGGGGTTCCCACGTTCAAAGCCGGCGAACGTTTCCTGCTTTGCGTGGCTTACGACGACCCTTTCGTGGCGAATCCGCTGACGGGCGGCCCGCAAGGCCTCTTCCGCATCGAGTTTGATGAAGAGACGGGACAGGAGTATCCACTCGCTTACGGACGGCGCGGCATCATGGGGCTCGACAGCCACGGCGAACTGCGACTATCCAGCCCAATCGAGTCTATCGTCTCCGGACGCGCAGCCTACGCATTCGATCCGCTCGAGGACCTCCGCTATCTCGTGGCGCCGACTCGAACTCCGGACAGTCCCTCCCCGGGATCTACGGCCCGCGTTTCGGAAGTCATGGCGACCAAGCAAGTGCCGCTTTCCAGTCTTCTGGATTTGGAGGCTTTCCTCAAACTGGTCGAGCCGCTTTGGAACGGGAAAAAAGGGGCTGAACCATGACACGGTGCGTTCTCCTTGTGATGATGGCAGCCCTCATCTCGGCTGGATCGGGGCAGGCCGCCCAGACCTTGGAGCAGTGCGGCTATCAGGAACTACCCCTTGTCATGGAACAAACGTCTAAGGGCTCGTGGACCTTCACGCCCAACAGCGACGCCATGGCGATCTACAACGTCTATATGCCCATCTATGAATGGATCCCCACCGATGGCTCGTGGGGACACAACGGTGTAAACGAATTCGGAGGTTTTCCCAGTGACAGTTCGTTGTACAACGTGTGGGATACCCATTGGGGGGGTAACTTGGCCCTCTGCAAGATTGAGTGGTTGTGCGAATGCTGCGAGCTGACGGAATCCGATATTGTCTTCAATCCCGCCCGCACGTGGACTACCGACATCGACGCGGCAGTGGGCACGGGCCTAGTCTACTATCCTTCAGTGCTGCTTCATGAACTTGGCCATTCCTGGGGCCTGATGTGCGTCGATGAGACCTACGAATACGCCGTGCCGACGGTCATGCACGCCTACAACCGAAACGTATTCCAAGACCTGAATGTCATTCATGCTCCTGATGCCTATTTGATCCGAAGAGGATACAATGACCAGGTGTCTATCACGGCGCTAAACGACGTGGGTGTGCACAGCAAGTACTCGGACGGTATGCGCTGGGCCAATGCCACGCTCAGCGGCTCGGCTTTCACCGCGGGCGAAACGCTGTCCATATACAATATGCTGGTCGAAAACACCGGCTTTTCCAACGCGGCAAATGTCCACGTCCGGCTTTACCTGTCCAGCAATGCGTTCATCGGGACCAACGACGCCTTCCTCGGCGATTTCTCCTGGGGCACGTTCTCCGCCGAGAGTTACGGGGTGTACGACTTCGAGAATCTCACCATCCCGGAGAATCTGAAATCCGGGGACTACTTCGTTGGGGGGGTGGTCACTACGAACGGATACGGCTCCGATGGCGTTTGGCAGAACGATGCCACCCGGCTCGTGGACACCATCAAGGTGGCCTGTGCTCCAGACATCTATGAACCAGACAACACCTATGCTGAGGCCCAAGAAATCGTCTCCGGCGGGATACAAACCCATAGATTATGCCCTCTGTACGAAAGAGACTACCTGTACTTTGAACTCTGGGAGAGGGCCCAAGTCACCATCGAGACCGCCGGCCCGCCCGGCGGCGACACGAAGCTGTATCTGTTCACAAGTGGTGGTGGCTATATGATCGCGTCCGACGACGATAGCGGCGAAGGCAACTACTCCTACATCGAGCGCCTGAAAAAAGACTCCCTGGACGCGGGCACCTACCACATCATGGTCGAGGAGTCTGACAACAACGAGCAGATTGAAGAGTACACGATAAACCTTACGGCTCTTCCCATTCCAGTGACACACGCCGTCACCGTCAACACTATCGGCAATGCAGTGAATGGGGATTGCAGTTCAATCACCGACCTCATCTGGTCACCGGGAGTGGATGGGCACATATCGCTGAGTGAGACAATCCTTGCCGCCAACAACACGCCGGGAGCCGACACCATCGATTTCTCGTTTTCAGGCACGATCTCGCCCTCTACGCCCCTGCCGCACTTGGAAGACCTCAGTGGCGGCACTACCATCCTTGGGGGAGGAGGCATCGTCATTGACGGGCGCCTGCTCCATGGCGCAGGGGACGGGCTCTGTATCACGTCTGCCCAGAACGTGGTGGACGGGCTTTCAATCATCAATTTTCCCGGTGACGCCATTGTGCTGGACGGCATCCGGGCCACAGGGAATACCATTCGCAACTGCGAGATCGGCACCGTGAACTACTCTCCCAGGCACAACACCGGAGGGGGTATCCTGGTGCGCAATGGCGCATCGAACAATCTGGTGGGCGGCGGCGAAGGCGATGGCAACATCATCGCCTACAACTATTATAACGGCGTATCCGTCCAGGCCGGCTCGGGCAATCGAATCTCCCATAACTCCATTCACGACAATGGCTTAAAGGGTATTTCGATCAGCCCCGGCGCGAACGGAGACATTGCAGACCCGTCAGTCAGCGTCGAAAACACTGGAGGGACCTTCCTCATCCAAGGCATGGCGCCGGAGTTCTCCACGCTCGAATTCTTCGTCGATACCGCCGGCCAGGGAGAGATCTATGTCGGTTCAACCACGACCGCGCTCGGGGGGGTATTCTCGTTCAACTTGGGTCTCAGCCCCTATGTTGGACTGAACGTCACCGCCACCGCCACGGACGGATTAGGCAATACGTCTCAATTCAGTGTTCCGGTCCCGGCCGACCCGGAGGTCGATCCACCGCCGAATGATGACTGCGCCAATGCCGAGCCGATCAGTGAGGACACTACCGTCATAGTCAGAACCTACGGAGCAACACAGGACGCCAGTTCGAGTTGTGACACCGGCCCAGCCTACGACGTATGGTATACCTATACTCCAAGCGTGACCGGCGAAGTGAGCGCAACGCTGTGTAACGATGTTAACTATGACAGCACCCTGACGGTTTTCGACGGCTGCAGCGGCAGCGAACTCGTCTGCAACGATGACTATTGCGCGCTCGGATCCCGAATCCTGTTCAATGTCGAAGCCGACGCGACATACCTACTCCGCGTGTCGGGATATAACGGGGCCACGGGACACGGGGACTTGCGTGTCGAACGCGCAGACAACCTGATGTGTATGGAGGACTCGCTTTTCAGTCAGACCCCACAAGCGCCCTGGGAGGATTGGGATGGTATTGTCAGCACCGAACCTCCCGCTACTGCTGCCGTCGAGGACTTCTCGGGCGTGAGCGGCTCCATTGACACGGTGCGCTGGTGGGGCTTCGAAGTAGACGCCGGTCCTATGGTCACCACGCCCTGCGATCGTATTAGTGACCAGTTCGCTGTAACCTTCATCGATGGCTTTGGCACTCTTTCTGAGACGGTAGTCTATAGCGAGACTGTTACGGCCACTGTCGATCAGACTGCCGGAACCTACGGGTCGTTCAGCCTGCGCCGCTACACGGCGACACTATCCTCCGCCGTGGTCTTGCTTGAAGGACACATCCGTATCCAGGGCACGGGCGATCCTGATTGTGCGCTCATGTGGCTCTCCTCTAATCTGGGCAACAACCAATCCTGGGTCTGTGACGGCGACGCATGCACGGCCCTTTCCTTTGATCTCGCCTTTTGCCTTGGAGGCGAAGCAGGAGAAGGCGAAGGTGAGGGCGAGGGTGAAGGTGAGGGCGAACCGCCCCTGTCGGATTTGACTGTGGCCGCAATGGAATTTCTGGCGAATTTCGCCGCCACGGACACCGATGGCAGCGGCGGTATTTCCTTCCAGGAAGCGCTAGCCGTTAATCCTGAACTCAGCCGCGAGCAGTTTGACAGCCTCAACGGTGGCGCCGACAGCGTTCTAACGCAACGAGACCTTGTTGGAGCGACCTTGCCGGGGAAATGCCAGAGCGCCGACATCGATGGGGACTACGTCGTAAGACTATCCGAGCTACTTCGGCTAATTCAGTTCTATAACTCGAACGGGTTCTCGTGCCTATTGGGTACTGAGGACGGTTTTACCCCAGGTCCGGGAGACCGGGGATGTCTACGCCATAGTACGGACGTAAACTTCGATTGGCGCATTAGCCTGTCCGAACTGCTCCGGGTGATTCAATTCTTCAACATCGGCGGGTACTATTACTGCCCAAGCCAAGGCACGGAAGACGGTTACTGCCCAGGACTGTTGGACTGATTGATCCGGGTTGCGTGTGATTTGGTGGGGAGGGAGAGTCATGGTTGCATGTTGCCAGGATGATGCCCAAGGAGGCGGGAACGGGTTACTATACTGAGGCAATTCAAGGCGAGGAAGGAATCGGGCATAGTAACGTATAGTAATCCATGCTCCACGCATATACGGGTATGCTTTATCAGGCCATAACTCACTGCAAATAAATGAGTTACTGATGGTGGGCCGTGCAGGAGTCGAACCTGCGACCTTGTGATTAAGAGTCACCTGCTCTACCGGCTGAGCTAACGGCCCCGGAAGGGAAGATGGAGCGGGAGACGGGATTTGAACCCGCGACCTCAACCTTGGCAAGGTTGCACTCTACCGCTGAGTTACTCCCGCTCAACAATCAAGAGATTCTAGCAGACCCTTCCCGCGCTGTCAACAAAGCAACGCGCCAAAACCCGCGAACGATCACGGACGACCCGGCGCGTCATTTGGTTCATACCCGGGAACTGGGTGAAGAACTGCTTATTCGGCTTCAAGGCCGTATTTCTGCAAGCGGTAGCGCAGCGAGCGCGGGGTGAGGCCGAGGAGTTCCGCCGCTTTCTTCTGGGAGTAGCGCGCGCGCTCAAGGGCCTGCTTGATGAGGGCGGTCTCGAGCTCCGCGACGCGATCCTCAAGGTTCGCGCCTTCCGGGGGCAAGGCGACGCTGGTCGTTTCCACGGGCAAGTATTCGCGAACCTCGCGGGGTAGGTCCTCCACCTCGATCTGTTCGTTGCCGCACAGGGCCACCACGCGTTCGAGCACGTTGCCCAGTTCGCGCACGTTCCCCGGCCAGTAATACCGCGTCAACGCGTCCAGCGCCTCCGGGCTCACGCGGAGCACCGGCCTGCCGATCTTGACCGCGTGCCGCTGCACAAAATGACGCACGAGGAGGGGAATGTCGTCCCGGCGCTCGCGCAAGGCCGGCACGCGAATGGGAATGACGTTGAGTCGATAGTAGAGATCGCCGCGAAATGCGCCCTTCTCGACCATGGCCTCGAGGTCCCGGTTGGTCGCGCTGATGATGCGGACGTCGACACGGATTTCCGAGACGCCGCCAACGGGCGTGATCGTCTGGTTGTCGAGCACGCGCAGGAGTTTCGCCTGCAGCATGATCGGCATCTCGCCGATTTCGTCGAGGAAGACGGCGCCGCCGTTGGCCGCCACGAACAACCCCTCCTTGTCCTCCGTGGCGCCGGTGAACGCGCCGCGCTTGTACCCGAAGAGTTCGCTTTCGAGCAGGCTCTCCGGGATGCCGCCGCAGTTGATGGCGACAAAGGGCTTATCCGCCCGGTTGCTGAGCTGGTGCAGCGCCCGCGCCACGAGTTCCTTGCCGGCCCCGCTTTCGCCGAGCAGGGCCACGGTGCTGGGCAGGGTCGCGACCTTGCGCACCATCTCGACCATTTCGAGTAAGGCGGGACTCTGCCCGATCATATTCTCGATGCTGCCGCGGCGCGCCTGTTCCTGGCGCAAGGCTTCATTTTCGCGCTGGAGAACGCGCCGTGCGATAGCCTGCTTGACACGCAGGCGGATCTCGTCGTTGTCTTTAAACGGCTTCTGGATGTAATCGGCCGCTCCGCGGCGCATGGCTTCGATGGCGGTCTCTACGGACCCGTAGGCGGTCATCATGATGGCCGGCGTGTGCGGCGCTTCCTGCTGCAGGTGCGAAAGCAACTTCAGCCCCGCCTCGCGATCATTCCCCATGTTAAGATCGGTGAGTACGGCGTCGAAATGCTCCTCCGCCACCAGCGCGCGGGCGGCCTCGGGCGTCGCGGCAAGATGCACATCGTACCCCGCGTTCTGCAACACGATCTCGAGCGTTTCGCGCATGCCGAGTTCGTCGTCAACCACCAGCACGCGATGTTGTACCGGCATCGGGCATGCTCCCTTTTTCCAACAATTCGGCCTTGTTCACGGTCGGCAACCGCACGCTAATGGAGGCGCCGCCCCCGGGACGCGACGCCGCCTGGATGGCGCCATCGTGCACGGTGACTATGCGATGGCAAATGGCGAGTCCCATGCCGACCCCCCGCTCTTTCTCAGTATAGAAAGGCTCGAAGATTCGTGCAACCTTGTCCGGCGCGATGCCGGGTCCTTCGTCGTCGAAGCGGATCTCGACCGGACCGCGCGTCGGATTCAAGGTGATGTGTAGTTCGCCGCACTCCTCCATGGCCTCGACGGCGTTCTGGGCAAGATTGGCAAACACCTGGCGAATCTGCGTTGCGTCTCCCATCACGTAGCAGGGCGCGTCCGGAAGGCTCACGGTCACGGCCAGCTCCGACGCGTCGCGGTATTTCAGCAGCATCTGGTCGCGGACTTCGCTGATGAGTTGTCCCAGTTCGATGGCGTCATGGCGACGGCTCGGGTCCCGCGCGAAATCCAGGAAAGCGGTGACAATCTCGTTGAGATGCTCCGACTCACGGATAGCGATGTTCGCCAGACGTCGCACCAGCGCCTCGTTGCCGGTCGCGCGCCGTAATTCGTCCATGGCGCCGCGAATGGCCGCCACGGGGTTGCGAATCTCGTGGGCCAGACCGGCGGCCAGTTCTCCGACCACCGCGAGGCGATCATGCTGTTGCAGCTCCTGGCGCATACGCGCCATTTCCGTCAAATCCGTAAACGACGCGATAAGCCCCGTGACCTGCCCGCGCGCGTCGCGGATGCGGTTGGTCGTGATCCCGACCAGGAGCGAACTGTCTGCGTGCGTCCGGACGTAGAACTCATAACTGGTGAAATCCTTGCCCAGCCGCAGTGCCGTGGTTACGGGGCATTCCGCGCCGGTGTCCGAACGCAGGATGCCGTCGACATGCCGGCCGATTACGTCCCCCTCGATGAGATGCAGAATGCGGCACGCCGACTTGTTAATTGCCGTGACGACGCCCTTCTCGTCGGTCAGGAGAAAGCCGCTGTTCATGTTGTCCAAGATGTCGCGCTGGAATTCCTTCATGCGGCTGACGCGCTGGTGCCAGTAGCCGCTGATGAACGCCGTGAAATAGAACGCGATGCCCTGGATAAGGAAGTTGTACCAGTGCCAGACGGGGTTGGCAAGGCCCGCCGTGGCGGGGAGCGTCTGTACAAACATGAACAGACCGGCCAGCGTGGCGAATACGAAGCCATGGGGCAGGCCCAGCAGCACGCCCGCTTCGAGAATGACAATGACGAGTAAGAAGGTGAAAAGACTCGTGTGACCGCCAGTGAATCCGATGGTCGCGCCGACCACGGCGAAATCGACCAGGACCTGCGTCCAGGTCAGCGTGGCGGATACCGAACCTTCATGCCAGAGGGACAACAGGTACCAGACCGCGCTGATCAACGCGCCGACGTAGATGGCGGTCAGGAGCGGACTGAATTGGACGCCGCGCTCGATGGCGTGCGCGCCGGTGGCGACGACGGCCAGCACCAGGATGCGGCCGCCTCCCACGAACCACAGCCAAGCGACGGGCCCGTCATAGGTCGGGCGCAAGACGGCGTATAAGCCCCGCAACGGGGCGGCAAGCCTCTGAGAAATTCCGCGCAAACGGAGAATCACATCCCCTTGTCCACGAGTTTTTGCAGCCCTTCCGGGTTCGACGTGCGCTTGAAGGCCATATCCATCGTAATGACGCCGCGCCGCATGAGCCGGTAGAGCGACTGGTTCATAGTCATCATCCCCTCGCCGCGGCCGATCTCGATCATCGAGGGAATCTGTTCGAGTTTCGCGCTGCGGATCAGCGCGCGTATGGCGGGGTTGGGAAGCATGATCTCCATGGCCAGGCATCGGCCCATGCCGTCGGCCCGCGGTATAAGTTGCTGCACCACGACGCCTTCGAGGACGAACGAAAGCTGCGTGCGCACCTGATCCTGCTGCGCAGACGGGAAGACGTCCACGATCCGGTTGATGGTCTGGAGCGCGTCGTTCGTGTGCAGCGTGGCGAACGCGAGGTGGCCCGTCTCCGCAACGGTCAGCGCCGCCATGATCGTCTCCGTATCGCGCATTTCGCCGATGAGAATGACGTCGGGGTCCTGGCGCAGCACGCGCTTAAGCGCGGCGGCGAAGCTCTTCGTATCCGCATGCACCTCCCGTTGGTTGATGATGGCGCGCCCGTGATGATGCAGGTACTCGATGGGGTCCTCGATGGTGATGACGTGGACGTTGCGTTCCTGGTTGATCTTGTCGATGACTGCGGCGAGGGTGGTGGACTTGCCGCTGCCGGTGGGACCGCAGATGAGCACCAGCCCTATGGGCCGGTACGCGAAATCGGCCACGATGTTCGGCACGCCCAGTTGCTCGAAGGACAATATCTCGAACGGGATCGTGCGGAACGCCGCCACGACTGAGCCGCGATCCCGATAGACGTTCAGACGAAAACGACTTAACCCCTCGATGCCGAAAGAGAGGTCGCATTCCTGCTCGGACTCGAATTCGGCGACCTGCTCCTCGTTCATCACCGCGTAAATCAGTTCCTGCGACTGTTCCGGGGTGAGGGGATCTACGTTGTGCATGGGCTCGAGTCCGCCGTGCAAGCGGATCATCGGTGGCGCCCCGACGACGATGTGCATGTCACTGGCGCCCTCGCGGATCATCAGCGTCAACAATTCCTTGATGCTCGGCACCGCCATGACCTTCTCCTTGCGGTGCCCGCTCGAATCGGGACGCCGCGTAAGGCGCGTCGCGGCCCCGGTCGCCGAGACCCGTGCGACACGCCGCTCCTTCCGTTCCTCGGATCAGTCCGCTACCGTGTGGTCCAGCACTTGTTCAATCGTCGTCGTGCCCTTCGCCGCGCGGGCCAGCGCATTCTGCCGCAGCGTTTTCATGCCGCACGCCACGGCCTGCTGCTTGATCTGATACCCCGAGGCGCGGTTCAGGATCAACGGCTGCAATTCCGGCCAGTTCCGCATGGCCTCGAGCACCGCCACCCGGCCCCGATAGCCCGAATCCTTGCACTTGCTGCACCCGCGCCCCCGCACGAACTGCGGCCGATCGATGTAATCAAAACCGTGATATTGGATGCGGTCCAGCACCTCCTTCGGCACCGTGATCGGCTCGATACAGTCGGGGCACACCCGCTTGAGCAGTCGCTGCGCCGAAGTGAGCGCGACCGACGACTGCACGAGGAAGGGCTCGATGCCCATATCGGTCATCCGGGGGAACACGCCCGCTGCGTCGTTTGTGTGCAGCGTGCTCAGCACCAAGTGCCCCGTGAGCGCCGCCTTGACGGCCACGTCCGCGGTATCAAAGTCGCGGATTTCGCCGACCATAACGATATCGGGGTCCTGGCGCAGAATCTGGCGCAACGCCTCGGCGAAGGTCAGGCCGATGGCCGCATGCGTCTGTACCTGGTTCACGCCGAACATCTCGTACTCGATCGGGTCTTCCACCGTCACAATGTTGACGTCTATCGTATTGAGTTTGTGCAGGACGCTATAGAGGGTCGTCGTCTTGCCGCTGCCCGTGGGGCCCGTCACCAGGATCATGCCGTGGGGCAGTTTGATGGCTTCTTTGAACGCGGAAAGCGGCTGCGGCTCGAACCCGAGGCCGTCGAGATCCAGCGCGAGGCTGCCCTTGTCAAGCACGCGCAACACAACCTTCTCGCCGTACTTGCACGGCAGAAACGCGACGCGGAAATCGATCTCGCGCGCCTTGTAGCGAATGCGAAAACGGCCGTCCTGCGGCATGCGGTGCTCGTCGATGCGACAGCCCGCGAGGATTTTCAGGCGCGCCACGAGGTTGTGTTGCAGGTGCTTCGGCGGCCCTTTGGACTCCTCGAGGCTCCCATCCACGCGGTAGCGCAGCCGCACGCTCTTCTCGAACGGCTCGAGGTGTATGTCGCTCGCGCCGCGTTCGAGGGCGCTGAAGAGGATGAGCCGCGTAAGCTTCTTTACGGGTTCATCTTCCGCGCCGTGCTCGAGCTTCGAAACGTCCTCGATGTCCTCGGCTTCCTTGACGAAGTCCATGCCCTCGCGATTGTCGTCCGCGGCCACGATTTCGTCGTAGAGATCCTCCGCCCTGTCGCCGCCGTAGTGGCGGTTGACGGCCTCCTCGAGTTCGGAGGTGACGGCGACCACCGGCTCGATGTCGTAGCTCGTGAGCAGGCGCAGGTCGTCCAGGGCCATGATATTGAGGGGGTCGGCCATGGCGAGCGTCAGCACGTCGCCCGTCACGGAGATGGGCAACATCTGATGCTGCCGCGCCAGGGCTTCCGGCACCTCGGCGAGCACCTCCTTCGGGATGGTGTAATGGGCGAGCCGGATATGCGGAATACCCAGTTGTTCGCTCAGCGTAACCACCAGATTCTCTTCGCTCAGATAGCCCTTCGACACCAGAATTTTCGGCAGGCTCTGCCCGCTCCTGCGCTGGAGGACCATGCACTCCTGCAACTGCTCCCGGGTAACCAGACCCTGCTCGATCAACATGTCCGGCAAGCGTTTCTTGACCACTTTCGCCAATGGATGATTTCCTCCTTGGGCCGCACCACGCGGCCGCCGTTCAGGCGGCCACCTCGACACCCAGGTGGCTCAGGATTTCCTCGGCCAGTTCGCAAGTCATCTCCTGACCCACCAGTTTAGCAAATGCAACGACTTTTCGCAGCGCGCCCGTCATCTTGCGCACATCATTCTGAACGCGCATCGAAATCAGCGACAACACCGCCTCGGGCACGGGGGCGCCCGCCTCCTGCGCGGCATGGCGGAGAATTTCCATCCGCGTCTCCCACTCGGGCGCCTTTAATTGCGCCACGATCCCGCTGGCGAAGCGCGATACGAGCCGCTGTTCGAGCAGGCCGAGACGGTCCGGCGCCTTGTCGCTTGCGATAATGATTTGACGGTGCTGTTGTCGCAGCACGTTAAAAATGTGGAAGAACTCCTCCTGTGCCTCGACGCGCCCGCCCAAAAACTGAATATCGTCCAGGATCAGCATGTCCCAATGGCAGTAGTTCTCCCGAAAAGCATCCAGCGCGTTGGTTCGCATCGCGTCGGACAGCCGCCTCGAAAACCGGCTCGCCGAGACGTAACCGACCCGCGCCTTCGGGTTGCCGCGCAAGACCGCGTTGCCGATAGCGCTAATCAGGTGCGTTTTCCCTACCCCAACGTCGCCGTAGAGGAAGAACGGGTTGTACTCGCCGCCGGGGTGTTCCGCCACCGCAAGGCCCACTTGATGGGTAAAAACGTTCGCCTTGCCTGGAAAGAATGTCTCGAAAGTGAACATCTCGACCGGGCGCTCGGATTCCATCGCCTCAACCACTTGCGCGTCCGCCTCCGCATATTCCTCCGCCGGTCCCTCGCCCCCTCTGCCAAAAGGCGTCACGGATAAGTACTTACGGGGACCGCTCGCCGCCAACTCGTGCGCGTTCCCCGAAGCCACGGCGGAGGCCTCGACCAACTGGGAAACCTGCCGCACCGACGCAAGCATCGACTCCGCGATCTGGTTCAGGCGCTCGCCCTGAGCCGCCTGCGCCTCGAGGACCCCCTCACGCACGGCCTGCGCCAGTTCCGCCGGTATCTGGCCGCCACCTTCGCCGTCGCGGCGACCCGCCATTGCGCGCAACTGCACCATGAGTGTCGCGATGGCGTCTTCCATCGCGGTCGTAATGCTCTCGCGTATCGCCTCGGATATCCCGGAACCGCCCGCATCGGCTTGCGGCTGGGCGGCGGCAGCCGGCGCGGCCTGTAACCGGTCCGCAAGCCCCGCGAGCGCCTCCTGTACCGCGCCGCTCACGCCGTCGCGTATCATGCCCGCCAATTCCGCGGCGTTCATTGTCGGCGCGCCGCGAGCATGCGAGACTTCCGCCATTGCGGCTACTGCCTCGCGCATCGCCTCCCGCATCGCACTTACCAGTTCCCCCTTGGTCAGCCCTTGCGATTTCGCGGCCCCCGGTGTTTCGCCGCGCTGCATGGGCACGCCCGCCGGTGGCGTCTTCGGCTGTGGAGGCGCTTCGGAGGCGGCCTTTTGAATCAGGCTGTCCACCGCATCCCGCAGGCTTGCCTCATCCACCTCCTTGTCACTCCGGGCCGCCGGGGAGCGCGCCTTTGCGGACGCCTGCTCGGTCGCGCCCGGACTGCCCGCGCTCGCCGCATCCGCCTGCTGCTCGGGCACGCCCGCCAGCCATTGCTCCTTTTCCTTTGGCGACATGTGGTCTGTCAGGCCGAGACTGCTTGCGCTCACCTCGGCGGGCCGGTCCTGCTGCGCGCCGTCCCGAAACAACCGTTGGGATACATTGACAAAGTGCTCCCAGTTGCACAGGATGGGCTTGATACGGAGTTCCGGACACAGCCGGCGCACTTCCTCGAGGGCATTCAGGTCCAGCGGGTCCACCATCGCCACCGTCAGAATGCGCCCCAGCTTGTCAATGGGAAGCAGGTTATACTTCTGGCATATCTCGCGGGGGATTAGGCTCAGGACTTCCTTGGTGATGTCGTAGTCCAGGAGGCTCAGATGAGGAATCTTGCACTGTTTCACCAGGCACGACGCCACCGCCTCCTGCGTCGTGTACCGCAACTTGACAAGAATCTGCCCAAGAAAACCGCCGTCCCGCTTCTGGATCGCCAGCGCCTCTTCAAGCTGCCCCCGGGTGATCGCCTCCTCCTCCAGGAGCACCTCGCCAAGGCGCTTGTGGGGAATAGGCGTGACTTCATCGGGGTGAGTGACGGGCGTCACATGGGGCACGGGAGCAGTCGTGGCGCCGCGTGACGGCGCTTGCGGCTTCTCCTGTTCCTCCTTGCGACGACCGAACATGCGTTGATCTTCACCCTTTCTTGAATCGCGTCGAGGCGAGCTACCAGACCGCCCCCGACAATGCCGCGAGACACAATATTCACCAAGCGCAATTGTATCACCTGACGTGCGAACCGTCAAGCGATATCCGTGCGTAAAGCTTTACGAATCATGGGTTTGGGGGCATTATAAGGGGGTGTAACGAGGTTATCCGCCTTCCCGGCACGCCGCGAACCTGACGCCCAATCAGGGTTTTACCGCCAGACCCGAGGTAATCGCGTCATTCGCGGCCAGAGTCACCGTCAACGTCTTGCGTCCGTCCGAATAGGTGCTCTTGATGCGGTTGCGCTTCCCGCTGACAACCGCATCGATAAACGCCTTGTTCTCCTCCTCATACATATCAAGGCCGCACCGGTACTCCGTGGTGACGCGGCCCTCGCACACGCGTAGCGTGGTCCGGTCAAAGCGCAGCGTCGCCTCCGGCGTGATGATATCAAGCCCGGTCTGCCC
Source organism: Candidatus Hydrogenedentota bacterium (assembly GCA_029556545.1). GTDB lineage: Bacteria > Hydrogenedentota > Hydrogenedentia > Hydrogenedentales > JAGMZX01 > JAGMZX01. Next base: position 142,387 of record JAKQEQ010000042.1, read on the forward strand.
GCCGTTGTTGGCGACACAGGAAGACACGATGGACGCCGCGGCGCCGCTCTTCAGACGCATCGTGACGACGCTGCTGTCGTCCACGTCGAAGTGCTCGACCTGATTCATGCACCCGCTTGAGGCCACCGCATACACCTCCGCCACCTCGCCGCACAGGTAGCGCATCAAGTCGACGATATGGGTGGTCTGCTCGACGACCTGCCCACCGCTGCGGGCGCGCTGCCGCCACCACCAGACTTCGGGCATCGCGCAGGCGTACCATCCCGCGACCAACGAGACGGCCTTGCCTTTGAGCAACTGCCGCGCCCGTTCAACGGTATCGCAGTACCGGAAACAGTATCCGACGCTCGTTATGATCTTGTGCTTGCGCGCCGCCGCGTCTATTCGCGTCGCCGTGGCGCGATCCAGGGCCACCGGCTTCTCGATGAACAGATGAATGCCCCGCTGCGCGGCGGCGGTCTCGATCTCGCCGTGGGCGAACGGCGGCACGCACACATAGACCGCGTCCGGCTTGGCCTTGTCGTACATCGTCGCCGGATCCGAAAACGCGCCGCCCCCGAAACGGTCCGCCACCTCCTCCGCGCGCGCTTTATCCGAGTCGCAATGCCCCACGAAGCGTACATGCTCCATCGCGCGAAGGTGTCGATAGTGCTCTTCCATCACCCCTCCGCACCCGACGACTGCGATCTTTGGCATGGCGTGTCGCTCCCACGGTTCCACGGCCTCCCCGCCGCGTCGCGCTTCGAAGCAGGTCCGGAAGACAGAAGCATCCAGGCGCAACCGTCCCGACCGCCGCATCAGCGCGCGAAAGAATTCATTCTAGCAAATATCCGTTCGCATGTTAAGAAGAATTCGCCGCGCACTATTGCTTGTGTCTCCGTGCCCTCCCTATAATCACGTTTGCCCAAACAATGATACAAGGCTTCCGAAAAGGGATATGGCCCAAGACGAACGACATAGGCGGCGCGCCGCGTTCACCACAGTCAGCATGGCCGCGCTGGCGGCGTGCAGTCCTGTTGCGTCCGCGGACACGTCGCGCATTTGGGACGTGGACGCGTCCGCCGGTGTAAATATCGCCCGCCATTGGCCCATGTTGCTCATCCTCGGATTTCTTGCCGTCGCCATACTCATCGAGATTGTCCGCCGCCTCCGGCAGCGCGCGGCTCACTTGCGGCAACAGTGGCGCGCCGTCCGCAAACTGGCCGAGGAACGCGAACTCTCCAGGAAGGAGCAGGAGCTGCTCGAATCGCTAGTGCGCCGGTATGCGGCCCGCGCTCCCTTCGAGGCCGTCAGCGGTTATCGCGATTTCGATGCCTGCGTCGCCCGGGACATCGAGGAACAGGCCCGCTCGCTGGACGCGCGCGCTATCGAGGCGCGCGGCGCCGCATTGCGGGAACTGCGGGTACGCCTCGGCCTGGACTACGTGCCGTTCGGCCTGCAAATCCGATCCACCCGCGAACTGTGTGTCGGTCAGGTGCTCTGGGCGGCGCGCGAGGCGAACGCGCCGCAGTGGCACAAGATGCGCGTAGCCTCGGTGGATGAGGCCCGTTTTCGCGCGGACGTGGCGGCAGAGGACACGCGACCGCCCTTCGAGGCCGGCGAAACGCTGCGCTTCCGCATATGGCGCGACGAGGATGCCCGCTACACGTTCGCGACCCGGCTCGTACGGATCGAGGAACGCCCCGCGCAATGGGTCCTCGATCATACCCACGACCTTGACCGCGTTCAGGCCCGCGCCCATTACCGCATTCGCTTCGACGAGACGGCTGCGGTCTCGATTCTCGGAGGACGCGAAGAAGACGACTACTCCGGCCTGGATCAGCGCCCGGTGATCGCCGCCGTACGCGGACGCATCACCAGTCTGAGCGGCGGCGGTCTCGCCGTGATCCTCGAGGAAGCGCCTGCGTTGAACGCCGTGATCCGCGCCCCCCTCGAGTTGGCAGCAACCGCGCCGCTCGAAGTGTATGCCCGCGTCGTGAACGTCGCGCCCCTGGGCCGGGGCCGTTATCTCGTGCGCGGCGCATTCGTCGCCATTCCGGACGAGACGCGCGAGGCCGTCACGCGATACGTCTTTCACCAGCAGCAATTGCGGGCCGCACAAGAGGGGGATAAGGGAACCGCGCAATGACGGCCCGCGCCCTGTTTCTCGATGCTTGGGAATCGGTCCGCCGCAACTGGATGACGGTGACGGTGTTCATCGCGGTCGTATGCGTCAGCGAAGCGATCATCCGCCTGCTGAGTCTGGCCCTTGTCGGCGGGAGTCCGCCGGAGGCCTTGTCGCCGGCGCTGCGCGTCGCGGAACTCGCCCTCAAGATACTGCTCGCCGCCGTCTATAGCGCGGCTCAGGCCGTTTGTTACGCGCGCATGGGCAAGGACATCGACCGGCCGCTCTGGAAGTGTCCCAGCGATTGGGAGGCGCTTGCGCGATTCTTCACCCCCTGGTTCATCCTCAACCTTCTCCTGCTGCTCTTGTGGACGCTTCAAGGGGTCGTGGCGGCCCACGACAGCGCCGGTGGGGTCCTGCTGCTCGAATTCCTGATCATGCTGCTGTACGTGCTCTGCGTGCCCATAGGCGCCTGCATCGTGTACGGCGGCGGTCTGCAATGGCAGGCGCTCGGCTACCTGCTGTACCCGCTGGCAAAACAATTCTCTCTCGCCGTTATACCCATGCTCTTCGGGCTCATCGGTTTCACGCTTATCGGCTTGGTCTACGATCTCGTGCCGGGAATCGCGGGCATGCCCTTGACGCCGGTGCTGCTCTCCGCGCCCTTGGCGCTACTGGACTGTCTGGCGTTCGCGGCCATGTGGCGCGTCTGCATGATCCAGCGGGACACACCGCCGGATGAAGACCTGGACTTCTTCTGAACACGGAAAGGAACGTTCCGCCCGTGCGTATCGTGATGCCTTACGGCGACACCGAGCAGGAAACGGCCATAGCCTGGGGCCGCTGCCTCGGGATACTCGACGTCGCAAACGCGCCACCGCTCGCGGATATCGCTCAGGCCACTCGGGAGGCGCTGCGCCGCCCGATCGGCATGGAGCGTCCTGCGTTGGCGGGCGTCCGGCCCGGCGAGAAGATCGTAATCGTCGTCTCTGACGCTTTTCGGAAGACCGGGATTCACGAGATACTGCCGACTTTCCTCGAGTCTCTCGCGGAAGCGGGCGCACGAGACGACGATATCGCATTCCTCGTCGCGACGGGTTCCCATCGCGCGCCGACGGCGGTCGAGCAGGGCCGGATTCTCGGCGAGGCGGTGTACCGCCGTTTCCGCGCGCGCGCGTTTGTCCATGACCCGGTGGATACGGAAAACCTCGTCTACATGGGCCGGACCTCGCGCGGCACGCCGGTCTCGCTGAACCGCAGACTCGTCGAGGCGGACCATGTCTTCGTTACGGGCACTGTGGTTCTGCATTATTTCGGGGGATTCGGCGGCGGACGCAAGTCCATCGTGCCCGGACTGGCCGGTATCGACACCATCGCGCATAATCACGCGCTCAACCTGCACCCGACGGAGGACCGGCTCAACCCGGCCGTGCGCATCGGCGTGCTGGACGGCAATCCCCTTGCCGAAGACATGATCGAGGCGGCGCGCATGTGCCGCGTCGATTGCATCATCAACACGGTGCTCAACCGGGACGGCGCGATTGCGGGCCTGTTTGTGGGAGAACTGGATGCCGCCCACCGCGCGGCGGCGGGCTTCGCGCGCGACCTGTACGCCGTGCAAATCAACGAGAAGGCCGACCTCGTCGTCACGAGCGCGGGCAACGCCAAGAACTTCATCCAGAGCCACAAGGCGCTCTTCAACGGTTGCCAGGCCCTGAAACCCGGGGGGCGCATGGTCTTTCTGGCTGCAGCTCCAGAAGGGCTCGGCGGCAACAAGTTCATGCACTGGCTGGGCCTCGGCAGCCGGAGCGCCATCATCGCGGAGCTGCGCAAGAACGCCGAAATCAACGGCCAGACCGCGCTTTCGACCATCGAGAAGTCCATCATCACCACCTTTGTCACCGAACTCTCCGAAAACGAGGTGTCGCGTATGGGCGGGCGCAAGGCGTCCGACCTCGGGGAAGCCCTCGAACGCGTACGCGCGGACCTGGCCGCGGGCGGCGTCGCCGATCCCACGTACTACCTGATGCCGTCCGCTTCGTACACGGTCCCGACGCACGACGCCTGACGTTCATCGCAGCGAATTGTTTGACTGTTAACGAAACGGTCTGCTAGACTTGCGCCGATTTATCCCCACGCCCCGAGGGCCGAAGCCTTGGATTCGCTCAAGATTCCCCTTAGCGCCATTACCGAGCACGGCGAGCCTTTTGACGCCGCCGCGCCCGTGGCCGGTTTGCGTCCCGAGGACGCGGCCGCGCTGCCCATGGCAAAGGTCCGCGTGGCGGGAACAGTCACGCGGGTCGGTGATCAGGTGTTGGTGAAGGCGCGTTTGCAGGGCGACTACGTGCATGCGTGCGACCGGTGTCTCGAGGAGGCGCGAATCCCCCTCGACATCGAGGTCTTGTGGTGCTACAGCGAATCCGCGCCCCAGCGCCCCGAGGCGAACGCCGATGGCGAGATCGAAATCTCGCCCGACGAACCGGACCTGCCCCGGCCGATCGTCGGCAATGACCTGGACCTGGCGCCGGCGGTGTGGGAGGAATTGGCCCTGGCGACGCCGCTGAAGTACGTGTGCAGCGAGACCTGCCGAGGCTTGTGCCCGCGCTGCGGCGCGAACTTGAACCAGGGCGCATGCGGTTGCGGGGTCGCCCACGACCATGAAGACGAAGACCGAAAGGCGTTCGCGAAACTCGCGGACCTGATTCAGGATACTATGGAAAAGCGTCCAACAGAGGAATAAGTCCGTGCCGGTACCGAAAAGAAAAACCGCCAGTACAAAGCGCAACATGCGGCGCTCCCATCACGCGCTGCGCGCCCCCCATCTGACCGAATGCCCAAGCTGCGGCGAGAAAGTCCCGACGCACCGGGTCTGCCCGAAGTGCGGACACTACAAGGATCGCCTCGCCGTCGAGCAAGGCAAGGACTGACCGCGGCGGCGTAGTCCGCTGGAGAACCTTACGTGCGAATTGCCGTTGACGCCTTCGGCACCGACGGCGCTCCCGAAGTTGAAGTGGAAGGCGCGGTTCGTGCCAGCCTCGAAACCGAGGCGGAAATCATCCTTGTCGGCGACGCCGAGACGCTCGAAGAACGCATCAAGGCCCATCCGAAGCACGGCAACGTGCGCGTCGTCCACGCCGCCGAGCGCGTCACCATGGACGACTCGCCCGTCGTGGCCGTGCGACGCAAGAAGAACTCGTCCCTGTCGGTTGCGCTGCGTCTTGTGCGCGACGGCCACGCCAACGCGGCCGTGAGCGCGGGCAATACGGGCGCCGTCATGATCGCCGCGCGCACCATCGTCGGCCCGCTCAAGGGCGTGTCGCGCGCCGCAATCTGCCAGGCGCTGCCCACGGCGACCGGCAGCGTGGCGGTGCTCGACCTCGGGGCGAACGTGGGCTGCACCGCGCGTCACCTCTGCGAGTTCGCGGAAATGGGCATCGCCTACTCGCACCACGCGTTGGGCGTCGAGCGGCCGCGAGTCGGCCTGCTCAACATCGGCGAGGAGGCGCTCAAGGGAACGCAAGTCGCAAAGGAAGTCCACCGCCAACTTAGCGCCGCGCCGCACGTGCATTTCATCGGCAACATCGAGCCGCGCGCTATTTACGCTGGCGAGGCCGACGTGGCCGTCTGCGACGGCTTGGTGGGGAACCTGTTCCTCAAGACGAGCGAAGCCGCGGGCTTGTTCCTGGGCAAGATGGTGCGCGAGCAGTTCGAGAGTTCGTCCATGAGTAAGATGGGCGCGATCCTCGCGCGCAAGGCGCTCAAGGCAATCAAGCAGCGTGTGGACCCGAACGAATATCCCGGCGCGCCCCTGCTCGGCGTGAACGGCATTGTCATCATTATGCACGGCTCAGCCACGCCCGTCGGGGTGGCTAACGCGATCCGCGGGGCCTGCGTCGCCTTCGAGAACCGCCTGAACGAACACATCCGCGAGAATATCGAGGAACTCCGCAAGGTCGAGCGCGAGATGCGCCTGCAACTCGGGATTGCGCAACACGCATGAGTTTCTTTCTTTTTCCCGGACAGGGTAGCCAGCGCCCCGGAATGGGCGCGGACTTCTTCGCGCGATCGGAAGCGGCCCGCGCGGTCTTTGACGAGGCTGCCGCCCTGCTCCCGCCCGGTTTCCCGGACTTGGTCTTCACCGGGACTCAGGAGCAACTCAACGACACGCGCATCGCGCAGCCCGCTCTCCTTGTCGTCGAGGTGGCCATTGCGCGCCACCTCGATAGCCGCGGCGTGACGCCCGCGGGATGCGCAGGGCACAGCCTCGGCGAAATTCCCGCGCTCGTGGTCGCGGGCGCGCTCCAACTCCCCCACGCCGTCACGCTGGTCCTCGAACGCGCGCGCGCCATGAGCGAAAATGTGCCCGAGGGCGGCATGGCCGCCGTGCTCGGCCTCGATGCGGACGCCATCGAAGCCGCCCTGCCCGAGGGCGCGCAAGTCGCAAACTACAACGGGCCCGCGCAAACCATAATTACGGGGGCGAGAGTCGCCCTCGAAGCGGCAGCCGCCCGACTGAAGGAGGCCGGCGCGAAACGCGTGATGCCGCTTCCGGTGTCCGGACCGTTTCATTCGGCGCTCATGCAAGCCGCCGTCGCGCGCCTGCGCGCCGTACTCGCCGATATGCCAATCGCGCCGCCGCGGCTACGCTTCGTCAGTTCCGTCAGCGGCCGCGACGAAACCGACCCCGAGCGCATCCGCCGCCTGCTTGCGGATCAAGTGGCCTGCCCGGTACGCTGGACCGACGTTATGCGGTGTATCGGCCCGATACGCGCCATCGAGATTGGCCCCGGCGGCGTGCTCAAGGGACTGGCCAAGCGCATGAACGGCGCGCCCGAGGTAGCCGCCGCGAGCACCCTCGAGGAAGCGGACGGGATATAGCGCGCTTATCGGGGCGCCGGGCCATCCCGAGAACCGCCGAAAGGACGTAAAGGACCAAAGGGACGCAGAGGACGAGGACACAGCCAAGAGACCGGGAGGGCACGAGCGGCCAAGACGACGCCGGTTCCCAGGGCCGCGCCGCACGCCTCGCCGTCGGCTACCCGCTTCGCGCGGCGCGTCCCTTGTGTCGCGGTTATCCCTTAGGTCCCTCGCTTCCCCAGGAGCCCCCATCATGAACCGCTTCGACGGAAAAGTCACCCTGATCACCGGCGGCACGCGCGGCATCGGGCTTGCCTGCGCCCAACGCTTCGCCGCGGAAGGCGCCAGGGTCGCCCTGTGTGGCCGCGACCCCGAACGCGCCGCGCAGGCCGCCGCCGACATCGGCGACGGCGCCCGCGGCTACGCCTGCGACGTGGCCGATCCCGCCGCTGTGGACCGGCTTGTCGCCGCCGTGCGCGCCGACCTCGGTCCCGTAGCGATCCTTGTGAACAACGCGGGACTTACCCGCGACGGGCTCCTCGCCCGCATGAAGGACGACGATTGGGACGCCGTGCTCCGCGCGGACCTCACCGGCGCGTTTTACCTTTGCCGCGCCGTAGCGCGCGACATGCTGAAACAACGATACGGCCGCATCATCAATGTCGCGTCCGTCGTCGCGATCCACGGCCAAGCCGGACAAACCAACTACTGCGCCGCCAAGGCCGGCCTCATCGGCTTCACGAAGGCTTACGCCCGCGAAGTGGCTTCCCGCAATATCACCGTCAACGCCGTTGCACCCGGCTTCATCCAGACGGAGATGACCGCGCACCTCGCGCCCGACGCGGTCAATGGCATCCTGGAGCAGATTCCCCTCCAACGCCTCGGCGCGCCCGAGGATGTCGCCAGCGCCGTCCTCTTCCTCGCGTCCGAAGACGCCGCCTACATCACCGGCGCGGTCCTTCCCATCGACGGCGGCCTCGGGATGTAGCCCGTAACGGACGTTTCACGCGCGGGGATGAAACCGCTTGTGGGCCTCGGTGAGCCGCTCGACACTGACGTGGGTATAGACCTGCGTGGTGCTGATGTCGGCGTGACCGAGCATCTCCTGCACGGCGCGTAAATCCGCCCCGTGATCGAGCAGGTGGGTGGCGAAGGAATGGCGCAGCATGTGCGGCGTGACGTTCTGCGTGATATTGGCGGCGCGCGCGTGGCGTTTCACGATCTTCCAGACCGTCGTGCGGCCCATGCGTCGCCCGCGCGACGAGAGAAACAAGGCGTCGTCGTGGACGGGACCCGCGTTACGCACCGCAAACCACGCACGCACGCGATCGATCGCGCGCCCCCCGAGCGGAACGAGGCGGACCTTCGCGCCTTTGCCGCGCACGCGGACCTGCGCCTCGTCGAGCGCGATGTCGCGCACCGCCAGATGCGCCAGTTCCGAGATGCGCAGGCCGCACGAATAGAACAGTTCCAGCAAAGCCGCGTCGCGCACGCCGTCGGGCAGCGTCGTATCCGGCGCGTCGAGCAGGCGCTCGACTTCGTCGCCGTTCAACACGTGCGGGAGGGCGCGCCGCAGCCGGGGCGTTTCGAGGTCCGCGGCGGGATCGAGACGCGCGATGCCCTCGTCCTTCAGGAATCGGTGGAAGCGGCGAATGGCGCTGAGGTGGCGCGTGACGGACCGCGCGGCCATGCCCCCGAGGCGCAGGCCGGTCAAGTGATCGAGGATGTCCTCCCGCAGCACGTCCTCATGCGTCTCGATGCCCAGTTCTTCGAGGTGGTCGACATACTGCCGCAAGTCGCCGGCATAGGCGGCGAGGGTCCGGTCGGCCAAGCCGGCCTCGAAGACAATCATTTCGAGAAAGCGGTCCGACAGGGCGCGTAGCGCCTTAGGCTTCTTGTCCGCCATCTCTGCGCCTCCGCGATTTTCCGCGCGAAGAGAACAACAAGCCCCGGCGCACAAAGCACCGGGGCTTGAACGCTACTCGCGTATGCAGCGGCTTTGCGACGCCGCCAAGGCTCAGTTTACGACCGTGATCTGGAATTCGGCGCGCCGGTTCGACGCGCGCAGGGCCGGCGTGCTGTTGTCGTTCAGCGGCTCGGATTCGCCCTTGCTGACCGACTGGATGCGGCCCGCGTCGATGCCCTGCTGTACCATGTAGTTCTTCACCGCGTCCGCACGACGCTGGCCCAGACCCATGTTGTAGGCGTCCGTGCCGATGTTGCAGCAGTGCCCGAGCACGACCACCGTGTCGCCCGGATACTGCTTCATCGCCTCAACCAGCCTGTTGATCTCGGCCTTGCCTTCCGCCTTCAACACGTTGCTGTCGAAGTCAAACAACACGTTGTTCATGAGGATAGCGGTGCGTACAGGCGCAGGCTCGGGCGCGGCCGGCGGCGGCACAACCTCGGCCGCGGGCGCGGGTGGCGTCCACATGCTGTAGACGATACCGCGGTTGCCCCAGAGTTCGCCGTCATCCGCGTTCGAGGCGGGGACCGTCGGCCACCACCAGTAACCGGGATGGACGTCGCACTTGTACGGCTCCGGCGTGGCGCCTGTATTGCCCCACCAGGACATGTCGTCCCACACCTTCGCGGCCTGCGCCGTGCCGGCGACCAGAGCAGCCATCAACGCCAACATGACTACCTTTTTCATTTGCTGTCTCTCCTTCTGCACGTAACTGGTTATGCACCCACTCAGGCACGACGCCTGCTCCGACCAAGCGTCTATAAACTCATTTAACCAAACTTACACGCTCATGTCAAGAGTTTCTTCACCCTTATCCCCTCCCCCAAAGAGCCGGGGGAGTGGCGCGCTCCATTTGGCACTGTCTAAGTCTATCACAAGCTCGCCCTTGGTGCAAGTCTCCAATACGGGCCAAAAACGGCCCTTCCAGCCGGCTCAAGAGGCGCTCGCCAACCGCCGGCGCAGGTCGCCCAGCGCCCGCGCGATCTCCGGGGGCGGCGCGCCATCTATCGCCTTGCGCAGCTTCGGAATCGCGCCGCCGACCTTCTTCCCGGAGCGCACCGTCCCGAAAAGGTGCCGGCTCACCGTGGATTGACTGACGGACAACTGGTCCGCGATGTCTTCCTGCGTCTTGCCGTCGATAAAGTACAACCGCAGTATCTCCCGCTGGCGGCCCGTCAATTTCGTGTCGATGAGGCCCCGGACCACCGGCGAGACCGCGCGATAGAAGTCCTGCATCGCGTAACGCCGTTCCCGGTCCGTCTCCGTCTCGAACCAGAGCGCCGCGTGCGAAGCAAACCGGTCCAGGCGCGATGCATCGAGTGACACTTCCCAGTACTCGGGGTTGAAGGCAGCCATCATTCGTAATCCTTGTCTTCCGCGCGGCTAACGTAACGGACGCCGCGCTGTCCGAATCCTCTGCGGGCCCGCTGCAATCGGAAGGGCCCGGAAAACACATCGCCGCAGGCTTGGCTGGGCCTTACCTGCGGCGATGAACCGTTGCGTATCAAACTTGCCTTAGTTCACGGCTTGCACCTCAGGAAGAGCGCCCCGCGCCGTAATGGCGTGCGTGGCCACCCGGCACGTAAAGCGGGTGCGCCACGTCGTCATGCGCTTTCGGTTGTATTGCGGGGCCATTGATCTTCCTTCTATCCGTCCAAAGGCGACCGTATTCTATCAGGAGTTCCGCATCAATGCAAAAACATCCTCACGAGCTTACGCGCCGCTATGCATACTTCTGTCGAGACGCCCACCTTCATTCCCTCTCCCCGAGGGAGAGGGTTAGGGTGAGGGTCGGGGAGAGAAGGAGCGTGAGGCGGAGGGCTGTACATTTATGAACGCCCATCCCGGCCATCGGGCACCCATGCACAAAAATGAACACTACCGACCATCTGCTGATATCGCATAAGTCATTCCACGACAGTAACTTGCGTATATATCATCGTCTGGCACGACGGTTGCTTTTCCCTCTCTCGGCCCTCATCAGAAGCCATGGAAGTATCGGAAGGAACCAAGATGGCCATGCTCGCAGAATCCGCGGCACGCAACTTCGAGGGGGCGCTGAATGGGGAATTTGTCATGGAGGGAGACCGCACGACCATTCTTGTCGTGGACGACGAAAACGGTCCGCGGCAAGCCCTGCGTATGCTGCTCAAAGAGGAATACCGCGTATTGACGGCGGACGGGGTGGCCGCCGCCCTTGAAATCCTGGATCGGGAGTCGGTGGACCTCATCATTACGGATATCCGCATGCCCGATCGGTCCGGGATCGAGTTGCTGCGGCAGACGCGCGCGCGGTTCCCGGAGTGCGAGGTGATCATCCTCACGGGCTACGGCCAGCTCGACACGGCGGTGCAGGCCATGGACTGCGGCGCGTTCGCGTACATGGAAAAACCTTTCGACAACAACCTCATGCTGGCGCGTGTGCGGGCGTGTCTTGCGAGACGGCGGGAACGGATCGAGCATCGCGCGCTCGAGGAACTGGCCTTCCAGGCCAATCGCTTCGAGACGCTTGGCCGGTTGGTCACGGGGACCATGCACGATCTCGGCACGCCGCTCTCGGTCATCGGCACCCACCTCGAAATGCTCTTGATGGACCCCGTCAAGTCGGATATCGAGACGCGCCTGAAGACCATGCGGGCACAGGTCGACCACTGCACCGACATCGTGCGCACGGCCATGAATTACCTGCGCCAAGCGCCCAGTAAGCGCGCGCCCTATTCACTGAATACCGTCGTCACGGCCTGCCTCGACGTCGCCCGTCCCATTCTAAGCAAACAAGGCATTCTGACGGAGCTATCCCTTGACCCGAACCTGCCCGCGTTGACGGGCGAAGTCGTCCTGGTGCGCCAGGCGGTGCTCAACCTCATCACGAACGCATGCCAGGCACTGCAAGGTTCGCCCACGCCTACGTGGATTCGCGTGCGCACTTGGCGCGAATCGGACTCGGTGTATCTGTCAATCGAGGACAACGGACCGGGAATTCCCCAGGAGATTCGGTCCCGAGTGTTTGACGCCCTCTTCACGACCAAGGCCGAGCGGGGCACGGGCCTCGGGCTAGCCGTGGTCAAACACGTCATGGAGCACCAGGGCGGCGCCGTGACGCTACAAGATTCCGCGCCCGGCATCGGTGCACGCTTCGTCCTCCAGTTTCCGGTCTCCTGACAACGTTCCACCAGGCGGCGGTAGCCTTTAGCCGTATCAGGGCAGGCCGGGCCGGCGCGCGAGGGAGAGGGGACTCCGGTGCGCCGGCCCGTGTCTTTCTTCTTATCCGGCGCGATTCCCGGTCATGCGCGCGGCAGCGGCGTTGCGCGGTTCAGCCGCCAATTGCTATAATGCGCGGAAGCTACTGTCATCCATACGTTTAGGAACGTCACGCCAGGAGCACGCACCTCATGTCCGGTCATTCCAAGTGGAGCACCATCAAGCACAAGAAGGGCGCGCTGGACGCGAAGCGCGGGAAGATCTTCTCGAAACTGGCGAAGGAAATCTCCGTCGCCGCGCGGCTGGGCGGCGGCGATCCCGGCTTCAATCCGCGATTACGAACCGTGTTGCTCGCGGCGCGCGCCGCGAACATGCCCAGCGACAACATTGATCGCGCCGTCAAGAAGGGCACGGGCGAACTCGAAGGCACGACGTATGAAGAGGTGCGCTACGAAGCCTACGCCGGCGGAGGCGCGGCGTTGATCATCGACGTGCTCACGGACAACAAGAACCGCACCGTCGCCGAAATACGGCACATCCTCACGCGCCACAACGGCAGCATGGCCGAGTCAAACGCCGTCGCGTGGAACTTCGAGCAGAAGGGACTGATCAACGTAGCGAAGGAAGGGCTGGATGAAGAGGCCATCTTCGAGAAGGCCATCGAGGCGGGCGCAGAAGACGTGGACACGGAAGGCGACCAGTACGAACTGACCACCGCCCCGGGCGACCTCCACGCTGTGGTGACCGCGCTCGGCAAACTCGGCGTCGAAGTGGCCGAGGCGAAATTGACCATGCTCCCGAAGACCACCGTCACCCTGGACACCAAGGCGGCCACCACGGTGCTGCGGCTCATGGAGGCCGTCGAGGACCACGACGACGTCCAGAACGTCTACTCGAACATCGACATCACGGATGAGGCCATGGCCGCCGTCATGGCGGAGTAGATGCGCGCGCTCGGCTTCGATCCCGGCACGGCGACCACGGGCTACGGCGTCGTGGACGGAGACGCCAGCCGCCTGCGGCACGTGGCGCACGGGATAATCGCCACCCCCGCCGACGAACATTTCGCCCTGCGCCTGAAACGCATTCACGACGAAGCCCGCGAACTCATACGCGTTCATCGCCCAAATGTCGTCGTGGTCGAGCGCATCTATTTCAAGCAGAACGTGACCACGGGCATCGCGGTGGCGCAGGCGCGCGGCGTGCTCGCCCTGGCCGCCGTCGAGGCCGGATTGCCCGTCGCCGAATACAGCCCCACCGAGGTCAAGACCGCCATCGTCGGCTATGGCCGCGCGGAAAAGCGGCAGGTCCAGGAAATGATCAAGATACTGCTCAACCTCGACGCGCCGCCGAAGCCGGACGACGCCGCGGACGCGCTCGGCCTCGCCATCTGCCAGGTACAGGCCGGCGCGCTGCAATCCCGCCTGCGCGAGTAGCAAGAAGGGGCCCGACCGCAGGGCCGGACCCCTCCGAATCACACGAAGAAACCGCTTACGCCCACGTCATCGCACTGGGCTTCTCGAAGATCATCGTCTGCTTGAGGAACGCGACGGCCTTGGTCAGGCCCTCCCAACTCGACATCAGGCTGTCTTCGTGCTCGATGCTGATGGCGCCGTCGTAACCGACAAGACGCAGCGTCGAGAAGAAGTCCTTCCACCACTCGAGGCTGTGGCCGTAACCGACGGTCCGGAATATCCAGGACCGGTTCGCCTCATCGCCGTAGTGCTTGGTGTCGAGGACGCCGTTGCGCGAAGCGTTCACCGGGTCGACGCGCGAGTCCTTCGCGTGCACGTGGAAGATGGCCTTGCCGCCGATCAGTTTCACCGCCTCGCACGGGTCCATCCCCTGCCAGAACAGGTGGCTCGGGTCGAAATTCGCGCCGAGGTTGCTCCCGCACTCCTTGCGCAGCTTGAGCAGCGTCTCGGGGTTGTACACAACGAAGCCGGGGTGCATCTCGAAGGCCACGTTGACGCCGTGGTCCTTGGCGAACTTCGCCTGCTTCTTCCAGTACGGAATCACCTTCTTCGCCCACTGCCACTCGAGCACCTCGAGGTAATCCGGCGGCCACGCGCACGTCACCCAGTTCGGCTTCGTCGCCTTGTCGCTTTCCCCGGGGCAGCCCGAAAAATCGATGACCGTCTTCACGCCCATCATCTCCGCGAGCCGGACCGTCTTCGTCTGCACTTCCTGGCTGCGTTTCGCGAAGGCCGCGTCGGGATGCAGGCAATTGCCGTGGCAGCTCAGCGCGCTGATCGTGAGACCCTCGCCCTTGAGCAACGCCAGCAAGGCGTCGCGTTTCGACTTCGACGCGAGCAGTTCCTCCAGCGGCGCGTGCGCGTCGCCGGGATAGTTGCCCGTGCCCAGTTCGACGCAATCCAGCCCGAGCGGCCGGACCAGTTCGAGCACGTCCTTGAGCGGCTTCTGGCTGAACATGACGGTAAGCAAACCCAGTTTCATGGTCCATTCTCCTTCTTCACGGCGCGTTGACTGGCATGCGCCGCTCCCGCGTTACTGCACCTTGACCCATTTCCTGTTCTTGGCGGCCCGCTCGACCGCGTCGAGCACCTTCTGGCACGCCACGGCGTCCGCGAAGGTCGGGAAATTGCCCTTCGCCTTATTCAGGCCGCAGAGAAACTCGTACAACTCATGGACGAACAGGTGTTCGTAGCCGATGATGTGGCCCGGCGGCCACCACGCATGCACGTAGGGATGGCCCATATCGCAGGCCTGCACCTTGCGGAAGCCCTGGAGCGTCGCCGGGTCCCCGCGGTCGAAATAGTGGAACACGTCCATCTCTTCCTGGTTCCACAACACCGCGCCCTTGCTCCCGTAGATTTCGATGGCATTGTAATTGCGCCGGCCCGGCGCGAAGCGGGTCGCCTCGAACGTGGCCAGCGTGTTCGCGCCCTTGATCCGCCCGAGGAAGACGGCCGCGTCGTCCACGTCGACCGTGTCGTAGCGCTTCTTCTTCTGGCTGCCCTTCGCGCCCCACGCGCCCGTATCGCTGTCGGGCACGACGCGCTGCTTGATGAACGTCTCCATCGCCGCGGCGACCTCGCTCACCTCGCCGACCAGGAAGTGGCACAGGTCGGTAATGTGCGCGCCGATGTCGCCCAGCGCGCCCGAACCCGTGCTCGCCTTCTTGAGCCGCCACACCATCGGAAAATCCGGGTCCACGATCCAGTCCTGCTGGTACGCGGCGCGGAAATGGAAGATGTCGCCGAGCTGCTTCCGATCCATCATGCCCTTGATGGTCTGCACCGCGGGCGCGAAGCGATACGAGAAGCCGCACATATGCTTGACCCGCCCCTTCTGCGCGGCGGCGAGCATGTCCTTCGCCTCCTTCAGCGTGTTCGCGAGCGGCTTCTCGCAAACAATCGCCTTGCCGGCCTTGGCCGCCGCGACCGCGATCTGCGGGTGCAGGAAGTTCGGCGTACAGATATCGATGATATCGATGTCCGCCCGGTTCACGACCTCCTGCCAGTCCGTCGAGGCCTCCTGCCAGCCGTAACGCGCCGCGTTCTTCAGCACGTTCGGGTCCTTGTCACACATGACCTTCATGACCGGCTTGACGGGCGGGTCGAAGAACATGCCGACCTGACGCCAGCCGTTGCTGTGCGCCTTGCCCATGAACGAACCGCCGATCATTGCCACATTCACCGTTTTCTTCGCCATGGCTCTCCCTCCTTAACAACGAAAAGGGTTGAAAAACTTGAACGCTATTATAGGGCGCGCGCGCGGCCATGCCAAGTGCGGCGAAGAACCGCCGGCGGCGGACCGTGCACCCGCGCCGCGACTCAGCCCCGGTTCTCCTCCAGTTCCTGGTCGACCTTCCCCGCAAGCCACCGGTTGAACGCCACCACCAGCACGATCAGCGGCGCCCACACGTACACGTTCGCCCACGCGAGGAATCCCACCCGCAGGACCTCCGGTCCCAGCGTTCGAGACTCGGAAAGCAGCATGGTGGCGAGCCCGGCGACGTAGAACACGATCAGCATCAAGGCGAACTGCGCCGCCAGCTTCGCCTCGACATAGGACCGATAGCCACGCAGCCACATGACCCCCGCCACGAACAACAGCGCCATCGTAACCACACCGTAGATGATCCAGTCCTCGGGCGGGACCGCGCTCCCGTTCGAGCGCGCCCATAGCCAAAGCCACGCCAAGTGCGCCAGGAAGAAGACGCCCAGGCCGGCGACCGCCCACGTGATCCGCTTGACCGTCCACGACGGCTGCGATTCACCCGAGGCGGCCATCGTATCGCGGTGCGCGCGCGCCAGGCGCAGCCGGTGAATCGGCCCGAGCAGCGACGCCTGCTGCACGCTCCAGATGATGAGCAGGCTGCCGAGCCCCGTGGCCAGGAGCCGCGCCGTCTCAAGGGACGCGCCCCCGGGGAGCCCCAGCGGCGCCGGCGCGAACAGCAGCGCGAGACTCAGCACAAACATGCACACCGCGTTGATCCCGAAGAAGGCGTCGCGCGCCCACCACACGCCCGCCGTGCCGAGCAGCACGAGGCCCAGTCCCCATGGCCAGAAGAAATACCGCGGAAACAGCAGCAGCGCCGTGCCCAGGAGCACCAGCGCCACGCCATAGCGGCGTATTTCGCGCTCCTGTTCCACGCGCGGCTTCCGCGGCAGCCAGTCCAGCAATTGTTCAAGTTCGAGGAGCGGACACTTGAACGTGTGCGCCTTCAACCCCTCGACCACGACGAACGAGACCGTCCGTCCGTGAATAATGTCGTAACTGAAACGGATGTGCCGCGCAGCCTCGTCCCGCGGCAGCATCATCACCAGCCGCTCGTCGGGCGAGATCAAGGACATCACGTCGGCCTCCAGCGAGACCGTAAAAGCGTCCTTCGCATCCCCGTGAACGGGATGCAGGACCAGCGCCGCCAGCGGGGCCTCGGCCTCCGCGACACTCATGGCCGCTTCGCTCATCTTCCCTGTCCCTCGCGTGCGCGAGCCCCCATGCCGCACATATTCGCGGCGCCCATACTAGCACATGCTACACTGGGGCGTGTCAAACTTTTACGAAGCCGTCTACCGCGTCGTCCGCGAGATTCCGCCGGGCCGCGTCATGACCTACGGCCAGATCGCGACCCTCCTCGGCTGTCCCCGCGCCGCCCGCGCCGTGGGCTACGCCATGCGCGCCAGCGGCCCCCGCAACGACGTGCCGTGGCACCGCGTGATCAACGGCCGCGGCGCAATCAGCGCCCGCGGCGAGGTCGAACGTCCCATCCTCCAGCGCCTGCTCCTCGAAGCCGAGGGCGTCCGCTTCGACGCGACCGAAACCTGCGACCTCGCCCGCTGCCGCTGGGAACCGCCCAACCCGGACGACTACCTCTTCCTGCCCGACCGCGACTGGCCCTTCGCGTAACCGCACCCTGCCACGGCTGCGCCGTTACCCGAGGCAATCATTCCTCGTGGCCTTCTTGTTCGGCGCAGACACTCTTCGACCAACAAGCCGCGCCTTTTCCGTGCACGACCATTGCGCACACCCGGACTTCCCTGAATTCCCGGTTTCGCGGGAATCCAGATCGCTCGAGGCGTCGGCCCAACCGAAGCGGAAAGCGCCTCAGAACAGCTCGGGCGGTCCGGCGGGGGGCAGTTCGATGCCGAAGTGGCGGTAGGCGAGAGGGGTTGCGACGCGGCCCTGCGGGGTGCGCTTGAGGAAGCCGATCTGGATGAGGTACGGCTCGTGGACTTCTTCGAGGGTCTGGCGCTCTTCGCCGACGGCCACCGCGAGCGAGGATACGCCCACGGGCCCGCCGCTGAATTTGTCGATGACGGCCCGGATGATGGCGCGGTCCATGTCGTCGAGGCCGAGCGCGTCGATGCGCAGCATCTCGAGCGCGGCGTCGGCGGTCTCGCGCGTCACGACGCCGTCGCCCTTGACCTGCGCGTAGTCGCGCACGCGGCGCAGGAGGCGGTTGGCGATGCGGGCGGTGCCGCGGGATCGCGTGGCGACCTCGAGGGCGCCGTCGTCGTCGACCTCGACCTTGAGGATGCGCGCGGCGCGGATGACGATATACCGGAGTTCGGCGGGGGTGTAAAACTCGAAGCGGCAGGTGTCGCCGAAACGCGCGCGCAGCGGCGGCGTAAGCAGGCCCGCGCGGGTGGTCGCGCCGATCAACGTGAAGGGCTTGAGGCCGATCTTCATCGAGCGGGCCGTCGGCCCCTTGCCAAGCATGATATCGACCTCGAAATCCTCCATGGCGGAATAGAGGGTCTCCTCGACGGCATTGTTGAGCCGGTGGATTTCGTCGATGAAGAACACGTCGAATTCTTCGAGACTGGTCAAGATGGCGGACAAGTCGGCCTGGCGCTCGATAACGGGGCCGGTCGACTGCCGGATGTTGACGCCCATCTCGTTCGCGATGATCCGGGCGAGGGTCGTCTTGCCGAGTCCCGGCGGACCGCTCAGGAGCAGGTGGTCGAGCGGTTCACCGCGTTGCCTGGCCGCCGCGATGGCGATCCGCAGCTTATCCTTGATCGGGTCCTGGCCGGGAAAATCCTCGAGACGTTGCGGGCGTATCTGCTCGTCGAACACCCGGTCGTCGTCGACCGGCCGCGGGCTGACGATTTCGCGCTCGGCCATGGGTCACGCCCTCGCCATCGAGCGCAGCGCCGCGCGCACCAGTTCCTCGGGCGGCGCCTCGACGCCCAGTAGCTTGCGCGCGTGGGCCGCGGCCTTCTTCGCCTCCGTGGGCGTGCAACCGAGCGAGATTAGCGCCTCGTACACGTCGTCGCCTTCGCCCGGCTCGGTTTCGGCGGCGGTTTCGCCGAGAATGGCGCTCAGTTCCGTGTCCTGGCCGAGTTTCGTCTTCATTTCGAGCAGGATGCGCTGGGCGAGCTTCTTGCCGACGCCGGGGACCTTGGTGAAGGCTTTCACGTCGTTCTCGAGGAGGGCGCGCCCGAACTCCGCCGGGGAAAGAAAGGACACCACCGCCAGGGCGACACGCGGGCCGACGCCGCTGATTTCGAGCAGGGTCGTGAAGAGGGAGCGCTCCTCCTCCTTGAGAAAGCCGTAAATCTGGAAGGCGTCCTCCCGGATATGGCAGTAGGTGAGCAGCTTCACTTCCTGGTGCTGCGCCAATTTGCGGTGGACGGTGTCGGGCACGAGGACGGCGTAGCCGACGCCGCCCACGTCGAGGGCGATGTAGTCAACCGCTTTGTGCTCGACCGTACCCCGGAGAAAGGCAAACATGGCGATGATCCCCGAAAACGTTGTCCCGTGAACAAGACGGTATGGTACGGGAACGGCGGCTGCACATCCAAACGGACCCGAGGCGGGGTGGGCGCGAGGCGCTAATGGGCGGTCTTCTTGTTGCCCTCGAAGACGTCGTAGATGGTCTGCTGCGACTCGACGTCGCGCGAGCTGTAGACAAGCCAGGACAGGAGGTAATCGAGTTCGTCCATGCCCACTTCCGCCTCGAATTGGGAAAGGCGGTCCAGGAGCATTTCGCGTTCGTAGGGCTCGATAAGTCCGTAGAGTTCGAGGCGCGCCAGGGCGTCGCGCGCCTCGGGCGTGAGCTTGTAATCCTCGTAGGCGGTCAATTGGCGGACCGCGCCGGGGCCGCAGCTTCCGGCGTGACGCAACGCCTCGAAGCGGGGCCGGACCATCTTGAGCACCGCCTCGATATCGTGTTTGTTGTAACCTTGCCGCGCCAGCCAACTGCGCAGTCCGTGCGCGGTGGGCGCGGTGTCGGGATGTTGCTTTATACGTTCGATTATCAGGTCGACCAGCTCGGTCAGCGTAGTCTTCATGCAATTCTCCCGGCAAACGCCCGGTCGCCCATCAGCGGGGCGGCTGCCTGCCGCCCGCCCGCCCAAGCGTCCACCATGTCGTTATTTTATTCCCGCCGGGCGGGTCTGTCAACTTCCCGACGCCGCACCGGGCGCGGCCAGCCCCCCGAGCACGGTCTGGAGCCAGCCCAGGACTTGCAGCCGCGCCGCTTCCGAGGCCGCGAGGAGGTCCGTGCCGTGCGCCGCGCCGGGGTACAGCCGCAACTCGCAAAACCCGGCGGCCGTCTGCTTCAACGCCGTCGCGGCGGTCGCGGCGGCGCTGTCGTTCTCCGCTGCCACGATCAGCACGGGCCGGTCCCACAGCGCGCGCAGGTCCGCCGCGCTGTCAAAGCCCTTTTCATCGAGCGACGGGGAGACCAGGACCGCCGCCTGTATATCCGAATCCATGCGCATGTAGCGCAGGGCGAGCGCCGCCCCCAGCCCTTCTCCAAGCACGACAATATTGTCCGGGTCAGCCCCCGCTTCGAGAAGCGCCTCCTTTGTGGCTCGCGCGTCGGCCGCCGCCGCGAGCCATTGCTCATGGGAAAAGGCCCGATAATCCAGGGGTATTTCGCCGCGCCGCGCGCTCGCGCCGTGGCCGCGCACGTCGAAGGCGACGCAGTGATAGCCTTCCCCGCGCGCCGCAAGGGCAAAGGCACGCCAGGATTCGGCGCGCGCGCCGTAACGATGGACCAGGATCAGACCGGGGGGCGTTTCGCTCACCGCCGGATACAAGACCGCCCCAAGTTGCACGCCGTCGCGCGTATGAAGCGTGAGCGCCCGCGATTCAGCGGTTACTTCCCTGGAATCCCCCTTCCCGCACCCCGTCGCGAACCAGCCGCCGCAACACAAGACGCACAGCCCCGCAACCACACAAAGTGCGCGCAACGGGACTGGCCGTTGGGGAGGGCGTGGGGACGACCCCGCGGGCCGCCCCCAAAACCGCATAATCAACCGAACGAGAAGACCGTGGCCAGTTTCATGGCCAGCGTCATGTCGCCCTGAATCTTCAGCTTGCCCGTCAGGAAAGCCGTCTGTCCGTTCAGCTTGCCCGACACGATGTCCAGCCAGTCCTGGGACGTGGCGGTCAGGGTGATGTTGGGCGACTCGGACTTGCCTTCGCCCACTTCGACCGTGTCGTTAGCGATTTTCACGTTCCATTCGCCGCCGCCGTCGCCGGTGATGTTGAATTGGAACACCTTCTCCATCCCAACGATTTTGTCCTTGTTCACCTTGCTGGGCACTTCCGCGAAAAACCCTGCCACAGAATCAGCCATGTCTCGTCTCCTTACTAATGTACGTTTCAGTTCACCCACAGAGAGCTACGACCCGGCTTATCGCCTTCGCATGCCCTCCCCTGACCACTCGGACGAACCCAGACTCTAGCATACGCATCCGGCCCTGTCAAAACGCGCCGGGCATGGCCCATGGCCCAGGATGCACGGGACGCCGGCCATTGCTACAATGCCGCCAGCAAGGAGTGGGGACATGGAATTCTCCCTGCGAGAAGCCGCCAAGACCCTGGCGGACGCCAAGGCCGGGTGGGTGCATCGCCGCGACGCGGCAAACGCCCTCGGCGACATGGCGGCCCGCGCGCTCGCCGCGCTGCGGGATTGTGCGAGGGACGGCGACGTGGACGTGCGCACGGCGGTGGCCCATGCCTTGGCGAAGGCCAAGGCGGGCTTCGCCGGCGTCGCCCCCCCGCCCGAGACCGGCTACACCCTCGAAGGGATCGCGCGCGCATGCGAACGAAGCGGCAAACGCACCGTGCGCGATGACAAGGACGGCTTCGCCATCGAGGTAAGCCTGAAGGACGGTCGGCGGCAAACGGTGTACCTGCGGTCGCTTGCGCGCGACGGCGACGAGACGTTGATCCGCTTGTACAGTTTTTGTGCGCGCGCGCCGGACGCAGAAGTCATCGCGTGGGCGATGCGCGCCAACGCCCAGCTTGGCCACAGCGCGCTTGCCGTCGTTCCGGCGGAGGACGGGGAACGCTTGGCGCTTGTCCGGTGTTTTTCTCCAAAGGACGCCACACCGGATCGGGTGCGCGCCGCACTCAAGGAAATCGCGTATTACGGGGACTGGCTGGAACGGAAACTGACGGGAAGCGACGAGTTCTGAAGAATGCGAGGCCCCGTCGATCCGGAGGAAGACGATATGGCGGGTTCAAGGCCGATAGCGAACGTCGAGCGTATTACCTCGGCGGACCCCGGCGAGTGGAAGCCGGGCGTGCAACTGGCCGGGCGCAATCTCGACGGAGAAGACCTCGCCGGGAAGCGCCTCTCCGGCGCGAACCTCGAGCGCGCGCGCCTGCGCAGCGCCAACCTGCGCGGTACGTTCCTGGACGGCGCCAACCTGCGCGGGGCCGACCTCGAGGGCGCCGACCTCGAGCTCGCCGTGCTCGGCGGCGCGGACCTTTCCGGCGCGAGGCTGTGCGGCGCGAACCTCAAGCGCGCCAACCTCGTCGGCGCGCGAGGACACCAAGCGGACTTCACCGACGCCGACCTGTACTACTCCCGGCCCGGCAACGCGGACTTCCAGGACGCCGTCTTCCGCGGCGCCAACCTCCAGCGCGCCATCTTCCGGCGCGCCAACCTGCGTAACGCGGACTTCACCGGCGCGCACGGCCAGGCCAACTTCGAGAACGCGAACCTGGAAGGAAGCCGGCGATGATCTTCGGGCATTTTCTCATCGACGTGAACGAGGCGAACGCCTTTGTGGTCGGCTGTGAGGAAACCCGCGACGCCGCGCTGGTCGACGTCGCCGACTTCGACCCGCGCATCGAAGCGTTCCTTGCGCGTCACGAACTGCACCTGACCACCGTCTTCATCACGCACGATCACTACGACCATACCGGCGGCCTTCGCGAACTGCTGGCCAAGTACGACGCTACCGTCTATAGCGGCAAGGGCCATGCGGGAGGCCGCAAGACGCGCGTGGCCCGCCATGGCGATACCCTGCGCATCGGCGACATCGAAGGCCGCGTCGTCGAGACGCCCGGTCACACCGAAGAAGGGATCAGCCTGATCCTCCCCGGTATGGTCTTTACGGGAGATGCGCTGTTCGCGGGCTCCGTCGGCGGGACGACCAACCCCCGCGACGCCCAGCGCCAAGTCCAGACTATTCGCGAGCACATTCTGACCCTTCCCGACGACTACGAAATCCATACCGGCCACGGCCCCTCGAGCACCGTTCGGATCGAGCGGACCCACAACCCGTTCTTCGTGTGAGGCGCGATCCATCAAAAGGGATCGCGCGGCCCGCGCAA
This sequence comes from Candidatus Hydrogenedentota bacterium, assembly GCA_029556545.1. Taxonomy (GTDB): domain Bacteria; phylum Hydrogenedentota; class Hydrogenedentia; order Hydrogenedentales; family JAGMZX01; genus JAGMZX01. The sequence continues at coordinate 165,567 of JAKQEQ010000042.1, forward strand.
CTACCCGTTGATTGTCCCGAGTCTGGACAGGCATAATGCCGTTCTTCCCGGAACTTTGGAGGCTTTTTCGTGGGCAAATGCGCGGTAATCGGCGGCGCGGGCTTCATCGGCTGCAACCTCGTCCGACGCCTTATGGCGGAAGACAAGGAGGTGCTGGTGGTGGACAACCTCTGCCGCAAGGGCGCGGAGGCGAACCTGCAATGGCTGCGCAGCAAGGGACGCATCACCTTTGTCGCGGCGGACATCCGCGACGCGCACGCCATGGAAGCCTTGTTTACCGACTACGGCGAGATCGACGCGGCGGTACACCTGGCGGGCCAGGTCGCCGTGACCACCTCCGTCGCGAACCCGCGCGAGGATTTCGAGGTCAACGCCGCCGGCACCTTCAATGTCCTCGAGGGCATCCGGCTCTCGAAACAGCGCCCGCTCCTCATCTACGCCTCGACCAACAAGGTCTACGGCGGCATGGAGGAGATCGCGGTCGAGGAACGGGAAACGCGATACGGCTATCGGGACTATCCGCACGGCATCCCCGAGACGGCGCCGCTCGATTTCCATTCCCCCTACGGCTGCTCGAAAGGGGCCGCCGACCAGTACGTGCGCGATTACGCCCGCATCTACGAACTCCCGACGACGGTCTATCGGCAGTCCTGCATCTACGGCTACCGCCAGTTCGGGGTCGAGGACCAGGGCTGGGTCGCCTGGTTCGTCATCGCCGCCGTGCTCGGGCGGCCCATCACCATTTACGGGAACGGAAAACAGGTCCGCGACGTGCTCTTCGTCGACGACCTCGTCGAGGCGTACCTTGCCGCCATCGCGCGCCCGGAGACCGTGGCGGGCAAGATATTCAACGTCGGCGGCGGCCCCGAGAACACCATGTCCGTCTGGGCGGAATTCGGCCCCATGCTCGAAGAACTCATCGGCCGGCCCGTGAGCGTCGCCCACGGCGATTGGCGGCCCGGCGATCAGCCCGTATACATCAGCGACATACGCAAGATCGCCCGGGAACTCGGCTGGCAGCCGAAGATCGCCGTCCGCGACGGCGTGCAAAAGCTCTACGAATGGGTCGCCGCACACCGAGACCTGTTCAAGATTCTGGGATAAGGGCCGACGGCGAAGCAGGCTTTTCTTTCGAACCGGGGACAAACGAGGACTGTGCGCAACGTATTGCTCATAACGAATGACTACCCTCCGTCCGTCGGCGGCATCGCGAACATCCTCCACCTGATCTGCGCCGCGCTGCCGCCCGATCGCGTGGCGGTGCTGGCGCAGGATGCGCCGGAGGCGGCGACATTCGACGCGCGGCAACCGTTCCGCACGTGGCGGGAACGGTACAGCCCCGGCGGGCTACGCGCGCTCCTCTCGACGTGTCGCTACCTCCGCCGGGTGCGCGAGATAGTACGCGAGACACAGCCGGGCCTGCTCTACTTCGACAAGCCGTGGCCGCTCGGCATGATTGGCCGGCTGCTGCGCCGTCGCGTCCCGTACGTGGTGCATACCTTCGGCAACGAGGTCCTCGAACCGCGCCACTGGGTCATCAAATGGGTCCGGGCATCCGTCCTGCGGAACGCGGAGCGCGTCATCGTGATCAGCAATTTCACGCGCGATCAGGTCGAGGCCGTCGGCGTGCCGCGCGAACGCACCGCCATGATCCGCCCGAAGGTCGATATCGCCCAATTCGACGTTCCCCTCGATGTCGAGGCGTTCAAGGCAAAGGAAGGACTGACGGGCAAGCGCGTGATCCTCACCGTCGGACGCCTGGTCGAGCGCAAAGGCATGGACCGCGTCATCGAGTCGCTGCCCGAAATCGCCCGCGCGTTTCCCGACGTCGTGTACGTCATCGTCGGCGAGGGAAACGATGAGGCGCGGCTGCGCGCATTGGCCGCCGGGCACGGCGTCGCCGACCGCGTCCTGTTCCCCGGCAACCGCGACGTCGTCGCGTTTTACCACGCCTGCGACGTGTTCGCCATGGTCTCGCGCCACATTGTCGAGCGGGGGGACGTCGAGGGCTTCGGCGTTGTGTATCTGGAAGCGAACGCCTGCCGGAAGCCCGCGGTCGGCGGAAACAGCGGCGGCGTGCCGGACGCCATTGTTAACGGCGAGACAGGCTTACTGGTCGATCCCGACGACGTATCCGCCCTTGCCGACGTGTTCAAGCGCCTGCTCGGCGACCCGGAACTGCGCCGTCGCCTCGGCGAGGCGGGTTACGCCCGCGTCCAGCGCGAATTTACCCTCGATAAGTACGCCGAAGAATTTGTCCGCCTCGTGCTCGATGCGCCCCCAGGAGACTCGGCCTGAGCGCCCCGTTTCGTACTCGTACTGATGTTGCCCTGAGGATGGACGAAATGGACAACATGGACGGTATGGACAGGCTCGGACCGCGCCTTACCCGCGAACGCGCCACGCGCAGACGGCCTCAATGAGATGCGCGGTGTCCGGCCGCGGCGGCTCGATCTGAATCTCGAGCCCCTGTTCCCGCGCCGCAGCCGTCGTCACCGGCCCAAGCGACGCAAAGACCGCGCCCCCGCGCAGCCGGGCCAACTGCGCGGCGTCGAGGAGGGAGGCGAAACAACCCACTGCCGCCGCGTTCGTGAACACGACGACCTCCGGCGCAAACGCGAGGAGCGCCTCGACCGCGTCGCGCGAGGTCTCCGCCGGGGCCTTGCGCCACCCCACGAGGTCCTCGACCGCCGCGCCACGCGCGCGCAAGGCCGCCGGCAGCGCGGACCGCGCCACGTCCGCGCGCGGCAGCAGCACGCGCTTGCCCGACAACGGGCCGCCCGCAGCCTCGAGGGCGGCGACCACGGCGTCCGCGCCGAAGTGCGCCGGGACCGCATCCGGTTCGAGGTACCGCCCGCGTACCGCTTCGAGCACGCTCGGCGTCCCCGCGACGCATAACCGCGCCCCCGCCAGCGCGCGCGCGTCGCGCCCTGATCGGGCGAGCAGGTGGAAGAGCATGTCGACCGCGTTAACGCTCATCAGGAGCACCCAGTCATACGCCGCAAGATCGACCTCGGGCGGCGCGTCCACGGCCTCGATACGGATCGCCGGAAACGCGAACACGTCCGCGCCCAGGTCACGTAATCGCGCTTCGAGCGCGCCTGCGTGTTGCTCCGCGTGCGTCACCGCGACGCGCAGCCCGTGGAGCGGGCGCTTCTCGAACCAGCGCAGGCGTTCGTGCAGCGCCGCCGCCGGGCCGACCACCACGAGGGCCGGCGTCTCGATACCCGCGCGGCGGCATTGCGCGCACAGGGTCTCGAGCGTGCCCGCGATCGTACGTTGCCGCGCGAAGGTCGCCCACTCGATAACCGCCGCCGGGGTGTCCGGCGCGCGCCCCGCGCGAATCAGCGCCTCGACAACGCGCGGGAGGCCCGCGACTCCCATGTAGACGACCTGCGTGCCCTCGAGCATCGTGTGCGCGACGTCCTCGAGCGGCGCGGCGTCGCCCGACGCCCCATGCGCGCTCAGGAACGTCACACTCGATGCCAGGCCCCGCTGCGTCACCGGGATGCCCGCATAGGCGGGCCCCGCCACGCCCGCCGTCACGCCGGGAACTACCTCGAACGGGACGCCCGCCGCGGCAAGCGCCGCGGCCTCCTCGCCGCCGCGCCCGAACACAAAGGGGTCGCCGCCTTTCAATCGCACCACGCACGCATGACGCCGCGCCTGCTCGATCAGGATACGATGGATATCCTCCTGCGGCAGGCTGTGCCGGTCGGCCTGCTTGCCCACGAATATGCGTTCGGCCCGCGCCGCCCGGCGCGGCAACTCGGGGGGTATCAGAGCGTCATAGATAACTACATCAGCGCACTCAAGCAACGCGCGGCCCCGCACCGTGATCAGACCCGGGTCCCCGGGCCCCGCGCCGACGAGATAGACTTTGCCGAATTCGCTCATTGCCGCGTCTCGATACCACATCAGTCGCACCCATGGTAGCAACAGGAACGGCGGGCGCGCACCCTCTGTCCGTGGTTCCGTTCATAGTGCTGTTCGTAGTACAGGCTTCAGCCTGTCTTCCAATGTCGTGCAAACGCTCCAAAATGTTCGAAAAACTTTACTTGATAAAATGATAAATTTATGATAATAGTGCTTTGTGTCAAGGGAGTACCCCTTGTTTCGTAACGAAGGTGTAGCGTTGCCAAACGAAGAAAAAGGGCTTCCCTTGTCTGCCCATAGGGTGCTATAATGTTCGGAGCCACAACATATTGCGGTCCGGGGTGTGATACGTGAACGGAAACAAGCGGAAAGTCCACTTCGTCGGCGTCGGCGGCATCGGCATGAGCGGTCTCGCCGAAATTCTGCTGAATCTCGGCTACGACGTGTCCGGCTCCGACCTCGCCGCCTCCGATATCACCGACCGCTTGCAGCAGTACGGACTGCGCTTCTTCGAGGGGCATCAGGCGTGCCACATCGGGGACGCGGGAATCCTCGTGGTGTCGGCGGCGGTGCGCGACGACAACGTCGAGGTCGTGGCGGCGCGTGATCGCGGCGTGCCCGTGATCCAACGCAGCGACCTGCTCGCTGACCTGATGCGGCTCAAGCCGGAGGCGGTGGCCGTGGGCGGCACGCACGGCAAGACCACGACCACGTCGATGATCAGCGCATTCCTTGACCGCGCGAACGTGGGCGCGACGAGCATCGTGGGCGGCATCCTCCATCGCAGCGGCACGAACGCGCGCTGGGGCGCGGGGGACTGCCTCGTCGCCGAGGCGGACGAACACGACGGCTCGTTCCTGCGACTGCACCCGACCATCGCCGTGGTCACGAGTATCGACGCAGAGCATCTCGAATACTTCGGCACACTGGACCGCATCAAGCACGCCTTCACGGACTTCTGCAACAGCGTGCCCTTCTACGGCTACGCGATCCTGTGTCGCGACGATCCGAACGCGCGGGCCATCCTCGAAAACATCGAGAGTGTCTGTATTACCTACGGCCTCGATGACGGCGCTTCGCTGCAAGGGCGCGACGTGCGCCTGATCGTGCCGGACCCGCGCCGACCGAAGGTCGAGCAGTTGGACCGCGCGCGGCTGCGCTTCGAGGTGATCAGTCACGACGACCGGCTGCCCGCGGCGGGCCGCCTCGGCGAACTCGAAATAAACGCGCTCGGGCCGCACAACGTCCGCAACGCCCTCGGTGCGTGCGCGGTGGGACTGTGCCTTGGTATGCGCTTCGGCGTCATTGCGGACGGCTTGCGCCAGTTCGACGGCGTGCAACGGCGTCTCCAGGTACGGGGCCGCCACAATGGCGTCGTGGTGGTCGAGGATTACGCGCACCATCCCACGGAAATCGCGAGCACCCTCGAGGCCGTCCGCATGATCGAGCCCGGCCGCATCCTCTGCGTTTTTCAGCCGCACCTGTACAGCCGGACCAAGTTCTTCTCCGACGAGTTCGCGCGCGTGCTCGCCTCGGCGGACCGCGCCATCGTCACGGATATCTATCCGTCGCGCGAGGAGCCCATGCCGGGTGTGGATGCGAGCCTGATCGTCGACGCGGCCCGGGAAGCGGGGGCGGCCCATGTCGAGCTGGTCAACGACATGCACGCTGTGCCCGAGCGCCTTGCGCCCGAATTACGGTCCGGCGACCTCGTGCTCGTGCTGGGCGCCGGCAACATCAACCGCATCTGCGAGCCTTTGCTCGAAGCGTTGAGGGCGCGCTGATGGTCCGTTCGCACCGGAGACACACCCCGCGGCGCCGCATTCGCCGCATGCGCTACCGCATTGTGCGGCGTCTCATCGAGGGGGCCATCGGACTTGCCGTCCTCCTTGCGCTGGGCCTGTTCGCCTACAGCTACGTGCGCGAGTCGCCTTTTCTCCGCGTACAATGGCTGCGCATAGAAGGTGCGCGCCGTGTCGATCCGCGAACCATCCGCGCCGTGGCCGGAATCACCGAGAAACACAACGTGCTCCTGCTCGACGTCGAGGCGGTGCGCGACCGCGTCGAACGTATCCCCTACGTCCGGCAATGCGTCGTCCGCCGGGTTTATCCCGATGTCGTGTTCATCCGCGTCGAGGAGCGCGAGCCGCTCGCGACGCTTATGGTCAACAACCGCCTATTCGAAATCGACGCGGAGGGCGTCGTGCTCGAGGAAATCAGTGCGACGGCGCGCAAGACCGGCCCCTTCATCAGCAGCGTGCGCGGGCTCGGCTACGTGCAGGAGGGCGACTGGCTCACCCACCCGTCCCTGCTTGGGGCGCTCGACGTGTGGCGCGCCTTCAACAGCGTGCCCGTGTCGCGCGACGTGACCGTGTCCGAAATAGCCGCGCTGAGTCCGAACGAGATTCTCATGTACTGCAACGACTTCGACTTCGAAATCCGGTGGGGTCGCGCGGGCTCGGAGGAACAGGCCAAGCGGCTGGATATATTCTGGCGCGTGAAAGGCAGCCGGATCGCGTGCAACGAATACATCGACCTGCGTTTCAACGGCGAGGTGGTCTGCCGCTGAGGCAGGCCTGAAAACAGCGCCGTCCGTTCGGCCGGGCCGTCCCCGGTGGACGGACCGCGCGAATTGTGCCGCATTCGTGACCGGTGGTAAGATGAGGCGCGGTGGGGTTTCCGCGGCGAGTTCGGGCGAGTCTTCCCGGTCATGGGCGGACGCGATGAGGGAAACCATGAGCAAGTTAACGGGCGCCACAGACGAGTTCCAGTCCTTTGATCAACGCGCGGTCATCAAGGTAATCGGTATAGGCGGCGGCGGCGGCAACGCCGTAAACCGGATGATCGACGCGGGATTGTCGGACGTCGAGTTCATCGCTATCAACACGGACGCGCAAGCGCTCAAGCAATCCCGCGCGGCGACGCGCCTCCAGGTCGGGGCGCAAATCACCAACGGACTCGGCTCCGGCGCCATACCCGACATCGGCAAGCGCGCCGCGGAGGAAGACCGCGAGCGCATCCGCGAGGTCATCCGCGGCGCCGACATGGTCTTCCTGACCGTGGGGCTGGGCGGCGGCACGGGCACCGGCGCAAGCCCCATTATCGCCGAGGAAGCCGCCGAGGCCGGCGCGCTTACCGTCGCCATTGTCACGCTGCCCTTCAATTTCGAGAACCGCGAGCGCATGAATAACGCCGTCGCCGGCCTGCGCGACCTGGAACAACACGTCGATTCGCTTATCGTCGTGCCGAACGACCGCGTGGCCGACCTCTGCCGCGACAATATCTCGCTGCTCGATGCCTTCCGCCGCGCGGACGAGGTGCTGCACAACGGCGTCCGCGCCGTCACCGAACTCATCACCGTCACGGGCCTCGTGAACGCGGACTTCAACGACGTGCGCACCATCATGCAGGCCAAGGGGCGCGCGCTCATGGGCATCGGCGTGGCCGAGGGCGACGGGCGCGCCATCCGCGCCGCCGAGGAGGCCATCGTCAGCCCGCTGCTCGAGCAGTCCAACATCAACGGCGCGAAAGGCGTCCTGGTGAACGTGCGCGGCGGGTGCGACATGCGGATGCGCGAGGTCGAGGAGGCGGTCAACACCGTGAAAGACGCCGCCGATCCCAGCGCCAACATCATCGTCGGCGTCGTCGTAGACGACATCGAGCATCCCGAACTGCAAGTCACCGTCATAGCCGCCGGCTTCCCGAGCCCCGCACACGTGGCGGAGCCGATGCCCGCTGCGACGCCAGCGCCGCCGCGCCCCGTCGAGGTCATCGCGCCCGCGCCAAAGCCGGCGCCCAAGCCCGAACCGATGCAGGCGCCGCTCGCGGAGCCGGCGGAACAGTATCTTTTCCCCGAGCAAGAGCCCGCGCCCCGCGAACCTCAGTTTTCGAGCGCGACGGAATCGGAAACGGACGAGGACTTCAGCATACCCGCGTTCCTGCGCAACCGAATGAAAAAGAGGTCGAAGTGAATCAGTTATTTACGAAGCTGCTGCAGCGCGCCGTCCAGAAAGACGCCTCCGACATCCACCTCAAGACGGGAAGCCCCGCCTACTTTCGCGTGGACGGCCTGCTCGCGCCGCAGGAAGGCGAACCGCTCCACCGCGAGCATATCGACGCCATCCTTGACGAGTTGCTTTCGGAGGAGCAGAAGAAGTTCTTCGGCAAACGGGGGGAGATTGACCTCTCGTTCACTGAAAAAGGTGTGGGGCGCTTTCGCGTCAACGTGTTTCGCCAGCGCGGCAGTATCTCGATCGTCATGCGACGCATCAAGACGAAGATTCTCAACTTCGAGCAACTGAACCTGCCTACGTCGGTCGAGAGTTTCGCCAAGATGCAGCGCGGCCTGGTCCTCATCACGGGTACGACCGGCAGCGGCAAGTCCACCACCCTGGCCTCGATTATCGACTACATCAACGATCAGCGACGCTGCCACGTTGTCACCATTGAAGACCCCATCGAATACATTCACTACGACCGGCAGGCCGTGATCAACCAGCGCGAAATCACCATCGACACCCAGGATTTCTCGACCGCGCTGCGCTCCGTCATGCGCCAGGACCCCGACGTAATCCTTATCGGCGAGATGCGCGACATCGAGACCTTCCAGGCCGCCATCAGCGCGTCTGAGACCGGCCATCTCGTGTTCAGCACGCTCCACACCACGAACGCCATGCAAACGGTGGACCGGATCATCGACCTCTTTCCCTCGACGCAGCACGATCAGGTGCGGTCCCAACTCTCGATCAACCTGCGCGCCATGATGTGCATGCGCCTCCTGCCGCGCAAGGACGGCATCGGGCGCGTACCCATCTGCGAGGTCATGTTCAACACCCCCGCCGTGCGTAAGCTCATAAAGGAAAACCGCGTCGCCCAGATTACCCTTGCCATCCAGCAGGGCCGCGAGGCGGGCATGCAGACCTTCAACGACAGCCTGCACGACCTCGTGCGGCGCAATCTCGTCTCGCTCGACGTCGCCCTCGAAGCCTCGGACAATCCCGAGGAACTGCAAATGATGCTCCAGGGCATCCGCCTCAGCAGCACACGCGGCGGCATCCTCGGCGCGTAAGGGAACCTTGGCTCCGATCGGTCCGATCCGTCCGATCCGTCCGATCAGTCGTCTTGCCCATCGGGGTTTCTTCTACGCTCCCCTCTCCCCAGCGCCGTCCCGACGCCTACCCCCGAACCGCGAGGAAACGTCGCGCGGCCGCGGCCAGCGCCCGGTGTTCCGGGTCCTCGAGCCGGGGATCGCGTTCGAGCAGCGCCTGCGCGTCGCGCCGCGCCCGGTCCAGGAGCCGCGCGTCGCGGACAAGGTCCGCCACCCGCAAGTCGCTGAGCCCCGCCTGGCGCACGCCGTGGAACTCGCCAGGACCACGCAATTTCAGGTCCTCCTCCGCAATCGCGAAGCCGTCATTCGTCGCGCAAAGGGTTTCGAGGCGGCGGCGGCCATCTTCCGTCGTCGGCGCGCCGATCAGGAAGCAATGCGATTGCTCGGGGCCGCGACCGACCCGCCCGCGCAATTGGTGCAGTTGCGTCAGCCCGAACTGCGGCGCGTCCTCGATGACCATCGTCGTTGCGTTTGCCACGTCGATTCCCACTTCAATCACCGTCGTGCTGAAGAGCACGTCCGTCTCTGCATTCTGGAACCGGCGCAACACCGTCTCCTTCTCGCTCGCGTCGAGCCGCCCGTGGAGCAGGTCCGTACGCAGCCCCGCGAACGGCCCGGTGGAGAGTTCCTCGAAGTGGCGGATGGCCCCGCGCAGTTCCCGCTGGTCCGATTCGTCGACAAGGGGACAGATGATATAGGTTTGCCGGCCCGCCGCCGCTTGGCGCGCGATATACGCGTGAAGTTCAGGAATCTTCCCGGGCGGCACGCGGCGCGTCTTCACGGGGCGTCGGCCCGGCGGCATCTCGTCAATGACCGTAATGTCCATGCCGCCGTAGACGGTGAGGGCCAGCGTGCGCGGGATGGGCGTGGCGGTCATGTGCAGCACGTCGGGCTCGTCACCCTTCTCGATGAGGCGCGCCCGCTGGAGGACGCCGAATCGGTGCTGCTCGTCGATAATCGCCAGGCCCAGCCGGTGGAACGTCGTCTTCTCCTGCATGAGCGCGTGGGTGCCCACGATCACGTCGATCACGCCCGCCGCAACTTCCTTGCGCACGCGCGCGGCCCCTTTCATGGATCCGGTGAGCAGCCCGACGCGCAGCCCGAGCGGTTCGAGCGCGCGACGCAGGTGGAAGTAGTGTTGTTCCGCCAGCACCTCGGTCGGCGCCATCAGCGCCGACTGGTAGCCCCCATCCGCCGCCGCCGCAACCGCATGCAGCGCCACCACCGTCTTACCGCAGCCCACGTCGCCCTGCAACAGACGCAGCATCGGGCGCGGCGCGGCCATATCATCGAGAAGGTCCTTCACCGCCCGTGCCTGCGCCGGCGTCAGCGCGAAGGGCAACGACGCCCGCAGCCGCGAAAGGCACGGCCCGTCGCGTCCGTCCCACTTCACGTGGGCCGCGCGCCCTTCCGCCGCGCGGGCCGCCCGCTCCATCAGGATGCCCGCCTGCATCGCCAGCAGTTCCTCGTACACGAAGCGCGCGCGCGCGGCCTCCGCCGCCTCGAACGACTCGGGGAAATGGACATCCCGCACCGCGGCCTCCGCGCGGGGCAATCCATGCGCCGCGCGCAGCAATTCCGGCAGCGTCTCCTCGACGCACCCGTCGGCCTCGCGCAGCGCGGTGGCCACCCAGCGGCGCAGGGTCCGCTGCGTCACGTCCTCGGTCAGGCGATACACCGGCACAATGCGGCCCGTGTGGAGCAGGTCTTCTTCGTCGCCGGAGAGCGCCTCGTACTCGGGATTCTTCAGCGCGGGTCCCTGCCAGGTCTCGACTCTGCCGCTGAGCACGAGGCGCGTGCCCGGCGAGAACGCCCGCGCCAGGAAGCCGCGTCCGAAGAACGTGACGTTCATCTCGCCCGTGGCGTCGCGCACGCGCAGAACCGCCATGCTGAGCCGCCCCCGCAACCGCACGTGGCGCGCGGACACCACTTCCGCCGCAATCGTGACCTCCGCGCCCGGCTGCGCCTCTGCAACCGGCGTCATCCGGCGGCGGTCCTGGTAGGCGCGGGGCACGTGCAGGAGCAGGTCGCGCACCGTGCGCACCTCGAGGCGCGCCAATAACGCCGCCCGTTTCGGACCGATGCCCGCCAACGTCTCTATGGGATCTTCCAACCGCACGCGGCCATACTATCACGCCGCCGCGCCCGCCTCAGTAGTCGTACCCAATAAGAGAATCGCCAAGGCGCGCGTCCGTCGTCACGACACACGCGACGCCTTGGCGTAAACGCCCCCATCAAAAGGCCCGCGCACACCCCGGATGCACCCGCGGTTTCGTCCCCCTGGCGGAGCGCAAACTCCGCTCCAATCCCAGCCTGGAGGCGCCGTCCCGGTCCGGGCGACGCGGCCTTTCATTTTCAATTCTTTCTACCCCGGGCCCTGTGGCCGGGTGCGACAACGACACGTTGCCGGTCGCGTTCACACCGGCGGCGGAGGCATCCCGTTTCGGAATAGGCGCCAGCCCGCGAAATCATCGCGATCGAGCAAGAGATGACCCCCTGGCCGCGGATTGCGCCTCTTCTCCGGGTTGGCATATCCTCCACAGTGTCGTGTCATGCCCGCCACAGGGCCTCCATTTGGGGTTGCTCGGCGATAGAGGGAGCAACATTGGTGCCAATACTCGCACCGTTACATCGCGATGCTCGTAATACCCTGCGCTGAAAGTGGTTGCACCAATTTGCCCAGGCGGGCTATTGTGAACCGACGTCCCCCCAACTTGCCCGAGAGTCCGAAAGCTGGACGTGCTTCGTCCAGATTTCGGACATATCGCCGCCCGGAGCAGACCTGGCACGTCGCAACAGGGGAGAGGGCTTGGCTAGGTGCACGTACCTGAAAACGGCGCGGATGAGATCGAATGGCAGTCACTTTCCTGATAGAGTATGACATATGCGCTTCTTCTTGGGTTCTGAGAAAAATGCGGCTTGACATTTTCGGAGTTTTGTGCTTTATTTATGAGCGGAAGGGGTAGACTCTTTATTCTTATTCTCTGTTCTTAGGCACAGGGGGGCGGGAGGAGTTATGTCATGCGCGAGGTCCAGAGGGGTTTCACACTAATCGAATTGTTGGTGGTCATTGCCATTATTGGCATCTTGGCCGCCATCCTGCTCCCGGCGCTGGCGCGCGCCCGCGAGGCCGCCCGCCGCGCCAGTTGCCAGAACAACCTCAAGGAGTTCGGCATCGTCTTCAAGATGTACGCGAACGAATCGAACGGCGAGCGCTACCCGACGATGAAACGGCGCGGCTCGACGTGGATGGCGGACGATCCTGGGGTCACTTTTGAGATGAACTCTTGCGATGTGCCGAACGGCACCTCGTTCGTGCCGGATGTCCAGTCCCTCTATCCTGAGTATCTGACGGACCTCGAAATTCTCCAGTGCCCGTCGTCCCCGATGTTTACCCGGTACGACTGGCATTTCGGGGACAAGCCGGAAAATCCGGTGGACCCGTGCGCGACCACGAACGATTCCTATGTGTATCTGGGCTGGGCCGTTCTGGCGGAGCACGTCGAAGTGGCCGGGGCCAATCCGAACGTGAACCCGCCGGATACGGCGATCGACCCGTTGTTCCTACGGATGTTCGCGGACGCGAACACCTGGACCGGCGTCCTCTACGATAATTTCTTCGATGTGCCGAACGCTTTCGATGTGGACCTCTACTTCCAGACCCTCAACCCCGCCGCGCCGGAGTCGCCGATGTACCGTCTGCGCGAGGGCATCGAGCGGTTTCTGATCACGGATATCAACAACCCGGCGGCGGCCGCGCAGGCACAGAGCGTCGTGCCGATCATGTGGGACCGTTTCGCCCAGAACATTACACGCGACGGCTTCAACCACGTGCCGGGCGGGGCAAACGTGCTTTACTTGGACGGCCACGTGGATTATCTGCGGTATCCGACCGTGCATCCGGTGACGCGGGCCTACGCCGCGGTTATTACCGACCTCTACAACGCGATGTACGGGGAGTAGGCCAGGATACTGTGTTCAAACAGGTTCGTAGTTCAGGCTTTAGCCTGTCCTGAGGACAGCCTGAAGGGCGTGCTTCGTCCCTCACATTAATTCGTAATATTCGTGGTTGATCCCTTCCGCAAGCGTGCCTCGGCTTGATCCCCCGGGCGCGGACGGGTACATTCCCGACATGCCCGTGCTACCGCGGAAAGGGGAACGAACATGAGCCGAGAGGACGGACAAACGCGGATCATCAACGCTATGGCGCCCATTCGCATCTGCGATTTGGGCGGGTGGACGGACACTTGGTTCGCCGGGACCGGCGCGGTCTTTAACATCGGCGTGTATCCCTACGCCGAGGTGCAAATCTACGCGCGGGAAACGCCTCCGGGTCAAGACCGCGAGATCGCGATCCACGCGGAGAATTTCGGCGACCGCTATGTACTGGATCCCGGGCCCATCGAGTACGACCGGCATCCGCTGCTCGAGGCCTGCATTGACATCATGGAGATACCCGAAAACCTGTCCTTCGAGATCAACCTGTACTCGAGCGCGCCCGCCGGCTGCTCGACGGGCACCTCCGCGGCGGTGAGCGTGGCGCTGCTCGGCGCATTGGACCTGCTGAGCGCGGGGCGCATGACGCCGCACGAGATCGCCGCCACCGCGCACCGGGTCGAGACGGAGAAACTCGGGCTGCAATGCGGCATCCAGGACCAGATTTGCTCGGCCTACGGGGGTATCTGCTTCATCGAGATGTTCGCGTATCCGCGGGCGTCCGTCTCGCAGATAGTCGTCGCGAACCGCATCTGGTGGGAACTCGAGCGGCGACTCGTCCTAGTGTACCTCGGGCGCACGCACGCATCGAGCGACGTCCACAAACAGGTGATCGCGGGCCTCGAAGCGCGCGACTCCGACAAGTCGGTCCTCGAACCGCTGCGCCGGGCCGCCCGCGACGGCAAGGATGCGGTCTACGCCGGGGATTTCCAAGCATTGGGCCGCGCCATGATCATGAACACGGAGGCGCAGGAACAGTTGCACCCGGCGCTCGTTTCGGACGCGGCAAAGGCGGTCATCGAACTCGCGCGCGCGCACGACTGCGTCGGCTGGAAGGTCAACGGCGCGGGCGGCGAGGGCGGGTCGCTCACGATTCTCTGCGGCCCGGAGGGCGAGAAGAAACGGCGCTTCATCGAGGCGCTGCCGTCGCTCGACAAGCGGTTTCGCGTGATCTCGACGTACCTGTCGCGCACGGGGCTGCGCTGTTGGGAGACGGAGGCGTAACCACGAATGAACGCGCATGAACACGAAGGAGGGAGGCTCGCACCCGATGGGGGATAAGACCCGCACTCGATCTGTCCGATCTGTCCGATCCGTCCGATCCGTCCGATCCGTCCGATCCGTCCGATTCGTCCGATCCGATGGGGGATAACACCGTGCCGACGATAAGCGCATATGTCTTCGATCTTGACGGCACGCTGATCGACTCGGAGATTCTATGGGTCGAGGCGGCGCACATGTTATTGCGCGATTACGGCTACGACGTGTCCTTCGAGGAGGCGCTCCGCATTGTCTACGGTCGCGCATGGGAAAACATCTACACGCTTATCAAGGAAGAGTACCCGCGGCTCCGCATGCCCGTCGCGACGCTGCAACGCGAATTCGAGGAGCGTTTCGCGCCGCTGCGTGACAGCCGCGACATCCGCATCCGCGGCTCCGTCGCGTTGCTGAAGCGCCTGGCGACGACACATCCCGTCGGCATCGTCTCCGGTTCCTACGTGAAGGACATCGCCCACGCGGTCGCCCTGCTGGGCATCGAGGACATCATCGCCTTTTACGTCGGCTTCGAACACGTGCCGGCGGGCAAGCCCGACCCCGCCTGTTATCGCATGGCCGCCGAGAAATTCGGGTTGCCGCCCGAGACCTGCTGCGCCTTCGAGGATTCCACGCCGGGCATCCACGCGGCCAAGGACGCCGGGCTATACTGCGTGGCGCTGGCGCGTCCGGACCGGCCCGCGCAGGACGTCTCCCGCGCGGACCTCGTACTCGACGACCTCGCCAAGTTCACTCCCGAGCAGTTGGGATAGCCGGCGAAGGCCGTAGTTGCTCAGCCGCCCGCCACCGGGGGCAATAACAGCCGCGCGAGAGGCACTCCGCCCAGAATCAGGAGGATGAGGAAGAACCACATCGCAATGCCCCCGAAGGGG
The DNA here is from genome assembly GCA_029556545.1 of Candidatus Hydrogenedentota bacterium. GTDB lineage: Bacteria > Hydrogenedentota > Hydrogenedentia > Hydrogenedentales > JAGMZX01 > JAGMZX01. The sequence continues at coordinate 180,693 of JAKQEQ010000042.1, forward strand.
AACACCTCGTGGAAGAGCCGGACCTGGACGGTAATCATGGGCAAACTGAGAATGTCGCGCAGTCCGAAGAACTCCCGCTTGCCGATGGCGACCCAGAACTTGCCCGGTTCGTTCTCGGGGTGGTACCCGACAAGGTAGTAGCGGCCCGGTGCTTCGAGAACGAGGTTCTTGTCGGGAAACTGCCACGAAGTGGTCCCGGTGAAGGGTTCGTAGAATTCATTAGGCTGCTCGCCCAAGGTCGTGAAGACATACGCGCCGTAACCTTCCGGGATGTCGAACGGGACCGGGGCTTCGGGAAGACCGGGGCCAACCAAGGCCATGGCCGGGCGATAGTTTTCGAGACGGGTTAGCTTCGGAAGCCCCATCTGGAGATAGAGCGGCGTGTTCGCGGCGACTTCGAAGGTCAGCCAGAGTTCCGGCTTACTCGCCGCGATCTCGTGATACGCCACCTGCGAGATGTCGACGTCCTCCGTCTCGATGGCGGTGTCGAGCGTGGTGGAGCCGCCGTTGACCACAATGGGCTTATGCGCCGCGGCCGGTATCGCCACCATAAGACAGAGGACGACGAGCGAAACGAGTAAGAGACGGTTCGAGCAATCCATGACCTGCAACTCCTATTCGTGTGGGAGCCGTATGCGCAACGTATTGCCCTCGCGCTCGACCGGGAGCACGTGCAGTCCGCGCGTGGCGGGTCCGTTCAGCACACGGCCCGTAAAATCATAGCGTGATTTGCCGACGCTGCAACACTGGAGCGTGTCCGATCCCGGCACAAGGTCCACGCGACGGCCCAAGTGCCCGCAACAGTTGTGCAGCGCGTGGAACTTGCGGTCTTCCCCATGCACCACGAGCACGCGGACGGGCAGGTCCTTGCCTTCGAGCCGGACGGACGAACCGGGCGCGGCGATTTCCAGAGCGCCCTCAAGATCGACCGTGACAATCCCGCGATCATACCGCCAACATGCCGGATCGCGCGGCGCGCGCGTGGCGGCAATCCCGAGAATACGCTGCCAGAACGACCGCCGTAGCGTCTTCCCTTCCATGCTTCCTCCCCACGAAGCGGCGTCTACTCGGAGGACTTGATCTTCATGTCCTTATCGATGCGGACGCCGTCCCGCTTCTCAAGCAACTTGCAGACCGCCAGACCGGTCTGCTCATCGAAACCGGTCACCTGTACGCGCGCGACGGGCCGCTGGCGATACGCAATGACGCGGCCCCCGGCCTCAATGGGCTCGCCCTCCTGCAATACGGTGAAGACCTGGTCCGCTTTCACGCCGTGCAGGGCCGTCAGGTTGGTCAGGATCGCGTTTTCATCGGCGGCGTCGGCGATCATGCCCCGGACTTCCTGGTCCCTGTAGAAGTGCGCCAATTCGTCGACAATGGCGCCCACCGGACCGAGGACTTTGCCGGGCGGCATATTGGCCTTGTAGTGGAGCACGATTTCGCCGGTCTGCGTGTCGGTCACGCGGAGAAACACGAAGGGGTCGCTGTCGATCTGGTCAAAGTCGACGAACGACAGGTATCGCGCAATCTTGATCTTGCCGGGCGCGGCGGCGGTTTCCGGGTCGGCCAACGCGCTGAGCTGCTGTTCCTGCAGGATCAGATCGAGGTTCTCCCGCTCGACCACGGCGACGTTCATCTGCCCGCGCAGTAAAGCGGCGATTTCATGGCGGACGGCCACGTCCGTGCCCGCGCGTGCGAAGAACACCGGCCGTCCCTGCCGCGGCCCGAGGAAGGACACGACCAGTGGCCGGGTGGTCCAGTCGTCCACCGGCTGGCCCTCGAGGCGCTTCGCGTACTCGGCGAGTTCCTTGATTTGTTGCTGGACCAGCTTGCCGCGTTCGACCTGCGTTGCCTCCTCGAGTTGGCGCAGCATGAGGCTGACGAGTTCGTCGTCACGAATACTTGCGGCGCGTTCAAGCGTCTCCTTCGCTTTCGCGACGTCGCCTTCAGCCTGATGTACCGTGCTCTCGTTGCTGAGCGCGATGACGTTATAGGGGTCCAGCGCGATCGCCTGCTCGTAGCGCGAGAGGGCGGCGCTGTTGTCGCCTTTTTCCTGGGCGACGCGTCCCTGCGCGTTCAGCGCCTCCGACTTCTGCCAATCGTCCGCGGGAAGCGTCGCCGCCTTGTCCGCCGCCGCCGCGGCGTCCTCGACCTTGCCCGCGTTCATCAGGGCCTGCGCCTTGACCGCCTGGGCATAGCCGTCGTCGGGGGCCTGATCGGCGATTTCCGCCGCCTTGTCATAGTCGCCCTGTTCGAGGGCCACGCGCGCCAGCCCGGCGTTCGATTGAATCTCGCCGAATTCCGCGACCGCCTCGTCCAGCTTGCCTTCCGACACGAGGATGTAGCCCTTGAGTTCCCGTGCGGCCTGCGGGTCCTCGCCCGCCGCCAAAGCATCGTCGACCACTGCCGCCGCTTCGGCTTTGCGCTTCTGGTAGAGGTTCTCCGCGACGCGCTTGAGGAAATCCGCGCTCGATGTACCGCCGCCGCGAATCACCTGCTCGACGGCGCGTTGCTCGTCCGGCGCCACAAACAACACGAGCGGCGTCACGTCCACGTGCTTGATCCACGCTGCGTCGGCAATCTTCCCGCCGTCGATCACGTGATAATTGAGGTCCAGTTGCCGCGCGAAGGTCTTCAGGGCCTCCTCGTCCTCCTTGAAACCAAGCGCCGTAATGATCATTTTCTCCCGGCCGTACTTCATGTCCAGGAGCCGCAGTTTGAGCGCCAGTTCCTCGCCGGAAGCCGTATCGAAGAAGTAATAGATGGCGAGATATGGCTTCGCCTGCTCGATAAGCGTGCAGGTGTCCACGTCCTCGCCCCGAATGTCCACCGCCTTGATGCACGGCGCGGGCGCGCCCTTGGTGAACTGGGCATTCGCCGTCACGGAAACCGCGAGCGCCAAGGCCGCCGTCCCAACCGTCAAGAACCACCGCATGTCACTGTCCTCCCCGAACGCTCTGTTGTTCTCTGCCTCGCATAAGACTCGCCGCCCGCGCACCCGCGCGCAGTGCGAATTTAGCACTATTATACCACCGTTCGGGCCGTGCGCGCAGGGCTGCGTGCCCTGCACCCCGCGCCCGTGGATTCTACAGCCTCACTGCTATTTCTTGGTGCTCACAAGTACGTCCAGCAAGGGGGCGATTTCGCCGGGTTCCGTGGCCTTGACAGGCCAGGGAACATCGAGCGTCGCCGGTTCGTCATCCCCTGGGATGGGAACTGTTACTCGAATCCAGACTTCCTCGACCGGCTCGGTGCACTCGACCCGGCCCACGTGGCGCACCGCACCCTGGCCAACCGTTCGTCTATCCTTGTCCAACAATTCGACCGTCGCGTTTGCTTCCTCGACAAGCCCCTTGCTGTACAGTTCTCCCACGTACCGGTGCGCGTCCTCCATGCCGAGACCTATGTATTGACCGAACAACTCGTCGTCATCGGTCTGATAGACCCCGATGCGCACCGCGGTCAGGTAGTTTTCAGGAGTAACGGCAGTGTCCCGCGGAGTGGACACCGGGGCGGTACCCGCATCCGCCGGCGTCGGCTGCGTGCCGCCGCCGCTGAGCGCGATGACCAATGCAACCACGAGCAGCGCCGCCGTCGCCGCGGCGACAATGTAATACAGACGCGGCGGCTTCGTCCAGAGAACGGCCGGAGGCGGCGCGGCGGCGACCGGCGGTCCGCCGGTTTCCGTATCGGGCGGGGGCGCGCCGGGTTTCGTCACGTCGAGAGCAGACGCCGACACAACGGTGGCCTCGGCCGCCGGAGCCGCCGCCCGCGCGGTTCCCATCATGACCGTTGCGTCGTCCGTCGGGGCGGTGATGACCGTCTCCGCGCCCGCGCCGGGTTTCTCGAGCGCCAGAATGGCCGGATTGGGCTGCGGCTTGACGCTTTCGCGCAGCGCCGCCGCCATGGCGCGGCCGTCCTGGTACCGGTCGGCGGGACGTTTGCTCAGCGACTTGAGCAGCACGCGGCTGAGCGCCTCGGGGACGTTGAAGTTGAGTTCATGGGGCGGCACGGGGTCCGTCTTGATGACGTGGTGCATGACCGTGCTCAGGGCTTCGCCGGTAAACGGCTTCTCGCGCGTGATCAATTCATACAGCACGACGGCGACAGAAAAAAGGTCGGATCGCCCGTCGACTTTCTGGCCCATGAACTGCTCGGGACTCATGTAGAAGGGCGTGCCGATAAGCGCGCCTTCCTGGGTCAGCGTCGAGTCGGACATGTGGGCAATGCCGAAGTCCGCCACTTTAATCGGTCCATCAGGCGGGGTCATGATGTTCGCGGGTTTGATGTCGCGATGAATGACACCCCGGTCATGCGCGCTGGCCAGTGCTTCGCAGATGGCCGCGCCCATCTCGGCCGCCGCCTCGGGCGCCATGTGACGCCGCTCGTCGATCACGTTGCGCAGGTCGCCGCCTTCGAGGAATTCCATGGCGATATACGCGATGCCGCTCTCCTCGGCGGCGTCATAGATGGTGATGATGTTCGGATGGTTCAGCGCGCCGGCGGCGCGCGCCTCGCGCAGGAAGCGTTCCATCATTTCGTCGGCATGGGCGGACGATTCGAGGACGTCGCGGCGCGCCGTCTTGATCGCGACGCGACGCCCGATGTTCGGGTCGAGCCCTTCGTAGACGACGCCCATCGCGCCTTTGCCCAGTTCGCGGACAATCCGGTAGCGCCCCAGATGGTCCGGCATGTTCGTGGCGGACACGTGCGTGATTCCCCTTGTCTGTGTGCTATGGACTCTTCAGTTGCTCGATCCACGCCCGCACCCGCGCCGTGTCGTTCGCGGCGGGCGCGAGGGCGAGGTATTGCTCGAAGTGGCGAATGGCCTCCGCCGGGTTGTCCAGGGTCGTATACGCGAGCCCGAGATTGTAGTGGGCCGCGGCGTAGTCCGGCCGCAGCTTGAGCGCGGCCTGAAACGCGCGCGCCGCCTCCTCGCTCCGATTCATTTGCCGCAGCGTTTCACCGAGGTCGTTATGCGATTGTGCCTCGCTCGGCGCGAGTTCGAGCGCGGTCTGAAAGGCCCGGACCGCGTCCTCGAAACGCTGCTGCCGCAAGTATAACCGGCCAAGATTCCGTTGCACTTCGACGGCCTCCGGCTGCAACGCCCGCGCCTTCCCGTAGGCCGCCTCCGCGCCCGCGAAGTCGTCGCCCGCCGTGCGCGCCACGGCGAGGTTGAACCAGGCCATGTAAAACTCGGGCAGCAGCCGCACCGCCTCGTCGTAGGCCGCAATCTTCTCGTCGATGAAGTCGGCGCGGACCCCTCGATTATAGGCTTCGATGGCGCGCAAGTCGGCCTGGGTCGCGCCGCGCGCCGGCATGAGTTCGCCGCCCACCTCGTCGGCGAGTTCCCGCGACTCGGGCAGGAGCCCGTGACGGCGGAGCATGGCGTAGGCGTTGTTCACCGGGTTGATGGCGGTAATCCAGTCTTCGTCCCGCAGCTTGCCGATGATCATGCCGACCAGCGCGCCGGTGCGATCGAATACGGGGCCGCCGCTCGAACCGGGCGCGGCGCGTAACGCCGCCTGGATCACGGGGTAATTCCGCAGCGTGCGGTTCGTATTCGAGACGGTGCCCGTCACCACCGAAAAATCGAGGCTGCGCGGCGCGGCAATCGACACGAGGTCCGCGCCGCTGCGCAGGGTCGCGGCGTCGCCTATCCGCGCGGCCTTAGGCAGGTGGACCGACGCGCGCAACAGGGCGATCTCGCGGGCGGAGTCGATCTCGACCACTTCGAGCGGCGCCGTGCGGCCGTCAAAGAACCGGGCCTCGATATTCTTGACACCCGTAATCTGGTGGGCCGTCGTGAGAATGTATCCATCCCCGCCGACACAACACCCGCTGCTCTGGACCTCCGCGCCCGTCTCCGCGCGCGCCCCGTAGAGGACAACCACGCAGGGCTTGTTGTGCTCGACGACGAATTCCGTGTCGATCGGCCACGCGGCAACGTGTCCAAAGTTCAGCAGGACGACAAGTCTCAAGACATTCATACGCATGACGATAGAATACCATGCCTCAGCGGTCCCGCTATCATAAGAAGCTGCGCCCGGTGAGTCAACGACGAGCCGCGGCGGCGGGCGCTCTTGGAATTTCGGCGCGCGCGCGTGCTATTCTGGTGTTCCCATCCAGGCACACAAGCGCGGGAACGGAGTTCCGCATGAGCCAGATCACCGTAGAAGACGTGGAATACATTGCCGGGTTGGCCCAACTCGAGGTGGACGCGGCGACGAAGGCGCGGCTGACCGAGGAACTCGGGAAGATATTGGGCTATGTCGCGAAGTTGAACGAATTGGACACGCGCGACGTGCCGCCGATGATGCACGCCCTCGAAATGCGGAACGTCTTTCGCGAGGATGAGGCCGGCCCGTCGCTGCCGCGCGACCTGGCGTTGCGGGCCGCGCCGTCGCACGACGGACAGTACTTCATCGTGCCGCGCATCCTCGATACGGACGAGGTATAGGCATGGCGTGGTACGGGAAGACGGCCCACGAACTGATCGAAGCCGTGTCTCAGCGGCAGGCAAGCGCCGTCGAAATCGCCGAGAGTTATCTGGGCCGTATCGAGGCGGTCGAGCCGCGCGTGGACGCCTTTACCCAAGTCTGGCGGGATTCGGCGCTCGAACAGGCAGCGCGGGTGGACGCCCGCATCGCGCGGGGCGAAAACGCCGGGCCGCTCGCGGGCGTGCCGGTGGCGCTGAAGGAGCTGCTTTGCACGGTCGAGGGCGAGACGACGTGCGCCTCGCGCATCCTGGCGGGGTTCCGTAGTCCCTACGACGCGACCGCGGTCCAACGACTGAAGGCGGCGGGCGCGGTGCTGCTCGGCAAGCTCAACATGGACGAGTTCGCGATGGGTTCGTCCACCGAGAACAGCGCGATTAAGCTGACGCGGAACCCGTGGAACCCCGAGTGCGTGCCGGGCGGATCGAGCGGCGGCTCAGCGGCGGCGGTGGCGGCGGACGAGTGCGCGTTCTCGTTGGGCAGCGATACGGGCGGATCGATCCGGCAGCCGGCGGCGCTGTGCGGCTGCGTCGGGATGAAGCCGACGTATGGGCGCGTGTCTCGATTCGGTCTGGTGGCGTTCGCGTCGTCGTTGGACCAGATCGGGCCGCTGACGAAGGACGTGCGGGACTGCGCGCTGGCGCTGAATGTCCTCTGCGGGCATGACCCGATGGACAGCACGTCGGCAGACGTGCCCGTGCCGGATTTCACGCGCGGGCTCGACGGCGACATGCGCGGCGTGCGCGTCGGCCTGCCCCGCGAGTTTTTCACGGACGCGCTCTCGGGCGAGGTGCGCGAGCACGTCGAGGCGACGGTGAAGGCGCTCGAGGCGCGGGGTGCGGAGTTGCGGGAAGTCTCGCTGCCCCATTCGGAATACGCCGTGGCCACGTATTACATCGTCTGCACCGCCGAGGCCAGCGCGAACCTGGCCCGGTTTGACGGCGTACGCTACGGGTTCCGTCATCCCGAGGCAAAGACGATGCTGGACATGTACGTGATGAGTAAGACCGGCGGCTTCGGCCCGGAGGTCCAGCGGCGTATCCTGCTCGGGACCTACGTGCTGTCGAGCGGGTACTACGATGCCTACTACCTGAAGGCGCAGCAAGTCCGCACGCTCATCAAGCGCGATTTCGACCGCGCCTTCGAGCAGGTGGACGTGATCGCGGGGCCGACCTCCCCCACGCCCGCGTTCCGATTCGGCGAGAAGACCGCCGACCCGCTGACCATGTACTTGAGCGATATCTACACGATTTCGTGCAATCTCGCGGCGCTGCCGGGGCTGTCGTTGCCCTGCGGGCTCACCGCATCCGGGCTGCCCGTCGGATTGCAGTTGCTCGGACGGCCCTTTGACGAGGAAATGCTGCTGCGCGTGGCGCACTGCTGCGAGCAGTTGCGGGGCGGCATCGGCAAGCCGCCGCTGGCATAAGGAACGGATATGGCGTACGAAGCCGTCATCGGCATGGAAGTGCACGTAGAGATCAACACCCGCTCGAAGGTGTTCTGCGCGTGCAGCACGGCCTTTGACGCGCCCCCGAACACGAACGTCTGCCCCGTTTGTCTCGGCATGCCCGGCGTCCTGCCCGTGCTGAACCGCGAGATGGTCAACAAGACCGTCGCGGTCGGCCTCGCCTTGAACTGCCGCATTTCGCGGTGGTCGAAGATGGACCGGAAGAATTACTTCTACCCCGACCTCGCCAAGAATTACCAGATCAGCCAATACGACCTGCCCTTGTGTCAGGAAGGCTTCCTCGATATCGAAGTGGACGGCGCGACGCGGCGCATCGGCATCACGCGGGCGCACATGGAGGAAGACACGGCGCGGAACACGCACAGCATCGGCGGAGGCCAGAGCGGCGTGGATTTCAACCGCGCGGGCGTACCGCTGCTCGAAATCGTGACCGAGCCGGACCTGCGGAGCGCCGACGAGGTCTACGCCTACCTGACGATGCTCAAGCAAATTCTGGAGTATCTCGATGCCAGCGACTGCAATATCGAGGAAGGCTCCCTGCGCGCGGAGGCGAACGTGAGCGTGCGGCCCGTAGGCGCGCAGACGCTCGGCGTGAAGACGGAAATCAAGAATGTCGCCTCGCTGCACGGGGTCACTAAGGCGGTCGAGTACGAGATTGCGCGGCACGTCCGGGTGCTAGACGAAGGCGGAACCATCACCCAAGAAACGCGCGGCTGGGACGCGGACCGGGGCCTAACCTTCTCGCAGCGGCAAAAGGAATCGGCCCACGACTATCATTATTTCCCGGAGCCGGACCTCGCCCCGATTGTCGTGGACGAGGCGTGGGAGCAGCGCATCCGCGAGGGGCTGCCAGAATTGCCCGCCGCGCGCAGGAGCCGCTTCTCCGACCAGTACGGCCTCTCGACGTATGACGCGGCGATTCTGACGGCGACGCGCGCCATGGCGGACTATTTCGAGGCAACGGCAGCGTGCGGCGCGGACCCGAAGCAGGCGGCGAACTGGATCATGGGCGACCTCCAGGCCCTGCTCACGCTGTCGGCGATGGACATTCGTGCGTGTCCCGTGCAACCGGACGCGCTGGCCGGCATGATCGCGCTGATTGACGACGGCACGATCAGCGGAAAGATCGGGAAGGACGTGCTGGGCGAAATGTTCGCCACCGGGAAGACGGCCCGGGCGATCGTCGAGGCAAAGGGGCTGACCCAAATTTCGGACGCGGACGCGCTTCGGGCGGTGATTCTGGAGGTTATCGAGAAGAATCCGGCGCAAGTCGAACAGTACCGAAGCGGGAAAGAGAAGGTGCTGGGCTTTCTGGTGGGCCAGGTGATGCGCGCGACGCAGGGTAAGGCGAACCCGCGGCTCCTGAACGACGTGCTGCTTGCCGAATTGCGTAAACCGTAGAGGTTAAGGACGGAACCATTGCTGAAACGGATGACTCACGGCGCGGAAGCGCCCCATATCGCGAACACGCTGCGGATTGCGGCTTTGGCCGCGGAGAAGAAGGCGAAAGGTATTCGGGCATTCAACCTGCAAGGGCTGACGCTCATTGCGGACAGTTTCGTCCTCTGCACGGCCACGAGCGAGCCGCAGATGAAGGCCGTGCGCAACGCGATCATCGAGGGCATGAAAAAGATCGGCGTGGCCCCGTTGCACGTCGAGGGCAATCACCGAAGCGACTGGCTCTTGCTTGATTACGGCGACATCATCGTGCATGTCTTTCGAGAGGAGGCGCGCGATTTCTATGATTTGGACGGGCTTTGGGGCGACGCGCCCGAGATCGCCCTCGGTTTGGAGTGACCCGGTGACACGGAGCGTCGGCGATGCCTGAAGACATCTACACGCCTGATCGGCCAAAGCTGTATCACTACAAGCTCGACCGTATTCTCGGGCAGGGCGGCACCGGGCGCGTCTATCGGGGCATTGACACCAAGCGGGGGCAGGTGGTCGCCGTCAAACTGTTCCACGAGAACTTTTTCCGAAACCGGCTGCACCTTCGCGACTTGGTGCGGGGGGTAAAACGATTCAGGACGTTTAAACACGACAACGTGGTCCGCATATTCGACTTCATCGACGGCCCGGAAGGCCGCTGCATGATCATGGAATACGTGGACGGGCCGAATCTGAAGTGGTATCTGACTAATCGGCCCTGGAACCTTCAGGAACGGCTGATTGTGGTCGCCCAGATGTGCAACGGTCTGCAATACCTTCATGACAACGGCTGCATCCACCACGACTTCAAGCCCGCCAATGTCCTGTTCACGCGCAAGGGTGTCGTCAAGGTGGCGGACTACTCGCTCTACGGCACGAGTGTATTCCTGGAATTTCTCGACGGCGGCGCGGTTGAACAGGTCACCCCCATGTTTGTGGCCCCGGAATTCCTGCGCAAGGAGCGAGTGACGGCCCGAAGCGATCAATACGCCCTCGGGATCACCATGTATATGATGTTTACGGACCGGCTGCCCTATCCCGTGGACAACCTCCAGCAACTGTACCAGTGCCACCTCCGCGTGGTTCCGATGCACCCCCACGAAGCGAATCCCCGCTGTCCCCAGGAACTTGGCGACATCATCATGCGCCTCCTCGACAAGCAGGCCACGAACCGTTTCCGCGACTGCGACGAACTGCGCATCGTCCTTTCGGATATCGGCCGCAGCCGCATTTGAGCCGTGTCAAGACAGCACAAACCCGCATGACGTTCGTCCATGCGGGTTCCTTACTCGCCACGAAAAACCGGCGCGGCGCGCGGTCAGATTTCGACGTTGACGTCCGTTCCCGTGTCCGTTCCGGTGTCCGTCGTGCCTTCACCGGTAGGTCCGGTCACCTTCCACGGCGCCTGACGCGGTACCAGCAACAGCCGGTCAATAATCTGTGTGGTGGCTTCGAGCTTGACGATATAGTTGGACGCCTGGGCCGCCCCACGCATCCGCGTCACCGCTTTGCAGTGCCATTCGCGTTTCATGCTGCGCTCCTTGTGTGACCTACGACGTCTTTTGGAACACGAATTCGACGGCCTGATCCGTCAAGTTGACCTTGAACGTCATCTTGGCCTCGAAATTCGGATTCGCCTGCGCTACATCCGGTTTACAGGAGACCGGCTTGATGTGCTTCATCCGCGGAAACTCCTCTCCTTCCTGGACGTTCCTTGGCGCAACGCAACGCCGATGGCCGGCTTGCCGCGCTACTCCAGCCTTGTCATATCACTTACCAACCCATTTGTCAACTATTATACCCGGATCACCTCCCGGTTTCCAGGAAAACCGGACGGCGCAATCGCCCGCAAGAATACCCGGCTCCCGAGCGGACATTACAGGTCTTCGAGGGTCTCCGCCAGGGTTTCCCACTCTTCGTACATGGCTTTCAAGTCCGCCCGGAGACCGTCGTATTCCTCCTTGAGGCGCTGGTTCGCCATGTAGTCCGCGGGGTCGGCGACGGCGAATTTGGCGTCGTAGCCGCTGACCAATTCCTCGAGGGACTCGATGTCCGCCTCGAGTTGCTCCAGGCGACGGCGCTGCTTGCGGGATTCCCGCGCCCGTTCCTTGTCCGCTTCCCTGGTCCGGCGCGCTTTCTCCCGGATTCGGAGGACGTCTTCCGTGCGGGCGGGCTGAAGCGCGGCCGGCGCCGCAGTCTGTTGCTTCTCGTGATAGGCGGTGTAGTTGCCCAGGTGGACGGCGGCCCGGCCGCCATCGAGGACGATAAGCTTGTCAACGAGGCGGTCGATCAGCACGCGGTCATGCGAGATGAGCACGATCGCGCCGTCGAACTCGGCAAGCGCGGCTTCGAGCGCCTCGCGAGAGGCAATGTCGAGGTGATTGGTCGGCTCGTCGAGCAGGAGCAGGTTGACGTCGCTGAGCATGAGCCGGGCGAGGCAGACGCGGGCGCGTTCGCCCCCGCTCAGGACGCTGACAGGCTTGAACACGTCCTCGCCGGTGAAGAGGAGCCTGCCGAGAAACGCGCGCGCGCGCGTGGGCGTCAGGTCGGGCCGCACGGCGAGGGTCTCGCCGAGGACGTCGCTTTCAGGGTTCAGCGTCTCGTGATGCTGGTCGTAGTACCCGACCGCAACCTTGTGCCCGAGGGTGACGCGGCCCTCGGCCCCGGCGAGACTTCCGCTCAACTGGCGCAGCAGCGTGGTCTTGCCGGACCCGTTCGGCCCGATGATGCCGACCCGCTCGCCGCGCCGGACCTCGAAGGAAAGGTCCTCATACAACCGCAAAGCGCCGTAGGCCATGCCAAGCCCTTCGGCGGCGAGCACGACCGCGCCGCTGCGGACGACTTCGCCGAGGTTGAACGCGGCGGCCTGCGCCTCGACGGCGGGAGCGTCGACCTTTTCCATCTTCTCGATGCGACGGATGCGGCTCTGCACCTGCTGCGCCTTGGTGGCCTTGTAGCGGAACCGCTCGATCCACGCCTCCTCCTTGCGGATCAGTTCCTGCTGTCGATCAAACGCCTTCTGCTGCTGCTCGCGGATAAGGGCCTTCTCGCGCACGTACGCGGCGTAGTTGCCGGGGAAACCGCGCGCGCCGCCGCCTTCGATCTCGACGATGCGGTCGACCGCGGTGTCGAGCAACCGCCGGTCGTGCGAGATAACCACCACGCTCTTGCCGCAGGTGCGCAGGTATTCTTCAAGCCACTCCCGGGCGCGCAGGTCGAGGTGGTTCTCCGGTTCGTCGAGGAGCAGCAGGTCCGCGTCTTGGAGGAGCACAAGGGCCAACATGAGGCGCGTGCGCTGCCCGCCGCTGAGGACGTGGAACGGGAGGTTGAAGTCTTCCGCGGCGAAGCCGAGGCCGTGGAGCACGCGCTTGATCCGGGCGCGGAACTCGTAACCGCCGCGGCGGGTAAACTCCTCCTGCGCGCGACTGTACCGCGCGAGGGCGTCGTCCCCGCCCGCAACGAGCGCTTCCTCGAGGGCCGTGAGTTCGGATTCGAGTATCAGCAGTTCCTGGAACGAATGGAGCACGGTCTCGAACACGGTCGTCTGCGGCGGCACATCGTGCAACTGCGCAAGACAGGCAATCCGCGCGCGCCGCATGCGCTCGACCACGCCGCCGTCCGGGGCCAGTTCGCCGGTGATGATGCGAAACACGGTGGATTTGCCGGTCCCGTTGCGGCCGATGAGGCCGATACGCTCCCCTTCCTCGACGCGTAGCGAGAAGTCGTCGAGGATAAACTCGCCGCCGAAGGTCTTGCGTATGCTTTCGAGTCGGACGACACTCATGGGGTCAGGATTCGGAAGACGACGCGGACCGCGCCCGGCGCTCGAGGTCCCACAGTTTCGCGTACTTCGTGAACACCGAGAACGCCGCGAGCCCGCAGAGCACCGCGCCGTGGACGCCATCGAGAAAGCCGCGGCGGACCACGTACATCTTGAAGAAGCGGAGCGCCGGGCGCAGCACGAGGTCCCAGAGATGCGCGCGCTTGCCCGCGTCATAGGCGTCCTGCGCGCCCCAGGTCGTGAACCGCTGCATCGTCGCGAAATACTCGTCGAACGTCCGGTACGTGTCGTGGTACATCACCTCGTCGATGCGGCCCATCGCGCAGTCGACGACGACCTTCGAATGCACGCGCCGGTCCAGGTAACGCCCTTTGCGCGTGCGGAACAGCCGCACGTTGTAGTCCCGATGCCAGCCGCAATGCCGGATGAGCCTCCCGAAGAAATACGAGTGCCGGAGTATCTCATAGCCGTCGCGGCTCTCCGGGTCCTTGATAATCGCCTGGATGCGCCGGGCCAACTCGGGCGAGACCCACTCATCGGCGTCGAGCACCAGCGTCCATTCGCTCGCGATCCGCGGCAAGGCCCAGTTCCGCTGGTTCGCCGCGTTCAGGTACTCATGCACCACGACGTGATTCGAATACTCCCGCGCGACCTCGAGCGACCCGTCATTCGTCTTCGGGTCCACCACGCAAAAAAGGTCGTCCGCCCAAAGCACGCTCTCCAGACACCGCGACAAGCGGTCTCCGGCGTTCGGCACCAGCGTCAAGACGGTAATCGTGCTCACGAGGGTTCTCTGGGTTGAAATCCGCGCCGCATTGTAATCTACCGCGACGGCGGCGAGCGAGTTCCCGCGCTCGTTCCCAAGTTGTACTTGGGAACGCGTTTTTCAATGGAAGCTGCGCTTCCAACGGAGCCGTCCTGATCGCATAATCCACCGCGGCCGGTCATGCCAACGTCGCGAGGTGGTCCGCGATGCGGGGGGTGGCGCGGCCGTCGCCGTAGGGGTTGACGGCGGTCGCCATGGCGGCGTAGGCGGCGGGGTCGTCAAGGAGCCGTTGGGTCTCGCGGACGATGGTCTCGTAGTCCGAGCCGACGAGGCGCGCCGTCCCCGCTTCGACGGCTTCGGGGCGCTCCGTGACCTCGCGCATGACGAGCACGGGTTTGCCCAGAGACGGCGCCTCTTCCTGGATGCCGCCGGAGTCGGTGAGGACGATCGCGGCCTTCTTCATCAACTGGACGAAGGGCAGGTATTCGAGCGGTTCGATGCAGTGGACGCGCTCCCGTCCCTCGAGCATTTCGCGGGTCACGGCGCGGACGTTCGGGTTGGGATGGACGGGATAGACCACGTCGAGGTCGGCGTTGTCGCGGGCAAGGTCGCGCATGGCGCGGCACATTTCGCGGAACGGCGCGCCGAAGCTCTCGCGGCGGTGGGCGGTGACAAGGAGCAGCCGCCGTCCCTTGCCGAAAGTTTCGAGGCGGGGCTCGTCGAAGGCGTAGGGGCGCGCGGCCACGTCGAGCAGGGCGTCGATGACCGTGTTGCCGGTCACGAGGATATGATCGGCGGCGACGCGCTCGCGCAACAGGTTGTCCCGGGCGCGCGGCGTGGGCGCGTAGTGGTAATCGCATACGGCGTCGGTGAAGCGGCGGTTCATCTCCTCGGGGAAGGGCCGGTACTTGTCATAGGTGCGGAGGCCGGCCTCGACGTGCCCGACGCGGACGTGGAGGTAATACGCCGCGAGCGCCGCGGCAAAGGAGGTGCTCGTGTCGCCATGCACGAGGACCACATCGGGCCGGGCGCGCTCGATCACGCCCTTCATCCCCGTGAGGACGGCGCAAAACACGTCGAAAATGGACTGGTCCGGCCGCATGACGTCGAGGTCGTAGTGCACGGGCACGTCGAAGAGGCGGATAACCGGGTCGAGCAGGTCCCGGTGCTGGGCGCTGAGACATACTTCGACGCGGAACGGCGCGCCGCGCCGGACCAATTCGCGGACCACCGGGGCCATCTTGACGGCCTCGGGGCGGGTGCCTATGACGGCGAGGATGTTCATCGGAAGCGCGCCTTCCTCCCCGAATCGGCGGTGAACAAGACACCGCGGTTCAGGCGCGGCGGATTATAGCCGCGGCGGCACGGCGAAGCCAAGACTGTCGTTGTGGCCGGTCTCCTGCGTGCCCACCGTAGCTTCAGCGAAGGCGGGACCGCGCCACCAAGACGACCGCGCCCCGCGCGTGGTCTCCAAGAACCAACCCTCTCCCTCGGGGAGAGGGGGCGATCCGTCCGATCCGTCCGATCCGTCCGATCCCCCAACCCTCTCCCTCGGGGAAACGGTACTCCGCCTACAGGCCGTTCGCGATGAAGTCTTCGAGGCGCTGCTGGATAATCGAGGCGGTGTTCTCGATGAGGTTGTCCGCGCCGGGCGTCAGCGCCTGAAGCCCCTGGAGGATATCCCGCGCCTCTTGAATCCCCTGGGCAATGGCCCCGCCGATGAACGTCGCGAACTGCCGCCGGCCTTCCTCATCATCGGATAAGCCGTTGTTCTCGGCGTACTTCGAGAAGAAGCTGAGGGCAAAATTGACGATCCGGTCCGCCGTGGCCTCGGGCGAGGTGTCGATCACCGCCCCTTCCGGGATGCCCAGCGCCGCGCGCGCGTCATTGACCACGCCGCGCAACTGCTCATAAGCGCGCTCGCGTACGAGGTCCAGCACTTGGCCCGCCGACCGCGGCTTGCCGACGCTGAGGTTCAGGATATCGCTCGGGGTTTTGGGCCTCGACACATTCCCGGCCAAGACGGACCGGGCGGGGGCCGCGTTCATGCCCGCGGCGGGCAGGGATTGGAGGGCGCTCACCATGGCTCTGTCCTTCCATTCTTGGTTCGCACAAACACTTCCGTCGCTATCCGTGTATATCGACCGGGCTGGGCCGGACTTTAGCCCCCCGAACCCAGGCCGCCCGACAACGGACACACGAGCCCCTCCCCCGCGCCACATGTGATTTGTATCGATTTATATCAGTTCTTGGCTGTTTATAGAACAATGAATACCCACAGCGGACCATGGCGCCCATTCGCGGATTCTTGGGGCGGTTTCCGACTAAATCGACAGACCCGGGAGCGGTGTAACGAGAAGAAGGATCGCGCGCGCGTCTTGGCGTCATTCGTCGTGCCTGGCGCGCTTGCCATTGGATATTTGACTCGCCCGGCGTAAATAGTGTAGATTAGCGCCGTTACGAATGGGCGCCTGGCCCGCCGCGCGCCTGTCATTCCGCTCGCGTGGGGTTATCGTGTTTAAGTTCCCCTCCATGGCGCGGCGGTGTCTTGTGTGGCTGAATTTGCGAGGAATGGGCAGTGAAACGAACGTTGCAAGTATCGAACCGACGCCGGAAGCGCACGCATGGCTTCCGGGCGCGCATGGCCACGCCGGGCGGTCGCGAAGTGATCAGCCGCCGCCGGCAGAAGGGCCGCAAACGGTTGAGCGCATAATCGCGCGGCCGGGCCCGGTTGCCCGGTCGCGAAAACTGGAGGTTGATGAGCCTGTCTTGCCGGGCCGGAATGCGTTTCCGCATCAAGCACGCCTCACGACGAAACGTGACTTCGACGCCGTCTTTCGCGACGGCCGGAAGGTGGCGGACCGCGCATTCGTGTGTTATGTGGCCCGGCGGGAAGGGCGGCAGTGCAGGCTAGGCGTCGCAGTGTCGCGCCGAGTGGGCCGCGCCGTGGTGCGTAATCGGATAAAGCGGTGCATCCGCGAATACTTTCGCACCCATGCCCCGGAGTTCGTCGCCGCGCATGACGTGGTCGTCGTGGTCCGACCCGAGGCGGCCCCCTATCGCTACGCGCAATGTGCGGACGCTCTGGACCGGCTCCTCCGTCGAGGGGGACTTGTGCGTGGGTAGGATGTTGATCGGGTTGATTCGGCAGTATCAACGGTTGCTTTCCCCGTGGCTGGGACGGAGTTGCCGGTTCTACCCGACCTGCTCGCAGTACGCCATCGAGGCGATCGAGACGCACGGTGTCCTCAAGGGAGTGGGACTCGCCGTCTGGCGAATCCTGCGCTGCCAGCCGTTCTGCAAGGGCGGGATCGATCCCGTGCCGCCGCGCCGACGCGCGGGCGGCCTCGGCGCCTAGGCTCATCCGCGTTCGCGGAGTACGGAAGTTTGCTGGGACAACAGAATGAAAGGCCCTTCGGCCTTTACGAACTGGCTGTCATCCTGATCGCGACCCTGGCGGTCGTGGCCTTCTCGTATTTTCTCGCGCCGCGCACGCCGCCGGAACAGGTTGCGGACCGGGAAGTCCCCCCCGTCTCGGCGCCGGTCGATACGCCGGAGCTCGCCGCCGCGTCTCCGCCGCCCGTCGTCGAGGAATCGCCGGATGCGCCCATCGCTCCCGTCGAGGAACCTGCCGTAGCCGCGCCCGCGCCTGAAAGTCCGAAGGTCCCTCCCCCGCCGCCGGCGGACCCCGCGGCACTCGCGCAAACCATTACCCTCGAAAACAATCTGTTGCGCCTCGATTTCACGCCCGTGGGCGCGCGGCTCAAGCAGGCGGTCGTCCTCGTGGGCAAAACCGAGGCAGAGCACCCGCGCCTGGTGCCCGAGGACCCGGAAATCCTCGGCGACCCGCCTCTCTATCCCATGGGCCTTCTCGGACTGAAACTGGCAGACGACTGGCTAGGCGATGAACTCGACCACGCCCTGTGGGACGCCGACTTCGACCGCGCACGCCGCCGCGTAACCTTCACGTTCACGGAACCCGGCGTCGCCCGCGTGATCAAGACCTTCACGCTGGCGCCGGACGACAGCTTCCTCGATGTCTCGGTCGGCTATGCGAATCTGAGCGACACGCCGCGGCGACTCGGGCTGGACACGCACGTGCCCGCGTACACGCTGAACTGGACCCCCGCGCTCCACGCCGAGGAGAACGGCGGCATGGGTTTGGGGCAAAAAGAGGTTATCTGGCGCAAGGACGGCCAAAACGAACACCACGCGACTTCGAGCCTGAAGCCCCCGACGAGTGCGACAGGCTACTCCGTCGAGAAGGTCGTGCAGCCCGAATGGCTGGCAGTCAAGAGCGTGTATTTCCTCGTCGCCGCGCGCATCGAAGCCCCGCCCGACGCGGAGTGGCCGAAAGAGGCGTGGGGCTGGGTCGCGGGCGACCCGAAGCGTTACCGCTTGGGCATCGCGACGCCGCGCATGGAAGTCACCCCCGGCATCGAGGAGACGCGCGATTTCCGCTTCTACATGGGCCCGACGCACCTCGCCTCGCTCAAGCGGGCCGCCGCGCGGGGGTTCCCCGAACTCGATGAAGCACTCAAGTTCTTCACGATGTTCGGGTTTATGGACTGGTTCGCCAAGCTCCTGCTGAGCATGCTCAACTTCTTCCACGACAACCTCCACGCCAGCTACGGCATCGCTATCATCTTGCTGACGGTGGTCGTTCGCATCGTCATGTTCCCGCTCACCATCAAGAGCATGAAAAGCATGAAGAAGATGCAGTTGCTCGCGCCCGAGTTGGAGAAAATCAAGGAGGAGGTGGGCAAGGACAATCCGCAGGAGTTGCAGAAGCGCACGATGGAGTTGTATCGGCAGTACGGCGTGAACCCGCTGGGCGGATGTTTTCCGATGCTGCTGCAGATGCCCGTCTTCATCGCGCTTTATCGCATGCTATGGAGCGCCTTCGAACTGCGGGGCACGTCGTTCCTCTGGATACACGATCTCTCGCGGGAGGATGCCCTGATTCAGTTGCCGTGGGACGTGCCGGTCATCTTCACCACCATCAACGCCATCAACATCCTGCCGCTGCTCATGGCCGTTACCATGTACTTGAGCCAGAAGATGATGCCGACTTCGGGGCCGGTTCAGACCTCCCAGCAGAAGATGATGATGAACCTGATGCCCGTCATGTTCAGCGTCTTTTGCTACAAGGTCGCCGCCGGCCTGAACCTCTATATTTTAACCAGTACGCTCCTGGGTATTGCGCAGAGCTACGTCACCCGCATGGTGGCTGTGGAACTGACGCCCAAAGAGCTGGAAAAGAAACCGGCCGCCCGGAAACCGCAACACTTCTACGACGCCGCACAGGCCCGTAAACGGCAAATGGCGAAGGAAATGCGCCGCGCCAAGAAGCAGCCGAAGGGCCGTAGCGACACCGCCGCGAAGCGGGACCCGAAAAGACGGCCATAACCCCCGGGGCGCGGCGCGCCCCGAACAGTTCCGGGCCTGAAGCCCGGTGAGGAGACAGAGACCTATGCCATCGGTCGAAACCAGCGCGAAAACGCGCAAAGACGCCATCCAACTCGCTCTCGAACAACTCGGCGTCGAAATGCACGAAGTCGATGAGATCGAAATGCTGGATGAAGGCAGCCGGGGCTTTCTCGGCATCGGCGCGCGGCCCGTCCGCGTCCGCGTCACGGCAAAACGCGGCAAACTCCGCCCCGCCTCCGACGAACGACATGCGGACCGCACGGACCGCCAGCCTCGCGGACCCCGCGATGATCGCGGTCGCGGCCCGCGGGAAGACCGGCGCGACGGAAACCAGCGCCGGGAACGCGTCGATCGCCAGCCGCGGCGAGACCGCGAAGAGCGTCCCGCGGCCGCGCAGCGCGACGATCGCCGCGGGGGACAGGATCGCGAAGGACGCCCCGCCGCGGAACAGCGGGACAGCCGCCAAGACGGCCATGGTCGCGACAACCGTCAAGGCGGGCGTGGCCGCGATAATCGCCAGGGCGGGCGCGGACGTGACGGTCGCCCGGGCGGGCGAGATCGTGACCATCGGCAACGCGGACGTGACCGAGAAGACCGGCCTCGGGCCGATGCGCGGCCACAACCGCGCGCCGGGGCGGAAGCGCCAATCGAGGGCGACGTTTTCGAGGGAAAGGAGGCGTTCCAGGAAATCGAGGCGACTCCCCTCAGCGAAGACCAGGGGCGCGAGGCCGCCGCGCTGCTTCAGTCGATTGTCACCAAGATGGGGTTTGCCGCCGAAGTCGCGTTTCGCCGCGATCAGGACGAAGCGGCGCGGCTCGACGTGAAGACGGAGGACGGCGCGCTGCTCATCGGGCGCAAGGGCCGCAACCTGCAGGCGATGCAGTACCTGATCAATCGCATCGTCGCCCGGGGCGACAAGAACGACGTCACCGAGCGCCTGGTTGTGGATATTGAAGGCTACGTGGACCGGCGTCGCGAGTCCCTCGAGGCGCTGGCTCGGGACCTCGCCGCCCGCGCGAAGGAGCAGGGCCGCGACGTGCGCGTCAAGCCCCTGAGCCCGCAGGAGCGGCGGGTCATCCACCTCACACTGCAGGACGACCCCGACGTGCGTACGTTCAGCTTCGGCGACGCGCTGTATCGGCAACTCGTCATCAGCCCGAGGAACAAGCAGGCTTCGCAGTCGCGTGCGCCGCAGGAGGCCCACGCGGCGCACGGGGCGCACCCGTCGCGCGGCGGCGTGAAGCGGCGCGCCACGGGACGGCTCATGCGGCCACGCCCCACGAACATGCGGCGGTCGAGCGCGCCGCAGGGGTCCACACCATCGGATTCCGGCGCCACCGGTGGCGACGCAAGCACATGAGGACACCATCGCCGCCATCGCTACTCCGCCCGGCGAAGGCGGCATCGGCATTGTCCGCCTGAGCGGCAGTCGAGCCCTCGAAGTCGCCGCGCGCGTGTTTCGCGCGTCAAGCGGGCGCGACCCGCGGACAACGAAGCGACGCATGTTGCACGGCCACGTCCATGACGCGGACGGCAACCGGCTCGATGAGGTGCTCGTACACGTCATGCGCGCGCCCCATTCGTATACCCGCGAGGACATGGTCGAGATTAACGCCCACGGCGGCGCGGGGCCGCTCGCGGCAATTCTCGAGGCGTGCATCGCGGCGGGGGCGCGCCTGGCGCGGCCAGGCGAATTCACCCTGCGCGCGTTTCTTAATGGCCGCATCGATCTGGTGCAGGCGGAAGCCGTCATCGACCTGATCCGCGCGCGCACCCGCGACGCGCTGCTCGCGGCCAACGCCGCGGCGGGCGGGCGGCTCTCCCGCGAACTTCACGCCATGCGCGACCGTATTCGGCACGCGCTGGCGCACATCGAGGCGGCAGTCGATTTCCCCGAGGAAGACCTGCCGGACCTCGTCACGCCCGCCCTGCTCGAAGGGCTGCATCAGACCCTTCGGGACATGCGCGTGCTCCTCGAAACCGCCGACGCGGGCCGACTCGTGCGCGAGGGCGCGGTCGTGGCCATCGCGGGACGCCCCAACGTCGGCAAGTCGAGCCTGTTCAACGCGCTCGTGCGCGACGCGCGCGCCATCGTCTCGGCCCACGCCGGCACCACGCGCGACCGCATCGAGGAATACATCACTGTTGCCGGCGTGCCCGTGCGCCTCGTGGACATGGCCGGACTGCGCGTAACGGAGGACGAGGTCGAGCGCATCGGCGTGGACCGCGCACGCGATGCGCTCCAGGCCGCCAACCTGGTCCTCTTCGTCACCGACGCCGCGCTGCCTGCGACGGAAGAGGACCGCGAGATCGCCCGCGACCTCGCCGCGCTCACGACGCCCGTGGTGCTCGTGCTGAACAAGGTCGATCTCGCGCCGGAGGTGAGCGCGCCGACGTTGGCGCCCGCGCCCGCGGGGGTGTGCCGCGTGTCCGCTCTGACCGGCGAAGGATTGCACGAACTTGAGGCCGTCCTGGGTCGCCTGCTTCTCGGCGGCGCGCATATCGCCGCGGACCAGGCCATGATCACGCGCCTCCACCAGAAGGACAGCCTGCGCCGGGCGGTCGAGGCGCTCGATCGTATGCTCGACGCCCCGGACCAGTCGCCCGAGTTTCTCGCCATCGACCTGCGCGAAGCCCTACACGCCCTCGGCGAGATCACCGGCGAAACCACCCCCGAAGACCTGCTCGAAATCATCTTCTCGTCCTTCTGCATCGGCAAGTAGGGCGCGCGTCGCCGGCGTGTGTTATGCTTCGCCCATGTCACACGTTGCACCGGATTCCATCATCCTTTTCGATTTCGACGGCGTCGTCGCGGACTCGCTCGATGTCTTCTTCAATGAATTTACGGCGGTCTGCGCGGACATGGGCTTTGACCGCCTTAACTCGCGCGAGACGTTCCTGCGGCTCTTCGAGACAAATCTGCTCGCGGGGCTCGTCAAAGCGGGGTTCCCCGTGTGGAAACTGAAGAAACTCGTCCGCGCGTTCGCGCCGCGCATCGCCGAAGCCAACGCGCGCGTGCCTCCCTTCGACGGCATGCCCGGCATCCTGAACCGTCTCGCGGCGCGGTTTCCGCTGTACTTCATCACGTCGAACACAAGCGCGGCCATCCTCGCCTTCACGGAGCACCACGCCATCGACGGGTTCCGCGACGTGCTCGGCGCGGACAAGGAGCCGAGCAAGGTGAAGAAAATCCGCCAAGTGCGCGCCGCGCATCCCGGTGCGGCCGCCTACTACGTGGGCGATACCAAGGGCGACATGATCGAAGCGCGCGAAGCGGGCGCAACCGCCGTGGCCGCCGCCTGGGGCTGGCATCCCGTCGAGAAACTGCGCGAGGGCGCGCCCGACGTCCTCCTGCGCGAACCGGCGGACCTGCTCGCCTTCTTCGGACTCGCCGCGGACGCCCCGTGACCAATTCGCGTTTGGCCGCGCGCCGCGCTACACTGTCACCAAGCCCCCTTTGTCTCGGGTCCAATGCCGGTTCAGAGGGGCGCAACTGAAGGAGAACGCAGTATGTCCACGTCTTCCACGACTCCCCAAGCGGGCGAATCTTCTGGCGAGACGGTACAGTCCCCATTTTCCCGGCGCGATTTCCTGCGCAGCGCGGCGGCCGGCGCCGCGGCGGCGACCGCGTTCGGCATCCTGAATCCGGCGCGCGCGCAGGGCGGCGACGTATTGCGCGTGGGCCTCATCGGCTGCGGCGGGCGCGGCACGGGCGCGGCGCGCGAGGCGCTGCTCGCCGACCCGAATACGCAACTTGTCGCGGTGGCCGACGTGTTCGCGGACATGGCCGAGAACAGCGTGAAACGCCTGAAGACGGACCGCAAGATCGCCGACCGCGTCGTGGTGGACGACGGACACCGGTTCGTGGGGTTCGACGCCTATAAGGGCGTGATCGAGACGTGCGACGTGATTGTGCACGCGACACCGCCGGGCTTCCGCCCCCAACACCTGCGCGCGTGTGTCGAGGCGGGCAAACACGTGTTCACGGAGAAGCCCGTCGCCGTGGACGCGCCGGGCGTGCGATCGGTCATGGAGTCGTGCGCGATTGCCCGCGACAAGGGTCTCTGCGTGGTCTCGGGGCTCTGTTACCGGTACGAATTCGCGAAACAGGAGACCATCCAGCGCCTGCAGGACGGCGCCGTCGGCGATATCGTGGCGCTCCAGACCACCTACAACACGGGCGGGTTGTGGCACAAGGGCCGCGAACCCGAATGGACCGAGATGGAGTATCAGCTTCGTAACTGGCTCTATTTCGACTGGCTCTCCGGCGACCACATCAACGAGCAGCACATCCACAGCCTCGACAAGATCATGTGGGTCCTGCGCGACCTTGCCCCGGCCAAGTGCACCGCGAGCGGCGGGCGCGCCCAGCGTACCGACCCGAAATACGGCAACATCTACGATCATTTCAACGGGGTCTACGAGTGGGCAAACGGCGTGCGCTGCTTCAACTCATGCCGCCAGTGGGAAAGCACCAGCACCGACGTCTCGGACTGGGTCTTCGGCACGAAGGGCGTCGCCAACATCCAGGATCACTACATCCGTACCTATGACGGCGTGGAATGGCGGCACGAGTCCAAGGGGCCGGACAACATGTACCAAAACGAGCACAACGCATTCCTAGCGGCCATTCGCAAGGGCGAGGCCCGTGTCGATGAGTACATGTGTTCGAGCACGCTCGCGGCGATCCTCTGCCGCATGTCCGCCTACACCGGCAAGACCATTACCTGGGAACAGGCCCTCAACTCGCAACTCGACCTCACCCCGAAAACCATCGACTGGGGCGACGTGCCCATGAACCCGCTCCCCGTCCCCGGACAGACCGAGTTCGTGTGAAGGAGCATCAGTAGACGGCAACTCATAAACACTGATGGAAGCACGAAATGAACGAACCCAAACATCCCCTTGCGGAGGTCTTCGGCCATCTTACGATGGACCAATCGAACAGGGCCATTAGGTATCGCTCTCGTCGCCTTTGTCCGTTCAACAATAAAGTGCCAAACTGTACGAAAGACAAAGCGAAGAACCCGCTTGGCGTTTGTAGTCTGTTCCACCAAGGTAGGCCGACCATAACATGCCCAATTCGTTTTCGCGAAGACTGGCTCATCACTGATGATGCCGCCACCTTCTTTTTTGGCAAGAACACTCACTGGAGTTCCTTGACAGAAGTCCGCCTGAACGACGCAAACGGGAGATCGGCAGGTAATATCGACGTCGTCTTAGTGGCCTATGACGACAAGGGGAAGGTCTTCGACTTCGGTGCACTCGAAGTGCAAGCTGTCTATATCTCCGGTAACGTGCGTGAGCCATTCGAGCACTACATGAGTAACCCAAGAGATCACGCATTGATGGATTGGTCCGATCAGCCGAATTACCCTCGTCCAGACTATCTTTCCTCATCTCGTAAGCGCCTTGCCCCGCAGTTGCTTTTCAAGGGCGGCATACTGCATTCCTGGCGAAAGAAAACGGCTGTTGCTCTGAACAAGAGTTTCTTCGCTACCCTTCCGCCTCTAAGAACCGTGCCTAGAGCGAGGGCCGATATTGCGTGGCTAATCTACGATCTGCAATTGATCCAGGAAGGAGAGCAGGAGAGGTTTAGACTGACGAAGATCGATGAAGTGTTCACCGCATTTCAACCGGCATTGCTCTCAATCACCAGCCCGGTGCCGGGAAACATAGATGATTTTGTGAGGCTACTTCAGGAAAAGCTTGACGAGCAACTTGAAAACCCGCCGGTCAACAAGAGCATTGAAAGGCCTTTCTGAAGATGTCATCCGCGAAGCAAGAGTTCTTATTCCCAGAGCACGAGTATACGACCAGACACGACTCGCCCAAACCCGTGAACGTTGCTTCGGTACCCCAGAGGAGTCCATTCAGATACCCAGGTGGCAAGACGTGGTTCGTGCCCACGTTTCGGAAGTGGATTGGGTCTATGCATCAGAGGCCGCGACTTCTTGTCGAACCTTTTGCGGGAGGGGGTATCATAAGCCTGACGGCATTGTTTGAGGACTTAGTTGACTCAGTCCTAATGATTGAACTTGACGAAGAAATTGCCGCTGTATGGCAGGCAGTCGTGCATGGGGACTCAAAATGGTTAGCAAGAAGAATTCTCAACTTCGAATTGACACGTGAAACCGTGCTCGACGCAGTGTCAGCGTGCGCTAAATCAACAAGAGAACGCGCATTTCAAACCGTTTTGAAAAACCGGACTTTTCACGGAGGGATATTGGCCGATGGCGCCGGCTTGCTGAAATACGGAGAAAATGGAAAGGGAATACGCTCGCGATGGTATCCGGGGACATTGGCGAGAAGATTCGAAAACCTCGATGTCGTACGACCTCGGATAGAATTCCGTTGCGAGGATGGGTTGAGAGCGGTTCGTGAGTACGCTTCAGCTAGTGATGTGGTGTTTTTCATTGACCCGCCCTATACCGCGGGAGGAAAGAAGGCGGGCAGACGTCTTTATCGTCATTGCGAAATCGACCATGAGGACCTCTTCTCGGCGTGCGAGGCCATCAGAGGCGATTTCATCCTGACGTATGATAATGCTGAAGAAGTGCGGGCTCTGGCGCGTCGTCACGAGTTTCAGATGCGCTTGATTCCGATGACCAATACGCATCATGCGAGAATGGAAGAACTTGTAATTGGAAAGAACCTCGCTTGGCTGGATGGACTACCCGCAGTCCGAGAGCCAAGAGGGCAATATGGGAAATCCAAGAGATCAACGAAGCGATCAAAGGCACAAGCGTATCGAAAGAAGAAGCCTACGCCTAATACTCGCAAATAGCGTCCTGCTCCGCTCACATCGGATCGCACAATCTCTCCTAACGTAAGGTTTGGAGTCCCACGAGAGCAGGATTAGGGTCTTGCGCCATCTGCCAAGACACACCGTCTCGCGGCGGCTTTCGATGCGGCAATTGTTCAGCACCCCCTCGCTGACGTTCTCAATGATGGCTTGTGGACGGCGGTTCCCAGCGTATCATTGTCTCAGGAGACTCCTCCAGGGCAGGGCAAGCCCGCCTTGGGTCCAGAGCCCGATGGCGAGGCCGCCGATGGCGTAGCCGCCTATGGCCATACCGCCGAGGGCAAGCCCCCCGACAGCGAGGCCGCCCATCGCGATGCCGCCGATTGCCGCGCCGCCCATGCTGACCACGCCGAGGGACACGCCGCCGGTCGTGACGCCGCCCACAGCGACGCCGCCCATCGCGATCACGCCCACGGCTGTGTCGCCGATGGCGATGAACCCGCGCGCCTTCCCGCGCAAGCCGTCGGGGCCCGGCCCCATCGCAACGACAATGAACGGCAGGCCGAACAGGGTCGCGGACGACCGGTAGCGTATGCCGCCGGTGTACGCCCGTGCGCCGCCCGCCGCGACCGCTTGCTCAGTCTCGCCGGAGCACACTTCGCGGATGATGCGTTCGAGCGCGCGTGCGGCGGGCCTGCGGTGCCCGGCGGCGAGTATCCACGGCCAGAGCACGCCCCAGAACGCAATCATGCCGTAGAAAACGAGCGCGCCGCCGCTCGTCTTGACGAGGCCGGGATTCAGGAAGGCAAACACGACGTAGCCCGCGAGCAGGCACGCGCACAGTCCGCCGCACAGCAGCACGCAATACAGGAGCCAGCTCCAATACGTGAACCGGTACGCGATGGTCCGCTCGTCCATACGCTGGAGCGTCACCTCGTTCAACCCAATATTGATCGACGTCAGGAAGTCGTCCGCCCCGAAGTGAATCACGTGACGGCCCAGGCTGCGCACGCTGTACGCCGCGCGCCGCCGGTCGCCCGGCAAAAGCAACCCCCCATGCACGCGCGCGGCCAT
Source organism: Candidatus Hydrogenedentota bacterium (assembly GCA_029556545.1). Taxonomy (GTDB): domain Bacteria; phylum Hydrogenedentota; class Hydrogenedentia; order Hydrogenedentales; family JAGMZX01; genus JAGMZX01. Next base: position 207,882 of record JAKQEQ010000042.1, read on the forward strand.
GCGCTCGACAAAGTCCTCCGGCGCATCCTCGACTTCGAGGATGCCGTCGCATTCGGGTATGAAGGCGCGCATGACCGGCGGCCTCATCGGCCTGATTCGCTTATGTCGAGGGCCGCCATCCGCTGTTCTTCGGCCATGCGGTACCGCTGACGGAACATGCGCCAGCCCATCGCGCCGAGCAGGAGCGCGATCGCGCCCAACAGCAGCGGCGGATAGGCGCGCCACATGGCCCCGCCACGCGCCAGAGTCGATCCGCCATATACGATTAAGGCGATGCCGACGGCCATGTACCCCCAAGCCGTACCCAGCACGAGGCCGCGCGCGCGGCCCTTGCCCGCCAACAACGCGCCCGCCGCGCCCCAGAGCCCGGAAAGGATGCCCAAGGCCGCCCCCGCCATACCCCACATCACCCCGAGACGCGCCGCAGCCATGCCCGAATCAAGAACAAGCGGCTTCTTCCAGAGCGAGAGGTTGCGCAGCGCGACCGTGCCCGTACCCTCGGCATAGATTCCAAGCCACACCTTCTCAGGCCGCTGTCCCGATTCGAGAAAGAAGGGCGCCGCGGATGCGCGGAACGCCGTTGTGGCGCGTACGTACTCTTGCAGTGACCGCGAGAAGTACCGCGGTTCTCCGGGAAAGGCGCACACCATTTCGAGACTGCCGGCGCCGCGCAGGTCTTCACTCGCAATCTCCGCCCGGTATTCCAGCACACAGTTTTCGACATCGGACAAGGGAACCTCGTACAGCGGGAAAGACGTCGGCCCGGGCGCCGCAAACGTGATTCGGACCTCGCCGATGGCCGGGTCTACCTGGACGGCGGTTCCTTCGGGCAACTCATTCGAGAACGTCTCCAGTTGCTCCGGGCCGACGCGGTACAGAAGCGCTTCTTCCGCACCGGCGACAACCGACAACAGACCCGTCAGCATGACCAATAACCATTGTGTTTTCATGTGGCGTTCTCCCCTTGCTTCAATGCCGCCTTGTGCGCATCGAGCAGTTTGCGAGCGGCAACGGCGCTCAGTTGTCCTTCCGCCAACAATACCTGCAATTGTCTCCGAAAAGGATCGCGAATCCTGGGATCCTCGACCGCTTGCACCTTCGCGATAAGCCGGTCCAATCGCCCGCGCACCGTGGGATACGAAATGCCGTAAGCGTTCGCCACCTCTTTCAGCGACCCGGAAGCGAGAAGAAATCGCCGCAGGAAATGCAGATCTTCCTCGCTCAAGGCATCGAGCCACGGTTGCGACGCTGGGTCCATCGGCTATCCTCCATGCTTTAACTTTATTAACTCCACACTCAATTATACTCAATATTGGGCAGATGTCAAGTTTATTAAGGCCCGCCTCAATAAAATAAAACATGTCGTCTTACTTTTCGAGTCGCCGGCGGCCCCAAGACCCGCTTCACTCGGCAGGGGGGTTTCCACGCCATCGGCTTCCCGTGTATACTTGCGCCAAGACCGGAGCCGTGGTGCACCACGGTCCAGGAAGGGAGAATCACGCCCATGCAGGGGTCAAGGTCAATCACGGCGTTGTGTGCGGCGTTTGCGCTTGGGTTCGCGCTTTGGGCGGAAGGGACCACCGCGCAGGCTGCTCGGGTCGTTTACGTCAACAAGAACAACACCGCTGTCTTCCAAGACGGTCAAAGCTGGGCCACCGCCGTCCGCACGATTCGGCAGGGCATTCGGCGCGCCGAGTTGGCGGGAGGCGCGGAGGTCTGGGTGGCGCGCGGCGAATACGCGGACGTCGCCTATTTGTTGCCGGGCGTTCATATGTACGGCGGGTTCGCGGGAACCGAGACCACGCGCGAGGATCGCGATTTCGTCAATTACGTCACCATCATCAACGGCCTCACGGCAAACGACGGTCAGCCGGTCGAGACGGTGGTCACGGGCGCGACGAACAGCGTGCTGGACGGGTTTACGGTGCGGGGTGGTCGCGGCACGAACGGCGCGGGCATGGTGAACGAGGCGGCGTCGCCCATCGTGGCGAACTGCCGATTCGTCGACAACCAGGCGACGCAGTACGGCGGAGCGATTCTGAATAACCCCGGTTCGTATCCGCTCATCGAGAACTGCGGGTTCACGGCCAACGCAGCGGGCATCAGCGGCGGCGCCATCGCCAACAACGGCGCGGTCCCCGAGATTCGCAATTGCACGTTCCGGTTGAACATGTCGGGCACAACGGGCGGCGCGATTGTAAATACACCCGGATCGTCGGCGATCATCGAGAACTGCGTATTCGAGCGCAACTCAACGGGCACGGGCGGCGGCGCGGTCCACAGCCAGCAGGCGTCGCCTTTGATCGGCGCGTGCGTCTTCACCGGCAACAAGGCCCGGGATTTCGGCGGGGCGGCATTCAACGATTCGGCGACGCCTTTCTTCGTAAACTGCCTCTTCGCGGGCAACGAGTGCGAGGGCAGCGGCGGCGCGGTCGCGAACGTGACCGCCGATCCGACGTTTCTCAACTGCACCGTCGCGGATAATTTCGCGAGGAAAGACGGCGGCGCGGTCTACAACAATCAGTCCGACCCGGCGCTGGTGAATTGCATCGTGTGGGAGAACGACCCGGACGAGTTCTACAACGTCAAGAGCCGACCTTCGGTCCGCTACAGCGACGTATTCGGCGGACATCAGGGGGCCGGGAACTTCAGCATCGACCCGCGCTTCGTCAATCCGGCCAACGGGAACTATCGCTTGCAGCCCCAGTCCTGGTGCATCAACGCCGGAACCAACAGCGGCGCGCCCGAGACCGACCTCGAGGGCGTGTCGCGCCCTCAGGGCATCGGCGTGGACGTGGGCGCGTACGAGGCGACGGAGATCGGGGAACGAGAACCGCTAACGCTGTGCGGCGCGCTCCTGCGCGCGAAGGACGATTCGACCCGGGCGGACGGCAGCATGGTGTTGCTGCCGGGGGTGGCGGTGCTGCTGGTTCTGACGTCTTGGCGGAGGCAAGGCCACGCGCGCGGATAGTCGCCACGATCAGCGGGGCGCGCGGGCAAGACGCAGTCCATAGTGCCACGGGGGCAAGTCAATGACTTTGCCGTCGTGCGTGAACAAGCCCGTTTCCAGGGCCCACGCGATGATCTGCTCGGGCCGGGGCCGGATATCCATGCTGGGGCCGCGAGGGGTCGCCGGGTCGTAGCGCCAGTGAATCACGAACGCCGCTCCCCCATCGCGCAGGGTGTCGCCCGCAAGCCGCAACAGGCGCACTGGTTCCTCGCAGTGCAGGATATTGAAGAGCAGGCACGCATCCATACTGGCCGGTGGAACGCCAAAGCCCTCGGCCATCACATCCAGTGCCTTGCACACCAGATTCGTGACGCTCTGCGCCTCGGCGCGGGCGCGCGTGCGCGCGACCATCGCCGGGTCCACGTCAACCGTGTAGAGGGTCCCCAAGAGACGCCGCGCCACGGGAATCGAGAAGGTGCCGTAGCCGCATCCGAGTTCCACCGCGTCCCGTATCCGCCCGTCGATACCGAGGCAATCCAGGATGAGTTCGACTTCAAGCAGACTCTCCCAATACCCCTCGTCGGGCATGCCGCTCTCGCGCAGTCTCATGCCGTGCGTCGTCTCCCGGCTTTCGCGTACTCTAAGCCGTCTGACCGCCGAAGAGCGACACTAATGCGCTGATGATCGCGAGGATGATTTGCAGGATTTCCGCCAGTGTTGCCAGGAAACTATCGTTTCCCAAGTTCCAATCGAGCGTTTTCATTATTCGTCCACCTCATGGTTCTCATCCCAGCCTATCAAGTTCCCCCACGCCGCCGCAAGCAGCTAATCATAAGAGGCGCTTAGCCGCTCGCGGGCGCGGCGGATGAACACCCGTTCGCTGGGATAGGTCATGCGCGCTTCCGCCTCCGCGGGATCGAGCCAACATGGCGTGAAAAGGGCCTCCTCCGAGTCCGGGTGCATGCGCTGGCCGCGATTTTCGTCCCGGACGAGGCGCATGAGGAAGTAGCGCTCATCGCGCACATGATGCTTGCCCCGAAAATCGAACGCGCTGCGCGTGGTCCCGAGATCCGCCGTGATCTCGAGATCCCAATAGCCGGTTTCCTCGCCCACCTCGCGCAGCGCCGCCGCCTCGGGCGTTTCGCCGGGGTCGATGTGTCCCTTCGGCAGTCGCACCTCATGCACCATCCGGCCATCCCGCTCGACGTCGCGCTCGATCGCGAGCATGCGGCCCGCGGCATCGACCACAACGCCCCCGGCGGTTCTATGACGTTTCATATTCATCGATTAACGAACTTTCAACAGAGCGAGCCGCCTCTCCGCCTGGCGCACCCCTGTCCCTTTCTTTGGTCCCGTGGTCACCCATGCGCTTGTCTCGCGACGCGCCGCCGCGGCGCTCGCCGTTTCACGGGTTGAGCATACTACACCGCGCGGGATACAATCGCCTCCTGGTTGGAGCAATGTTCAGCATGAATGACGCTGGTTACGTGGATTATTTCGCGGCGCTCGAATTGACGGCCGAGGCGAAGCAGGGCGAGGTCCGTAAGAACTACCGCAAGATGATGAAGGACCTGTTGTTGAGCATCGGGCGCGAGCGGCTTACCGAAGAGAAACGGGACCGGCTGCTGCTCGATATGGCACGCCTGAACGCCGCGTTCTACATCCTGCGCGACAATGAGCGGCGCGCGCGGTACGTCGAGGATCGGCGGCGCGTCATTGCCCTCGAGGAAGAATGGCGCGGTCTTGCCGAAACCGGCGGCGCGGGCGCGGAGGAAGCGCGACGGCAGTTTGATAGGGCCATGCGCGATTTCCTGACCACGTACATGGAGGACCTCGTGCTCGAGGCGGGCCGCGACCGCGAGTGCGTCGAGGCGAGTAACTGGGACCGCGCCCACGAACGCCACGCGGGCCGCGTGCTCCGCCATGACCGCCACCGGCACTATCAGAAAATCCTCGAGCGGCTGCCCTTCCATGAGGTCACCGCGCCGCGTGTGAACTGGGAGGAACGCGCGCGCGTCGTGGACGCCATTCTTACAGAGGCGACCCGCTGATGCCGTGGGGGAAGCAAGAAACCAAGCCACGGCTAAGCCCGGAAACCATCGACTACGCGCTGGCGAAAGCCGTCGCGGACGGGGATATCGTCAACCTGCGGCAGCTCTTCGCGCCGGCGAGTCCCTTGCGCGCCTGGAGCCCGGAGAATATCTATAGCCCCAAGTACGCCTACCTCCTGCCGCCGTCGGAACAGGAAGGGGAACGATTGTTTCAAGAGGCGCTCGCGCTGGTCCGCGATCCGGACATCGCGGAACACGCGCGCGCCCAACTCGAAAAGGACGGACCGCCGCAACTCCACGCCGCGCTCGTCATGACGTTGGCCGACAACGCGGTGCGCCTGGGCAAATTCGGCGCCGCCGCCCAGGCCTACGAATGGCTGCGTGTCCGACCGCGCATGCAGGAGGAATTCCTGCGCCAGGGCGACACGGCCCTCGACCAAAATGATATCGCCCGCGCCGTCGCGGCGTATCATGCCGGGACCGGACTCGCGTACAACTACGCGGCGTTCCCCGAGCCGCTGCCCGCCGTGCCGGACTACCAGACCAGGGCGCTTATCCTCCACGCGGACTACCCCTCGACGCCAGAGAACTGCGTCGCGATGCAGGACCCCGCCGCGTTCATCAGGACGGCCCTAAGCTACGTGTTCCTGGATGCGGAGACCGCGGCGCGGCTCGATGCGCGGCCCCTCGAACAGCGTATAGCGTTCACCGCCGCGTTCGTGCGGCGCCGGGACCCGGATTGGGACGCCTTTGCAGAGCGCTATCGCAATACATGCACGTTCGTGACGGCGTTTGGCCGCCGTCTCGCGCAGGATACGCCGCCCGCCGAGGCCGAGGACGGCGGGCTCGCCGAGGAGATCGAGGAGCAGCAGGCGACCGCCGACCCCCGGGAGATCGAGGCGCGGCTGCTTGGGCGCTCCATCCCCGAGGGCGAATGGTGGCAGTACCTCAAGGAACTCGCTTACGAGCATCCCGCCGCCGCGCTCTTTGTCGCGCGCCAATCAGTCGGTCACGGCGTCGAGATCGTAATGCCGCGGCTTCGCGAGGATTGTCCGCTGGTTGAGCCGTTGGGGCTGGACGTGACGCGAACGTCCCGTCCGTGATCCGAAAAAACGGGTAGGACACCCGTGCCTCACGAAGAGGAGGGGCTATGCCGGAGGAAACGACACGCCGCGATTTCATGAAGCTGGCGGGGGCCGCCGCAATGGGTGCGGCCGTAGGCAAACACGCGGCGGCGCGGCAGAGCGCGTCGGGAGGTGGGCGCAACATCGTATTCATCCTCACGGATGACCAGCGCTTCGACGCGCTCGGCATGTTGAACCCGTACTTCGAGACGCCCGCGCTCGACGCGCTGGTGCAAAACGGCATCCTGTTCGAGCGGGCGTTTGTCACCACGTCTCTATGTTCGCCGAGCCGGGCGTCCATCCTCTCTGGGCAATACGCGCACCGGCACGGCGTCCTCGACAACAGTACGTTGCTGTCCGAGACCACGCCCACCTTCCCCAAGGAATTGCAGCGGGCCGGCTACGAGACCGCGTACATCGGCAAGTGGCACATGGGCGGATCGACGGACGCGCCGCAGCCGGGTTTCGACCGCTGGGTGTCGTTCCGAGGCCAGGGCGTCTACGTCAATCCGACATTCAACATCGACGGGGAGCAGGTCAAACGCGAGGGCTACGTCACCGACCTGATCACGGACTATGCGGAGGAGTTTATCCGCAAGCCGCGCGCGACGCCGTTCTTGCTCTACGTCGGACACAAGGCGGTGCACGCGGACTTCCAACCGGCCCCGCGCCACGCGGGCGCTTACGCGGACCGGTCTTATCCCAGGCCCGACTCGATGGCCGACACGGAGGAAAACTACCGGGGCAAGCCCGAGTGGGTCCGCGCACAGCGGAAGAGCTGGCACGGCGTGGACGGGATGTACAACGGCACGACCGACTTTGATCGCTTCACGCACGAATACGGAGAGACCCTCCGCGCCGTGGACGACAGCGTCGCCCGGATTGTCGCCGCGCTGCGAGAGACGGGCCAACTTGACGACACGTTGATTGTCTTCACTTCCGACAACGGCTTCCAGTTCGGCGAGCACGGCCTGATCGACAAGCGTACCATGTACGAGGCGTCGATACGCGTGCCGTTCATCGCGCATTGTCCCGCCCTGTTTTCCGGCGGACAGCGCCGCCGCGAAATGATCCTGAATATCGATTTTGCGCCCACGTTCATCGAGGCGGCCGGCCTGTCTATCCCGGAGACTGTTCAGGGCGCGTCGTTTTTCGGCCTGCTGGATGGATCGCGCACGGATTGGCGCGACGCCTGGCTCTACGAGTATTTCTGGGAACGGTCGTTCCCGCAGACACCGACCGTGCTGGGCGTGCGCACGGACCGATACAAATTCATGCAGTATCACGGCGTCTGGGACCGGTACGAACTTTACGATCTCGACTCGGACCCCGACGAGCGCAACAATCTGTTGGGTGATTTCATGATCGCGACGGAAGGCGGCACGCTCGACGCCCTCATCTCCCGCCAGGCCAAGGGCGAAACAAAGGAAATCTACGAGCGCATGCGCGCCGCCTTAGGGCGCCTGCTTGACGAGACCGGCTGCGCGCCCGAACCCGACTGGCGGCCGCCGGTGTAATGCGTTACTCCCGCTCCCTCGGGGAGATCGGGATGATCGCTGTTGTAACCCGCCGCGGGGGTAGTGCTAAGATGGGACACGGCAATCGCGCCGAGCGAGGAGGGTCCCGAATGCGTCAAGAAGCCATGCCCGCCGCCGTCAGGCAATATGTCACGGTGATGCGTATCCTCGGCGTACTGTATGCCCTCGCCGGATGTGTCTTCTACTTCTTCCCCAAGCTCGTCTTCGCCGTGTTGAACATCCTGCCCAGCATGACGGCGTCCCTCGCGCCGCTACCCGGAAGTTCCGAACGGTTCTGGGTGCCGCTGGCCTTTTCGATGATGATTATGCTTTCGGCGCTGTCGTTCGCCGCCGCCGCCGCGCCCCACCAACGCGGCTACGCCTGGATCCATATCCTCTCGAAATTGGTGTCAAGCCTCGGCTACTTCTACTACTTCCTGCACGAACGACCGGACGGCATGCCCGTCTTCGGGTATCTCGCCGGCGTCATTACGGACCTGCCCATCGCGCTATTCGTTCTGCTGATTACGCTGCGCGCCGCGATGGCCCCGCGCCGCGTCGCGGTCGAGGCGCCATCCGCGGATACGCCTGGGAACGGCGAGGACTAGGCCAGATGGTCTCGCGCGGCACGCTCGCTTCCGGAAACCGTCCGCTATGGAGCCCCGCTCTCGAGGGCCCGGGCCGGGGGTTCCAAGAAGTGTGGTACATGAAGCTCAACGACGCGGCCGCCAGCCGCGCGCTCTGGCTGCGTTTCACGATCCTCGTGCGGAGCGACGGATCGAAGCGCGTCGCCGAAACTTGGGCCATCGACTTCCATTGCGGCGAGGGCGGCGTCGCAAAGACCGCCCTCAAGCGCACCTGCCGTCTCGACGCCTTTGTGCCCAACCCCCCGGGAGAAACACCGGGCTTTCATATCGGCGACTGCGCTTTCTCCGACAAAGCGACGCGCGGCGTGATTGAACGGGACGGACACGCGATACGCTGGGAACTGGAACTGCGCCCCGCCCGCGATCTTGCCTTCGATTTCGTGCCGGCGTCGATGGCGCGCGCGCGACTTATCAAGAACACGGCGCTGACCGTCTTCGAGGACCTCCGGTTCAGCGGCTGGAGCGAGGTGGACGGCGATCGCGTCGCGTGGCGCGACGCGCCCGGGATGCAGGGCCATCTCGCCGGGCCGAAAAACGGCCACTCGTGGGCGTGGGGGCACTGCAACCTGTTCACGGACGAGACGGGGCAGCCGGTGGATTGTATCTGGGACGGATTGACCGCGCGGGCGCGCCTCGGCGGCTCGCGCGCCACCCCGCCGATGACGAGCATGCTAATTCACTATGAGGGGCGCGCCTACCGGCTCAATCGATTTCGCCGCGCATTGCGCGCGCCGTCGCAATTCGACGTGGATGGCTGGCGTTTCGAAGCGGTCTTCGGCGCGGTCTCGTTTCACGGTCGCGTGCGCGCCGCGCGCGATCAATTCGCGGGCGTTACGTATGAAGACACGGACGGCAGCCTACTTTACTGCTATAACTCGAAGGTGTCGGACATGACCATCGAGGTGCGGCGCGACGACAGGATCGAGAAAACGCTTACGGCGATGGGAACAACGGCCTTCGAGATTGTCACGCGGGAACGCTGGGACGACGTGCCGTTGCTGATCTGAGGGGAGCACACGATATGAATGAAGTACCCGCCGCGACGCGGCCCGCTCTCTCGCGGAGCGCGCGCCGCACTCTCGAAGCGTTCATCGTCACTCTCGTGGCGAACGACCGCGACTTGCTGGACCGGGCGGACATGAAGGGCGTGCTCGACCGCGCCGACGCGGCAGTCGGGCACTTCCCGCCGGTGTTCCGCTTCGCGCTTCGGGCCGCGCTGTTCGCTTTCGAGTATCTGCCCTGTCTCCTTGCGCGAAAAATCATGCCCTTCCGGCGGCTGCCTTTGGAAAAGCGCATCGTGTACGCGGAGACCTGGGCCTACCATCGCATCAGTCTCCCGAGAACCCTGTTCAAGCTCTTCCGGTTCCTCGCCGTCACGAGCCTCATGCAAGACCCCGAACTCGTCGTATACACCGGCTACGCCCCCGCCCTCGAGCACCGGCTCACGCGCCCGAAGGACAACGACGAGGTCTCTTGCGGTCAAGGAGTCGCACCATGACGCAACCCGAGGGCATCCCGATGGACGCGGCCCACCTGCACGCCGATGTGGACGCCGCCTTCGACGCCGTCGTCGTGGGCTCGGGCGCGGGTGGCGCCGTCATTGCCAAGGAACTGGCCGAAGGCGGTCGGCGCGTGGCGATCGTCGAGGAAGGCGGCTATCACGCCGTCCATCGCGATCCGCCGTTTGCTTCGTTCGCCCGGCTTTATCGTGATTGCGGCTTCAGCGGCACGCTGGGGCGGCCTGCAGTCCTCACACCAATGGGCAGGTGCTTCGGCGGCACGACAACCATCAACTCGGGCACGTGTTTCCGCACGCCCGAGAGCGTCATCGCGCGCTGGCGCGACGAACTGGGCCTTGCCGAAATCGACCATGCCGCCCTCGACCGCGCCTTCGACCGGGTCGAGCACGAGATCAACGTAACCGTGACGGACCTGCGCATCATGAGCCGCGGCAACCGGATCGTGCATGAATTGCTCGAACGCGAGGGACTCCACGGCGCGCCGCTGCGCCGCAACGTGCGCGATTGCGAGGGTTGCGGCGCGTGCTGTTACGGCTGCACCTCGGGCGCAAAGCAGAGCATGGACCGCTGCTACCTGCCAAAGGCGCTGCGCGCGGGCGCGACGGCCTACGTCCGCGCGCGGGCCGAGCGCATCCTGTGCGACGCTGCAGGCCGGGCCGCGGGCATCGAGGCCGTCGCAAACGGCGTTTCGGGGCGGCGATTAACCTTCCGCGCGCCCGTTGTGATTCTTGCCTGCGGCTCGTTGCTCACACCGCAACTGCTCCGTCGCAACGGCGTCGCGCGCGGCAACCCGCATCTGGGCCGCCACCTTACGTTGCACCCCGCCACCAAGGTCTACGCGGAATTCGAGGAGCGCGTCGAGGACTGGAAAGGAGTGCCGCAATCCTACTCGTATGACGGGCTGCGCGACGACGGCATCAAGTTCGAGGGGGCGAGTATGCCGCCGGAACTGGGCGCGGTAGCCATGCCCCTTGTCGGCGAAGAAATGGCCCATTTCCTCAAGCGGTACGCGCACATCGCGTCTTTCGGCATGATGATCAGCGACACCGCCGAGGGCCGCATGACGCGCGTGCCGGGCTACGGTTATGTGTTCCGCTATTCGCTGACTGAACTCGACCTCGCGCGGCTTCGTCGGGGCATCGCGTTCCTCGCGCGGCTGTACCTCAAACACGGCGCGCTCGCGGCTTACCCGATGATGGCGCGACAGGGGAGCGTGTTCCGCGGTCTCGACGACGTGGACCGCTTCGAGCGCGCGCCGTTGCGCGCCTCGGAAGTCGAGGTCATGGCGTTTCACCCGTTGGGCACCTGCCGCATGGCGGCGTCTCCCGCGGGCGGCGTCTGCGACCAGGAACATCAGGTATTCGGCGCGCCGGGCCTGTATGTTTGCGACGGGAGTGTCGTGCCGACCGCGCTCGGGGTGAACCCGCAAGTGACGATCATGGCGATGGCCACCCGCTTCGCCGAACGCCTGCTCGACCGCGAACTCGGTAACTGATCATACTCACACTCATACTCGCACTCGCACTCGTGTTCGTAATCGTAATCGTAATCGATCCCCCCTCCCCGCGCGCAGCGAAGCCGACGCTTACGCGCCGTCCACGAATTCGAGTAGGTCCACGCGATCCTCGCCGGAGCCCAGTGCGGCGCGAGGCAGTACGAATTCCCGGATCAGGCGAAACCGCGCCGTGTCCGCCCGCCACTGCCGGAACATGGGAACCAGCGCACTCCGGAGTGTATCAGATTCATCGAGGAAGGCCCACGGAATCAGTACGTAGCGGATACCGCGCGCGCGCAGCCAGTCTAATTGACGTTCCGTTTCGAGGCGCGCCAAATCAAGCATCGCCCCGTGGTTCTGGAACGTCGGACCATTAAGGTAATACACGCGCGGGTCCGGCGTCAGGATGATCGCGCCGTCGTCCAGGTACTTGTTTGCGTATTCGAAGACGGGGTACCGCTCGATGCGATCGCGTAGGTGAGCCTCGCGCGTCTGGCCGCCGAGGAAGACCGGTATCTTGACGTGGATGGCGACCGCGTGGAGCGCCAAGCCGTATGCAAAGGCGAACACGAGCAGCGCGGCGACACCCTTCCGCATCCATTGCGCGCGGTTCGTCATCACCGCCGCGACAACCATCATGGGCGTGAAGAACGGAAGGAGGCACCGCGCACAACGCTGGATGAAGAAGAGGAATACGCCACCCGCGACGCTGAACGCGCCGAGCGTCCGCGCGCGCCGGCCTCCGAGGATCAACCCCGGCACGCCCAGCGCCAGCACCACGCTGCCGGGCGATTTCGTCCAGCCGTCGTAGAGGTGCGGCCGCATGATGATGTCCCACGGAAAACGAAGGAAGGCGACGAGCCCTGTGCCGCCGGCGGCGCGGACCGATTCGTGCCCGCCGAGGGCCATCAGGTCGACGTGCTCGATGCCTTGTGTCGGAAACAGGGACGGAAGAAGCGGAAATACGGGATTGCCCACGGTAAGGGCGCTGCGCAGCAGCCACGGCAGCGCCGCTAACACCGCAATCCCGCTGAAGAGAGCCGTTGCGCGCAGCCTCGCGCCGCGACTGCCCGCCAGTACGCCCACGCCCAGCAGTAGACACACGAGAAACCCCGTGTGGCGCACGCCGCACGCGCTTCCCGCCAGCGCGGCGCTCAGAACCAGCGGCGCGAATCCGCGGCCCGGGAGCACACTGCTCCCTCTCCCCGAGGGTGAGGGTTGCGGTGAGGGTTGGAGAAGCGGTGATGAATCAGAGGCGGCATGCCCATGCCGCGCCCCCTCGAACCATGCGACCAGCGCGGCCAGCGACGCGGTCGTCAACGCGGTAAAGCCCAGGTCGATGGCCACTTCGCCCGCCTGATCCATGAAGACGGGGGCCGTGGCCAGCAGCGCGGCGGCGGCAAGGCCGCAGCGCGGTCCTTCGATGCGTTTGCCCAGAACATACACGGCGAGGCACGCCAACGCGGCGAAGGTCCAGTTCAACAACGTGACGGCCTGTTCGCCCGCGCTTGCGTACGCAATCGCGTACAGGCTGTACAGCAGATGCGGATACCCGGAGTACACGTTGCCGGGAAGCACGATCATACGCCCCTCGCGCGCGTACGCGGCCGGCAGCGCAAGATGCGCCACACTCGCGTCCCGACTCGTGACCGGCGCCAGCGCCGAGATCAGCGCAAGCAGCAGCGAGCCGGCAATGGCCGCCAGGCAGGCGTAATCAAAGAGGCGCAACGGCGCGCGCGACGGTGTCTCGCCTCCGGCGGCGGCCCGGGTCCGTGTCCGCGCACCGCGCAATTCCCAAAGCAAACCCAACGCGGCGATAAGATAAAGCGCGGTCGCCGCCAGCGACAGCGAGTAACTGCCTAACCCAATCGCGAGCACGGCACAGAGGCCAAACCCGACAAGCAAGCGATAGAGCCAGCCTTCGAGGTCCGCGACGAGGCCGAGGGGGCGCGTCGCGAACGTTCCCAGTACGGCCGCCGCCGCTATGAGGGCAGGATAGACCATCGTGTTACAAGTCGCCCCGCTCCTTAACGTGGCCGCACGATAGCATGGGCTGGCGGGGGAATGCATGCACCGCAATGAATCGAGGACAAACAGCGCTCATTCACGGAATGATGCAATACGGCCTTCCCGCTCGTACCCTCGGAACTCCCCCCGCGCCTGTCCGCGGCCACCCGTATCTCCGGGCTCTTGGGGACGCACCTATCCGGCAGTGCGATTCCCGGGAACGCGTATGCGCTACTGGTTCAGGCTCCACTCGACGAAGGCCTTCAACTCGCGCGCGCGGGTCGGGTGCCGCATCTTACGCAGGGCCTTGGCCTCGATCTGGCGCACGCGCTCGCGGGTAACGTTGAATACGCTGCCGACCTCCTCGAGCGTGCGCGGATACCCGTCGCCGAGCCCGAAGCGCAGCCGCAAGACCTTTTCCTCCCGTTCGGTCAGCGTGCCGAGCACCTCCGACAACTTCTCCTGAAAAACGCTGAAGGCGGTCGAATTCGCCGGATTCTCCGCGCTCTTGTCCTCGATGAAGTCCCCGAAGCTCGAATCGCCCTCGTCGCCCACGGGCGTTTCGAGGCTGATGGCCTCCTGCGCGATCTTGAGGATGGACCGCACCTTGTCGGAGGACATCTCCATCGTGTCCGCGATTTCCTCGGGGCTGGGCTCGCGACCGAGTTCCTGCACCATGCGCCGGCTCGTGCGCACCAGCTTGTTGATGCTCTCGATCATGTGAACCGGGATGCGGATCGTGCGCGCCTGATCGGCGATCGATCGCGTGATGGCCTGCCGAATCTACCACGTCGCGTACGTGCTGAACTTGTAGCCCCGCTGATACTCGAACTTGTCGACGGCCTTCATCAGGCCGATGTTACCCTCCTGGATCAAGTCAAGGAAGGACATGCCCCGGTTCGTGTATTTCTTGCCGATGCTGACGACGAGGCGGAGATTCGCCTCGACCAGCTCCATCTTGGCCTTGTAGATTTTCTCTTCTTTCGCTTTAATCGTGTCGATAAGGGCGTTGATCTCGTCCGTGCCGAGCTTGGCGTCCGCCTCGATCTGCTCGATACGGCGCAAAGCAAGCTGCAGCCGCCGCTCCGCGTCCAGCAGGGCGTCCTTGTCCACGCCAATCTTTCGCGCCGCCGCGGGCGAACGGCGCACCTGGACCGCCATCTTGTGCACCTCGTTCCGCCCAAAGCCGATCTCGCGCTCGACCCGGTCGATCTCGTCGCGCGCGGCGTGGATGCGCCGGCGCAGCCCCTTGATCTTGCGGGCGATCTTCATGACCTCCTTGGGCTTCAGGGTGAACTGCCGCACGATCTCGACCTGCTGCGTGCGATACGCGTCGATGCGCTTCCGGATGTTGTCGCGGCTCTTGCGCGACAGGCGCGATCGGCGCTGCCGCTTCTCCTGCGCCTCGATTAGGACGTCGAAGCTGCCGATCTTCTCCATAAGTTCCGGCAGGCGTTTTACGAACTGATGCTGCTCGCGCAGGTCCTCGACATCGGTGATCTGCGCGAAATTGAGACGCCCCGCCAACAGGCGCGCCGCGATCATGGTAACTTCTTTCAGAGTGTACGGCGTGTGCAGCAGGACCTCGATCAGTTCCTGCTCGGCCGCCTCGATACGCTTCGCGATCGCGACCTCCTGGTCCTTCGTCAGCAACGGCACGCGCCCCATCTCGCGCAGGTACATACGCACCGGGTCGTCGGCTCGTTCGAGGCGGCTGTGCGCCGCCTCCCGCTTCAGTTCCTGCTTGCGCGCCTGCGCCGCTCGTTTCTTCTCCTGCTCCTGCGACTCGGTGTCGATCTTGAATTCATCGACCACCTCGACGTTCATGTCGCTGAGCGCGACCATGACCTCGTCGAAATCCTCGACAGAAGCATCCTCGGGCAGCATGTCCCCCAGTTCGTCGTAAGTGACCTTGCCCTTCTTCCGCGCTTCCTCGAGGGCCTTGCGCGTCTTCTCCGACTCGATTACCTTGGATTTCGTCGTTACCGCCATAAGTCTTCCTGCCTGAATTATGCCGTTGCCGTCACCGTTGACTGTCTCTAGCGTCGTCTTTCGCATCTCTCTAGAACCACGCAATATGCACTCCCGCGCGCCCCGAGAGGCGCGAGAGAGAACGATCTCCCTAAGCGGCCCCCATCTTGTCGCGAAGCTCGCGCTCGACCCCGACCTTCTCCTCTAATAACGCCATTACGCGATCCTGGTCGTGCGCCCGCTCCGCTTCGCGGATCGCCGCCTGCAACGCTTCGGCCCGAGCAGTAAGCGCGTTCTTCTGAATTCCTGTGATTCGTCCTTTCACAATGCTCTCGGCTGACGCGCCGCGCGGCGGCTCCGAGGTGGCCGCGGCGGAATATAAGACCCCCGCCATACTATTCCCAAGAACATGGCCAAGTTCCTCGAATCCGGCTTCCGTTTTCAGTATGCGGGCCAGCACATCCCTCACAGGATCCCCCTCAAGGGGTATGCTCTGTAACGCTTCCCGGACCTGATCGCGAAGCGGCTCACTGTGCAGCAACGCCGCGATAAAGTCAACATCGTCCTTCCGCGGCCGGAACGCGGGATCCGTCTTCTGGACCGGCGCCGGGCGATCGCTGGTCCGCCGCGATCGCTCAAATTCGCCTCGAAAAGACCATTCATTCAGACCCAACTCCCGGGCGCCACGTTTCAGATACTCATCCAGACGCAACTGGTCCTCGATGTACCGCAGCACCGCGAAGAGGTCCCGCGCCACCGCTGACTTGCCCTCGATGGTCCGCAGCCGATTCTCATTCATGCGCACGAAGAACGTGACAAAATCAGGCGCTTCCTCGATACGCCCGAGAAACGCCTCGGGGCCGGCCTCGCGGATGAAATCATCCGGGTCCTGCCCGCTCGGCAGGGCGGTGGCGCGCACCTGCAGCCCGGCGGCGACCAGGACACCGATTCCGCGCAGGGCAGCCTGAATGCCAGCCGCGTCGCCGTCGTAAACGACGACCACTTCGGGCACGTAGCGGCGCATCAAGGCGGCTTGCTCCGAGGTCAGGGCGGTGCCGCACGTGGCGACTACGTGTTCGATGCCGGCGTCGAAACAACGCAGCAAATCCATGTAACCTTCGACCAGCAACGCGCGGCTCTCGCGGCGCAACGCCTCGCGCGCCTCATGCAGACCGTAGAGGACTCGACTCTTCTTGTAGATTAACGTTTCAGGCGAGTTGATGTATTTCGCCTCGCCGCTTTCGAGAGCGCGACCGCCGAACGCCACCGTGTTCCCCGTTACATCGCGAATCGGAAACATCAGCCGATCCCGGAAGGCGTCGTACCACGAGCCGCGGTCGCCGTGCTTGAACAAGCCGGACGCCTCGATAATGTCCTGGGCAAAGGGTTTCTTCCGCGCGGCATCGAGCAGGCTTGACCACCCCTGCGGCGCGTAGCCAAGGCCGAAGCGCTCGGCCGTGGCGCTCTTCAACTGTCGCGTCTGTAAGTAGTGGCGGCCACGGCTGCCCTGGAGCGGATTGCCCAGTGTTTCCCGGAAGTAGTGTTCGGCGAACCGGCACAGTTCGAGCGTCCGCGTGCGCAACAAGTCGGACCTCGGGTCCGCTTCCTTGAACGCCGGCAGCCGCACGCCGCCCCGGTCGGCAAGTTTCCGCAGACCTTCGATGAAGCTCAGGCCTTCATATTCCATCAGGAACGACAGCGCGTCGCCGCCTTTGCCGCAACCGAAGCAGTGGTACATCTGCCGGTCCCGGCTTACCACAAAAGACGGCGTCTTCTCCGTATGAAACGGGCACAGCGCCTTGAATCGCGACCCCGCCGGCTTCAGTTCCAGATAGCCGCCGATCACGTCGACGATGTCGACCGCCGCGAGTACTTCCGCGATGTGATCGCGATTATACTTCTGGGCACCCGCCATGATTCACCCAAAAAACAAGTTGCCCCGCGCAAGTCGTTGTGTTAGAACCGATTTACGCCCTGTCGCGCGACTATGCGCTGTGGAAAATCCATGCGTAGGCATAGACCTCCCCTCGGGGGTGTCAAGACACGCGAATTCTAACACCTTGCGCGCGCTGTGTCAAGTGTGCATCGGGCGCGCGACCGACCGCACCGTGAATCACCGCGACGGCGAGACTGGTCCAATCGTCGACACGGCGGACCCGCCCCGGACGCCGAAGAACTGGCCGGACCGCTGTTCCGTGGCCTATAGTAACGCTTTCTCGCGTGTTACGGGAAACGACCGCGCGTGGCGCCGGCGGCCCGTTGTGAACGGGGCGAGCGCGGCGCGAGCGTCGAAACAGGGAGCAGTGCGGCAAATGGGCGAGATGGTGCTTTTTCTTTTGCGTGTCGGGATTCCGGCGGCGGTCGTGGCACTGGCGGCGGGCGCGGCGGCGGGCGGCCCCGCCGATCGTCACGCCGGGTTGACGCGCGCCACAGTACGATTATGCGCGCATCGCGGCGGTAAGGGCCTGTGGCCCGAGAGCACGCTCCTTGCATACCGAGAAGTATCGAAGCACTTTCCCAGCGTATTGCTGGAGGGCGACGCCCGGCTCACCGCGGACGGCCATATCGTCCTGATGCACGACGACACGGTGGACCGCACCACGAACGGTCAGGGCGCGGTGGCGCAATTCACGTTGGCGGAAATCAAGGCGCTCGACGCGGGGTATCGCTTCACTCAGGACGACGGCAAGTCCTTCCCCTATCGCGGACAGGGCATCACCGTGCCCACCTTCGAGGAAGCCCTCCAGACCCTCCCGGATGCCGTATTCCTCATCGAACTCAAGAGAGGTTCCGCACTGCCCGAAGCCATGATCGCGCTGCTGCGCCGCATGAACGCGACGCAGCGCGTGATTCTTGCGTCCTTCCACGAGGCTCTGCTCCAAGTCGTGCGCAAGACCGCGCCCGAAATCGCCACCTGCTTCACCTTCGGAAGCGGCATCCGCATGCTTCAGGCGCTACGCGATGGCGATTGGGCGGCCTACACGCCGGAGGACTTATTGCTCGCGCTGCCCGACGAACTCGAACAACGTTACGCCCTCACAGCGGAGGAAATCCGCGCCATCCAGGCGAAAGGCGTCCTCGTCCAGGTCCACACGGTAAACCGCCACGATGAGATGGTCCGCCTCCTCGAACTCGGCGTGGACAGCATCATCACGGACTACCCCGACGTCCTGGCGGAAGTCCTCGCGCAAATCGACCGCCCTTCGCAAGGACTTTGAGCAACAAGACAGGCCCTCCCGACCACGTCGAAAGGGCCCGTCGCACGTTCTCACCCGTCGGCGCTGGAACTCGCCGCAACGCGCGGGTTGCCATGTGAATTCGGCGTCCGCGCGCTATATCAAGACGCTACAGTTCAGCAAGGTCAAGCGCCCGCTGCGCCATCACCGCCCACGTCGAACTTACCGGGAACTGCTCCGATTCCGTGCCCGCCATGTTTCCTTCCGCATTCACGCCCCGGGTGGGCGTGTAACGGACAAAGTCCACGTGTCCGTCGAGATACAGTACATTGGCGCCGCCCGGAATATGGCTGAACAGTGCGGCCTCCTGCGCCACCACGTCCCAGATAATAGCCAACGTGGATTGCGCCTGCGCGGTGGCGGCAGGGTTATTGATGTCCGTGATCAGGAATCGTTCGATGCCTTCGCGGAGCCGATACGCCGTTATCGTTTCACCCGGAGCGATCACCGCGTTGCCCGGGTGCTGGATGGACAGGTCCGAATCGTTCTGCTTCGCCACCTCGTCATATTGTCCCGACGTAAAGGGAAGTCCTATGAGCGAGACAAACGCGCCCAGAAGCGTGTTAGGCTGCGAAATGGCCGCTAGACCGATGGGGACGGGCACCAGCCACGAGTTGTCGCGGATCGCCCAACCCAAGTAAATGTACGAGCGGTCGGACGTGTCGATTTCCGGATCGTAGCCTGGCCTGCGCGGATCACCGTCGAGCCGCGCGAGAATCAGATTGCCGTTCACGTCCACCCATTCCCCATCGGGCGGCGTGACCAACAGCGGCAGATTCTCGGAGTCCGATGGACAGAAAATCACATAGATGTCATTGAGGTATTCCGGATAGGTCGCCTCCATCGAAAAGAAGAAATTGCCCGCGTCCAGGGACTTCGGCGGGAAGCGCTCGCCTGGGTCTTCGTTGGCGTACATCTTCAATACGAGGCCGAGTTCCTTGAGATTGTTCTGACACGAGGCACGACGCGCGGACTCCCGCGCGCGGGCGAGGGCGGGCAGGAGAATGGCCGCCAGGATGCCGATGATCGCGATGACCACCAGCAGTTCGATGAGTGTAAAGCCTTTCTTACGCATAGTGTTGACTCCTACCGGGTGTACACCCTGTTATGAGACCTTGCCAAAACGTGACCTGCATTCCACAGCTTCAGCATATCGAAAGAACAGGTCGCTGTCAACCCTTTCTTAGAATTATCAGGTTAAAATTGTTTTGATCATATTTCTTACTTAGAGATGCTGGGGGCAGGCGCGCTATGCCAGCCACAAACCTTGGGGAAAAAGTCGCCCGGCATCACTCGATGGGAACAGACGGCGGCGCAGTCGCGACCAATCCCGACGGGACACGCTCCGGACGGCTCGGCTGTAACGAGGTGTCGGTCAAAGCATGCAGAAACGCGATCACCGCCGCCTTTTCCTCGTTAGTGATGCGGAAGGGCCGGATGATCGGGTCGATGTTCTCCGCGGGCGGGTCGTTGGCGAGGCCGGCGCCGTCAGCATAGAAGTCGATAATGGCGTCCAGCGTATCGAAATGGCCGTTGTGCATGTAGGGGGCGGTGACGGCCACGTTGCGGAGGGTGGAGACCTTGAACGCGCCGAATGGGCCTTCGCCCGGCACTTTGGCGCGACCGGGGTCCGGGACGTCGTCTTCCGGCACGCCGATGACGCGGAAGCGCGTGTCGGTGAAGGTGGGCAGCGGATGGCACTCGATGCAGCGCAGGCGCTTAGACCGGAACAGCTCGAAGCCCTGCTGTTGCTGGGCAGTCAGCGCGTCGGCATCGCCCGCCGCGAAGCGGTCGAAGGGGGCGCTAAAGCTGAGCAGGGTGCGCTCGAAGGCGGCCACGGCCTTTGCCACGTTATCGAAGGTGATCGCGTCTTGTCCGCAGCCGAAGACGCGGTCGAAGCGCGCGACATATTCGGGAATGGCGAGGAGTTCGTCCACGAGTTCGTCCGGGTCCTGGTTCATTTCATCGGGCGCCTGGATGGGGAACGGCGCCTGGTGTTCAAGCAGCGTGGCGCGGCCATCCCAGAATTGATGGGCGTTATAAGCCGCGTTCCACAGCGTGGGCGAATGCCGGCCCAGCGGCGCGCCCCCGAAACCTTGACCCTTTCTCCGTCCGTCTGCGAGGCCGAGCTTCGGGTCGTGGCACGTAGCGCACGCCATCGAGTTGTCGCCGCTGAGAATCGGGTCGAAGAACAGGAGCCGTCCAAGTTCCACTTTTTCCGGCGTCATAGAGTTGGCGTCGAGACCCGGCATCGGCGGGAACGGGACCCGCCACGGCGTAGCCGGCGCTCCGCCCGCCGCCGACCGCGACGCCTCGGGCACGTACGCCCCGTCCTCAAACACGAAGCCGGGAATCCGCGCCCCTTCGGCGGCCATCACCGCCGCCGCAAGACCCGCAATCGCTATCAATGGAAGAATACGTCCTGGCATGTCATGTCCCAGCCGCCGCGCCGCGATACCTACCCGTGGCGCATCACGCTAGCAAGAATCGGATGCATAAGTCCACTTTGTAGGCTGTGATGCCGCCGTCGTCGCTATTCGTCCCGGCGCGGCCAATCGAGGTGCTTTTCCAGGAAGGCGAACGTGCCGACACCGT